>JACQZR010000252.1 GCA_016213775.1 Acidobacteriota bacterium
CCAGCCAGACGCTGGTGGAATCATCGCTCCTGGCGGTCGCGGGGCTCGGGTTCCTGATCGCCGGGATTGCCTTTGGCCTACGCCAGCACTGAGAGCTGAATAGGTGGGCAGCTATAGGGTTCAGCGTTCATTGCCGGATAGGGGACTGCCCGGGTTTCTCGCCGGCCATTCTTTTGATCTGGTTGGTCGCCACCAGGAGCCGTCCGCCGCTTCATACATTGGGCCATGCACTCCCCAGTAGGCGCGGCAAAAGAGGGCATTTCTACTTTGCCCCGACGCAGTTATATACTGGTTTCTCAATGCCAGTGCGGGCTGGTACAATTCAAGCCGAACCCCTTGAGCCGTCGGTGTGCCGTAGATCGAAGCCCAACCCGATTCACGGGGCTTTCGAGTTCGAAGTAGTGTTGCAGGGAGGATGATGAATGGGTCTTGTCGGTGGGACACTTGGCTACGGGCTTCTAAAGCGGTACTGGCCTGGCGGGAAGGGGGTTCCCATGAGTCAGGGCGATCCGTACGCTGCGCGCGGACTCAGTAAACTCAAAACGATGTTCGGCCCCACGATCTTCGATGAGCTCCGCGATAAGGTAGTGTTGGACTTTGGGTGTGGCGAAGGTGCCAACGCACTGGAACTCGCACAGAATGGGTGTGCCCACGTCATTGGAGTGGACATTCAGGAGCACTACCTGGAGCGGGCCAGCAACCGCGCCGTGGCACTGGGAATTCAGGACCGCTGCACCTTTACCTCGGTCTGGTCCGAGCCGGTGGACGTGATCATATCAACTGATGCTTTCGAGCATTTCGAGGACCCTGACAAGATACTCCGCGTGATGCGCGGCCTCCTCAAGCCGAACGGCTATTTACTGACGGCGTTTGGCCCCACTTGGTATCACCCCTACGGCGGTCATCTATTTTCGGTTTTCCCTTGGGCGCACTTGATTTTCACAGAGTCGGCACTCATCCGCTGGCGTTCCGATTTCAAGACCGATGGAGCCAAACGATTTCACGAAGTGGCCGGTGGGCTGAATGGCATGACGATCCGGCGATGGGAGCAAGTGGTTGCACGAAGCGGATTCAAATGCAATTCCTACGAACTGGTCCCAATCCGACCGTCGAAACGGCTACATTGCCGACTGACGCGCGAGTGGCTAACCTCGCTTATCCGTGCCCGATTGATTCCTCTCTGAGCCCGCGCTGGATTCCCTCCTGTGAGGACTTGGTACGGGCCAGCGCGTGGAAAATCGGTCCCGGTTGCCGTCGCGTCTGGCCGAAAATCACTTACCGCCTTGACAACTTTGCTGGCACTTGCCATCGGAGAGCAATTGCCGCACACTCTAGCCTATCCTTTCAATCGTTACAACTGTAACCTTGTGAGTTGCAGAATCCCAGGTATGGGGGGGATGCAGATGAGGTTCGTCCAAATCGCCACATTTGTGGCAGGATTCTGTTTCGCGGCTACGCTCGCGCACTCACAGGTGGCTACAACCGGCAGCATTGTTGGCGTGGTGAAAGACAGCACCGGCGCTGTGATTCCGGGCGCCGTCGTCGTATGCATCGGTCAGGAGACCGGTTCGCGCGCTGAGACGGTGACTACGGACTCGGGTTTATACACGTGCCTCAGCCAGGTAGAGGGCGTCTATCGCGTGGAGGGCACCGCTGCGGGGTTTTCAAAGGGCGTGGTGGCGAACGTCAAAGTGAACGTCGCCAGCTCGACCACCGTGGATATCAGACTGGAAGTGGGTGGCACCACAGAGACTGTTCAGGTGGAGGCGCAGGCCACTCCGGTCATCACATCAACCACGGCGATTCAAACGACGATCACGGGACGGCAGATCACGGAGTTGCCGCTGCCGACGCGCAGCGCGCTGGATCTGGCCTTTCAAATGGCGGGCGCGAGCGGGGGCGGCGGCGTACGCTATGCGAGTTTCAACTCTCTTCCCAAAGGCGCGCTGAACGTGGCCATCGACGGGGTGAACGTGCAGGACAATCTGCTTAAGAGTTCCAGCGGCGGCGGCTTCTACACCTACATCCAGCCGCGTATTGATTCTGTGGATGAAGTGACGGTGTCGTCAGCGGCAAATGGCGCATCGACGGGCGAAGGTGCGGTGCAGATCACGTTCGTCACCAAGCGCGGCACCAACAATTGGCATGGCACGGCGTTTGAGTATCTGCGTAACAATGCACTGAACGCCAACACCTGGCGCAACAACGCGCAGGGACTCCCTCGGCAGGTGTTGAAGCTGAATCAGTTTGGCGGGAATCTCGGAGGCCCGATCATTAAGAACCGGCTGTTTATTTTCGGAGTTTGGGACGAGTTCCGGCTGCCAAACTCGATTGCGCGGACGCGCACCGTTTTGAAGCCAAGCGCCATTAACGGCATCTTCACTTACCGCGGGACTGACAATCAGGAGCGCGGGGTAAACGTCCTGCAGGTGGCGGCGAACAACGGGTTCCGGTCCACGCCCGATGCGAACATTCTTGGGCTGTTGCGTCAGATTGATTCGCTGCGAGCCGGCGGTTCAGTGGGGATCACGCCGAGCGATTTGTTTCGCGACACGATGTCGTTCAACAACCTTGGCTTCCAGCGCCGGTTCTTCCCCACGGTGCGTACGGACTATGTCATCAACAGCCGGATGCAGGTGGAGGCGACCTACTACTATCAGGGGTTCCGCAGCCAGCCGGACACGTTGAACGGATACGACCGTACGTACCCTGGGTTTGAGACGTTGAACGGCAGGCCCGCGGAAGGCGGCCAGAACTCGAATCGCTTTCAGGGTTCGATGGCGTGGCGATGGGCGGTGTCGGCGGTGATGAACAACGAATTCCGGGTGGGGTTAAATGGCGGCTCGATTGTGTTTGCGGGCGGTATGGACCAGGGGCTGTATCCGGGCAATACACGACTTGGGTTTCCGCTGGGGTTGACGTCACCGTTGAGTCTGCCGCGCGATTCGCGCCGCAACACTCCCGTGTGGACCATCTCGGACACCTACGGTTGGCAGAAGGGCAAGCACACACTGAACTTCGGCTTCAGTTATACGCGCATCTCGTCGTGGGACAAGAGCATCGGCACCGCGGTTCCGCTGGCCAGCATGGGAATCACGGCGAACGATCCGGCCAACGCGATGTTCACTACCGCGAATTTTCCTGCTCTCAATCCAAACGACCAAGGCAGTGCCGCGGCGTTGTACGCGCTGCTCACGGGACGGCTGAGCGGAGTTGCCGGCGTGGTGAACGTGAATGAAGAAACAAAGAAGTATTCGCAGTACGATCCGCTGACGCGGCGCGAGTATCAACGGCAGTTGGGGTTGTTTGTTACCGATAGCTGGCGCGTGCGGCCCAGCGTCACGATCACCGCGGGGTTGCGGTGGGAGTATCAAGGGATACCCAATTCGCGGAATGGCATTTACACCATGCCGGCGGGCGGCTATGCGGGGCTCTTTGGAGTTTCCGGGCAGGACAACTTATTCAAGCCGGGGACGCTGACGGGGCAGGCATCGCAACTCGTGGCGGCGGGGCAGTCATGGAACAAGCAGTTCGCCAATTTTGCACCGAACCTGGGGTTGGCATGGTCGCCGACGGCGGATAGCTGGTGGCGGCGGCTGATCTTTGGCGAAGGCGGTGCGTTGCGCTTTGGCTACTCCATCAACTATACGCGTGAGGGCATGAACAACTTCCGCGGGCTTGCGGGGGCCAACCCGGGACCGACGGCGTCGGCGGCACTGGTGGCGGACCGCGACTTTCGATCGGGGTCGCTGTTCTACGACGGCACAATCCCGCCGCTGGTTACGTTCCCAACAGCTTTCGCATTTCCGCTGCCCTTGAGCTCTTTCACTTTCACGAGCTCGGCGTCGCTGAACTGGTTTGACCCGAACCTGAAGCCGCCGCGCATCCACAGCTATAGCATCGGGATTCAGCGGCAGGTGGCGCGCGACACGGTGTTGGAGGCGCGCTACGTCGGCAACATCGGGGACAATCTGTGGCGACAGAACAATCTCAACGAAGTGAACATCGTCGAGAACGGTTTTCTGAAGGAATTCCAGGTGGCGCAGAACAACCTGGCCGTTTGCACGGCGAACCGCGCGGCGTGCACGGGGTCGGCTACGGGTGCGCTTCGATTTGACAACCGCGGGCTGCCGGGTCAGGCCAATACGCCGATTCTTAATGCGGCGTTTGCGGGCGTGGCTGCGGGCACGAGCTTCGCCAGCAGTACGTTCGTCACCGCGCTGCAGCAGGGTACGGCGGGGTCGATGGCGAGCACGCTCAACAACAGCAATCTGTACATGGGCAACCTCACGAAAGTCTACCCGCGCAATTTCTTTGTGGTGAACCCGGATGCGATTGGCAGCGGCAGTTATCTGCTCGCCAACGGGGCAACGTCCTCGTACAATTCGTTGCAGGTGGAGTTGCGGCGGCGGATGTCGCAGGGGTTGCTGCTCTCGGCCAATTACACGTTTGCGAAAGGAATGAGCGACGCTTTCGCGGATGATTCGGGATCGTACAAAGACGTGCCTACGATGCGCGACTATTCACTGGCACGCGGGCCGTCGCCCTACGATATCCGGCATGTGTTCAAAATGAACTGGCTCTATGAGCTGCCGTTCGGGGCCGGGCGGCCACTGGTAAATTCGGCCAACGGCGTGCTGAGCCGGTTGGTGGGCGGATGGCAGTTCAACGGAGTCGGGCGGATTCAATCGGGCCAGCCGTTCCAGTTGACGGGCGGACGAGCCACGTTCAACCAATTGGATGCCGGCGTCATTCCGATGGTGTCGCGACAGGAGTTGCAGAGCATGGTGCGTGTGGACAAGCGCGCCAATGGCACGGTGTTCTGGACCCGACCGGAGCTGATCGGCAGCGACGGGCGCGCCAATGCACAGTATCTGCAGGTGCCCACTACGGCGGGCCAGATGGGGTATCAATTGTTCCTCTACGGCCTGAGCCTGGTTCGCATTGATATGACACTGGCCAAGCGGACGCGCATCACCGAGCGGCTGGGATTGGAGCTGAGAGCTGAAGCGCTGAACGCGATGAATATTTCCAACTTCATGGTGGGGAGCCCGGCGTCGTCGACGGCAAGCACCAGCATCACGGGAACGACGTTTGGCCGCACGACGAACTACTATAACGACTTCAACGGATCGCAGGATCCGGGGGGACGCGTGATTCAGTTGGTGATGCGGCTGAGCTTCTGACGTGGGCGCCAAATCACGTTTTGGAACGCCCATGCACCAGACGGGCTAATTCGGGCGCGAGTGTTTGAATCAGTTTCCAGCCGTTTTCGCCGTTTGTCAGAATCACGTATCCTGTCTTCGCGGCCAGCGAAAATTCCGCGAGGGAGTGGAATCCCGTCTGATCGCCGCCGTGGCTGACCAACTCGCCATACTCGGCGGTGCGAGCGATTTTCCAACCAAGCGCCCACGAAATGGAGTATCCCGGTCCGTCTTCCACTTTCACTTGCGGCCGGAGCATTTCCCTCCAACTGGCGGTGTTGAGACGGAAGGTGTCGGCCGGCTTCGGCGCCATGATCTCGATGACGAATTTCGCATAGTCAGCAGCGGTGGTGAGCAGTCCTCCCATCGAGCCGTAGCGCGCCGCATCGGCGGAAGTGTAGTGCCGTGGAGGCAGTGGCTTGCCATTGGTGTCATGAGGCCGCGCCAGATGTTTCGCGAACACTTCGGTCCACAAATAACCGGACAGGTTCATTCCAAACGGGCTGAGAAGATTGGTTCGCATCTGTGCATCGAAGTCGGTGCCGCAGACCTTAAGGCCGGCCTCGTAGGTGCTGCACGGGGAGGCGAGGACGCTTCCTGTCAGGCTTGTCGCCACCGACTGCAGGTACGCGTAGCCCTCTCCCGAGTATTGCCACCTCTCGCCTGGTGCGAAATGGATCTTCAAAGGCCGGGAGCCGGAGCGTATATCGGGCAATCCACTGGTATGCGAAAGCACATGGCGAGCGGTAATGAAATGGAGCCTGGGGTCGCCCTCCAGGAACCGCCCGCTGGTGTACCGCGTCAATGGAGTGTCCAGTTGGAGAATCCCCTTCTCACACAGTTTCATCACGGCGTAGGCAAACACGGGCTTGCTCATGGAGGCGGCCTCGAACATTGTGCCCTCATCCACGGCCACGCCCGACGCCGCGTCCCGAACACCGAAGCCGCGCGCCCACATAATGCTCGCGCCTCGCACAATCGCCAGTGACAGTCCCGCAATGGAATGTTCCGCCATCAGGCTGGTGATGCGCGGAGCAATCGACGCGGCCGGGTCTCTGGTTGCGCATCCCTTCAGCGGCAACAGAGCGTAAGCGACCGGCGGCGTTGAGCGTCTGAATAACTCTCTTCGCGAGATGGGTTCCATGGGACAATTCCTCTCATCACGGCCGCCTGCGGCGGACTCTGAAAAATCAGCCTAGTATCGCATAACGAAATGGGCGCACCGCGCGGGGAGCGATCCCGGACAAATTGTGCTACGATTCCCTCGCGTTGATCTGGGAATACGATCAAATTCAAACGCATTTTGCTGACGCCAGCCAGCAAACGGAAAAGGGGTTCCAATGCAACCATCCATGGGGTCGCAGGCCACTGGTGCCGCGATGGTGACGAGTTCCGGGTTCGATTGGAATAACGCGGCCGAACAAGGGATAGCGGGGATACTCGGTCTTGTGCCCGAAGTGGGGCCATTGTTGAGCGCGCTTGTATACATCTTCTGGCCACAATCGAAGGAGGACATCTGGGGTGAAATTGAGGCGCAGGTGGAGGCGCTCATCCAAAAAGATCTGAGCCAACTGGTGCAGACAGAAGTGAGCGCAAGCCTCCAGGGATTGAATAACGTTCTCAACGACTATCTGCTTGCTCTTAAGGACGGGACGGGAGACCCAACCTATATTTCCGAGAAATGGAATATAGCCAACGGGGACTTTCTGCAACAATTGCCGACATTCCAAATGAGCGGATACCAGGTACTGCTCCTGCCACTGTTTGCGCAATTCTCCAACATGCATTTGAGCCTGCTGCGCGATGGCGTGCTCGGCGGTGCGAAGTGGGGATGGACGCCGGCGATTCTGAAACAAACGCAGATCACGCTGACGAGCACGATTGCGGCCTACGCTGCGTACGCGCAAACGACTTATCAGACTGGCTTGACGAATGTGCAATCCTCCACGCCCGGTAACAACCAGCAGGCGCAGCCCTTCCGGGCCGTAAATCAGTACGTCCGGCAGATGACGCTGACGGTGTTGGACTTTATGAACATGTGGCAGTATTTCGATGTATCCAAGTACCCCAACGGCGTCTCAGTCTACCTGAACCGGGAGATCTACAGCGACCCGCAAGGCACCTGCGACGACAGCGGCCCGATCGTGTTGCCGAGTCCGCCGACGGCGCCCATCAGCCAGATTTCGGTGTGGGCCTGGGACCGCATCGACGCGGTGCAACTCACCTACCCGGCGGGTGGCGGCCCGGGCGGCGTCACCACCACCGCGCGCATGGGTGATCAGGGCGGCGGAAGCAACTCGCCGCCGCATGGTGGAGTGTTTCAGGTGGCTGCCAATCCCGTGGTGACGGCGGGCGGACTGTCGGGGGACATCGTGAACGCGATGAACTTCACGTTCGCTAACGGAAGCTCTTCGGGCCAACTCGGTGGGAATTATCCGGGGGGCGGTCCCTTCAGCTATTCCTACCCTAACGAGATCCTGTCGAGCATCCATATCAACGGCATCAGCAACTACTACGGCAGCGCGGATTGCGTGGTGTACGGATTCAAATTCAGGCAGTCGAATCAGTTGAGCGCGGATACAGAGCGGCTGTTGTACGTCACCGCGCCGGTGGTACCTTCGGGCACCCCGGAACACAGCACCGTGGATCAGGCGGCACGCAATTCCTACTGGAAACATCTGGCCACGAAAGCGAAGCACTGAGCGTTTCACGACGCGCACAACGGAGTGCGGCGCGAGCCCAATGGTTCCTGGCTTCTGGTGGTGCGCGCCGCACCCTGTGCGCTTTGCGGATTCACCCGCTCATGGATTCTTCGGGCCGGTGGGGATTCTTCGGAACAAGTGGAGCCCTCGACTCGTCTGTGCATATGAAGCGAGGCAATCATCATGTCGCGTGCCATGCGCAAAGCGAGGTTTTTCTCTATACTTCTGGTCATTCTGGCAGTGATTTGCGGGGCTGCCTTCTGGACCGTCAAGGCGTATACCCGCAGTTCCACCAAGATCGACCCGGAACGTCTGGTGAAAGTGGAACGGATGGACCTGGCGAGGTCCGTTGTCGCCACTGGAAAAGTGGAGCCGGTCACCAAGGTCGAGGTGAAATCGAAAGCCAGCGGAATCATTCAGAGTCTGCCGGTGAATGTCGGGGACGTCGTTCGCAAGGGCCAGGTGATTTGCGAGCTCGATAAGAACGATCTGCAGCCGCGGCTGCGCGAGGCACAGGCGGCGGTTGCGGTATCAGAAGCGGCAGTCCGCAGCGCCAAGGCGGAGTTGGAACGCTATCAGGTGGAGGCCGCCGGACCCGACGTGCCGTTCCTGAAGCGCGACATGGAGCGCGGCCGCAAGATGTTCAACGAAGGCCTCATCGGTCAGAACGCGCGCGATGAAGTGGAAAAGAATTACGAGATGGCGTTGAACCGGCAGCGGTCGGCCATCGCGAACATCAATGTTGCGCGGTCTGCGATTGTGCGCGCCGAGGCCGGATTGGAGCAGACGCGCGCGGTGCAGGCTCGAGCCGAGGAAGACCTGCGCAACGCGACGATTCTTTCGCCGCTCGATGGCGTGGTTCTCTCGCGGGATCGCGAGATGGGTGATGCGGTGAGTTCGATTCTCACGATGGGCGCGGGCGCAACGTTGATCATGACGCTCGGCGACCTGGGCGAGGTGTACGTCAAAGGCAAGGTGGACGAGAGCGACCTCGGCCGCATCTATGTCAAGCAGCCGGCGCGAATCAAGGTGGAGTCATTCAAGGACGACCGGTTCCAGGGCCGGGTGACGAAGATTTCACCACAGGGTGTGGAGAAGGACAATGTCACCACGTTCGAGGTGCGCGTGTCGATTTCCAACGAGTCCGGCAAACTGCGCTCGGGCATGACCGCCAATGCCGAGATTGTTCTCGAAGAGCATAAGGGCGTGCTGGCGATTCCGGAAAGCGCGATCCTTTATAAGAAAGACAAGTCCACCGAGGTGGAGATTGCCGACCCCTTGTTGGAGGCGGGCAAGCGCAAAGTGCCGGTAACCATCGGCATCAGCAATGGGGCGAAGACGGAGATCGTGAAAGGCCTGTCCGAGGGGCAGCAGGTGATCCTGCCCTAAGAGGGAACGGCCATGACCTACTTCAGCGAGTTGTTCGGACAGGTGTTCAGCAACCTGCTCCGTAACAAGATGCGCAGCTTCCTCACCATGAGCGGCATTGCGTGGGGCGTGGCGTCCATCGTTCTCATCGTTGCGATGGGCGACGGCTTCAAACAGGGCCAGCGCAACAACACCAAACAGCTCGGCGAGAACATCGTGCTCATCTTTTCGGGCCGCACGGAAAAGCAGGCCGGTGGACAGCGCGCCGGACGCCGCATCCGCCTAAACTATGACGATGTGCGCAGCATCCGCGAAGAGTGCTACCTGGTGCAGCGCGCCACGGCGGAGTTGCAGGTACAGGCAAAAGTAGCCAGTCCCTACAATGGCGGGTCGTTCACGGTGAACGGCGTTGAGGCAATCTATCCGCAGATCCGCACGATCCCCATCGCGCACGGGCGTTTCTTTTCGGAGCGGGACGAGCAGGACGAGCGGCGAGTGGCGGTGCTTGGTGACAGCGTTCGCAAACAGTTATTCGGAGAGCGGCCGGAAGTGCTGGGGGCGGAGGTGCGGCTCAACGGGCTGCCATTTCGTATCGTCGGGCTGATGCCCTCCAAGACGCAGAACAGCAGCTACAACGGCATGGACAGTGAGAAGATCTACATCCCTTACGCAACGATGGTGCGCGATATGCCGCCGGCCGATCCGAATTTCCGGCCGGGTATCGTCAACAACCTGATCTACGTGCCGGCGTCTGTGACGGAATGGAAGGCCGCGCGGCAGCAGGTGCTGCATGTGATCTCCCGCAACCACGATTTTGCGCCCGATGATAAGGGGGCCGTGTACATCTGGGATACGGTGCAGAGCGCGGAGCTGGTGGATAACATCTTCATTTCGATGACGGCGTTTCTCGGCGTGATCGCGCTGGTGACACTGACTCTGGGCGGCGTCGGCGTGATGAACATCATGCTGGTGACGGTGACGGAGCGCACGCACGAGATCGGGCTGCGCAAGGCGCTTGGGGCCACGCGGCGGCGGATCCTGACGGATTTTCTATTGGAGGGTTCGGTCCTCGCGCTTGCCAGCGGAATCGGCGGCTTTCTTGGCGCGTACGGACTGGCGGGGCTGGTGAATCTGCTGCCGCCCACCGACTTTTTCAGCGGGCTGCCTGTGGATGCGACGACGACACTGCTGGCCTTTGGCGCGCTCGCGCTGGTGACGGTGGCATCGACGATGGGCCCGGCGTGGAAAGCAGCGGCGCTCACACCGGTGGAGGCTCTGGGCTATGAACGGTAACGCAAGAGGCGCGGGCTTGTTGTGGCTCACTGCATCCGTCATGCGCGAAGCATTCGCCGCACTGCGCTTCAACAAAATGCGCAGCATCCTCACCACCGTGAGTCTCGGCTGGGGCGTAGCCTGCTTCGTGATTCTCTACTCCTACGGCGACGGCTTCCACGTCGCGCTGCGCAAGGCGTTCATGGCCGTGGGGCAGGACCTGATCCTGATGTTTGAAGGCAGCACGTCGGCACAGGCTGGCGGGGAGCGCGCCGGCAGACGCGTGCGGCTCGAGGTGACCGACGTCGATGCCATTCGCGAGGCTGTCCCGCTGGTGGCGTCCATCTCGCCGGAGATCCTGGTGGGCGGCGCAACCATTGTCCGCGGCTACCGCACGCAGAACCTCGGTGTGCGCGCCGTCTGGCCGGCGTACGGACGCGTCCGCAACATGACGGTTCTGAACGGAGGACGCTGGCTCACGGCGGAAGATGAAGTGCAGAAGCTGCGCGTCGCAGTCATCGGCGCCAAGGCCGCGGAAAAGCTGTTTGGGGAAATGAAGGCCGAGGGTGAGGAGGTGACCATCAACGGACTGCGCTTCACTATCGTCGGCGTGCTGAAAACGAAGACGCAGATCTCCAATTACAACCGCCCGGATAATGAATGCCTGTTTATTCCTTACTCGGCGGGATCGTTGTTCCGTGACGCGCGCTATCCGAATTACATCGTGTGGTCGCCGGTGAATCCGATGTTCCGCGTCGAGACGATGAAGCAGGTGCGGGAGACGCTGGCGCGGCTGCACAACTATGACCCGCGGGACGAACGCGCCATCCGCATGATCGCTTTCAACGATTTCATGAAGACCATCGACACCATGAGCCTGGCGCTGCAGATTCTGCTGGCGTTCATTGGAAGTCTGACGCTGGCGATTGGCGGCGTCGGGCTGGCGAACATCATGCTGGTGAGCGTGACGCAGCGCACCAAGGAGATCGGGGTGTTGAAGGCGCTCGGGGCGCGGCGCGGGATCATCCTGATCCAGTTTCTGCTGGAGGCGCTGGTGATTGTGACTGTTGGCGGCGGGCTCGGAGTGGCGGGTGGTTGGGCGGCGACCTCGGGCATCGACACGCTGCCGCTGCTGGGGCCGCTGTTCAAGGACACCTCCGGCGCCGGCGACATCCACTTGCAGATTTCGCGATTCGCGGTGCTGACGTCCACGTTGATGCTGGAGGTGGTTGGGCTGATCGCGGGATTGTTGCCGGCGATCAAGGCGTCGCGGTTGGATCCGATTGAAGCGCTGCGTTACGAGTGACCACTGCGTTTGCGAAGCTCTTCCGCGTCTCCACGGTCCTTGGCCCGTCCCGTGGATTCCTTGTTACGAATCAGATGCTCCCGGCTGTTCCAAGCTTCGTCGAACGAAACACCGGATATCGAGGTAATCGGGTCGATGCGGTTCGGCTGAACGCCGAGTTGCACGATCTGTCCTGGACGGACAAGGCTGGCCTGGAAAGGCCAACCGCGGCCAGGATTGGCCGCCCCACAAGACGGCGGAATGTACAAACTCCAGACGGCGGTTGACAACCTGCCCCACAAGACGGCTGAATGGCCTCCGATGTTGTGAGGACAGTCCTTGCTCAGCGGCATCGGGATGCGCTCGCTCCACCAGGTCCAGAACGCTGAATGCACTGTTCCGGCGTTAGACGGAGATCGTCGAACGCCTCGGCAAGTTGCGCGATTCAGCGCGGGCGTGTCAGCGATGTTTCTTCGCGAATGATGCCTTGCATCGCCGCCAGCTTAGCGGCCTTGGGGACATCGGCCGAGCTGAGCGTTGCGTAGAGTGCCAGTGCCGGGGCCCGCTGGCCGTCGGCGAGCAGGCGTTCGGCGCACAGCAGACAGGCATCCGCCACCGCCGCCCTGGCGCCGCCTTTCGTCTTCGCGAGGCCCGCACGGAGCTCTTTCTCCGAGGCCAGCCCGCCGATCGCGCCGAGTGCCGCGGCGGATGCCTTTGCGGTATCCACATCGGCACCGTACATCATTTTGGCGAGCGCCGGGATGGCCTTGGCGTCGCGCCGCTTGCCGATGGAATTGATGACGCCGATGAGCGCGTTGCCCTTGAGTTTGAGGAGCGCCGCACGCAGGGCTTCATCCACCGCCGGATCCGCGATCGGCTCCAGCCCGTACCGCGCATAGCCGTTCATCTTCTCATCGGAGAGCATGGCGGCGAGCACGGGAATCGCTTCCTTGACGCCAAGCTCGCCGGCGCGCATGCAGGCTTTCGCCTTGTGAAAATCAGACGAGCCGGGCGCTTTCAGGATACGAAGCAGCCCTGCCCCATCCATGCTGGCGATTGCGCCTTCCTGAAACTCGGGTGGAGGCGCCGCGGGCTTTGGTCTCGCCGCCGGCTGCGGTGTTGGAGTCTGTGTTGTCTGTTGCATGGTTTCCTCCCTTCCTCAAACCCGCCACGGTTCGCGCAGCGCGCGCGAGCGCATCCGGTTGGCGATATCATCGTTGGTAAACTCGGCTTTCGCGGTATCCCAGGTGAGGGTCTTACCGCGTTGATAGGCAATGAACGCCGCATGGCAGGTGACGTGCGAATTCGCCGCCGCCGCCGCGCTCGCGCTCGGTTGCGTGCGGGTGCGGATGCAGCGAACCAGTTCCTTCACGTGATTCTCCAGCGCCATTCTCGCGTCTTCAGTCGGCCGCAGCAGCGGCTTGATGTTGTCCGAACAAGCGATCTTAGTGGCGTCGCCGGTCTCCACCCAACCCTGGTCGCCTTCGATACGGAAGCTGCAGGATCCGGTCTTGAGAGCGCCATCCCAGGCGTTGTCGCGCATGATGAGCTTGACGCCGTTGGCGTATTTGCAGTTCACCTGATAGGGGCCGACGTTGGTGCCGACGGGCTCGTATTCCACCGGCTGCGTATCGTCGTAACCGGCCGCCCAGTGGCAGAGGTCGACGGTGTGCGAGCCCCATTCGAGAATGCCGCCGCCATGGAAATCGTAGAAGTTGCGCCAGCCGCCGCGCACATAAGAAGGATGGTAGGGACGCCATGGCGCGGGGCCGAGCCAGCGGTCCCAATCGAGCACCTGTTTGGGCGGCAGGTCCTCGCCCTTGAGCCAGTCGCGGCTCGGCACGGGAGGCCAATTCGCCGACGGTCCGGTGTTGGCGTAGAGGGCCTGCAGTTTGCCGAGCGCGCCGGAATTCAGCAGCTCTTTGCAGAGGACGAAGTTGGCTCCGTTGCGGCGCTGGCAGCCCGCCTGATAGAGGCGGTTGTAACGGCGGAACGCCGCGGCCAGCGCCCAGCTCTCTTCAATCGACATCGAGCAGGGCTTTTCGCAATAGACATCTTTTCCATGTTGCGCGGCGATGATGGACAGCGGCGTGTGCCAGCGGTCGCCGGTCGCTATGAGGACGGCGTCGATGTCCGGACGCGCCAGCAACTCGAACTGGTCGTCGTACATCTTGCAGTCATTGTTGCCGTACTTCTTGTCGGCGATGGATTTGATTTCCTCTCTGCGTTCATTGCGCACATCGCAGATGGCGATGAAGCGCGCATCCGCGATGTTGAGCAACTTGCTGAGGTCATGCGCGCCGCGGGATCCGATGCCGATTCCACCGAACAGAATCCTGTCGCTGGGGGCTACGGCGCCCGCTCGCTGGCCGAGCACGACGCTGGGCACGATCATAGGCGCGGCAACGAGGGGCGCTGCGCTTTTGAGAAGCTGACGTCTGGTTGTCATGGCAGTTAGCCGAATCATACATCCGCCGCCAATGCCATGTCATTGCGGGCGCGTCGCGCAGGGCGAGACACACGAGGCTATTTCAAGTGCATTCCGTACCATTCGAGCGCCAGTTTAATTGTCTGCTCGCGCGCTTCGAAGTAAATTCCGTAGTGTTTGATATTGGGAATATTCACCATGCGTTTGACGCCCTTGAACGCTTCATAAGCGCGGACGGCATGGTCTTTGTTATCGAAGAGCTCTTCGTTAGCGGCAATGACGAACTGCATCGCTGTCTTGGGTGCGAGGTTCACCTCCTCGACGGGGAAGTACTGCGGGAAGCGGGCCATCATCGGGGCGCCAGTCAGGTTGCCGATCACCTTTTTGTAAGGCTCGGGATAGGACTGCTGGCCGCGGGCATAGTGCGTCGCTTCCTCGCGTACCTTTGCCTGATCCCAACCGGCGCGGCCATCCATGGAGCCCACCTGGCTGTGAATGGCTTTCACGCGATTGTCCCGCGCGGCCGCGTATACCACGAGCCCGCCGGAGAAACTCGAACCCCACAGACCGAAGCGTTGCATGTCGCACTGCGGATCGCCGGCGGCCCAGTGAATCGCATTCATCCAGTCGCTGCCCATGTCGATGGGGTCGACCACACCGCGCACCTCCTGCACCTCGGCCGTAAACTTACCGCTTTTGCGTTCCTGTTCCGGAGGCGCGGATTTTGTAAGGACGACGCGGGCATCGCTGCTTGCCCAGCCGCGGTAGTCGAAGGTGATGACGTAATAGCCGGCGTTGGCGAAAGCGGCGGCGTCCCTGCGCATGGCGGCAGTGGTGCCGCCCCAACCATGCGCCATCAGAATGCAAGCCCGCTTCTGTCCTGCGTTAGCCTTGGCGATGAAGGTTTCGCCATGCATGCGCGTGCCTTCGGAGTAGATGTCGACGTTGCGGAACTCGATGGAGTCTGGCGGTGTGTACTTGGGTTGCGGAGCCAGTTGGCCGAACGCGAGTGCGACCGCGGCGGATGCCGCTATCGGAACCAACAACAGGGCTGATTTCATGAATTGCATGGTATCAGCGCGCAGTTGATGGTTGGGATCTGTGGAGTGTGCGTATAAAGGCTACGCCATGGTCTCGGTGCGCTGATGGATCTCTTGGAGCGTCCACACGCGGATGGGATCGCGGCGGCGCGAGGCCATCGCTTCGGCGGCAGCCTTGGCGCCGCTCATCGTCGTGATGCACGGGACGCGGTAAGTGAGCGACGACCGGCGGATGGCTTTTTCATCGCTGAAGGAGTGCCCGCCGGTGGACGTGTAGATTACCAGTTGCAGCGCGCCGGCCTTGAGCAAGTCCACTGCGTTCGGGCGGCCTTCGTTCACCTTGAACACCGTCTTCACTTTGAGCCCGGCGGCTTGCAGCGCCGATGCGGTTCCCCGGGTGGCGGCGAGGGTGAATCCGAGTTCGGCGAACTTGCGGCCCAGTTCGACGGCGTCGGCTTTGTGGCGCTCATTCACGCTGAGGAACACACACCCTGAATCCGGCAGCGGTGTGCCTGCGCTCAACTGCGCTTTGGCGAATGCCTCACCGAAGTTGATGCCGACGCCCATTACCTCGCCGGTAGACCGCATTTCCGGTCCAAGGGCGGGATCGACGCCGGGGAATTTGTTGAACGGGAACACGGGCGATTTGACGAAGTACTGCGGCACCGGCAGCACGCCGCTCGTCTGCCCGTTGGTGAGATGCGCGAGGTCCTTCAGTTTATTGCCCAGCATCAGCCCGACGGCGATCTTCGGCAGTGGCACGCCCGTCGCCTTCGATACATACGGCACCGTGCGCGAGGCGCGGGGGTTCACTTCCAGCACGTACACCGTGCCGTCCTTGATCGCGTACTGCACGTTCATCAGCCCGATGACCTGCAAGGCGCGCGCGAGCTGCACGGTGTAACGTTCGATGGTTTCGAGATCGGCAGCAGCGAGGGATGTCGCGGGCAGCACGCACGAACTGTCGCCCGAATGCACGCCGGCTTCTTCGATGTGCTCCATGATGCCCGAGATCAGAACGTCGTCGCCGTCGGAGAGGCAATCGACATCGACTTCGGTGGCGTCTTCGAGGAAGCGGTCAATGAGGACGGGACGCTCCTGCGAGAAGATGACAGCCTCGCGCATGTAGCGGCGCACCGTTTCCTCATCGTATGCGATCACCATGGCGCGGCCACCGAGAACGAAACTGGGCCTCACCAGAACGGGAAAACCGAGGCGGCGGGCTACATCGATGGCTTCCTGCTCGCTCGTCGCCGTGCCGTTTGGCGGAGACGGAATGCCGAGTTCGTCAAGCAGCCGGGCGAATAGTTTGCGATCCTCGGCGAGGTCGATGTTGGAGGGGTCGGTGCCGATGGTGGGGACGCCGGCGCGCTTCAACGGCAGCGCGAGGTTGAGCGGGGTCTGGCCGCCGAACTGGACGATGACGCCATCGGGCTTTTCGGTATCGTAGATGTTCAGCACTTCTTCGAGCGTGAGCGGCTCAAAGTACAACCGGTCGCTGGTGTCGTAGTCAGTAGACACGGTTTCCGGATTGCAGTTCACCATGATGGACTCGACGCCGAATTCCCTCAACGCGTACGAGGCGTGGCAGCAGCAGTAATCGAACTCTATTCCCTGCCCGATGCGGTTAGGACCGCTGCCGAGAATCATCACCTTCTTGCGTGTGCCCGGCTCGGCCTCGCATTCCGATTCGTAGCTGGAATAGAGGTAGGGTGTGAAGCTTTCAAACTCGGCGGCGCAGGTATCGACGCGGTTGAACACCGCGCTGACACCAAGCTCCTTGCGGCGCGTGCGCACTTCCAGCGGTGTCTTCACCCACATGCGGCCCATCGCGGAATCGGAGATGCCGTCGCGCTTGGCTTTCACAAACGTCGCCTTGTCGAGCGTGTCCCACGACTTTGCCGCGAGGTCCTTCTCCAGTTGCACGACATCGGCGATTTGCCTGAGGAACCAGGGATCGATGGCGGTCATTTCAAAGATCTGATCCACCGTGTAGCCTTGCTGGAAGGCGTAGCGGATGTAGCCCAACCGTTCCGGATTCGGCGTGATGAGCCGTTGCGCGATAAGGTTCGGATCGTAGACTTCCGACGCGGACGACTTGCCCGTTTCCAGGCTGCGAATTCCCTTCCCGAGAGCCTGTTTGAAGGTCCGCCCGATGGCCATCACCTCGCCCACGGACTTCATCTGGGTACCAAGCACAGGTTCGGCTCCGGGGAACTTTTCAAACTGCCAGCGCGGGATTTTTACCACGACGTAATCGATGGTGGGCTCAAAACAGGCGGGCGTTTTGCGGGTAATGTCGTTCTTGATTTCGTCCAGACGGTAACCGACTGCCAGCTTCGCGGCGATCTTCGCAATCGGGAATCCTGTGGCCTTGGACGCCAGGGCCGAACTGCGCGACACGCGCGGGTTCATCTCCACCACCACCATGCGGCCGGTCTTCGGGTCGATGGCGAACTGCACGTTCGATCCGCCAGTATCCACGCCGATCTTGCGCAGGCAGCGCAGCGCGGCGTCGCGCATCATTTGATATTCGCGATCGGTCAACGTCTGCGCCGGAGCAATTGTGATGGAATCGCCTGTGTGCACGCCCATCGCATCGAAGTTCTCGATGGAGCAGATGATGATGGCGTTATCGGCGAGATCGCGCATCACTTCCAACTCGTACTCTTTCCAACCGAGGACGCTCTCTTCAATCAGCACTTCATGCACCGGCGAAAGATCGAGGCCGCGCTCGGTGATGTCGAGGAGATCTTCGCGATTGTACGCAATCCCGCCGCCGGTGCCGCCGAGCGTGAAGCTGGGACGCAGAATCAGCGGGTAGCCGATGCGGCTCGCGAAATCGAGCGCCGTCTCCACGCTGGTGACCAACTGCGACTGCGGCGTTTCCAGGCCGATGCCGCGCATCGCGTCCTTGAACAGCAGACGGTCTTCGGCCATCTTGATGGCTTCGATCTTCGCGCCGATCAGTTCCACCCCGTACTTGTCGAGCACACCGGCCTCAGCCAGCGACACCGAGAGGTTCAGCCCGGTCTGCCCGCCCACAGTGGACAGCAGCGCATCAGGCCGTTCCTTGCGAATCACTTCCTCGGCGTACTCCAGACTGAGTGGCTCGACATAGGTGCGATCGGCGAGATCCGGATCGGTCATGATGGTGGCCGGGTTCGAATTGATCAGAACCACTTCATACCCGTCGGAGCGCAACGCCTTGCACGCCTGCGCGCCTGAGTAATCGAACTCGCAGGCCTGGCCGATCACAATGGGGCCAGAGCCGATAATCAGAATCCGATGGATGTCGTTCCTTCTAGGCATCCGTTATGACCTCTTGTGCTCGCGCATCAGTTTGAAGAAATCGTCGAACAGGTAATGCGAATCATGCGGCCCTGGCGCCGCCTCAGGGTGATACTGCACGCAGAAGACGGGGTGCTCGCGGTGGCGCAGCCCCTCCACGGTGTCGTCGTTGAGATTCATATGAGTGATCTCCACCGTGCGGTCGGGGACGGTGTCGGGGTCGACCGCGAAGCCATGATTCTGCGAGGTGATCTCCACCTTATTGGTAAGACGGTTGAGCACCGGATGGTTGGCGCCGCGGTGGCCGAATTTCAACTTGAAGGTCTTGGCGCCCATGGCGAGTCCCAGGAGCTGGTGACCGAGGCAGATGCCGAACACCGGCGTGCGCCCGATTAGTTTGCGTATCTGCGCATATTGGAATTCGAGAGGCTCCGGATCGCCGGGGCCGTTGGACAGGAACACGCCGTCAGGATTGAGCGCGAGCACGTCTTCGGCCGTCGTTGCGGCTGGAACAACGGTGAGTTTGCAGCCACCGTGCACGAGCCGGCGAAGGATGTTGCGCTTGATGCCAAAGTCGAAAGCGACAACGTTGAACTGCTGCGTGCCTGTCTTGCCAATTCGTTCGGACGGCGAGCAGGCGGTAACGCCTTCGGTCCAATCGTATCGTTCCGGCGTGGTCACCTTGGTGGCCAGATCGAGACCGGCCATGGAAGGAGCACGCCTCGCCGCGGCAATTAACTCGTCCGCGCTCACATCGCCGCTGCCGATGACGCCGCGCATCACGCCGCTCGTGCGCAGTTTCCGCACCAGTTTGCGCGTGTCGATTTCGCCAATCACGGGGATGCCATTGCGAGCGAGGAACTGGTCAGCCGACTCCTCGCTTCGCCAGTTGGAAGCGATTTCCGAGAACTCGCGCACCACCAATCCTTCGATATAAGGACGGGCGGATTCGCTATCGGCGGGGTTGGCGCCGTAGTTCCCGATTTGAGGATTGGTGAGGCAGACAATCTGTCCGGTGTAGGAAGGATCGGTGAAGACTTCCTGATAGCCCGTGATTGCCGTATTGAAGACGACTTCGCCGAAGCGCTGTTGGCGCGCACCAAAGCTGCGGCCCTCGAAGACAGTCCCGTCTTCCAGGGCTAGCAAAGCGTGATCCAAGGTGATAGTGCTCCTGTGGGGGGTGTAACCCTTATTGGACCATGATAGGGGGCGAGTGTTCAACCTTGCCGGTGGGAACTTTTTAACCGCGCCAAGGCTTAGAGTAAGAACATGCGGGCACTCGAGCTGAGAATTCCACCCCTCATCGCATTCGCTGTTGTGGCCGTAGCCATGTGGTGGACGGCGAATCTCCAGCCCGTGGTTTCCCTCCCGCGCCCATTGCGCATTTCCATTGCAGGCGGGTGCGCCTTGTTTGGGTTGATCGTCGCGGTCCTGGGCATCCTCACGTTTCGTAAAGCCAAGACTACGATCAGTCCGGTCCATCCGGAGGCAGCGTCGTCCCTGGTAAGTGGCGGAGTCTACAGCTACACGCGAAATCCCATGTACCTGGGGTTGACCGCCGTAGTCGCGGGTTGGGCTGTCTGGCTCTCGGTTGCGTACGCCTTCCTTGGTCCGGTCGCCTTGATGCTCTTCCTCACGCGCTTTCAGATCATTCCCGAGGAGCGTGTTATGAGTGCCAAATTTGGACGGGCCTGGGACGACTACAGTGGACGTGTCCGCCGCTGGCTCTAAATTTCAGCGATCCCAGGGAAAGGCGAGGGTTGGCTGGTTGGAGTAGCGGCGCATATTGATGCGGAGCCGGGCGCCAGCACCGTGGGCGAGGCGCACGGTAAACGCGGAGTTGTTCATGCTATGAACGCGGTCACCGACGGAAACTTCGATTGCGGTGTGTTCGGCATAGGCGCCGGTTTGTACGACAACGCTGCGTTCGGCAGTCTGGCTCAAGTTGACAAGGGTCACGGAAGCCGTTTGGTCCCCGAGCGAATCGACCAGGGCGGCGACATTCTCGGGCAAGCCTGGGCGGCGGCGATCGGGATCGAAGTACCGAAGGCGCGCGTGGAGCAGGTTGCCGGACGTGCCGGGATCATTGGCGCCGAGCATCAGATTCACCAGCGGCGTGGTGACGACTGGATTGAAGCGCTGCGCGTGATCGGCCGGGCGCGAGTCCGGAGTGGAGCGATCGTTTCGGAAGTTGGCGACGCGGCGGCGCACCTCGCTGAGACCCGATCGCAACGCCTCGGTGGGATAGCCGGAGTTCTTACCTTGCAGGTAGGCGATCCAGGGCTCGGCGGCGATGTGATCGAGCCGCGCGGGGTCCAAGGTCCACAGATAAAGATCGCGCTGGACGTCCGTGTGCTGGTTCGGTGTGTAGCCCCACCAACCCTTGTCGCCATGCTTGTTTGGCAGCAGAATCCGGCCGTTCTCCACTCGTTTTGCTGCGTAGAGATTGTCGAGTTGCCTGAGGAGCGGATTCAGGTACGAGGGATCACGCGTGAGCAGGAAGGCGTTGCCCATGGCGATTCGGACGCCGCGCATGTAGTAATTGCGGCTGCTGGTGGTGCTGTCGAAATTCCAACCGAACGTTCCGCCGTACCATTTTCCGGACCACTCCCCGCCGATCCTGCCGTCGAGCCCGATATTGGTAGGTACGTTGCCCTTGTTCTCCAGGATGCGGTCGCGCCACGCTCCGGCATATTCGAGAACCCAGTCGCGATGGCGATTGTCACCCGTCAACAGATAGGCATTCATGCCAAGCGTAGTGGCGCACAGATTCAGCGGATGGTCGCCGCGGATATTGGCCGCGGTCTGATAACGTGTGTGCCTGTCCGCCCCCGGTTCCACTTCCCCGCCCCAATCGTAAACCGAAGCCGCTGTGATCTTGGAGCCGCGGCTGCCGTTGTGCAGGCTGCGGATGATCTTGAGTTTCCTGTCGTAGTTGGCAGCCAGCGGGTCGTCGCCGTTGTAGAAGCCGGCGTAGCGAAGGGCTCGCTGGCGATAGGTCAAGTTGCGTGGTTTGCAGAGTCCGTAATGATAGAAGGCGGCGAGGCCTTCACCGTTGTGCTCCCAGTCGAAAGCTGTGGGAAATTCACGCCAATACATGCCGTTTTTGGCCATTTCAGTGCTGGGTGCTTTGGCTCGCTGATATTGGTCGAGATGGCCCTCCCAGATGCGGTCGTAGGTGGCGAGGATGCGTTCGCCGGCGCCGAGCGCATATAACAGCGGCCAGTTGTGGAAGGTCTCCATGACGTCGTCGGGACCATCGTTGCCGCCCCATCGCTCGACACCGCGGAAGTGGCCTCGCGGATCGATGTACTTGGCCGCGAATTCCTCCGCCGCGGCGAGAGATTCGGTAAGCAGCGCCCGCTGCGCGTAGGCCCACTCCGGCGGGACCATCGGGGTTTCGATGGAGATGATCTCGGCCGGCAGGGCCGCCGCTATTGCGAGCATAAGCATAGGCAATCTCATCGCGTGTAGAAAGCAGCGGATCGGCATGGAGTCATAGTACCTGATGCGATACGATGTTTGAGCCATTCCCGAGGAGTCTACGATGAAATACGGCCTCATGATCTTCAGCTTCGGCCTGCTTCTGGCATTCCAGCAAACCGGGTGGCCGCCTGCCGTGCAGAAGGTCTCCAAAGAATCCCCGGCCCTTCCCGTAGACCAGGCACTGAAGACGTTCTTCATGCCGCCCGGATATCACCTGGAGCCGGTGGCCACCGAGCCTCTGGTCCGCGACCCGATCGTGATGGATCAGGACGCGGACGGACGGCTCTACGTGATCGAGATGCCGGCCTTCGCCATGGATGAATCCATGAAGGATTCCTTCGAGCCTATCTGCAGCGTCGTCGTTCTGGAAGACACCAATGGCGACGGCAGGATGGACAAGCGAACCGTATTCATGGATAAGCTCGTCCTACCGCGCGCCGTGAAGGTGCTCTCCAACGGCGTGCTCGTGGGCGAGCCCCCGAATCTCTGGCTTGCAAAGGACACCGACGGTGATCTGAAGGCCGACACGAAGGAACTGATCCGCAGCGATTTCGGCCGCAAGGAAGCAAACATCGAACACAACGCCAACGGCCTGTACTGGGGCATGGACAACACCATCTATACCTCGGAGCACAATTGGAACTTGCGTTGGCGGCACGGCAAGCTGGAGATGGAACCGAGCCTCGTTCGCGGGCAGTGGAACATCTCGCAGGACGACGCAGGCCGCATCTACCGCAACTGGAATGAGCAGCCTCTGTTCGTCGATATCATCCCGGCGAAATACTTTCTGCGAAATCCAAACGTCGTTCGCACGCGCGGACTCTATGACGTTCTGATTGAACGCCATGAAACTGCGATCTGGCCGGTGAGGCCCACACCGGGCTTGCAGCGCGCCTATCGCGAGGGCTTCCTGCGGCCCGATGGCACGGCGGTGACCTACGCCTCTTCCGCTGACCCATACATCTTCCGCGGCGATCGCCTGCCAAAAGAGCTGCAAGGAAATGCGTTCATTGGCGAATCGCCGACAAACCTTGTGCATCGCCTCATCATTGACGACGACGGCACAGGCCGGCTGAAGGCCAGGGACGCCTACAGGAAGGGCGAGTTTCTGGCGTCCACCGACGAGCGCTTCCGTCCCGTGAATCTCTTTTCGGCGGCGGACGGGACCTTGTATGTGATCGACATGTATCGAGGCGTAGTGCAGGATATCGCCTATCAGACGGACTATCTGAAAACCTATATCAAGAACAACAAACTGGAGCTGCCCGTGGGACTCGGCCGCATCTATCGCGTGGTTCACGACTCGATGAAGCCTGGACCCAAGCCTGCGCTGTCGAAGGCTACTTCCACGCAACTCATCGACGCGCTTTCCCATCCCAACGGCTGGTGGCGCAACATGGCGCAGCAGATTCTGGTGCAACGCGACGATGCCTCCGTTGCGCCGCAGTTGAAACGGGTGGCCGCGAATGCAACGGATTGGCGCACCCGCTTGCATGCCTTGTGGACACTGGATGGACTCGATGCGATCGACGCGCCGACGGTGGAGAAAGCACTCACCGACAAATCGCCGGACGTGCGCGCAGGCGCAGTACGCATCTCTGAACGGTGGTTGCGTGAGTCGAATCATCCCCTTCATGCCGCGGTGTTGAAGCGGTCAGAGGATGCCAACTGGAGTGTGCGCCGTCAATTGGCCGCTTCGCTCGGGGAACTGCCGCAGGCTGCCCGTACCACTCCCATAATTGCGATGCTCACAAAATATGGCGATGACCAAATCGTTGTCGATGCAGGTATCAGTGGTCTGGCCGGACAGGAAGCTGTCGCACTCGAGCGGTTGCTCAGTTCGAGCCAGTGGAAGCGCGACGATGCGATCGCGATGCTGGCGGCAGCCATTACAAGAAAACGTGATCAGCCGGAAGTACAACGCATCTTCGATTGGTCGGCGGACACCAACCGTACCATGTGGCAGCGGCTCGCTTTGCTGCGAGGAGTGGATGTTGGGCTGAGCGCTGGAGTGGGCGGGGGCGGAGGCCGTCCGACCGGCATCGGCCCTGCGAGTGTGGGATTCGGAGGCTCCGGGTTGGGTCGAAACCGCGGAGCCGGGACGAACCCTGGCTTGAGTTTACCTGCCGAACCGAAGTCGCTGACCTCCGTCGCTGCGGGTACCGGCGAGTTGGCGGAGCTTGCGAAGAAAGTGGCCGCCCGAGTGACATGGTCTGGAAAACCGGTTCCGGCCGATCAAGGTCCGAAGCTCACACCGGATGAGGAGAAGCGCGTCGCCGCAGGTGCACAGATTTACGCGAACGCGTGTGCCGGTTGCCATCGCGCCGATGGACAGGGCAACCAAGGCGGGGCCCCCAATCTCGCTGCATCGAAGATCGTGGCCGCGAATGCCGCGGCCCCGTTGCGCGTGGTGCTGAACGGAAAAGAAGGCGCCACGGGGCTGATGCCGCCGATGGCAGCGGCATTGAATGACGAACAGGTGGCCGCGGTGGTGAGCTTCATTCGCCGCTCCTGGGGACATAGCGCGACGATGGTTTCGGTGGAGGAATCCAAGGAAACGCGAGGCGTCAATTCACTTCGCAAAACGCCGTGGACGGACGCGGAGCTCAAGCGCTTCATGACCGGCCTTCGATAACTCGCTACACCTCCGCCGGATAAACGACATCCACATTGCTCCGGTCTAACACCGCATGCTGCGTGTACGCCGCCGGCGCCACCACGTCACCTCCGGCGATTGCGCAGGCAAGCTTCACCAGGCGCTCTCCGTAGCGCTCGGGGAAGTATGCGACGGAGGCGATGAACGGGCTGCCCTGCTTCCGTATCTCCAGCCGCCCCTCTTTCATCGCGTTGTGCCCGACAATGGCGACACTCCGCTGGCGGCGGGCCGCGCGCACCGCATCCAGGACGCCAATGGCGCTGATGTCGTTAAACCCCGAAATCAGAAGCCGTGTACTCGGCTCCAGGCTCGCCAGCAGTTCGGCCATCGCCACCCGGCTGGCATCGCGATTGGCGTTTCCGTGCAGATGGATCACCTTCGAATCGTCAACTGAAGGCAACACTTCGCGCAATCCGACGAGCACTCCGGCAAGTCTGCCCTGGACGTTGGTGCTGGTATGCGCTCCTTCCACCAGCACCAGATGATGGAACCGGCCGCGCCAGTTCTCCAGTGCGAAACTGCCGAGCGCATGGCCTGCCAGTTTGCCGGCCTGATAGTTGTTGGCGCCAAAGTAAATGCCGCCGGGGATAGGCCGCTCCACGGTGATAAATCGCCGCCCGGCACTCGACAGCCGGTCCGCCATCATGTGGCCCAACGATTCGATCGGCTGGAAGAAGATCGCGACATCGACGCCCGCTTCCACCAGTATTTCGGCATTGCGCATCACCTGGCGTGAATCATCATCGGCGTTATCCAGGAGCATGAGATCAATGCCCGCTTTCCGCGCGGCCTGCTGCAGGGATGTGGCGACGTCCTCGCGAAACGTGTTGCCCGCCAGCGGGGCAGCATATCCAAGAAGTAGTTTGCGCCGGCGCGTGGCGGCGCGATACCGCTTGTCGTCATCACGTTGCACGTAGCCCCGCTGTTGGAGCGTCGACAGCAGCCGGTAGACGGCAAGGCGCTGGATACCGGTTGCCGCCGCAATGTCATTCACGCCCACGGGATGGGCCGCGCTCTCTACTGCTTCGAGAACCGTGAGACCCTTGTCGAGTGTTCCTGCGCCGACGCTGCTTGACTTCTTCATCCGTTTGCAATATCTAATAAGCTACGAAAATGAACGCTACTGTTCATTATATGAACATCTTACTTCTGGCAGCGGTTCCACTGCAAGCCCAGGAATCGGCCCGCGACTGGGCTTCCGTGGTGGGGCAGCGGTTTCGAACCGAACGCGATGTCGTGTATCGCACCACGCCGGACGGCATCCAACTGAAGCTCGACCTGTACATTCCCTACGACAGGAAGCCCGGGCCAACCATCGTCTACATACACGGCGGCGGGTGGCAGACGGGAAGCAAAGAGCAATACGTGCTGTGGTATCTGCCCTACCTGCAACTCGGCTACCGCATTGCCGCGGTGCAATACCGGTTGAGCGGTGTCGCCGCCGCGCCCGCTGCGGTGGAGGACTGCCGGTGCGCGTTTCGATGGATTGCACGGAACGGGGAGAAGTACGGCATCGACCGGAATCGCCTGGTTCTCACGGGCGGCTCGGCGGGTGGCCATCTGGCGCTGTTGACGGCGATGCTGGATGAGTCTTTTGATGCCGGCTGCAAGGATGACGGACCCGCGCCCAAAGCGCGCGCGGTGATCAACTACTACGGCGCGACGGACATGGCGCAGTTGCTCGGCGAAGACCGGCCCTATCTGCAACGCTGGTTCCGCGGGCCCGGCGATGCGAAGGAACTGGCGAGGCGCATCTCGCCTCTTACCTGGGTAAGCGCGGGATCGCCACCGGTGCTCACTCTTCACGGCGATGCCGATGGCTCGATTCCTTACTCTCATGCCACGCGCCTCCATGAAGCGTTGTCCAAAGCAGGCGTGCCCAATCAACTGGCGACGATTTCCGGTGGCGCGCACGGACGCCACACCTGGTCCGACACCGATACCATACGGGTGCAGCGGGCCATCGAATCCTTTCTCAAGAAACACGGGGCTCTGGAAGAAGCCCAATGAAGGAGCTATTTATGCTGACTCTCCGCCTCGCAGTTCTGCTCGCCCTCACTTCGATCGCGAGCCTTGCACAAACAATCACTGGCACCATCGTCGGATCGGTGGTGGATCCCACCGGGGCCGCTGTCACCAGCGCCGATATTTCGGTGACGCAAAAGTCCACTTCCCTCAAACGCGCCGTGAAAACAAACGATCAGGGTGATTTCCTCATTGGAAGTTTGCAGCCGGGCGAGTACACGTTGTCGGTCACTCACTCGGGATTCAAAACCCTGCAGCGCACCGGCATCGTGCTGTCATCGGCGGAAACGCTGCCGCTGGGAAAACTTGCGCTCGAAATCGGCGCTATCTCCGATCAGGTTTCCGTCACCGCGGAGGGCGTCAGCGTTCAGGTGGCCAGTTCGGAACGCGCCGGCGTCATCAACAGCACACAGTTGGAGAACCTCATGACAAAGGGGCGCAACGCTATGACGCTCCTCGCACTGCTGCCAGGCGTGGTGGACGGTCAGGGTGTGGGCAGCACGGAGCGCATCGACCGTAACTTCGATCTCAATGTCCAGGGCAACCGCCGCAATGCCAACACCGTGACAGTGGATGGCATGCCCGTCAATCCAATGGGAAACAACTTCAATGGCGTCGTGATGCTCAGCCAGGATGCCATCGCCGAAGTAAAGGTGCTGATGAGCAACTATCCGGCGGAGTACGGCCGATCGGCCGGCGCAACCGTGAACTTCGTCACCAAGTCGGGCGCAAAGGAGTTTCACGCCCTGGTGTCGTACTTCAAGCGACATGAACAGTTCAATGCCAACGCCTTCTTCAACAACCGCCTCTCACGGGTGAAGCCGCGATACCGCTACAACACCTGGAACTACAATATCGGCGGGCCTATCCCCATTCCAAGAATCAACGCGGACCGCAACAAGCTCTTCTTCTTCTGGTCGCAGGAGTTCTGGCCTTTGAAAGTGCCCACAGCCATTGCCCAGCTCACAGTTCCCACCTTGCTGGAGCGGCGAGGCGACTTCACGCAGTCCATTGACCTGAACGGGCGTCTGATCCCAGTGACCGATCCCACCACCCGCCAGGTCTACCCAGGAAACGTGGTGCCGGCCAACCGTCTCGATCCGAGCGGGTTGGCGCTGCTGAAGGTGTTCCCTGAGCCGAATTTCCAGGACCGCAATGTCTCGGGCGGCCGCTACAACTACGTGTTCCAGGACGAGAACACGACACCCATTCGCATGGAGAACGCGCGCATCGACTACAACCCGAAACAGAATCACACTCTCGCCCTCACCATCGCGTCCTTTGTCGACCAGCAAAGCGGCGCAGTCGGCATTCTCACGGCGGGATCCACCAACTGGCCGCAGATGAGGAAAACCTACCGCCTCCACGGCCAAGGCTACATTCTGCGATATACCGGCGTGCTGTCGCCGTCGTTGATCAATGAAACCAGTTTCGGATGGACGCGGAGGCCGGAAGGCAACAGCGCCGAGGAAGCCGAAATCAAGCGCAACCAGCGCACGACGTGGGGCTACGTGGCCGGTCAGATCAACCCCTCCAGCAATCCCCTCGGACTCATTCCCAACGCAACATTCGGCGGTGTCACCAATCCGGCGAACCTCTTTATGGAGGGGCGCTTCCCGTTCTATCAAAGGCTGCACGCCTTCAACCTCACCAACAACCTCACCAAGGTGTGGGGCCCGCACACCCTCAAGGCCGGCATCATGGTGGAGCGCAACTACCAGGGCTCGCTCAATGATGGCTCCTACACCGGCACCTTGAACTTCCAGCCAAGCGCCAACAACCCGCTTGACTCCGGCTATGCCTATTCCAACTCCGCGCTCGGCATCTTCCAGACCTACGCCGAAGCTACCAACCGTGTGATTCTCAGTTTCCGCCAGCACGCCGTGGAATGGTTCGCGCAAGACACCTGGCGCGCCACCCGCCGGTTGACGCTGGAAATCGGCATGCGCTTCCACCACCTCACTCCAATCTTCATGCGGTCGAACGCGCTGACCTCCTTTGCGCCGGAGCGCTATGATCCCCGCCAGGCCGTGCAACTGGTTCGCCCGGCGCGTGTCAACAACGTGCGCGTCGGCGTGCATCCGGTCACCGGCCAAGTGCTGCCCGTGACTCTGATCGGCGCAATCGCCGCCGGCACGGGAAACCCCGTAAACGGCATGGCTGTCGCTGGGCAGAACGGATTCCCCCGTGGCCTCATCTCCGGTTACGGCGTCAAATTCGGACCGCGCTTTGGCTTCGCCTACGATGTGTTCGGCAACGGCAGGACGGCCCTTCGCGGCGGCTTCGGACAGTTCTTTGGACGCCCGAACATGTCCGAGAATCTGCTCCGCTTCTCCACCCAGCCGCCGCTGGTGAGCACGCCTACCGTGTTCTTCGGAACGCTCGCCGGAATCGCTTCCTCGGCTGGTTCGGTGTTCCCGCAGGCGGTGAACGGTTTCGATCGCAGTGATCGCGTCCCGCGCATCATGAACTTCAGCTTCTCGGTGCAGCAGAACATCGGATGGAGCACGGTGGTTGACGTCGGCTACGTCGGGTCTCTCGGCCGCAACCAGTTCTGGATTCGCGACCAGAATCCGATCCCCATCGGAGCAAACTTCGATCCGCGCAACGCCGATCCGTCCAATCCCGCCACTCCGCTCACCTCGTCGTTCCTCCGGCCAATCGTCGGGTATAACGACATTCTGATGTCTGAGCCCGCGGCATCGTCCAACTATCATTCCATGCAGGTGACGGCGCGCCGCCGCTTCGCCAGAAGCGTTCAATTCGGCGTCGCCTGGACGTGGTCGAAGGCGATGAACTATAACAATTTCGATACCAACACGGTGAGCGTGCTGCTGCCCGTGCGCATGTGGAACTACAGCCTGTCCAGCACGGACCGCACGCACAACGCGCGCATCGACTGGACGTGGGACATTCCCACTCCGAAAATCAACAACAAAGTCGCAGGCCATATTGTCAAGGACTGGCAGCTCTCCGGCATCACCAGTTTCGTTTCCGGAGCGCCGCTCGGGATCGGGTACACGCTGGTCACTCCGATTGACATCACGGGCACGGCGAGCCAGGGCGCGCGCATCGATATCACCGGGAATCCGGTGATCCCGAAGAGCGAACGTAGTTTCAGCCGCAATTTCGATCCGACGGTGTTCCGCCTTCCGGCGCGCGGCACCTTCGGCAATTCCGCCCCCACGCTGATTCGCGGCCCGGGCATCAACAACTGGGACATCTCGCTCCTCAAGACCTTCTCGATTTTCGACCGCGCGCGATTGCAGTTCCGCGCTGAAGCCTACAACGCGTTCAACCATACGCAGTTCGCTTCGCTCGACACCACGGCGCGGTTCGATGCGCAAGGTAACCAGGTAAACCGCGTGCTCGGGGAGTTTCTCTCCTCGCGCGCGCCGCGCATTATGCAGTTGGCGCTGAGGTTCTACTTCTGATGAGTAGCCGCCGGGCCTGGATTCTCTGCAGCCTTCTCTTCTACGCCACGGCACTCAGCTTCCTCGACCGGCAGGTGCTGAGCGTGCTGGCGCCGCAACTCACCCGCGAGTTCGACATGTCGAACACGGTCTACTCGCGAGTGGTGTTCGCATTCGTGGCGAGCTACACGATGATGTTCGCATTGGGTGGAAGACTGATGGATGCGGTGGGAACCAGGCTCGGCCTGGCGTTGTCCGTGGGCTTATGGTCTCTCGCCAGCGCGGCGCATGCTCTGGCGAACGGTCCGTGGATACTGGGAACGGCGCGTTTCTTTCTTGGCGTCGGCGAGGGCGCATGCTTTCCCGCGGCGACAAAAGGCGCGGTGGAATGGATGAAGCCCGAACGCCGCGCGCTCGCTGTCGGCTTCGCCAATGGCGGGTCGGCGTTCGGCGCGGTATTGGCGCCGCCCCTCACCGTCTGGTGGACCTCGTGGTTCGGCTGGCGCGGCGCGTTCCTGGCCACCGCATTGCTGGGAGCCCTCTGGCTAATCCTGTGGATGGCCGCTTTCCGCGGGTTGCCAAGCCCCATGAAAGCGCCGCCATCGCAAAGGACGGGCTTCGCGTCGCTGCTGCGCCGGCCGGAAATGCGGCGTCTGATGATTGCCCGCTTCTTCTTTGACCCCGTGTTTTACTTCTACATGTTCTGGATCCCGCAATACCTTTCGCGGGAGCGAGGCTTGTCCCTCGCCGAGATCGGGAGCCTGACCTGGATTCCCTTTTTCGCGCTCGGCGTAACCAACATTGCCGCCGGCCGTGTGTCCGACATTCTGGTGAAGCGAGGTTGGCAGCCGCGCCGCGCCCGCCTCACGTTGATGTGCGTCGCTGCTGCACTGACGCCCGCGTCGTGGATGGCATCGACAGCCGGCAGCGCGTCCGCCGCCATTTCATTAATGTCGGTTCTCATGTTTGCGCACGGCATCTGGATCGCGAATTACATCACACTGATCGGCGATACGGTGGCCACCGGGGAAGTGGGAACGGCTGTGGGGCTGACAGGCACCAGCGGCGGCGTTGCGGGGATGCTCTCGAATCTGGTGGTGGGGCCTGTGGTCGACTCGGCGGGCTTCGCTCCCGTGTTTCTCGTGTCGGCCCTTCTGTACCCGGCGGCGTGGTGCATTCTGGCGCTGCGCAGGCCCGTGGAGAAAGGAATCTCATGAACGTCCCAAGAAAGAAACCCCGCACCGCCCGCATCGGCATTTTTGGCGTCGGCTATCACGTCTACTGGAATCAGTTCCCCGGTCTGTTGGATGAATTGATGGCGAAGCTGGATGTGCTGGTCAGCCGTGTGCGCGCCACTGGAGTGACAGTGGAGAATTTCGGAATGATCGACAAGGCGCAGGACGCCTACGCACTGCTGCCGAAGTTGAAAGCCGCGGACCTGGACCTGGTCTTCTGCGACATGCTCACCTATGCGACGTCGGCGACGTTCGCAGCGATCGTCCGCGGTTTGGATGTTCCCATCGTCCTCGTCGCCCTGCAGCCGCTGGCCGCGATGGACTACCGGCGCGCCACCACCCACATGCAGCTTGCCAATGACGATTTCTGCTCGGTGCCGGAATTCCTCGGCGTCGCCATTCGCATGGGCAAGCGTCCGCCGGAGGTCATCCTGGGCACGCTGGAGAACGATCCGGAGGCGGAAGCGGAAATCCGCTTGTGGTGTGATATCGCGATGGCGTTGCACGATGTCAAGCGCGCCCGCATCGGACATTTCGGCCACCCGATCGAACACATGCTGGACATGCAGACCGATCAGACGGCGCTCACCGCGGCGTTCGGCTGCCATATCGTGCAGACCGAGGCCGACGACCTGATGCGGCTCAGCCGCGATGTCGGCGATGACGAGATCCGGAGAAAGTGCGCTGAGATTCTGGAGCTCTTTGACACGCCGGATCCGGGTGTGGATCCGGTGACGACAAAGCTCACCGAGGAACACTTGCGGAAGGCGGCGTTTGCCGCGGTGACGCTCGACCGCTTTGTCGCCCATCACCAGCTCGACGGCCTCGCCTATTATTACGACGCCGAACCGGGCAGACCGCTGCGCGAACTGGTCACCAATCTGATCGTGGGCAATTCGCTGCTCACAGCGGCAGGCTTTCCGATGTGCGGGGAATCGGACCTGAAGACATGCGTCGCCATGCTGTTGATGGATCGTCTCGGCATCGGAGGGAGCTTCGCCGAATTTCACCCGGTGGATTTCCGCGAAGGGTTTGTACTGGTGGGGCACGATGGGCCGCATCACATCAACATCGCGGACGGGAAACCGGCGCTGCGATCGCTGCTGAAGTATCACGGCAAACCGGGGAGCGGCGCGAGTGTCGAGTTCCGGATCAAGGAAGGGCCCATCACGATGCTGAGTATCGGCGTGCGCGCCAATGGGAAGTTCAAGTTTGTGCTGGCGGAAGGAGAGAGCGTGCGCGGGCTCATTCCGGCCACCGGCAACACCAACACACGCGGCTTCTTCGGCCGTGACATTCGTGGTTTTCTGAAGCGCTGGGTAGCGGAAGGACCGACACATCACTTCGCGCTCGGTGTCGGTCATCATGCGGCAAGTCTGCGGCACGTCGCCGCGGCATTAGGCATCGAGTCCGTGGTTGTCCAACAGGAGAAGTAGCATATGCGTTTCCTCCTTATTCTCTTTCCCATCCTGTCCGCGATGGCGGCGGATGAACTGGAACGCGGCTGGCGCAACCCGCCCAACGAGGCGCGCCCTCACGCCTACTGGCTGTGGCTGAACGGTCATGTCAATCCTGCCACTGCCCGCGAAGAGCTGCAGGCAATGAAGGATGCGGGTTTCGGCGGCGTGCTCCTGTTTGACATGGGCGCGCGCGGCGAAAAGCCAGTCACCCCTCCCGCGGGCCCCGCCTTCCTCAGCCCCCAGTGGATGAAGCAGTTCAAGGAATCGGTGACCCAGGCGAAGCAGTTGGGATTGCAGGTGGATTTCTCCGTCGTCTCCAGTTGGGACCTGGGCGGGCATTGGATTGAACCCAAACACGGCAGCATGGGACTCTACCCGGTGGAGACCACCGTGGATGGCGGATCCGCCGTGGACATGATTCTGCCATTCCCGCCAAAGCCGCCATCGGCGCCGCAAGGTCCCGATGGAAAACCGGCGTATTGGAAGGATGCCGCGGTCCTCGCCGTGCCGTCTCAATTGCGCGGGCCGGGGCATGACTTCGTGATCCAACTCGATCCGGCAGGCGACCATGCGCTCAAGGAGGCGGTGCTCGACAACGGCAATCCAGGCTCATCGCCTGTCACTGCCACGATGTCCCCAGTGCGCGAGTTCAGCATTGCGGTCTCCAGCGGCGGCACTCAGGACTCCGATTTCAAAGAGGTGCTGCGGGCCTCCCTCCCCGCCGCCGCCGGGCCCCAACGCTTTGCCCTCCCCGCGGGCGCCCATGGACGCTTTGTGCGTCTGCGCCTTCATAGCGCGCACGATAGCGCGCGTCCCCGCTGGACCTTGGGCGAGTTCGCGCTCTTCAACACTGCCGGCGTCAATGTCGCGTTGGGCTACCAGGGCGACCGCATGCGCAACGGCGCCGCCGTGCTGCGATCCACCGCTCCCTATGGCTACGGCCCGGAATGGAACCGCGACAACCTGCACGATGGCGAGACCAACGGTCCACGAGGCGTGTTCGCCACCGCCGGTCGCCCGCCCTTCCACTTCGCTTCCACCGGCGCGGTGGCCGACGTGACGCGCTATGTCGACGCGCAAGGCCGGTTGAAGTGGAATGCCCCTGCCGGCCACTGGACCATCCTTCGTTACGTGGTGATGAACATCGGCGAGCGGCTTAAAGTACCCAGCCCCAACTCCGATGGCTGGGCCACCGACCACTTCAGCGCCGAAGCCACGCGTGCGCACATGGACTACGTCGTCCAACGGCTGAAGGAAACCTTCGGCGATGTAAAATCGAGCGGCCTCGCCAACCTCTATCTCGCCAGCTATGAAGTCGTGGGACCTGTGTGGTCGCCGGGATTCCTCGAGGACTTCCGCCGCCTTCGCGGCTACGATATGACGCCGTACCTTCCGGCCGTGTTCGGTGCGCGCGTTGTGGACGACCAGACGACGGCCCGCTTCCTCTTCGACTACCGCAAGACCTTGAGCGATGTGCTCATCCGCGCCTACTACCAGGCCGCGCGCGAAGTGGCCCATCAGGCCGGACTCGGGATCAAATCGGAAGCGGGTGGTCCCGGCCCGCCCGTACACAATGTCCCTGTGGATTCGCTGCTCGCCAACGCAGCGGTAGATGAAATTCAAGGGGAATTCTGGCCGTTCCGTCCCAATGCCGATGGCCTGTGGGTGGTAAAGGAGACCGCCTCCGCTGGGCACATCTACGGCAAGCCTCGCATCCACATGGAAGCCTTTACGTCTTTTGAGGGATGGCGCGAAGGCCCACAGGATCTCAAACCGAGCGCCGATCGTGTGTTCTGCGAAGGCGCGAATCACATGGTGTGGCACACCTGGACCCACGGACCGCCCGAAGCCGGCAAGCCCGGATGGGTCTACCTCGCGGGTACGCATGTGAACCGCAACGTGACATGGTGGCCGAAGATCAAGCCGTTCCTCGACTATCTCTCGCGCTCGTCGTTCCTTTTGCAGCGCGGCCAGTTTGTCGGGGACGTGCTCTATTACTACGGCGATGGCGGCTTCAAGTTCATCCCACCGCGGCGCGTGAAGCCGTCGCTCGGCGCTGGTTACGACTACGACTACACCAACTCCGATGTAATCCTGAACAGGCTCAGCATGAAGGATTCCCGGTTTATGCTACCGGATGGAACGCGCTACTCCGTGCTCGTGCTGCCCGACGATCGGGAGTTGCCGGCAGCCGTTCTGGCGAAGATCGAAAAGCTGGTGAGCGAGGGCGGCACGGTGATCGGACCAAAGCCGCTGCGCTCGGTCGGGTTGGAAGGGTATCCCGCGAGTGACGCCGCGGTTCGTGATATTGGCGCCCGGATGTGGGCGGATCTCGATGGCAAGACAAAGACCAGCCACAGCCATGGCAAAGGCCGCGTGGTGTGGGGCAAGACGGAACGGGAAGTGCTCGCTTCGATGGGTATGGCTCCGGACTTCACCTCACCCGCTACCTTCGATTTCACGCACCGTCGCGATGGGTCAGCGGACATCTACTTCGTCCGCAACACCACGGCACAGCGGCAATCGGCCAACCTTACCTTCCGCGTCTCGGGCCGTCAGCCGGAGCTCTGGAACCCGGTAACCGGACAGATCGCCAACGCCACCGCTTGGAGCCGCGCCGGAAACGCCACACGCGTGTCGCTGGATCTCCCCGAAAACGGTAGTGTATTCGTGATCTTCCAGAAACCCGCTGTGGAAACTCCCACGCCCAAGCCCGCTGTCGCGCCTTCACCGGTGAGTATTGCCGGTCCATGGACCGCCGATTTCGAGAACGGCCCCAAAGCCGTCGCATTCCCGCAGCTCACCTCCTGGACGAAGAACCCCGAGCTGCAGTACTTCGCCGGAACCGCACGCTACCGCACGACGTTCCGCATGCCCGCGGGATGGCGCAGGACGGGCTTCGCTCCGCACATCGATCTCGGCCGCATTTGGACCATCGGCGAAGTGTGGCTGAACGGCAAGCCGCTGGGCGTCGTTTGGACCGCACCGTTCACGGTGGATGCCTCCAACGCGCTCCAGGACGGCGAGAACACGCTGGAGGTGGAAGTGACCAACACCTGGTTCAACCGGCTCATCGGAGATTCGAAACTGCCGCCTGCGCAGCGCACCACGCGAACCAACGTGACAACATCCGGCGGACTTCCCTGGAACAAACTGGAACCACTGGAATCCGGACTCTTCGGCCCGGTCCGCTTGATCGCGCACGAGGCCCGCTAGACACCACGGCTGCGCCTGTAAGCGCCAGCAACCGCGTCCCCTTTTCCGGTATTGATTTCAGTATTGAATTCAGTATTGAACCCGAATAATAATTGGCGGACGCTATCATGCTATAATCGGCCACTCATTAAGGACTACAGGATGATACGTATACCTTTGTATGTCGCGTCGTGGCTGAGCCTTTTGAGTGTATTGACGTTGGCGCAGGAGCCGGCGCCGCAGCAGTCGGCACGCTCGCCAATGCCGCGTGTGGCGGAACAGCCCGAACTGCCCGCCTCGGTCGCATATCACCTCGCCCTTCCTCCTGTTGTTTCGCTCGGCGATGCAGACATACCCCCGGTGCGTGCCGAGAATCAGATCGGGATACACCGCATGATTCCGGAACTCGCCTGGCGTAGCGGCGTGTGGACCACGATTCCAGGCGGTGCGCGGGTCTGGCGCCTGTCGATCCGATCCGCTGGCGCCCGCAGCCTGAGGCTTCGCCTGTCTTCATTCGCAGCCGGCATGGGGAAGTTATACGTTTTTGCGCCCTCAGATAACGTGGGCGATTCCGTTCAGGGGCCGTACGTAGGCAACGGTCCGGTGGGCGATCACACGTTCTGGACGGGCATTGTGGAAGGAGATACAATCGCCATCGAGTTTCAGCCCGGCTCTATCGGGGACATCACGGACATGCTTCCTTTCCAACTCGGCCCGCTTTCGCACAGTTTCGTTTCCGCGGTGGCGAGCATTCCGTTGGAGCCTCCGAAGAAGATTGTGAATGGGGAACGCAACGCCGCTGCGTCCTGCACGTTGGATGTAAGCTGCTTCTCTACGTATTCCGAGGCCAGTGATGCCGTCGCCAAGATCCAGTACGAAACCGGCGAAGGATCCTTTGTATGCACGGGTTGGCTGATTAATACCCGCTCGTCGAGCTTCGTTCCTTACTTCATAACGAACAACCATTGCATTGGGAATCAGTCGATCGCCAACACGATGGCGACGTTCTGGAAATACCACACCGCGAGTTGCAACGGACCGAGACCGAGTCAGCCTCCACGACAGACAATCGGAGCAACGCTGCTGGCACCTGCTCCTTTTTCGGTTCTGGACTTCGCATTCCTGCGGCTGCCAAGCGCTCCTCCCGGCGCGGTGTTCCTTGGTTGGAACACGGCCAAATCGGCGATCAATACGAGCATTACTAGCGTAGGCCACCCCGCGGGAGACTATCAGCGGATCGCGTTCGGCGTGATTACCGGTGGCGCGACAACGGATAAGTTCAGCCATCGGCCGGGCAACGCAACAAGCGGACTTACTCAAGGAGGAAGCTCCGGTTCACCGTGGATGAGCTCCCCTGGGGTGGTTGTCGGGTTGCACGCGCGTGGAAACGCGGCGAATTTTGCCAATCCTTGCCGCGCGCTCGCGGACGGGGAGATCAGCGGCGGCGGAGAGTGGTTTTCGGCCATCTACCCATACATCTCATCGTTTCTCGAGGACACACCGGCATGCACCATTTCGGTGAGCCCGCAAAGCGCTTCCTTTCCTTCGGCGGGCGGGACGGGCTCGATTCAAGTCACGGCTTCATCATCGTCTTGCTCGCGCAATGCCAGCACCACCTCGAGTTTCATTACGATCACTTCGGGCGCCACGGGATCGGGGAACGGAACGGTGAATTACATGGTGGCAATCAACCCAACCACGTCGAGTCGCACTGGCTCGATTTCCATCGGTAACCGCACGATAACCATCACACAAGCGCCCACCGCAAGTTGTGTGGCCGCACCAATCCAGCCCGGAACGACGGTGACAGGATCGCTGAGCAGTGCCGCTTGTAACAGCCAGCGCCGCCCTGGCCGCTATGCACGCCAATACACGTTCAACGGAAATGCCGGTCAAGAGGTCTCGATTACGATGAGCTCGAGCCAGTTCGACACGTACCTCTATCTCATTGGTCCGAGCGGCGCGGTTGTTGCGAGTGACGACGATGGCGGCACCGGTACGGATTCGCGAATTCCGCTGGATACCGGGACGATCCCTCTCCCCTCTGCCGGCACGTATGTCGTTGAGGCAACCAGTTTCGCGGTGGGGGTCACGGGAACCTTCTCCTTAATCGTGCGGGAGACGGCAGGATGTTCGCTCCAGCCAATTTCATCTGGTCAGAACATAACCGGCTCACTGAGCAGCGCAGATTGTCTCTCTCCACTCGGCGGTAACTTCTTTGCCGACCGCTTTACTTTCTTCGGTACCGCCGGGCAGGCGGTTTCGATCACGATGACATCTCCGACGATGGACACGTGGCTGACTTTGCTCAGCCCGAGCGGAGAGGTCGTGGCTGAAGACGACGACAGTGCCGGGAACCTGAATTCGCGCATTCCGCCTTCCGGCTTTCTGACACTCACTCAAACCGGCACCTACATCATTGAAGCATCCACTTACGATTCGTTCGAGACGGGGCTGTACACGGTGAGTTTCTCATCGAGCGGTGCGCCGCCCCCTGCCGGCAGCCGATTGCGAGCCGTCACTCCATGTCGCGTCTTCGATAGCCGAAATCCGGCCGGCACTTTTGGTGGACCCCTACTCACCGGCGGTTCCACGCGTACCATCCCCATACAGCAAGGATCGTGCGGCATCTCCTCGACGGCCAAGGCGTACACATTGAACATCACCGTGGTGCCAAGCGGTCCGCTGTCGTATCTCACTACTTGGCCAAGCGGCGGAGCCCAGCCCACCGTTTCCACTCTGAATTCCTTCGCGGGCCGTGTGGTGGCGAATGCAGCCATCGTTCCTGCCGGGACCAACGGCGGTATCAACATCTTTGTGACCGACACGACTCATGTGATTGTCGATATCAATGGGTACTTCGAATGAGGTGCGCGATGAACACGTTCTTTTTGCTGGCGGCGGGATTGACTTCTTTGTGGGGGCAAGATAGCGAGCAAGGCCCCGTCAAAATCAAATCGGTCAATCCATCTCGGGAGCAAGCCCGGATCCAGCGGATGGCGCAAGCAGCCAAGTCGCGGGAGAAGGCCTTGGCCAAGAGTGGCGCGCCGGAGGTGCGCGAGGCGATTCTCACGGCCGCCATACCGATGATCACGGTGACACCTTGCCGGCTGTTCGATAGCCGTAATCCGGTTGGAACTTTCGGAGGACCGGTACTCGCGGGCGGCTCTACACGGGTGATTCCCATCCCTCAGAGCGGATGTTCGATTCCTTCGACCGCGCAGGCCTACTCGCTCAACATTACGGTGGTCCCTCGAAACACGTTAGGATATTTGAGCGTCTGGCCGGCAGGAAGCAGCCAACCTCTGGTTTCCACGCTCAACTCCTTTGACGGACAGGTGGTTTCCAATGCGGCCGTTGTTCCATCTGGCACAAATGGGGCAATCAACGTCTTTGTTACCGACACGACGGATGTGATTGTGGATATCAATGCCTACTTCGCCAGCGGCAGCGGCGCGAGCTTCTTCTCCTTAACACCTTGCCGGGTCGCCGATACCCGGCTTGGCAGCGGTAAGACTGGCGCGTTCGGCGCGCCCTCGCCAATTGGGGGAACGGTGCGCTCGATGCCAATCCCACAGTCGGGGTGCCAGGTCCCATCGGATGCAGTGGCCTATTCGCTAAATGTGACCGTGGTGCCGTTGCGTCCTTTGTCCTACCTGACGGTGTTCCCAACCGGCGGGTTGCAACCACTCGTTTCGACGCTGAATTCCTTCAGCGGCGCGGTGGTCGCAAATGCCGCGATCGTACCCGCAGGTCAGGAGGGGGCAGTCAGCTTCTTCGTCACGGATACGACTGATCTGGTTGTCGACATAAATGGTTACTTCCGCTGACGGTAAGGAGCCACCGAAGATCCTTCCGGAAAAAAAGGCCTTTGGAACGGAACATCAATTCTCTGTGCGCCGTGATCCTCGGGACGCTGAGATCACGCGCTTCATGACGTTCGGCCCACGGTAACGCGGCGCGGCCCTCGGAAACCGGCACACGGTGGAGATTACCTCATCTGAAGACGGTCGCGGAGCTGATGCAGATACAGACTCTCCGGTTCGACATGCGTTCCCAGCGATTCCCAGATGCCGTCGGGCTTAGGCTCGAACGCGCCGCGCACTTTACGCCCCACGTGTCCGATCGCCCAGTTCTGCGCGGTCGGCGGACTCTGACATACCAGGGTTCCTTCGCAATTCCACACCACGTAGTTGGCGCCGGCCCATCCATGCCCCGTGCCATAGTTCTGGCGGTCTTGAATCGCAATGTTCGCCTTCACATTGTCGTAGAGCCCGCCCACAGACCAGCGATGATGCGGCTCACTGGTGGCGAACATCCGGCCTGATGTGCAGTGAAGGAAGACATTCGGTCCGGGTACACGCGAGCCGACAACAAAATCATGCCGGCCCGTATCGGCGGAGCATCGCTGGATAAGGCAGAGCTGGCCGTTCAGATCGAAGCAATAACGCCGGCTGCCGGTGATCTGCGAAATCATGTCGAGGCATTCGCAGTCCTCGACGGTGACCCATTTGCCGCGGTCCACGTCGACGCACGCATAGCCGAAGTGGATGCCGGTCAACTGGCGCACCCAGACGTTGGTGGCAAGGTCTATCGAGAGGAAACTCCAGGCGTGCGCTTCATCCGAGAAGTAGCGCTGTCCGCTGATGGTGGCGGTCTTGGAACGGTCGAATTCAGAATCTCCCCGCAGTAGTTCAATGCCTACCTGTTCGACACGATCGACGTCTTGGAGCAGAAGAACCTGGCCGCCGCCCCAACGCTGTTCGATAGCGCAGACGATGGGCGCGTCCACTGTAACCAGGTCGGCTTCCACGCTCGTGACAATGCGATCGAAATCGAGGTTGAATGGCGTCCACTGGACGGTGCTGGCGGGGTCAGTTGGACTCGGTGTAATACGATCCATTGCGATTTCACTGATCCAGGCGGCATTTCCGGCACGCCGCACGAGCACATTCATGCCGGGTGTGAGACGCTCGGCGGAGGCAACGTGAAACGAACGCGCGCCCACTGGCACGTAATCATCGGTGATCGTCGCGCCGATGCTGACGGCGCGCCCCGCCGAGCGGCCCCTGACTTCCACCAGATTGCGCTGCCGCGTTCCAGTGCCGAGGAGAACTGTTCCATCTTCTCCCTGACCTTCACCGCGCAGCACAATGCCGCTCTGAGCGATGCGGATCACTCCTCCGATTCTGTAGGTGCCGGACTTGATGAGCACAGCTCCGCGAAAGCCCGATTCGTTTGCAGGAAGCCCGGCGACACTGTTGATCGCAGACTGGATAGCATCCGTTGCATCCCCTTCTGTAGGCTCAACGACGGCGGCCTCGGCAACATCGGGAATACTGGCTCCACCGCCCTGGTAACCGCAGTTGGAAAAATCGGGGATTGTGTTGCCCAATGCATCCGGCACATAGACCAGGCGCCCATCTTCGCCGGGAAAGGCAATACTCGAATTCGCAGCCAATGCGCGAATGGACAAGAACGGAGAGACTGCCAGGAAAGCACGCCGGTTCATCGGTGACACTTTCGAGTTTACTTCGGTTGCGGAGGCGTGGGTGACGGGTCGGCCAACATTCGCGGCGGATTGTGGATATAATTGACCCCATCTCGGTTGGCTGGGTTGGATTCCCGGACATTCGTTCTTGAAACTTCGATTTGGGGAAGAACTATGAAATCGTTCTCTACCGCGATCAGACTCCTGGGTCTGTTCTCTTTGGCCGCAACGCTCGTGTGGGGGCAGTCCTCCTACACGGCTTCGGTCCGTGGAAATGTCACCGATGCGAGCCGTGCCGCCGTAGTTGGTGCTCATGTAGTCCTGACGGAAGCGGATCGCAACGTTCCGCGCTCAGTGGTTACTGACGAAGCGGGGCGCTACTTTCTAACAGCGCTGCCGCCGGGACGCTACACGCTTTCCGTGGAAGCTCCTGGATTCCGGAAGTACACGCAAACAAATATTGCGCTGGTTGTACAACAGCAGGCCACCATTGACGTCTCGCTCTCGGTTGGAGATCTTACAACCACGGTGGAAGTGGAGTCGTCAGGTTCGCTGCTCAATACGACTATCTCTACCATGGGCCAGGTGGTCGAGAACCGGTACATGGTGACACTGCCGAATATCGGCCGCAATCCGTTGTACATGCTGAATCTCACGCCCGGCGTGGTGGGAGTGAACGGATCCATCAACCCCACCAACACGAACTTCGTGGCCAACGGCGCGAGGAATGCTACTTCGGATGTGTTGGTGGACGGCGCCATCGTGAACACCACCGAACAGAACAGTGGAGTGACGGACCTGAAGTGGACGCCGTCTGTGGACGCGGTGCAGGAATTCAAAATGCAGACGAACTTCTTCGGAGCGGAATACGCGCAGTCCGGAGGAGCAATCATCAACCTGATTACGAAATCAGGCACCAACGCGTTTCACGGATCGGCTTACGAGTTCTATCGCGACTCCAATCTCAACGCGAACAGTTGGAGCAACAATCGCACGGGTACGCCGAAGACGTACTACCAGCGGCATCAGGCAGGCGGCGTGCTCGGTGGGCCGATCAAGAGGAACAAGACGTTCTTTTTCGTCAGCTACGAGATAACGAAATCCAAGAACCCGGGCGCAAACTCGGCCACGTTCCCCACGCTCGAACAGCGGGACGGAGACTTCTCAAAGACGTTCTTCAGCGACGGACGGCTGATCACGGTCTACAACCCGTTCGATATGCAAAGAGACGCAAGCAACGCCGTGAAGCGCAATCCATTCCCTGGGAATATCATTCCAAAATCGATGATAGACCCGGTGTCGCTCAAGGCACTCGCCTACTTCCCCAAACCGAACGCGCTGCCGACGAACCCGATCACCAACGTGAACAACTTCTACGGGCAGGTGATCAACCCCAGCAAGAACCAGCAGTCGGACTTCAAGGTGGATCACACCTTGACGGAGAAACTCCGGTTTACTGCCCGATACAGCTTCGGACGCAGCTCGAACTCGCCCAATAGCGTGTTCGCCGCAACAGACCCCAATATTGCCGTCGCCGACCCCTGGAATGGACCGAGCTATCACCGCCCGCAAAATGCGTCTGGCAACTTGACCTACATGCAAAATCCGACGACGGTCTGGGTGGCCAGCTATGGCATGATTTACGCCGACTTCGGCCGCGTGCCATTTATTGAAACCTTCGATGTGACCACGCTCGGTCTACCTAAGTACATGCAGGACGCCGCCGAGTACCACGTGTTTCCGATGTTCAGCCCCGGTGGTTTCACTAATGTAGGCAACCAGGGATGGTGGAGGATGGACCGTCAGGAAGGAGTCCACCAATTTTCCGGTTCGATGACGAAAACCAAAGGTGGGCACACCATCAAGGCCGGCGCGGAAAGACGGCACAATTGGCTGGACTATGCACAGCCCGGATATCCGTCCGGCAACTTCACCTTTGATGCGGGGGTAACTCGGCAGGATCCAAACATCGGCAACAGCTATCAGGGGAACGGGTTTGCTTCGATGCTGTTGGGGTGGGGCAGTGGCTCGAATTTCCATCTGGATCCGAAGGTGTTCAACCGTGCCGGATACTGGGGCTTTTTTGTTCAGGACGACTGGAAAGTCACCCGCAAGCTGACCGTGAACCTCGGACTTCGCTACGAGTTCGACATGCCGCGATGGGAGCGGTATAACCGCTTCAGCTACTGGGATCTCGACGCTCCGGCGCCGATCAATGTGCCTGGATACAAGACCAACGGCGTCTACCGGTTCGTCGATGACAAGACCAAGTCTCCCTTCGATTCCGATCGCAGCAACTTCGGCCCACGGCTTGGGTTCGCATATGCGCTAAACAACAAGACGTCGATCCGGTCCGGCGTTGGCATTTTCTATAGCCTCTCGCGAGCCACGGCCTCGGGCCATACGGGATCAGCCTTCAACACCAATTCGGGAGTGTTCTGGTCGCTGGACAGTGGCGCAACCCGAAATGCTACTTTATCGAACCCCTACCCCAACGGCTTCGCAATTCCTCCGGGCGCGTCGCTGGGCGACAAGACCTTTCTTGGCAGAGGCGCCGGAACGGTGCTGCGCGACACAGCGAAGAATCCCGAAATGTATTCGTGGAACTTCTCCATCCAACGCGAAGTCGGCCTCGACTCGCTGCTCGAGATCAACTATACCGGCAGCCGTAGCCCCCACCTTTACAGCCCTTATGGAAGCCTGTCGCCACTGGATCCCGTGTATTGGCTAGGACCGAATGCCATGACACGGAATCAGTTGCAGGCACAGGTTCCGAATCCATTCTACGGGATCATAACCGACCCGCTGGCGGCTAACATGAATGGCCGCACGATCCAGCAATACCGACTGTTCCGCAACATGCCGCAGTTTGACGGCGCAAGCGGGACGGAGCCCAATCGAGCCGATGCAACCTACCAAGCCCTTCAGGTGAAGTGGGAGAAGCGGTTCTCCAGGGGCTTGGCCGTGGTGAGTCACTACACATGGTCGAAGACGCTGGATGACGTTTCGGTCACCTCCGGGAACCTGACCTGGCTGGGCGGGACGACCGCGCTGCAAAACCCGCTGAATTTCGCACTGGAGAAATCTCTGTCGAGCAATGACGTGGCACACCGTTTCGTGGCCAGTGCGGACTATCAGGTTCCGATCGGCCGCGGGCGGCGCTATGCCTCCAATAGCAATCGCGTGTTAAACGCGTTCATCGGCGGTTGGGAGGCGAGCATGTTCCTGACCCTGCAATCCGGTCCCCCGCTGCAACCCAATCTGTCCGGTGGTAATTTATGGAACGGCACGCAGCGCCCGAACCTGCTTAGCGATCCGGTGACTACGGGTTCCATCTACGACCGGATGAATAACTACATTAACGCGGACGCGTTTTCGCGGCCTGCCGTGGACACATTCGGGACGGCGCCGCGGTACTTGAACATGCGTGGTCCGAAGATCAACACCTGGGATGCCGCGTTACTGAAGGATTTCCATGTGACAGAACGGCAACGGCTGCAGTTCCGTTTGGAGGCCACCAACTTCCGTAATCACCCGGTATTCGGCAATCCCGACACGACGTACGGCGGCAGCAACTTTGGCCGCATCACGGGCACCAAAGTCGGGTCGCGGAACGCGCAGATTAGCTTGAAGTACATCTTCTAATCTGTAAATTACGCAAGCGATTGAATGAGGCCGTCCTTCCCGCCACAGGAAGGACGGCTTCTTTTTATTCCAGAACAACTGCGGTGCCGCTGACGCTCACCATGAGCATGCCGTTGTTTTGGCCCAGTACCTCGTAATCCAGGTCAACGCCTACAACGGCGTTTGCTCCAACCTCGTGTGCATTCGCCACCAGTTCGGCCATTGCTGTTTCGCGCGCGTTTCGCATCTCCTTCTCATAAGCGGAAGAACGTCCGCCGACAATATCCCGTATCCCGGCAAAGAGGTCACGGAAGATGTTTGCTCCCATGATCGCTTCTCCAGTCACGATGCCGCGATACTCCTTAATCCTCTTGCCATCGATGCTCGGTGTCGTTGTAATTGTCATGAAGATCCTCTGGTTTGAAAGTACGGATTCTGCTTTTGTTTTGTTCCCTGCGGCCGATTGCGGTATCGTAAACCAGCATGACCCGTCGAACTGTATTGCAAGCCCTTGCCGGATCTCTGGCAGCCGCTCAAACTCCCTCGCGCACCGAGTTTCAAATCGCGTGCATGACCATTCCGTTCTCGCAGTTCTCATTCGCGCGTGGCGTCAAAGGTGTGGCAACCGCCGGGTATCGCTACGTTGCCTGGGGGCCGAATGAGATGGATTCCGCAAAGCGTCGGGCCGAAACGCTACCGTTGGATGCGCCGCCTGCGCGCGTCAAGGAATTACAGAGCATCTGCCGCGACGCCGGCCTGGAGAGCGTCTTGATGTTCGCATCGTTTTATCCGGAGAACCCCGGCGCCGCCGGTGCATATAAGAAAAGGATTGATCAGGCGCACGCTGCCGGCATCCCGAATCTACTTGCGTTTGGGTCGCCGAAGTCTACTCCGGCGCAGCGTCCGGTGTTCGTTCGGACCTTGATCGAGGTAGCGGAACACGCGCGGCAGGCGAAGGTCACGATTGCTGTGAAACAACACGGCGGAATCACGTCCACCGGCGCTCTCACCTCCGCGATTGTCCGCGAGGTGAATCACCCGAACGTAGTTCTGTTTTATGATTCCGGAAATGTGTTCTGGTATGACAACGTCGACGCGAATGCCGATTTTGTGAAATGTTCTTCGCTGACTCGCGGCTTTGCCATCAAAGATTTTCGCCAGTATGGAGGACGGCGAGCGACGTGCGGACCTGGCTTCGGGCAGACGGATCATTACGCGATGCTCGGCGCTGTTGCGAATGCTGGCGGACGCATCCCGCTCTGCTGCGAGAATCTGTCGGAGCCCTTTGTGGTGCGAGTGGATTCCCCGGAAGCTGTAGATGCGCTCGCGCGCCGCGCCAGGGAGTACCTCGATACCGTGGTGCGCGGAGTTACCTCGCAGCCAAAGGAGTGAACCACACAGTTGATATGATGACCTGACGATGAACCGCAGAGCATTCCTTCAATCCTGGCTTGGCGCAACCGGTGCCGCCCTGCTTGGCGCCCGCGCGGATGCCGCCGGCCTGCCCAAGTCGAAGATTACCCGTATTCGCTATTTCAAAACCCCGACTGATGCCGCCGGCCGCCCGAACACCCGCCAGCCGCTCTTCAACCAAAGCACGAACGTCGTGCTTGTCGAAACCGATTCCGGACTCGTGGGCGTTGGCGAGGGTGGTTCCGGCGACACCATGGAGCAATGCGCCGGACTACTCATCGGCGAAGATCCCTTCCGCACCGATCGGCTGTGGCAGTCGATGTTTCGCGGCTATTTCTATCCCGCCGGCCGCGAGAAGGTCCACGCACTTGGGGCGCTCGATGTCGCCCTTTGGGATTTGAAAGGCAAGGCCCTCGGTGTCCCTGTCTACCAACTCCTCGGCGGCCAGGCGCGCGATTACGTGGAATGCTATTCCACGGGGTTTCCGGCACGGGGCACGCCCGGTGAAGTGGCCAAGGCCTGTGTGGACGCGGGCTTCCGCGCCTACCGCATCTCCACCGATTCCCGCGGCCCGGTAGTGGATCGCTTCGCCAACGTCAATCGCGTACACGAGCTATGCAAACAGGTTCGCGAAGGCGTGGGCAAGGATGGAGCCTGGGCCATCGACTTTCACACCGAGTTGGACATGCCCGACGCCGTAACTTTAGCCAACCTCATCGAACCGCTGCGGCCCTACTTCGTCGAGGATCTGGTGCGTAGCGAAAATCCTGCTGTTTATCGGACGTTGCGGCATCAGGTGAAAGTTCCCATCGCCGTCGGCGAACAGTTCGGACCGAAGTGGGATTGGAATGAATTGATCGAACAGCACCTCACCGACTACGCTCGCGCCACTATCCCCAACGTCGGCGGCATCACCGAGTTTCAGAAGATCGCCGCTATGTGTGAGACTCACTACGTCGGATTGATCCCGCATTTCACCGGACCCATTTCAGAAGCGGCGATGGTGCATTGCTCCACTGTCTTCTCAGGTCCGGTGCTGATGGAGATGGTGATGGGCGGCACTCGCCCATGGCCGTATCTCAAGACCCACTACGATCTCAAGAACGGAAAATTGTGGCCTAACGAGCGTCCCGGATTGGGCGTGGAGGTGGACACCACGAAGCTGCAGCAGATTGGCGACTACAAAGAGGCATACTCGTTGACTCCCATGCTGAGGCGTCCGGACGGCTCGCTCACCAACTGGTGATGGGGCGAGCGGACAGCACAGACCGCCATCTGGGAGCGTGTCGGGTTGTCGTTGGGACGTTAGACGCTGTTACGAAATAACCTTGCCGATCCAGCAAAAACCGCTTGCGGAGGGAGTGGTCTGACCGTGCCTGGCGGAGACCCTGAAGACCCGATTCGCCGCCGCTCAGTCCGCAGCGCACTCGCGATCAGAAGGTGAATCGTACTTGAAGATCAATCTTGCGGTTGTAGGAGGTCTGCGCGCCGCCGTGGGACATGACGATCAGTCCACCGAGGCTGCGGGGTTGACCGTAATAAGGCGAGGATAGGTTCCCGTTGGGCGGTGCGTAGTTCGCACGATTCAGAGGATTGAGAGAAGATGCTGTGAACGTCAGATTGTATCGCCTGCCTGTATTGCCGGCGAACATGTTCGGCGAAGGGCCGCCGGAGCCGCCGTGAGTCCCGCTGGGAACCGCAATCGAAGACCCGCCTTCGATGCGGCCACCGAACGTGTAGGTGTAGGAGAGGCGCAGACCGAGATTCACCGACGCTGGACCGTGTCCGAAATTCCTGCCGATGATCGGGGTGCCGGGCGCGGGGTTGAGGTTGAAGCAGCTTCTCTGAATGCAGGACGCACCCGGCAGAAGGGCCGGTCGCGCCGCGGCAAATCCCGTCTGGCTCGGATCGAGGCCGGTGGTGATGTTGAACGGCAACCCACTATTGGCAGTGAAGAACGGCATCAGACTGATCTTCCCCGGCAAAGGCACCGAGGACATCGCCACCACTCTGTGACGCACGTCGCCATACGACGACGGACCCCACTCAGCGCGTAAGTTGTAAGGGTCGGCCGGCAGCGCCTCATTATTATCCATGCCGTAGGAGAGTGAATAGAAGCCGGACAAGGAAAGTTTCCGGTAGTTCATGTTCGGCGTGATCACCAACTGATTCAAGCGGCTGGATCCTGCCGATTCAGTGAGCAGCCGGATGGAGCGGTCTCCAAAGGGATAGGCCCGGTCAACCGGCGTATTGATGTTGCGGACGTTCAGAAGTTGCGTCCCACGGCTCTGAATCCAATTAACGGTGATTCGCGTGCTTCGGCTCCATTGACGCTCGATGCTGATGCTGGTCTGATAGAGACGCGGCGCATCCAGACCGCTGTAGACGGGCCGCAACTGTTGAGGTTGGCCGGTTGCCGCCAACGCCTCGGGCGAAGGCACTTGCGGGAAGAACAACGGGTTGAAGATCACATAGGAGCGTTGTGAACTGCCGTCGTAGCGCATAGCGTTCAGCGTAACGGATACCGGAACACGATCGAAAAAAATCCCGGCCCCCAGGCGCAAGACTGTCCTGGCTGGCCGATTCGCTCTCCCATCCAGTCCCCAGGCGATGCCCGCACGCGGGGCCCAATTCGAAAGATCGCCAAGGTTGGTTTGCGCTTCGTATCGCAGCCCGTAACTCACCGTCAACCCCGGTCGTGCTTTCCAGTCATCGTTCAGGAAGAAGCCAAAGTCAGCCTGGTTGATCTCGACGGAGGGCGTCCCGGTATTCCTGCTGAACTGCCACGGCCCTGCGCCCGGCTCGCCGGCAAGCGTGCGCCGGTAGTCTTCCAGTGTGAGAAAGGTGAACGATCCGGAGAAGTTGTTGCGTGATGTGTCGGTCAGGTTCGCTTGCCGCACGCGACCGCCCCACTTGAATGTGTGCGTGCCGGCGATTAGGGTGGACACGTTCGAAAGTTCGAAGCTGTTGGTGACGGATGAGGATTGATTGACAGTCGCACCGCCGGACGAGAAGGCGCCTTGCACATTGATCGCCGGTGAGATCTCCCGGGCGCTGTCACTCAAACTCGCGCGGGCAAACTGGAAGCGAGTCTCATTGACGGCCTTCGCGCTGAAAACTGCCGTTTCGGTAACCTGAACAATGCGATTGGCGGACGTCTCGTCATAGCCGCGCGAAGGGAGGTTGAAGTCGCCGGCACCAATATTTTCCAGGTTGCTGCGCAGTTCCTGATAGCGCACGGCCAACGTGTTTTTAGGAGTGAGCGCGTAGTCCAGTCGCGGCGTCACTGAAGTTCGCGTCTGCGGCATACTGACCGCCTGGCTGATGGCGAGCGGATTCAGATTGTTGTCGAGCGTGGTGGCAAGAATCAGTCCGGTTTCGTTGATGCGGCGGCGCTCCAGGCCGAGAGTGAACGAAGACTTATTCTTTTTAAGCGGACCGCTGAGATCGAAGCCGAACGACCTCACGCTATACGGTGGCCGTTCAGATTGGGCCAGGAGCGGGTTTCGCGAGTTCAACACACTATCGTTGAACTGGCCGAACGCCTGGCCGCGGATAGAATCGGACCCGGGCTTGGTGAAGATCTCGATGCGGGAGAATCCGGGACGGTCGTATTCGGGCGAAAACGGATTCATATTGATGCGGACCTCGCGAATCGCTGATTTCGGTGGCAGATTCACCCCGGTAAAGCCGTCGACGAAGAATTGACCGCCATTAGGTCCAGGAGCAGGCCCGGACAGCGCGCGCAGTTGTAGAATCAGCTCATCGGGATCATCGGACAATTGAGCCACCTGCCTCTCGCGGAAGAACACACCGCCTCCGTTGGTTAATGGATCGAGAGTGAGGCGGCCCGTTTCGTCACCAACCTGAACAATCTCGCGCCCGGGCTGAATGGCGAGTTGGGCGTCGAAGGTCACCTGTCGCGTAATGGCTAAGCTGTTGCGCTCAACAGTGGCGAAGCCTTTGACAGTGATGCGAATGCGGTATTGTCCGGGCACCAGATCACCAGAGGCGTATTTGCCGGCGGCATCAGATTGGAAGCGTTTTGTGCCGCCGGGTCCACGGAGCTCAATGACTGCGCCCGGCACAGAGGCGCCGGAAGGATCAGTAATGACGCCCTGTAGTCTTGGCGCAGGTGCGGATTGCGCAAAAGCACCGGACAAAGACACCACGAGCGCCAATGTGAGTCGCGTCACTTGGATTGTCCCTCCTGTTAGGGAAGCATCGCCGGGAGGCTGAAGCCATTCGGACCGCCCATCATCCCGCCGTGCATTCGGCCCATGGCTTCGAGCGGGTTTCCGGCCGAGCCGGATTGCCTTTGAGCGAATTGAATCAAGGCATCGACGTTGGCAACAGCCATAATGGCGGTGGCCCGATCCGGCGTCGCCCCGCGCGTGCTCGTAACTACCACGGCACTCCCCACTTTGAAATCATCGAAACTGCCAACGGGTATGCGCTCGAGCAGTTGCGCCATGGTCACAGGCGGCCCGCTCTCATCGGGCGGCCGATGCTGTTCGCCGCCAGGCCCGCCATTCATAGACGGCATCTTCTTGACGCGCGAATCGGCGGTGAACCGGATTGTAACCGCTTTCTTGCTGGTGAGGTCATTGATGATGATCTCGGCCGGATCCCGGTTGATCGTGGTGACCGTACCCACCCGAGTCAGAAAAGTGCCAAAGACGATATCTTCAGCCAACAGGTTTCCACTCGCGTTCCGCTCGCCGCGGGTGCGAACCTGGTCACCGATTGCGACTTCAGCGAGAGTGCTCGATTCGGCATCGCTGAACTTCACGGAATCGGCGGCGTATCGCTTGATCCTCGTCTGATCAGTGATGACTACTGTCGTGACTTCCGCTCCTTGTGAGCTCCGGCTCTCGATGGAGATTTCCCGGCCGGCCTTGGCGCTGACGGTGCCGGAGATCCCACGCTTTTGCCAGTCGATGCGCTCGTTCTCATTTCTCTCGGCGAGGTCGGTGGAAGAGACCAGGACGATCCTTCGAGCGTCGGTCATTCCTTCGACGAACGAGACCATGAGCCGGTCGCCGAGCGCAACATCGGTGACTTTGATGGGCTTGGCTTTGGAAAGGCCCTCAGCACCGGCTGGAACCTGGATGACTTGCGTCTCCGGTCCGACCTTAACGGTAACGGACTTACCGTCATCCGATTTGATTCCGAGTTCGAGTGCACGCGGCCGGAACTCGGTTACCGTGCCCAGAACGGTCTTCGCGGTCTGGGCTGGAATGACCGCGGCGAACAGGATCGAAACAAGAGAGACACGACTGATGGAGCGCATTAGCTTATTTCTCCTTGCGAGAGGCGGCCCAGGTTGCCCCGTGCGGCTCTGTTGTACCTGTCATTTTGGCCCCGTCGACGGTTCCTTTGAATTGGAAATCCATGTGATCGGTGGAGATGCGAAGAGCGACTTTCTTGCCTTCGATGGACCCAGCCAACGGATTGTGTTGCCCGTTCTCCATTTCGCAGACGCCGCTGAGCTTGGAGCCATCCTGTTGAATCTTGAAAACGCCGGCCATTTTTCCATGCGGCGTTTCCATGGAGAATTGCCAGGCGCCGGCGACCTTGGCGGACTCGGAAGCCTTGTGGCCATGGTCTGACGGATGATGGCCGGGATGTTGCGCCGGCAGGCTCGCCGCGCCCAGCAGAAGAGTGGCAATAGCCATGCAAAGTTTGTTCATACATCGAGCGTAGGCGCTCCTCCGGGCCGCGTTCCATGAGAAAGCGTCGAGCGCGAATCCAGGGTGCTGAGTGCGTATTGGGGGCGACGAGCGAGCGGTCGCCGTCGGCCTGAAAGCGGAGTCTCAAGCTCCGCGTGGGCTGGCCTGGAAAGGCCAGCCGCGGCCAGGTTTGGCCGCCCCACAGGACGGCTGAATGTCCAAACTCCAGAGCGGAGCTAAAGCTTGCCCTACAGCCCCGGAATTCTACGGCGCAACATCTTTGCCTGCCGCTCGCTCACGATGATTTCGGTGGCCTGCGCGTCCGGCATGATGAGAAGGAAGCCACTCTTGAAGTAGGGGCGTATCTCCTGAATCCGGCTCAGGTTCACGAGGCACTCGCGGCGTGCGCGGAAATACATGTCTTCAGGGAGGCTGCTCTCGAGTTCGCTGAGCTGGTAGTTCACCCAGAAGGTTTCCGCAGCGGTGTGTGCCTTGACGATTCCATCCTCCACCTGGAACCAGAGGATCTGTTCGGGAGTCATCAGCACCAGCCGGTCACGTTTGCGGCACACAACCTGGCGCAGACTCCTGCGTGCTTCATGAACCGCTTTGAAGAGATGATCGCGCTCACGCTCGCGGCCGGCGGGCTCCGCAGAAAGCTTGCGTGCCCGCTCGAGAGCATGTGCGAGACGCTGCGGCTCGATCGGCTTGAGCAGATACGCCAGCGCGTTGGCTTCAAAGGCCGCCAGAGCGTGATGATCGAAGCCGGTAGCAAAGATGACGAGTGGCAGAGTGATGCCTTCCGGAAGGGCATGCAACACCTCGAATCCATTCAGACCGGGCATCGCGATGTCGAGGAACAAGAGATCGGGGAGGAGTTCCTCGATCTTCCTGACGGCTTCCAGGCCGTCACTCGACTCCCCAACGATGACAATGTCCGGATGGTCGCCAAGCAGCCGGCTCAACCTGGCACGCGCGGGTTCCTCATCATCCACGATTAGCGTTCTCATTGTTCCACCACCGCGCCGGATGCGGGTATTCGGACGGTCGCGCAAGCTCCTCCGCCTTGCCGGGGTTCCAGGACAATCGTAGCCCGCTCCTGATAAAGAGCGCGCAAACGTTCGGCCACATTCGCGAGTCCGAGACTCTGGGGCTCGTCCTCCGGTCTGCCGTTCCCTGGAGGGGCGGCCAGTCCCAAACCATCATCTTCGATGCGAAAGCAGATCTCGCCGCCGTCCCGACGCGCAGTGATTCTGAGGTGGCCGACGCCGATTTTGGGGCCAAGTCCGTGCTTGAGAGCATTCTCCACCAGAGGCTGGAGGATGAGAGAGGGAACCTGTAAACCGGCGATCTCCGGCGCCATGTCGATCTCCACTTTCAACCGCTCTCCAAACCTCGCTTCCTCGATATGAAGATAGGATCGCAGGAATTCCATCTCCCCGCGGATGCTCGTAAGAGGCCGGTGGGAGTGAGCCAGAACGTGGCGAAAGACGGCAGACAGGCGCAGCGTCATCGCCTCGGCGCGTTTGGGGTCGCGAACGATCAGGTCGGCAATCGTATTCAGCGAGTTGAAAAGGAAGTGCGGATTGACTTGAGCCCGCAACGCCCGCAACTCGGCTTCGGTGACTTGTTGCAGGAGAACCGCCTCCCGGCTTTGGCGTTCGATCGACTCCTGTTCACGGGCGAGGGAATCGAGACGGTTTCCGCAATGTGTGGCCACTGCACGGAGGTAGTTGAGATCTCGAATGACCAGACCTGGCCTGTGGAGGCCGGTAGTAACACGTAACGCGTGGCTGACTTTGCCCGTGGAAGTGATGGGGACAATGGCGGCGGCGTCATCGCTCTCGACGATCTCGCCCTCTCCAATGCCGGGCGGCCATTGCGAAAGCTCATTCACCGGACAGACCTTCGCATCGCTGGAGTCGATCGCTTCGCGGACAGCGGATTCCGTGGCGCTAATTACTGCGGGTTCCTCTGTCAGCCGGCCCAGCTTTTCACCAAGCGTCTGCGCCAACCTGCGGTAATCCGGAGTGCGAAAGAGCCAGCGGGTAATCACGCGGCTCATGCGCTCATCAACAAAGGTGAACGACAGGATGAGTACGAGTGACACCAGAACGATGCCAAAGACATGTGCCACTTCCGGCGAGATGACCCATATCAGGCGCGACCAATTCCACCACTGTGCAACCGCGCCGATGATTGCGGCCCACGTACCGGCCAGGACAATGCGCACTCCGTAGCGAATAAAGACGTCGGCAAAGCGGAATCGGGCGAACAGGAAGAAACTGCAGAGCACCACCAACATGATCAAGTGCATTCCCAAACCGCTCAAACCGGGGTCGGCTCCGCTGCTCAAGCGCGGATCAATGGACATGATCAACGCTGCCAGGCAGATCGCGGTGACGATGGCCCAGGAAGGAATATAGATCGAGCGTGGTGTAGTGCCGCGTCGAAGAGCGATGATGGCGCCCATGGCGAGGATGGCTGAATCGTGATAGGCGGTGAGACGGCGCAGACCAATCGGCAGACCAGCCGGGGTCCAGAGCACGAGTGCCGCCACCATGGCACCCGACAGGCACGCCGCGACCTGCAGAACCTGGATGGCCGCCTTTTTGTGTGAGCTCGAAGCAAACGGTTTCCAGATCGCAAGAATGGGAATCGGGAATGCCAGGACGCCGCAGTACTGAAGGAACCGGGCGGTGATGGGCTGCCAATCGGTGTTCGGCACGCCCATTGCGATCAGAATCGCCTGGGTGAGGCCACCAGCACTCCACAATAAGGCGCAAACGGCAAAAACAATATTGGCTCCAGGGTTCCCTCGCAGTTTAGCGGCACGCAATGTCAGCGCCAGCAGGATTACGGTGATCAGCAGAGCGGCGGTGAACGCGATCAGCTCACCTGCGAAGAAGACACGATGGGGACCGGAGTGGCCGTGCAAGGATCAGAATAACCGTTCCGGTTCCAAGCGTCCAGCATGGCGGCGCGTGCGCGGACAAACACGGCGCCAGCGCGGATTACTGAAGCGCCTCCGCGGGCGTGTCTTCCTTAGAGGCTGGGAGTATAATACGGAAACGCTCGGCGGCGCATGCGCGATTTCGTGGGCCACGGGCTGTGCGATTCGGGAGGGCTAAGATGGCAATTGCTTGTCCTATTGAACTCGATACTGGCGCCTTGCGCGGCGAGATCTCGAACATTTACGGAAGGGTGGCAATCGAACCTACCGCCGAGTTCCATTTTCACCGCGGACCCGGATACGCGGCGGAGTTCCTCGGCTACGATGTGGACGAGTTGGCGAGCCTTCCAACTGAGTGCACAGCTTCTTTCGCAGGAACCGGCAACCCGCTGGCAATCGGTCCAATTCACCCTGGTGAGACGATTCTGGACATCGGCTGCGGAGCAGGAATGGATCTCTTGCTTGCTGGACGGCGAGTGGGTCCAGGGGGCCGGGCCGTCGGCATCGACATGACAGATGAAATGGTCGAACGGGCACGGAACTCGACCGTCGCCCGCGGCATGAAGCATGTTGAGATTCGCAAAGGGGATGCGACCGCGTTGCCGGTTGCAGATGGCAGCGTGGATATCGTCATCTCCAATGGCGTGCTCAACCTGGTTCCGGAGAAGGAACTGGCCTTTTCTGAAATCGTCCGGGTCCTGCGGCCGGGTGGCCGGCTGCATCTGGCCGATATCGCACTCGACACGGAGCTCTCCGAAGACCTCCGCCGCAACATCGATCTGTGGACTGGTTGAATCGCCGGCGCTCTGCCGGAGGCGGAGCTCGTCGACTATCTGGGACGGATCGGCTTTAAAGACGTGCGCATCACAGCGCGGTTTGACTGTTTCCGCGCGACATCGAAAGAGAAGACTGCACGCAAATTCGGTGTCCACGGTGTCAACGTGTTTGCCCAAAGGTGAACCTGGCGCGCGCTGCCTAAACTTTGGGACGCGCAAGATCGAACCGGTCGCTGGTGCGAGTGTACGTATTGCCTCCCATGCGCCCAATCGCGCGCAGCTTGCCCGGATCAATCCTGTAGTTGTCCACGATGTCATCGTCGACATGCAGCAGCACCACTTCGCCGATAACCAGACAAGCCCCGCCGGGCCGGTCGCTAATCATCACGGTCTGCATCAGCTTGCATTCCATCGAAACGCGGGCTTCCTTCACGCGGCAGGGAGTAACCAATTCGCTGCGAACCGGTGTCAGACCGGACACCTCGAACTCATCCACGTCAAAAGGATAATCGCCGGAGGCGGCGTTCATCGCCTCGGCGAAATCCTCGCTCACGATATTGACGACAAACTCGCCCGTTTCCTGCACATTCCGCAGGCTGTCCTTGCGGCGCTCATTCGGATTGCCCGGCGCCGCCGCACGAATCCCCGAACTGAACAGCACCACCGGTGGATTCTGGCAGACGGCGTTGAAGAAACTGTACGGCGCGAGGTTGCGAATCCCATCCCTGCTGGTGGTGGAGATGAACCCGATCGGGCGCGGAACAACGGCCCCGATCAGCAGTTTGTATACATCGCGAATATCGTGTTCCGACGGGCGGACCAGCATGCTAATTGCTGTCCATCTCTAGTTGCGGCCGCACAGGCCTGGTGTCTGGCACATGCCTGCCGGGCAGCCGCCGGGGCCTTGCGCCTGACGCGCGGGGACGCCGTTGGCATGCGCCGCGAACGTGGACAACTGCTGCGACAATGCGTGCGAAGCGCACTTCGGACATTCCACTTGTGTGTCCCTGCGGACCAGCTTCTCAAAATGCTCGCCGCACTGGTCGCAACGGTATTCAAAAATCGGCATGGTTCAATTCCCTTCCCAATCGAGGAGTGCTAATCCGATTCTATCAACCGCGCGTCGAATCCCGGAAGTTGGTCCCGTCTGATTGTTGGCGATGATGGAGAAGATGAGCCGCTGCCCTTTGTGCGTCGTGGCATAACCGCCCAGCGCCACGACGTTGGCAAGTGTGCCGGTCTTGGCGTGGATGGCGTTCGCCGCGGGTGTTTTGTCGAAACGGTTCGCCAGCGTTCCGTCCTCCGCGCCAATGGGAAGCATGCTCTCCCACAGCGCGGCCGATGGTCCCGTGCCCATGAACGAGAGCAGGGCCGTCACGCTACGCGGCGTGATCAGAGTTCGTCGCGACAGGCCCGATCCGTCTTCAAAATGGCAATCTCCTTCGTCAACGCCAATCGACTTCAGAAAGGCGTACAACTCCTTGATGCCGGCCTCACGGGTGGGCTCGCCGCCGCGCACACGGGCAACCTCCCGCAACAGGATCTCGGCGTGCAGGTTCTGGCTCACCTTGTTCACCACCCGAGCCACTTCCGTGAGCGGCGGCGACACACGCCGGGCCAGTTCAAACCCTGCGTTGGGATCGAAGAACTCCGAGACGTTGTTTCGATGGACCGATGTGGGCACCCCGGCGATACGGATGCCGCGCCGCGTCAGAACATCGTACAGAACGGTTGCCGCGTAGAGCGCCGGATCGTCCACCGCCAGCAATTCCCCACGTCCGCGGCTGGTGCGCCCCACTTTGCCGTCTACTCGAATCTGATGCGACCCTGGCGCGCGAAAGAACACGACCGGCGAGGACTCGCCGTCCACGGTGATGACGCGGTTGTCGATCACCAGCGGAAGCACCGGCGGCTGAACGGTCACACGCGCAGCATCGCCAACCGATGAGCCCGGCTTCACAGTTACGGTGAATGCATTGTCGTTGAACACGATCGCGCTCACCGGCGCACCGTACTCCCAAATGGCATCATCGATGGTCCAGCCCTCGGGGTAGGGAGAGTAGGGATAAAACCGGTCGTCGCCAATGATGTCGCCGTCGATCTCCTTTACGCCTGAGCGAACCACCTGCTCGGCCAACTGCTCAATAGGCTCCAGCGGGTCATTCGCATCGCCATTCTTGCGGTAGGGATACACGCGCCCGGACAGTGTTGGGTCTCCTCCACCAACCAACCGCAGATCGGACCTCAGCCGTCCATCCGGTTCCACCTTACGCGCCGCGCGAATGGTTGTCGTGAACCGGTGATCCGGCCCCAACCGCGTGAGCGCCATAGCTGTCGTGAACAGCTTCGTGTTGGACGCCGGAGCAAAATGCTCTTCGATGTTGCGTGCAAACACCAGCCGCCTGGTGGACTGGTGAATGACGTGGATCCCCCAGCGCGCCCCACGCGCTTCTTTCGTCGAGAGAATCGCCTCGATGCGCCGCTCCGTTTCGTTCGCCGTCATCTTCTTGGCTGATGGCGCGGCTTTCTTTACGGCCTTGGCGACGGACTTCTTCCTGGCTGGCGCGGCGGCCATCGTGAAGGCAGCGGCGACGAGAAGGGCGAACAGGCATTTCATGGCGCGCATTGAGTTCTTATTATCGCGGACGTTGGCGATCGGTTGCGCCGAGGGGAGTGCGTCCGACTCGCTTACGCTCGCCCCGAGCCGCGACCGTCGTGCCGCGAGGGACTGATCGTTACATTCTGTTCCTAAAGAACTCCCAAAAACCTGCGATATACTGAGGGAAGGCTGGAGGTCCCACCCGTTTGTCCGATGACCGTCGCTTCTCTATGCTTTTTGTCTGCCTGCTGCTGGCAGGTGCTCTCCTTGGGGGCCTGTTCGGGCCCGGTGCAGCGGGTGTAGCCGCCGCTGCCGCCGGGGATGAGGATGAGATTAACGGCGGCGTCAAGACCTTCACCAAACTGCTCCAGGTGGTGGAGGAGAACTACGCCGAAAAGGTGAACGCCGACAAGGCTATCTTCAAGGGCGCCATCCCAGGGATGCTCCACACGCTCGATCCGCATTCCAGTTTCTTCGATCCGCGCGACTTCCAGATTCTGCGGGAAGACCAGCGCGGGGCGTACGGCGGCGTGGGAATGAGCGTTCAGGAACGCAACCGCCGCACCATCGTGATCGCACCGTTTCCAGGAGCTCCTGCTTATAAGGCGGGGATACGGCCCGGCGACGTAATCATGGAAGTGAACGGGAAGCGATGCGACAACCTCACCAGTACGGAAGTGGCGGACTTGTTGAAAGGACAACGGGGAACGCAGGTGAAGGTGGTGATCAGCCGCGAGGGTGTCGATAAGCCGATCACGTTTGAAATTACCCGCGATGAAATCTCGCGCAAGAGCGTCGAGGATGCGTTTTGGGTTAAACCCGGGATTGCCCATCTGAACATTGTGACGTTCAATGAGAATACCAGCCGTGAGGTCGAAGACAACCTGAAGCGGTTGGGTGAGGACAATATCAAGGGCTTGATTCTCGACCTGCGCTATAATCCGGGCGGGTTGTTGAATGAAGGCGTGGCGGTAGCGGGAAGATTCCTGCGTCGAGGACAACTCGTGGTCTCGCACAAAGGACGCGCGTCGGCGGAAAAACCCTACTATGCCTCGCGCGGGAACAACGGCCGCGAGTATCCGATCGTAGTGCTGGTGAACCGGTTCTCGGCTTCGGCCGCGGAAATTGTATCCGGCGCGCTGCAGGATCATGACAGAGCCTGGATCCTTGGCGAGAATACGTTCGGCAAAGGGTTGGTACAGACTGTGCATCCGCTGGTGGAGAATACCGGTCTGGCGCTCACCACAGCCAAATACTACACGCCGAGCGGACGCTTGATTCAGCGCGATTATTCCAACGGCACCATTCTCGATTACTTCTACAAGAAGGACCTCGCCACGCAGAATCCAATGGATGTGAAGATGACGGACAGCGGCCGGACGGTATACGGTGGCGGCGGCATTTCTCCCGATGAGAAATTCTCCGGGCCGAAGTTGAACCGCTTCCAGAACGATCTCATCCGGCGCTTCGCATTTTTCAACTTCTCGTCCTACTACTTCAGCAAGCACGAAGCGAAGTTGTCGCGGGACTGGAATGTGTCGGAGTCGACACTTCAGGAATTCCGGCAGTATCTGAACAAAGAACACATTCCTTTTCAGGAAGCGGACCTCGTGGAAACCAAAGACTGGCTGAAGCAGCAGATCCGGCGAGAATTGTTCATCACGGCTTTCAACCAGGAGGAGTCGCGCAGGATGACGGTGGAAGGCGACCCGTTCGTACTGCGAGCGATTGATTCGGTGGATAAGGCCAGGAATCTGCTGGAAACCTCCAAAAAGGTCTCCGCGGCGCACCCGAATTCCGGGATTGTACGATCGCGTTGAAGAAATCGCGCTGGAGCGTGCAAGATTGGTCGACGCCGGTCAACCCCCGCTTGGCTAGGTTTGTGGAATAGGTGGGCAGCCATAGGGGTTCAGCGTTCATTGCTGGATAGGGGGCTGCCCACCGGTGCGGTTGTTAGTAGCATTCGCTAATGCAAGAACGGGGCCACAGTCGAAAGTCTCTTGTTGCCCGCGAAATTCTGACCGGTTGCGAACCGTACAGTTCACCCCGTTAACCATCCGGTTTATTTCAACTGATCCCGCAGGCCGAGATTCCTCACCAGTCGCAGCAGAGAGTTCGGATGAATGCCCAGAAGCTGCGCAGCGCCCTTGTAATCGCCCTTGGCCTGCTCCCACGCCTTGACAATTGCTTCGCGCTTGGCCCCGCCCACGGATGAATAATAAGCCCCGGCCAGATCCACGGCCGGCCCCGCTTCCAATAGTGCTTCCGGCAAATCCTCAGGCAACAGGGTGTCGCTATCGCCCAGCACCACCGCGCGCTCAATCGCATTCTCCAGTTCGCGCACGTTACCCGGCCAGCCATAGGCCACCAGACACTGCTCGGCCTCGGGCGAAATGCCGGCGACACGCCGGCTGCAAGCCGCCGCCGACTTCTTCAGAAAATGCCCCGCCAGCAGCGGAATATCGTCCTTACGATCACGCAGCGGAGGGGTGCGCAACGCGACAACATTCAACCGGTGATACAGATCCTCGCGAAAGACGCCCTTCTTCACTTCGCCCGCCAGGTCGCGATTGGTCGCGGCTATCAGACGGATGTCCAACCGCTGCGTCCGGGTGCCGCCGACGCGTTCAAACTCGCGCTGTTGCAGGACGCGCAACATCTTGGCTTGCAGCGCCAGCGCCATCTCGCCAATCTCATCCAGAAATACGGTACCGCCTTCGGCCAACTCCAGCTTCCCGCGTTTCTGGGCAACCGCGCCCGTGAAAGAGCCCTTCTCATGGCCAAACAGTTCGCTCTCGAGCAGCGTCTCCGTCAACGCGGCGCAGTTGATTGCCACAAAAGGCGCCGAGTTGCGAGTGCTCCGTTCATGAACCGCGCGCGCCACCAGTTCCTTGCCCGTGCCGCTTTCCCCCAGAATCAATACCGTGGTATCCCGCGGAGCCACACGATCCACCATTGTCAGCAGCCGTTCAATCGCCCCGCTCTTGCCGACAATCGGATGCTCGAGATCCAACTGCTCCCGCAGGATCTCCTTCTCGTTGCGCAGCGTTTCTACTTCGCGAATGCTCTCCAGCGCCGGCGTGATCAGTGTTACCATCGCCGCCAGCGATTCCTGCACGTGGCTCGCGCTGCCCGCTGCTTCCGCCGCAATCACTCCCTGCACCACTCCGCGAACCGTCATCGGCGCGGCGTACCAATCCCCTTGCGTGTCAGGCGTTCCCGTTTCCCACACGCGCAGAAACAACGCCGCTTGCTGGTGCAGCGAAGCCTGCTCACGGGAGATGTAGAGCGCACCGTCCTTGCAAGGCATGACGTCCTGCAACAGCGCCACTACCTGCATTCCCAACTGGTAGCGCCGGGCCGCGTCGTGCGTGTTCGCAATCGACTTCACCATGTAGAGAATCGCCGACGCGCGCAGCAGCGTTTGCCGTGAAATATCCGCTCCCACGCGCACGCTGTCATCCGTACGGAACGCCAGAATCGTTGAGCCGATGCGAATCTGATCGCCCGGTGTCAACCAATGTTCGCGAACCCGGACGCCGTTGACAAACGTGCCTTCGCCCGCCTGAAAATCGGAAAGCCGGTAGCGGCCGTTCTCTTCCCGGATGATGCAATGCCGCCATCCCGCGCCGGGTTCCTGCAACACAAACTGGCTCGACGGATCCTTTCCGAGCAGAGTCTCCCTCTGCTGTAACGGGATGCTCTGCCCCGCCTGCTGGCCATGCATGATCATCAATTCCGCGGTCATCGTGGGTTGGTCCGGTTAAGCAAGCAGTGTACCAGTTCACTCCATGAAGCCGATTGTCCGTGGCCCTTCAACTGCCACCGACACCCCATGACCCTCAAAACTCTCTTGAAAACGCTCGCCGCGAGTCTCATTATCTGCGCCGCCGCGGAAGCCGGCGACCGCATGGGCGCCGAGATCCCTTTCGATTTCAAAGTGGGCGCCATCCACCTCGCCAGCGGTGTCTACACCGTGGAACGATACAGCGTCGGTGCGAGCTATGCTCTGGAGTTGACGAACCGCCGCACGGGCTCGCGGTTCCATGTACTGTTGCGCAGCGAGGAACGGCGTCAGGTGAGCCGTCCCGCGCTGGAATTCTACTGTGAGTCCGGCACATGCGAACTCCACTCCGTTTCCCTCCCCTCCGAACTGTGGACCATCCGCGTTCCCCTGGCACGCGCCAGAGCAGGTCTCCGGCTGCAGGCCGTCGCTCTTCAGCCCAACGTGGCCGCATCAGCCGTTTCCTCCCTGGCTGGTATACGATAATGAAAGTCTCGTGAAGACTGGAATTATCGTGTTTGCGCACGGATCGAGCGTAGAATCGGCAAACAGCGCTGTGGGGGACGTCGTGAACGAGGTAGCGCGGGAGGGCGGGTATGCTTTGGCTTCACCTGCGTTTCTCGAACTCGCTCATCCCGATCTTCCCGAGGCGGTAGCACAGTTGTCCTCCCAGGGCGCGCATCGCATCGTTGTCGTTCCCTATTTCCTCACGCCCGGTATCCACCTCACACGAGACCTGCCGCGCATTGTTGCCCAGTTGCAACAACAGCACCCCAACCTGGTCATCGACGTCACGCCTCCCCTCGACGGCCATCCCGCACTGCGGCAGATAATTCTCGAACGCGCACAAAAGGCCCTTGAATGTTAGCTCATCAAATTCCGCACCGCGCCGTCCTTACCCACTACGAAATAATCGGCCCTGATATTCGCCACTTCTATTACGAGATCCCCGACATGGAAGCGTTCCCCTTCCTCGCCGGGCAGTTTGTCTCACTCTCGGAAATGGTGAACGGAAAGAAAGTCACGCGGGCCTACTCCATTGCGTCGCGGCCGAAAGGAAACACCTTCGAGCTCTGCATCAATCTGGTGCAGGACGGCATCTTCACCCCACACCTCTTTGCGATGAAGCCCGGCGACTCCATTGAGATGAAAGGCCCTCACGGCGCCTTCCTCATGAAGAAGCCTGCGTCGAATTCCATCTTTGTCGCCACGGGCACCGGCATCGCCCCCTTCCGCCCCATGTTGCAGGAGACCCTCGAAGTCGACTCCCAAAACGAGTACATCCTCGTCTTCGGCGTCCGCTACGAGAACATGCTTATGTATAAGGATGAGTTCGACGCCCTCGCCCACCAGTACGCCAACTTCAAGTTCATCTGTACCGTTACCCGTCCCACCGAAGCCTGGAAGGGCAACGCCGGACGGGTCCAGCAGTACGTCCTCAGCTCCCTCGGTGACCGCCGCGACTTCAACGTCTACATCTGCGGCCTCAAGGAGATGGTGAACGACGTTCGTGACCGGCTCAAGGAACTGGGATTCGAAAAAGGCCAGATCCATTTTGAGCGATACGATTGAGACAAGCCGCCCGCAATTCGTACAATTACAGTAAGAGGTTTTTTTTTGCGCCCTGTTGTACTTGGACTTGGTGTCGCAGTTTGCTTCCTGGTGACCATCGGCATTCTTTGGCAATTGATGCCGTATCCCAGACGGGAAATCGACTACCTCATCATGGGAGGTGCGGCCTCCATGGTGGCGATGGCGGTGCTCTTCATCGCGCTCATCAAGACGAGCTTGAAAGGCTCCGACATCTTCTTCCGCCGCCGCAAAGACTAACTCACGTTTCCGTGCAATATCGATGTCCTCAGCTCTTCTCATAACCTGCCCGACGGGACCGATCTGCACGCGGAAGTGGAGGCGGCACCCTACAAGGAACTTCGCGGGCGCGACACCGGAATGACTTCGTTGCAGATGCTGGCGGGAGCTCTGGAGTTGCAGGGCGCCCGCGGGTGGACATTTCGGCGGATGGGCCTTTCCGCGATGTGGCAACTGTAGCTGAGTTCCATGAGAACCGACTTGAGCGTTGGGGCGCCCTCAGCGTCCGTTTCGTATTACGGGGTTCATTCGCCACAACCGTGCCACAAGGACGAATGAGGCAAGGGCAGCCAATGTGGCGAGGCCGAGGTCAAAGCTGGTGTAGGCGAGGCGATTGAGGGTGTCAATCCAGGGAATCCGCAGGATCATCAGCGTGCCGCTCAGTCCAGTGATCGCGGCCAAAATGTAAAGCAGTCTCTGTTGCCTGAAGGAAGCCAGCGACCCGGCCCAGATGGATGCAGTCAATACTCCGATCGCTACTCAGAAGTGATTTGCGTCGAGGTGAAAGCGGTCCACCGTCATGTAGGAGAGTAGCCCCGGAGTGGCGGCGGCGATGGCCAGGGCGGCGAGCGCGGCCGGAGACGCCACTTTACCGGCCAGCTTGACCTTCCCGTCGACAGCCAAGGCCGGCGTCGCCATGACGCCGAACTCGATGATCCGGACGATATCGGTGACTTTCTCGACTTCGTAGTCGAGCCCCAATCCGGCAGCGGCTGCTTTGGCGTTCTCCGTGAGCTGCTGGCATTTCGCGCACCCGGTGCCGAGAATCTGAATCTTCATGGGACGCTCCTCTAGCAACTGGAGGCCAACTCCGCCTGCTCTTTGGCGGAATGGGACATCACTTCGCTGACACAATCGAAGAACCGCAGCACACAGGGCATTTTGAGACGGTAGAAGACCTGTAGTCCTCGTTTTTCGACTGCGACAATGCCGGCGGCCTTGAGCACAGAAAGATGTTTGCTTACGGTGGAGGTGTCGGCGCCGATCAGAGCGGTCAACTCACAAACGCACTTTTCGCCGTGGGAGAGCACGTCCACCATGTAGAGCCTTGAAGGATGGGACAGTGCCTTGAAAACTCTCGCTCGGGCTTCGAATTTCGCGTGCGTTTTGCAATCCATCGGTGACGGTGGAGCATGCATTTGGCCAAATCGCCAGCAGGGGCGTCGAGACTACAGTTTCATTGGATGAGCAGCCCGTGGCGGAAGTTGCGAAAACCACTTGCGGGGTGCGCGGCTCAGTAGATTCAGCGGGTTACGAGGCACCTCCGGTGAGAGGACGACTATTGCCAACCGGCTGTTAAGGGAGTTGTTGGCTGTTTGGCAGTTGTGCCAAATTGCCCAATTGGGTTCGATGCCCCATTGTCTTGCGCCGGATTCGGCACGCTTCAGTGCACAAAGAATTGCAGTTGCACCTGGAAGAGGTTGTTCGAGAATGGGCGCACGGCCCCTTGACGGATCACGTATCCGGCCATCACTTTCGTGCGGTTTTGACGCACATAGTAGTTGATCCCGATGGTTGACTGCCGGATATCCTTATCGTTGTGAAGGGCGGGATTGGGATCGAAGCGCTCATGCTTGCATACAGCCTGCCATTTCGGGCGGGGAAACCGGGCGCCCTGAACATACCAGCCATGCGCGGCAGAGTCCAAGGCGGGCGTAGCTTTGAAGCTCAGACCGGCCCACAGGTACTCGGCGCGGAAGGACACTCTTCCCCACTCCGCGGAAGCTTCGAGTCCCAGGCGGCGATCGGCTCCGGAGAAGTGGCGCAGTTCCTGCTCCAGTCTGGCGCAACAACTCCGGAAAGGAAGATCCTTGCCCCATCGGAAGGCCGTGGCCCCTCCGAGTTGAAGTGTCAACGGGCCTCCGCGAGCAGGTCTTTCCTTGAACACTTCGTAGACGGTCTGAACGGCCACTAATGGGCCGATGCCGTGAAACTGGTGATTGGCGCCGCGGCCGTCAAAAATCCCAGCCATATAGCGGACACGGCTCCTCCATTCACCATCCAATTGGACGCCGCGATCGCGGTAAAACGAGTCGATGTAAGGGCCATCGGGTGTGAGCGCATCGGTGGCCAAAGAGCGGTCGATGGTGAGAATCTGAAAGTCGGGGGTGAAGCGCTCGCGGCCAAAAGGCGGCTTGAACTGGCCAATGACAAGCTGCGCCTCCTTGCGGAAGGCGAAACGAAGCCATCCTTCCTGAAAGTACACGCGACCGTCGGTCGGGCTGGCGTTGCCGTCTTTGTAAAGGGCCTGAGCGTACCACTGCACGCGGGGGCTCAGGTTACCGCCGACCATGAGCTTCACACGCCGGAGTCCGTACAAGTCCTCGCCGTTGTCAACGTTGGTGTAGCGAAGCTGTACATACCCCGACCAACGCAGCGGCGAGGTAGATCCGCGGAGGGGCGGTGGAAAGAACTGTCCCCAAAGGGCAGAAACGGCGCAACAAAGGTAAAGCGTCCAAAAGCGGGCGCAGCAGGCCCAACCGGCAGACACGGGCACACCTCCCCCTGGACTTAGCGCCCGCTTGCCCAAAGCCGAATGGAGCCGTGGTTACTCGTTAGACAGCACGTCACGGATCCACGTCATGGCAGCGTACGCGGCTGGCCACCCTACGGTGGTAATGGCAAGAATCGCGACGTGCATCAACTCCTTTTCTGTGAGGCCGGACTCCAAGGCGTGGCGAGTTGCGGAATGAACGGCGCCTTCATGCTGGGAGGCAATGGCGATTCCCAGCTTGACGAGCCGCCTGGTCTTCTCGTCCAACGGCCCGCCCTTCTCGTGACAGGCTTCGCCGAGGGCGGCAAAGGCCGCCCATACTTCGGGGGACAGCTTCTCGAATTGCTGAATGGATGTAGGTTTCGCTTCTTGCATCGTCCTTCAGTGTAGCGGAGCACGTGGCGCGCCAAATGTTCGGGTGCGTAACCGCCTTGGGGACTCTAGCGAAAACCGTATCCCTCAGCAAGCGGTGTTTTGAAGTAGTGGAACACCGCCGGAAAAATGCATTCGCTGTTGGCCAGCAGGATTTCGTCTTTCGTCATGGCTATGCCTTTTCTAACCCTTCGCACATGTCCGGCCGCCGGTCGCGGAAGAAGTGCCACGTCTTCCTGACTTCGGCGATCATGTCCGAGGGGCTTCAGTCCCCACCCGGTTGATCGCGCCGAGATTGTACCGGTTGGCTACAGTATGGGCCGGCTGTTCAATCTTCCACAGATGCTCGCTCAGACCCGCCACAGTCGCCGATGGATTGAACACAATCTCCGCCCCGTTCAAGCCCAGCGCCCGCGCCCCTTCGGAGAAGTGCCGGTCGTAGCAGTCAGGGCACCCAAGATTCCCCGGCCGGCAGTAGAATTTCTCTCAGAACCCCGGCGCGACATGCGGAATATGCGCTTTGCGCTACTTGCGGAGGTACTGCCCGGTCTTGTCGCACGGCCGCGGTGTTGTAAAAATCCCCTGCTGCTCGATCTCGTAAATCGGCACCGCGATCGCGATGCCGAGTTGCTACTCGCCACGTCCTGCATCAGCCGGATGGTAGGCCCGTCTGGAATGGGCTCGGCGCAGAGGTATGGGCCGTAGAAAAGACAATCTGCGCCCCATCGGATGCGGCCTTGGCGATGAAGCCGAGGTGTCTCTCCACCATCGCCGCCTTAACTCTGTTCAATGGCTCATCGGGCGAAGCAACATTCGCCGCCTGAATCAGCGAACAACGGACAATACGGGCCACACGAAACTCCCTGCGAGGAATTCAACGAATTGTCACGGTATAGCTGGGCGCTGTCGCGATGCCAATCTGATGGAACTCATCCGGCGAGCCACTTGCCGGCGGCCTCATGCACAGCCGCCAACGAGGAACGTCCGCCTGAGGCCGGCTGCGCTAATGGGAAATCCGGCGGGGCGATCAAGTGCATCTCGTCCATTCCGATTGCCGTGAAGAGGTATGCGGTGTTGTTCCGATACTCAACTCGCCGCGCCGCTTCCTGCCAGATGTACTGGTACAACACTTCCAGGTCCACATAGGAGCCGAGCATGTCCGCCTGCGTGGGGATTGCGGTGGCTCTGTCCTGATCATGAAAGATCAGCATGCTGCTGAACGGCTTCATCTTATTTCGAATGCCGAAGCCAACGATGAGGACATCCGGGCGCGCGCGGCGCAAGGCCTGCACACTCGCCCATTCGACGAACGTGTTGTTGATGAGCAGAGTCCCATTGCCGGCAAGCAGCGTGGCGCGCACAAACTCGCCCAATAGCGCATCGCCGGCCAGCCCGGCTTCGGATGGGTGCAGCTTCAGCGTCTTCAGCCGCTCGCTCAACTGGCGAGGCCCTTTGATAGTTTTGTCTTCCGTGATGCGCTGCACTTCCTGCATCAGGCGCTGGCGGAAGCCTCGTAGAAGCTCATAACTCAAACGCACGGCTCCCGGAGTTGGGCACAATGCGCCAATCAATTCACCGGTCTCGATCACCCAGGTCGCGTACGAAGGCCGGTTTGCTGCAAACGAAGGCAGGCAGCGGCCTTTTGCAGGATCGGCATTGCCGGTGAGCAGCAGCGGCAGGTAATGATCGAGGTTGTCGGGCGCATTGAGCGCCACGCGGCGGCCTTGCTTTGCAAGCCTGGTCCACATGCGATCCGGCCCGACCGGAAGTTCGGCTGGACTGATGATCACCACGAGGCGCGGCCGGCCCTTTGCCGCCAGATCCGCGTCCAGCACGGGATCAATCCGGCTAAACAGCCGCGCAATCTCGGCCCGCCACTCCGGGTAGTGCGGATTGCGATTGAGAAAGTCCACCTGCTCGAGCGTGAATCGCCCACGCGGCCACTTGCCGGCCACGCCCATCTTCCTCTCAATCTCCTGGAGCGGATCAAACATCGCGGCCGGGGCCTTTTCCAGGTAGGCGGACAGCCGCTCCAGATAGGCGCGCTCGGCGGGAAACAGCGTGTCCCACGCGCGCAATTGCTCTGCGAGATAGGAGCTGAAGGTGACTGGAACGTGTCCGAAATCGGCGCGAGGCGGCGTGGATTGGCTCATCGCAGCAGCTCAGGGGCGGCCGTGCCGCTCATCGCGGGCGCGCGCATGCCGAGCAGCGCTGCGACCGTCGGTGCGACATCAATATGCCGTATCGGCCGCTCTGTCTCGCCCTTCACTCCCGCGCCGAGCGCCAACAGCCACGTGTGCCGGCACGACGGATCGCCGCTCCGGTGATTCAAAAATCCGTTAGACGTATCGGTGTCACCATCGCGGCCCAGTTCGGGCAGCACCAGCAGCGTCGTGTTGTCCTTGTAATGCTTGTTGCTCTGGATCTCGTCCCAAAGCATTCCGGTAAGCCGGTCGGTGCGCGTGATCGCCTGAAGGTACAGCGAGTACGATCCCCAGTGCGCCACGTCCATGTCCCAGAAGTTGACAAGCATCAGGCGCGGCGCAAACTCGCGCATCACTTCTCGCGCGATGAAGAAGGTCAGCTCGTCGCCGGAGGTGGGCGCATCCGGACCGTTGATGAACTCGGCGAGCGCGCCCGTCAGCGTTTCGCGGACGTGCCGGTTGAGCTCTCGCCCGCCTTTGAAGATTGTCCAGCCGACGCCTTCGTAGCCTTCGTGGAGGATGTTCTCGAGGCCCCGGAGCACCTCCTCGCGACGTGCGAGGCCTGCGTCGGGAGGTTTGCGGGCAACGTCCTTCACGGCATCGAGCAGGAGTTGCTTCGGCAGCACGACATTCGCCCCGGAGGTGGGGCCGTAGTCGCGATGGCTGCTTGCGCCCATCGATGCGAAGCTCTTGTTGGTCGCGATCACCCACGCGTCGAGCGGGCCCGCTTTCATCGCCTTGCGGTACAGCTCAAATAGCGTGGGCGAGGCGGGCGGCTCGAAGCCGAAATCGTCGACGCGCTGCCAGTCGCCGGTGACGATGCTCGCGGTGGAGTTGAAGTGCGAGAGAACGCCTTCATTGCGGCAGGCGCGAAAGAAGTAGCCTTCCTCCCGCAACGCCGCCAGCCGCCGGATGTTGGCCAAGCCCTCGGGCGCAAACGTCTCGGAGTAGCGCACGCCGCCACCGAAGGTCACCAGAATGACGCGGCGGCCAGGCGATTGCTTTTCCATGGCCCGCTGCCAGAATCCGTACAGCGGCGCGGGCAGAATGCGATTTGCGATGCCGAGTCCCGCGAGTTTGACAAAATCCCGCTTGCGCATTCAGTATTCCGCGATCTCGCCGCCTGCGATCTTGCGTCTCGACTTGCCGCCATCGAGGTCGAGTGGCGTGTCGTAGCCGGCTTTGATCACGCCTTCGAGTGAGTAGAACGGGCCGCTGTCGCACGCCATTGATCCTTTAATCTCCTCAGTAAAGGTGAGGGAGGTGATCACCTTCGCCGATTTGTAGCCGTAGCGAGCGGGGTCCATCAGCCGCAGCGGCGCGCCGTGGTCTTCAGACAGCGGCTTGCCCGCCATGTCGAGCACGAACAGGACCCGGGGGTTCAGCAGATCTTTGATGTAGAAGGACTCGTACCACTTGTCGCCACAGTCGATGCGAACGGCCTTCGCCTTGGAAGTGGGTTTGGCGAGTTCGAGCAGATGGCCGAACCGGAATCCTCCCCACGCCGCTCGTGCCGACCAGCATTGCACGCACTTCATGCGCGAGTTCTGGGTTTCGGCCGGCAGCTTGCGAAGCGCGGCCAGATCGAATGTGACCGGCTTGTCGACGAGGCCATCGATGCGCAAGCGCCAAGCGGCAGCGTCGATGGGCGGGATCGGATTCGCCCACATCAGCCGGAAATGATGCTCGTTCGGCGTATCACTCGGCAGCAGGAGTTTGCGTTTCTGCGCCGCGGCGGCGAGCGGCGACACAGCCATCGCCAAAACTGCGCGGCGGGAAAAACGTGTATGCATGACCCCTCCAGGGCAGTCCATCAAAGTTATCATTTCGCGGTGCCGAGATCAACCAACGCCGCGGCCGCGACTGTGCTGTCCGGCTTGACAGCCAGCAGCCGCCGCATGACGGCGATGGCCTTTTCGCGATCCCCGTTCTGAACGTGGATCCGCCCGAGATTCATGTACAGCGCCTCGTCGGCGCGACTGTGGCCAATTCCCTTTTCCAGCACTTCCAAGGCCTTTGCGGTTCGGTCCGTGCGCACGTAGAGCACTGCAAGATTGTTCCACGCCGAGCCGAGAGTTGGATCGAGCGCCGTTGCTTCGAGAAGCAGTTGCTCCGCATCAGCGTACCGCCCAGCCTTGGCGCGCAAAAGGCCGAGACCGTTAGCGGCGTCCGCGGATCGCGGATGAGCTTTGCGCGCGCGCACATAATAGGCCTCCGCCTCAGGGCTTCGATTCAACTGTACTGCGGTCTGCGCGGCGTTGAGCATCGCCGGCAGCAGATCCGGCTTGTCGGCAAGCGCCTGCTCGAAATACCGCAGCGCCTCATCGGGCTTGTTCTCCTTGATCGCAACCCCGCCGCGTTCGTTCCAGGCTTCCGCGAGCGTTGGCTCGATTCGCAGTGCCGCCTCCAGTAAACGGAGAGCGTCGGTCACCCGTCCCTTTTCGCGATGGATCTGCGCCGCAAGTACCATCGTGCGGGTGTTCTCTGGCTCGCGGCGTAGGACTCGATCGAGATACGGCAGCGCCTGATCTGCGTACCCCGACCACAGCAGAGCCGCACCGAGCTTGAAGTAATCGCGGCCGGGTTTCGCGAGCGCGATGCCGTGATAGGGCAGCGCAGGGCGTTGTTCGATCCGCGGCAAGTCGGCTTCCACCTGCCCTTTCGATGGAACGGAGGCGTAAATCCTGACCGCGTGGCCATCGCGATTCAGCAACAGAGCGAGTGGTAGATCGAGATCGGCGCGGTACTCGAACAGGTACCTGCGAAACAGGCTGTACGCGGCGGCGCGATCCGGCGAGCCGCGCAAATCGCTCTCATTGAGAACGAAGAGGGCAGGACCGGCCTGCTTCTCCGGCAGCGGGATCGGATCGACGAACCAGGTGTCCGCGAGACCCGGCCGGTTGTCGGCGGCTGCCTCGCGCGGCTTGATTGGCGACGGCGCGTTGAATGGGCGAACCATGCGAGCCGCGCGGCCTTCGGTGATTTCGTACAGCCGGTTTGCTTCGAGCCCACTGACACGCTGCTTGCGGCCGGAAGGCCACGTGATCTCGACATCTTCAAGCGCCTTGAGATCCGGCAGCCCGAAGTGCATTGTCTTGGTGTGCTGCGACAGGTAGCCGGAGCCGGCACTGAGCCACTTCACTTGCTTGCCGATTGCTACGCGCGCGCCCACTGCATCACGGTTGGATTCGACGCCGATCAACCGCAGCGCAATACGGCCGCGCGACTGGCCACAGCGGTTCTGAAACACGCGAAGCTGCGGCGCGAGCCTGTTTTTGACGATGAGGTCGAGACAGCCGTCACCGTCGATATCGGTGACAGCGAATGCCCGCGAGTCCCCGGCGAATCCAAGGCCGGAGTGGACGCCAATCTCGCGGTAGCCGCCGCCGTCCCGCGCGTAGAACATGTTCCGCTCGTGGCCGTTCCAACTGTAGCCTTCGCGAATGAACTGATTGATCGCGTTCCAGCCTTCTTCGTAGGCGGCGGCGGGAGTGGCATCCAATGGAGAACGCGCCACTACCTGCCTCCAAAAGAACCCCGACAGATCGGGCCCTTTCGGTCCCGTCAGCATGCCGCAGGTGATGTAGATCTCCGGATGGCCGTCATTATCGAAATCGGCTGCGTCGCAACTCCAGGCCCAACGCCCCTTCTCGACGCCGCGCACCGCGCCCACCTCATCAAACCGCCCGTCGCCGCGATTGTGGTACAACGAATTCCCCTTGCTATGCCGCCGCCACGCATCGTTGAGCGTTTCGGGATACCGCTTCCGAAACTCATCGGATTCGACAACGCTCCGTCCCATCTCTGTCCACATGTTGCCGACATACAGGTCGGGCAGGCCATCGCCGTCCTCGTCGAACCAGCATGCGCTCATCCCGGGCCCCATATCTTCAACGCCGGCCTCGCGCGCCACGTCGCGAAAGCGCCCGTCGGTGTTGCGATAGAGATTGTTCCGCCCGAAATCGTTGGCGACATACAGACTCGGCCAGCCGCTGTTGTTGTAATCGCACCAGGCGGGAGCGAAGCTGTAGCGATGGGTGTTCTCGTTGAGGCCCACCGCGGCGGTTACATCTTCGAAGTACCCCGAGCCGTCCGCTTGCAGGCGATTGCGGAACAGGAAGTTCGGAGGCCCGTTGTTGGCGTCATGATACGGTGTCGGATAGCGATACTGCGCCTCACTTTGAAAGAAGCTGTAGCAGCAGCAATAGACGTCAAGCTTGCCGTCACGATCGTAGTCCGCTGCGGCCATGCCGGTGAACGCGCCGCGCGGCGGTGCGCTGAAGCGGAATGCGTCAGCCGCCAGCTTGAATCGTCCGGCGCCGTCGTTCAGAAAAAGCACCGGACGCGAGCCGCGAAGCACGATCAAATCCTGCCGCCCGAGATTGCGCAGATCGAGAAACAGCGCGCACGAGGTGTCGTCTAACAGATCGACGCCGCTCTCCGCCGAGATGTCAACAAGGCGGTGATCGCGCCACTGAAACAGCCGGTTCGGCAATCCTGCCGGCTGGCTGACGTAGATCTCGTCAACGCCATCGCCATCCACATCGCCCACCGCGACGCCATTGTTGCCGTAGATGTCGATGCCTGTAGCGGCGTCCATGTGCGCGATCCAATACGGGATTCCGCGCGAGAGCTGCTCGCTGTCGAGCACCGCCCCGGTGATGTCCTGGAACAGCGGCGGCACGGCCGGCATCTGCCTCACCGGCGGGTCTCCGAGGACACTCAGCCGCCCGAACTCATCCGATCCATTTCGAATCCTTTCGCGCCATGCAAGATACGCCGGCGGACGCCGGTACTCGATCTCAAGAGGCGCCGCCGTGCACGGCCGGAATGCGGACGCGGCAACCAGTGGAATGAAACTGCGCCGTTTCACGGGTCGATCATCCCTGTGCGCTTCTGCTCGCCGCGGATCAACTCCGCATGGATCTGGCGATGCCGCTGCGCATCGGCAGTACGCCCCAGCCGGTCGTACATGCGCGCGATGCGGTAGTGCGGCTCGGGGCGTTTGGCAGCGGCGGCTATGCTCTTTTCGTATGCGCTGACTGCGCCTGCATAGTCGCGAGCGCGTTCCAGCAGTTGGCCCATCTCGAAAGGAAACTCCCACTGGGCGCCGTCGCGGCGCATCGCCTCCTCGATCAGTGGACGGATCAGGTCATCCGCGGCGCCGGTGACTGCCAGCGCCTTGGCGTAAACGTACGGAGCAAACGCGTGCCTCGTCCCACTTTCGTTCCACGCCTTCGCGAGCGCAACAAACTTAGCAGCGCGCTCGGGCGCTTGCTCAATCATGCGCGCCAGAAAGATGTACGGCTGATGAATGGAAGCGTCCAGCTCGATCATGCGAAAGAAGCGCTCTCCCGCTTCCGGAAACCGCCGCTGCGCGTAGTAGGCGGTTCCCAACGCGAGTTCGATCTGCGTGCTTTTGTCGAATGTCTTGCGCGCGCGCTCCAGTTGTTCCGCCGCTTCGCGAAAACGCGCCGCGCGCAGCAGGGCGATGCCGTAACCGGCCTGCGCTTCCTCGTTCAACGCCGCCGATGCCGCATAGCGGCGGCGCATCTCCATCGCCTCATCCATCCTGCCTGTGGCTTCGTATGCACTCACCAACATCGGCAGCAACAGATCGAGCCGCTGGCCGCGCTCCAGCGCCTTGCGCCCGAATTCAATCGCCTGCGGCCATCGTTTCACTTCAGCACTTAGCATTGCCGCCCGTGCTGCGGCTGCTGTGTCGGCTCGCGGGCTGGCCGCATAGAGACACTCGAGTTCCGCGGCGCGCGAACGGTTGCCACTTTGCGCGTAGTAGAGAGCGAGAGCGTGTTGTGTCTCTGGTGATCGCGCCGAGAGAGGCTCGGCGCGTTTCGCCGCCTCAACCGCCTGCACCTTCAGCCCGAGTGCGCCGTAAGTGCGAGCCAGTCCCGCCCAGGCTGGTCCGTTCTGCGTTTGCTCCTTCACGACGATCTCTAGCAACGTCCGGGCGTCGTGGAAGCGGCCCTGATCAAGCGCCGTTAGTCCAGGTTGCGCGCGATCCGCAACCTGGAACAACAGCAGCGCTATCGCCAATGAGACCACTTGCCTAGCTTATCGCACGCCAGCCGGACGCCACCGCGTTAGAACATGAAGCGCAGCGCGAACTGCATCTTGCGCTCCGTGCCCGCCTGCGTTCCTGTGATCCGTCCGAACGCCGGGTCGCCTTCGCGGTTGTTCGGCTGCCCGAACTGCGGCGTGTTGGTCAGGTTGAACGCTTCCGCGCGGAACTGGAGCCGGTAGCGCTCGGTCAACCGGAAGCCCTTGAACAACGACAGATCCATGAAGCTCATGCCCGGGTCGTGGTTGCTCTGCAAGCCCAGATTGCCGTTCGTGCCGGGAGCGGGCCGTGTGACGCCGCTCGTATCAAACCACTGCGTCGGCGTCCGGCCACCCGAGGGCTCGGCCTGCGGGTTACGTCCGGAGACAAGGTCAGGAGTGCAATTGCTGAAGCTGCCCACGCAGTTGTTTGTCTGCAAGGTGAAAGGATTGCCAGTGCGCAAGGTGAGAATGCCGTTCAACTGCCAGTCGCCAAGAACGAAGTTGGCGGCGCGGCTGCCGAGGTTCAGCGCTTTCCCTTGGCCGATCGGCAGATCGTACAGGAAGCTCGCGACGAAGTTGTGGCGGATATCCCAGCCGGCAGTGGCGTAGTTGGCTGACCAGTTGTATGGATCCTTCACGCCGTTGCCGCGCGATCCGGACAGCGTTGTGCCGGAAGTGGCCAGCGCGTGTCCCCAGGTATAGCTCGCCAGGTACTGCAGCCCGTTGGAGAAACGCCTCTCCCACTTGGCTGTCAGGCCGGCGTAGTTGCCGAAGCCGAACGTGCTCGTCAGGTTCACACCACCGATGTTCGGGTACGGACGGCGCGCGTTGCCGTCAATGTTCGGCCGCGGGTCGTTGGCGGAAGCATTGGGATCGGAGAAGTGCAACTGGTGCGCCTGGTGATTGCCCACATAGGCGAGTTCGAAGGCGTTGCCGCCGGCAAACTCCCGCTGCACGGAAACGTTCCACTTATGCACCAGCGGATTGCGGAAGTTCTGCGCCACCGAGCGGAAGCTGATAGGCGCCGGCAGCGTAAAGATGTTCGATGGGAAACCGTTGCGCGTGCCGTTGAAGAAGTCGTTGGCGTCGAACACGCCGATACCCGGCCGCCGGTCGAGGTTCACGGTCACGTTGAATGGCGCAGCCTCGCCGCGATTCGGGTTCCCACCTTGGTTCTCCTCGCCGCCGTAGAAGATGCCGTAGCCTGCCCGCACCACGGTCTTCGGCGTCAAAGAGTAAGCAAAGCCGATGCGTGGTCCGATACTCGTCTTGTCCCAAGGCACCAGGTACTGGCCCACCTCGCCGCGGGAAACCTTTACTTGCGGGAACTGCGTGGCGAAGTTCGGCGGAAGCGCCGCATCCTGGTCCTTGCCCTTCGGGATGAACAGAGTCAGCCGGTCGTGATCGTAGTTGGACTGGCGTCCGAACCGCTCGCCAATCGGCGAGAATAGCTCGTAACGCACGCCGTAGTTGACTGTCAATCTGCTGTTCACCTTCCAATCGTCCTGCGCAAAGAACGCCCACGCCTGCCGCGTCGAGGAGATGAAATTCGTGGTGGACATCTGGCCGCGCGAAACACGGCCGACCAGGAACGACGCGTAACCGTCGCCCGTCAGGTTGCTGAGGCCGCCGTCGCCATTTGGGAACGAGGTTTCGGTGCGGTTGTACGTCCAGTTTCCGTGCGGACTCGGGAACTGGAAGAACGGGAATTGAATCGGACGGAACTCACCGCCGAACTTGATGGAGTGGCCGCCCTTCTGAATCGCGACGTTCTGGATGAAGTCCCAGACGTTGTTGTATTCGAGGGACGGCAGCCAGTCGGAAGCGCCAAACCCGCTGTAGCGGTCAATTGTAGTCGATGGCAAACCGCCGTTCAGAGGACCGGTGGGATTGAAGCCGCCGATGCCGAATGCCGCGAATTGATCGACATCCGGGAGCGCCTGCGTTCTCGATGTCACCATGCGCGTGAAGGCAATTCGCGTTTCCGTGATGAACGTTGGAGACCACACGCGGGTGTAGCTCAACATCGCATTGCGGGCGAGGGTTTGCGCGGTGTTCGACGCAAAATACGTCGCGTCAAGCGCGCCAGGCAGCGGCTGGCCATTGATCTGGTCGAGGTTCGACCAACTGATGCTCCCGAAGATGCTGTCCTTGTCGCTGATGCGGTGATCAATTCGCAGGTCGGCTTGATTCACGTCCTGGCTGCCCGATGTTGTGGTGAAGTAGTTGTTCTGCGGAAATCCGGCCGGCACCGCGGTGTTCGGAGTAGGGAAGAGGTCAATAATCTTCTTGGAAACCGGATCGAAGCGAGACGTGGGAATGCGATTGCCCGCGAACGGTATACGAATGAGACCGCTGGTGCCGTTTGCGTACCTGCCCGTAGCTTGCGTCAGAGGATCGTAGATGGTGCCCTCGAGTGCGCTTACGCCAAGGCTGTTGGTGACCGAGCGGTTTGTTCCGGTCAGTTCGGAGAAGTCGCCGTTCTTCATCAGCGGCGTCGGTACGGTGAAGAACGCCGAAGTGCCGAGACCGTTGACGCTACCACCGGTGGAGCGGACGCGCGTGCCCTGGAAATCGGCGAACCAGAACGTCCGGTTCTTGATGACCGGCCCGCCCACGGCCGCGCCGAACTGATTCTGGCGGACCGGACGCTTTGCGCGGTTCTCCCACCGGCGGGCGTTCGTCTTGTCGTTCTGAAGATACTCGAACAGCGAGCCGTGCAGTTGATTGGTGCCGCCTTTGATCGTGACGTTGACAACGCCACCGGCGCCGCGGCCATACTCGGCGTTGTAGCCGTTGGTCATGACGCGCATCTCGCCGATCGCTTCCACCGAAGGACCCACGACGAACGCCGTCTGATTCAGGAAGTCGATCACATTGACGTTGTTGTCAACGCCGTTCAACAGGAAGTTGTTCTGGCCGTTGGAGCGGACACCATTGGCGGAGAAGCCGCCGCCCACCGCGTCGCGGGCGCCAGGCTCGTTCGGCACAACTCCTGGAGAGAGCCTCGCCAGGACCGTGAAGACGCGCGCGCCACCTAACGGCAACTCCGAAACCTGCTTCGCGTCGACGCTCGCGCCAACGATTGTTGACTCGGTTTGCAGCACAGGAACCTGGGCTGCGATCTCGATACTGGTGCTCACTTCGCCGACCTCGAGGCGGAAGTCGACGCCGGTGCGGTCGCCGGCCGTCAGCAGAATGCCGCGGCGCAACGCCTTCTTAAAGCCGGCAGCTTGCACTTCGATGTCATAGGTCCCGGGCCGCAGCGCCGGACGGACATACTCACCGCCCGCGGCGGTGGTCATCTCGTAGTGAAGACCGGTGGCCGTGTCCGTGATAGCAACTTTAGCCGACGGGATGCCGGCGCCGCTAGGATCACTGATGGTGCCGACCAAGGTAGCCAGGTCGCGTTGCGCGTAAGCGCATACAGCGAAGGCGATCAATAGAAGAGTCGAACGAAGTCTCATCCCCAAACCCCCATATTCCAGTTCAACAAGGCGGCGCGCGTAAACGCTTTCATTCACGCCGCGAGTTTGTGCTAGAATAACAAACACTTGATTCTCGGTCAAGCGTTTTCCTGCAAAATGATTTCCGTCTCCAGGCTTCGCGCCGCTTGGCTACTGCTTTGCCTCACCGCTCCCATTGCGCTATCGGAACAGGCCATTTTGTTCGAAGACGTCGCGCAAGAACTCGGGATCACGGCGCGGAACACGTTTGGCGGGCTGGAGCGCAAGGACTACATACTCGAGACTACGGGCAACGGCGTTGCCATTTTCGACTTCGATAACGACGGCCAGCAGGACGTGCTGCTCTTGAATGGTACGACGATCGAGGACGGCTCCGCCAGGACGCCGCGCCTTCCGTCGCTCTATCGCAACCAGGGAAGCGGCAAGTTCGTTGATATCACCAAAGACTCAGGCCTTGGTGAGGAGGGTTGGGCTCAAGCCGTATGTGCAGGTGACTACGACAACGATGGGTTCACCGATCTTCTGATCACCTACTACGGCCACAATCGCCTCTATCGCAACACCGGGGGCCAGCGGCCGGTCTTCGCGGATGTGACCGCGAAGGCAAGGATGCCGCTGACAGGGACGCGGTTTGGATCGGGATGTACGTTTTTCGACTACAATCGCGATGGACGGCTCGATCTGTTCGTCGCCAACTATGTGAATCTCGATCTCAAGACGACACCCAAGCCCGGCCAGGGCGACTATTGCGTATGGAAAGAGATTCCGGTGATGTGCGGCCCGCGCGGGCTTCCGCTGGCGAAGAACAGTCTCTACCGGCAGGAGCCGAATGGCGCGTTCACCGATGTCTCCGGACCGGCAGGTATTCTTACGCCAGGAGGCCGGTACGCGCTACAAGCTGTTGCCGCTGATTTCGACGGCGACGGCTGGCCCGACATCTACGTCGCTTGTGACATGACGCCCAGTCTGCTCTTCCGCAATCGCCGCAACGGCACGTTCGATGAGCGAGGCGTAGAGGCAGGCGTGTCCTACAACGCCCACGGGCGCTTACAGGCGGGGATGGGTGTCGCCATTGCCGATTTCAACAACGACGGCCGGCTCGACATCGCCAAGACCAACTTCAGCGGCGATCTGACGTCGCTCTACCTGAACGAAGACGGGAAGTTCTTTTCCGACGTGTCCGCCGAAGCGGGTCTTGGCGTTCGTCAACTGCTCGGCTGGGGCGTTGCTTTCGCCGACTTCGACGACGACGGCTGGCGCGATCTGCTCACCGTCAATGGCCACGTATACCCGGAAGTGGATCGCGCCCCGATCGGCGAGCGGTACCGCCAGTTGACGCTGCTGTTCCACAATACCGGCAAAGGTAAGTTCGAGGATTGGACGGCGCGAGGAGGCCCGGCGCTGGCGACTGCGCGTCCTGCTCGCGGGCTCGCCGTGGGCGACCTCGACGGCGATGGCCGGCCGGAAGCACTCATCCTCAACATGAACGATGCGCCATCCGTGCTGAAGAACACGAAGCCGGGCGGGCGCTTCCTCAACATTGCGTTGCGCGGCGCTCGCGGCAATCTTTCGGCCATCGGCGCGCGCGTCACGGTGCATGCCGGATCGCGGACATGGATGGATGAAGTGCAGAGCGGATCGAGCTTCTACTCCCAAAACAGCTTTGTTCTGCACTTCGGTTTGGGCGACGCCGGCAAAGTCGACCGCGTTACGGTAAGATGGCCGAACGGAACGGAGCAGGCGTGGAGCGGATTGCCGGTAAACTCGCTGTGCCGCCTGCAGGAAGGACAGGCTGATGCGGGTTGCCGTGCGTACTGATGCCTGGCTGCTCCTGCTGGCCGCTTCCACCGCGCTTGCGCAGCCAATCAGGAAGCCACCCGAGTTCGAGGATCCGGCCGCCTTTCGATCGACCGCGCCGGCCGCGGGCGACGGCTCATCGCACATCAGCGCGAGGGGCGAGCGAATATCGCAGAATCTCCTCCGATTCCTCGCCGCCTACGATACACCGGGCACAGACAAAGCCGAATACGCACTTTTCCAGCAGGGCTACAAACTACTACGGCAGGGCCTCGCGGCCGCGGCCGTGGCGTCCTTTCGTGAAGCGGCAAAGCGTCATCCGCAATCGGAGCCGGTGGTTGCAGGGCTCAGCGTCGCGCTGTACCTGATCGGCGAACTAGACGAAAGCGCTTCTGCGCTTGTTCGCATTGCGGAACTCTACCCCCGTAGCGGGCGGCTGGTGCCGCTGCTCGGCGAGACTGCGGACGCGTCCAGCCGCTATCGCCCGCTCATGGAGCAGCGCCTGCGGGATTTCGTCCGTGCGGACGCGAAAAGCGCCGCGGCCCGCTATTATCTGGCGCAACTGCTGGCGAGCGAGCAGCCGCAGCCGCCCGCCGAGGCGGCCACGCTGTGGACAGAGGCGGCTGCGCTGGATCCTCGGGATGTCCGGCCGTGCCTCTCGATGGCCCGTCTGGAGGAAAACCGTGACCGCGTCGAAGCCGCGATCGCCTGGCTCAACCGCGCACTCGAACGCGATCCGTTACTCCCGGATGCGCATTACCGCCTGTCCCGCCTCTATTTCCGTGTTGGGAAAAAGGAGTTGGGCAACCGGCATCTGGAGCGGTTCCGGATGCTGCGCGGATCCCAGACGGCGAAACAATGAGCACTCAGATTGACCCCACCGAGCCATCCTCGTGAAACACTGTTGGAAACGGGCGCGTGCCCTGAAACGGGTACTTCTTCAGCACCGCCTCGCTCATGTTGATGCCAAGGCCCGGGCGGGTTGGAAGCGAATAGCGGCCTTCCACCATCCGCATCGCCGGGAAGCCCATCAGGTCTTCCCAGACTTTGCCCCGGTCGCCCGCGTCAACAAACCCGCAGATCTCCTGCGCGAGGAAATTGGGCCCGGCCGCATCGACATGGAGGCTGGCTATTCCGCCGATGGGACCCTCACAAGCGTGCGGCGCCATGCGAATTCCTGATGCTTCAGCGGCGGCCGATACCTTCCACAATGCCGTTACACCGCCGACATGAGCGATGTCCGGTTGCAGGATGTCGACGACGCCCAGGTCGATCACGTCCGCGCACCCGTAGGCTGCAATCAGGCGCTCGCCGGTGGCGATGGGAGTGGTGGCATACCTGGCCGCGCGAGCCATCGCGCGCACATTCTCCGGAGGACAGATCTCTTCGGCAAAGAGCAGGTGCAGAGGCTCGATTTCGCGCAGAATGATCGCCGCCACCGTGGGGCTGGGGCGCGCATGGAAGTCGACCGCGAAATCGAGGTCGGCACCCAAGCCCTCGCGCAGCATCTCCATGTGCTTTACGGCGCGCTTGATTTTCGCGCCGGTCTCCACCCACTCCAGCAGATCCGGAAGCTGGAATTTGAGCGCTGTTACCCCGGCGGCCCTGGTCTTGTCGCGCAACTCGCGAGCTTCACTCAAAGTCCAGGCCGAGGCGTGATAATAGCCGCGCACTCCGCGTGGATCCACGGGACCGCCCAGCAGCTCGTACACCGGCATGTTCAGCACTTTGCCTCGAATATCCCAGAGCGCCTGGTCGATGCCTGAGATAGCCGAGCCGAGCACCGGACCGCCGCGATAGAAACTGCCGACGTACATGAGCTGATACAGGTGCTCTACCTGCATCGGGTCGCTGCCGATGATGAGGTCCTTCAGGTCCATCACGCAGGCCATGGCGGCCGCGGCTTTGCCCTCGAGCGTGGCCTCACCCCACCCAACAACACCTTGATTGGTTTCGACCTTCACGAAGACGTAAGGCCGGTCAACCGGCGCGACCCGTTCGTCCAGGGTGACGCCAAAGACCTGCATGTTCGTAATGCGGAGCTTCGAACCAACATCGCGGAATGCCTCTCCTCCGGGAGGCTTTGTCTTCGATAGCTGTATCTGCGGTGCGCAACCGCAATCGTTGAGAAGCCGGCGTGCGGAGCCTCCGCCATTGAGAGCGCCTGCCGCCGCGAAACCTCCCAACAGATGACGCCGCTTCATATCCGCTCCTCGCTGTGGGCGTCGAGCGCTTTGACGTTCACCTCGAAGCCCAACCCGGGCCGGTTGAGCAGAGCGGCGAAGCCTTTGTCCGCCACCTCTCTGTTGCCCGACGTGAGTTCGGCGCGCATTGCCGCATCACGATCCGCGGCAGGAACCGGCACATCTTGAAGGAACGAGTTTGGCAAAGCGGCGGAGAGATGTATGCCGGCCATCGTACCGATCGGGCCGCCGTCATGGTAGGGAGCGACCGCAACGTAGTGCGTCTCTGCGATGGCCGCGATGCGTTTGATCTTCATGAGGCTGTTCTGACCGAGTCCGGGCCGTACGACATTGACGGATCCGAATCGCAACAGGTTCTGGAACTCGGCGATGTCATGGATGGAGCGTCCGAGCCCGATCGGCATCACGCTTTCGTCCACGATCTTCGCCAGAGCATCGGTAGTGAGCACCCGCGTCGGCTCGTCGAACCACATCAGGCGAGACTTTTCGAGCGCCATGGCCACGGTAGCGGCGTCACCGGGTGTAAGTCCCCCGGCGCCATCGAGCACCCACTCGGCCGCTGGTCCGCCTTTGGCCTGCATCGCGGAGACGCGCTGGCGCACGCGGTTCACATACTCCTGCAAGGGAATCATCGAGTCGCGCAACAGCACCGGCATCGTGAAGGCGCCAAACCCTTGTCGCCGGGCCCGTTCGAGTGGCGCGGTGGTAGTGGCTTCATCGGATCCTTCGAGCCGCGCGAGCACTCGCACCTTGAATCGCGTTGGGCCGCCGAGGAATTGATAAATTGGCACGTTTCGGGAACGGCTCACCAGGTCGAGCATGGCATTGCTGACGGCCGCTTCCATCGCGGGGATCGCCGCCAGCCGCGCCCGCACGAATTCGAACTCATGTGCGCGGCGGCCGGATATCGCAGTGCGCGCTTCGGCGATTTGAGCGGCGGTAACGTCAGCACCTTCGCCAAAGCCCGAGTGGCCGCCCTCCGATCGCAACTCCACCACCGTGTAGCGGCGACCGGAAACGGGTTCCTTCATGCGCCACGCACGGAACTGTACGATCGCTAGCGGATGACCGCCCGCCTGAGGAGGCGCAAACGCGGCGCCGGGCATGCTGATTCGGCGTCTCATTTCACGTAGGGATCGAGGTTTTCCGAACAGCAGGGCTTTTCCACCGGCTTGCGAAGCATCACCTCGGTCCGCGTGTTGTGTTTGTCGTAGAGTTGCAGCAGCCAGCGCCCGTCGCGGGCGATGTTCGGTTCGCGGCGAGGTGTATAGCCCCGCTGGACAACCGTTTTGTACAGGCCTTGAATGTCGGTGGTGCCGACACAGACGTGATGCCACACGCCCAGTTGCTGCGGGTTCGGCGTATCGCGAGACACCATGTACTCGATCCAGTTGTTGCCGTCCGGTACCATCATCGAGATCCAGTCGATGCGGTCGTCCTGCGGACCGCCTTTCCACTGAAATCGAAACCCAAGGATGTCTTTGTAGAATTTGTCCTGCGCTTCAGGGCTTTTCACGTGAACACCCACATGCAGCATGTGATCGGAGATGCGCCGGCTGGAGACACCCTTGCCGAAGTGCTTTGAGTGCAGTGAGCCTTTGACATATTCCACGAACTCGACGTTGTGCCCTTCGGGATCTTTCACCAGGAAACTGAGGTTGCCGTCCGCATCCTTGGCCACTTTGGCGGGCACAGCCACCCCCTTCCCGGCCATGTAGTCGCGCAGTTTGCCGGCATCCTTTGTTTCAAAGCCGATCTGAATCATCTTGTCGTCAGATTCGTTCGCGAGCGTCTGCGTTACTTCGATGTACTGGCGGTCGTTCACCTTGAACACCGCGATGTCAGCGGCGTTGCCGGGACGGCGGTGTTTGAACACCTCGTCGTAGCCGAGCACACCCGAGTAGAACTTGCGCACTTCGTCGAGGTTGTCGGTCTTCACCACAAAGTTCGCGATGCCGACAATCGGCGGACGTTCGGCGGCAACAGCCGCCCAGAACGGTAACAGAACCAGTAGCAGTTTCAAGCGATGATCTCCTTCAGCACACGAGCCGGGTTCACGCCGATCAGCGTCTCCATGCGGCCGTCATAATCGTAAGTCAGTTTCCGTACGTCCACGCCCAACAGATGAAGAATGGTTGCATGCATATCGCTATGCGACACCGGGTTCTCGGCAGCCGCGTAGCCGATCTCGTCGGTGGCGCCGTAGATGGTGCCGCCCTTGATGCCGCCGCCCGCCATCCATACGGAGAATCCGCGCGGGTTGTGATCCCGCCCGTCGGCGCGCTCGGCGGTGGGCAGGCGTCCGAATTCACCGCCCCAGACAAGCAGCGTCGAATCGAGCAATCCCCGCTGCTTCAAATCCTTGATCAGTCCGGCAATGGGGATGTCGATCTTCCCAACGCTTTTGGTCAGGTTCTCGGCGAGTTTGGAGTGATGGTCCCAGCCTCCGCTGGTGATCTGCACGAAACGAACTCCGCTTTCCACCAGGCGCCGGGCGACGATGCAGCGCATGCCGAAGCCCTTCGTCTCGTCGCGGTCGAGTCCGTAGAGCTTCCTGGTAGACTCACTCTCGCCAGCGAGATCCACCGTCTGCAACGCCTCCACCTGCATGCGCGCCGCCATCTCGTAGTTGGCGATTCGCGTGTCGAGTTCGAGCAGTTCCGGATGCTTGTCGCGATGAAGACGGTTGAGCCCGTTCACCATGTCGATAATGCTGCGTTCCTCGGCCTGCGACATCGAGGCTGGACGTTTGAGGTCGGGGATCGGCACGCCTTGCACTTCCATCAGCGTTCCGGCATAGGTGGGCGGAAGCCAACCACCGGTCCAGGCGCGAGGTCCGATAAGCGCATCGCCATCGTGCAGCGCCATATAGCCGGGCATGTTCTGATTCTCAGATCCCAAACCATAAGTCACCCACGCGCCGATGGCAGGAAAGCCTGTAATGTTGCGCCCGCTCATGTAGTGGTACTGCGCCGTGTCGTGATCAATGCGATCGGTGACTCCGGAGCGGATGACGGCGAGTTCATCGACGACAGTGGCCAGCCCCGGCAGCAGCTCAGAAACCTCGATGCCGCTCTGGCCGTGCCTGGCGAACCGGAACGGACTGGCCATGAGATTCGGCTTGGCGACGTCCCGGCGCGAGACCACCTTGATCGGCGGCTGCTTGCCATCAAACTGGTTGAGTACGGGCTTGGGATCAAGCAAATCGACCTGGCTGGGACCGCCGGGCATAAACAGAAATATGACCGATTTGGCCTTGGCTGGGAAGTGAGGGCTGCGTGGAAGCAGATCGTGGACCTTGGCGCCCGAGGCCCGGGCCTCGCCGCGCAGCATCATACTCAACACCACACTGCCCCAGCCGCCCATGCTGCGGGCGAGCGCTTCACGCCTGGTTAAGAACTGCTTGTTCATCGTGCCCCCTCAATCCACATACAGAAAATCGTTCGAACCCATCAGGGCCTGGCAGAACATTCTGAGCCCCGACTCCGCATCCTTTTGCCTGCTGATTTGAGCAAACGCGAAGCTGACTTCGTTCTCGCCGGCGGGACGCGAGTAGGCCAGCTCGAGGGCGCGCCGGATCCGCGCCACCAAGTCTGCGCCGGCGTCCGTCTTCGTGCGCTCGGCCAAGGCGCTCGCGGCATCGACCATCAGCGGATTGTGCAACGCTGCCAGAGCCTGCGTCGGGACAGAGGAACGGAACCGCATCGCGACGTTGTTATCCATCAAGGGCGCATCGTAGGCCACCAGAAATCCCGGTGCGGCCACGCGGCGCACCTGGAGATAGATGCTGCGGCGATTCGGATTCCGCCCCGCCGGCAGAGGATGAGCAGCCGGCTTGCAGGGCGGCGGATCGAAGTTGAACCCGCGGATGCGTTCCCCGTCGATCCGGCCCGCGGTATCAGGCAGGTAGTTGCCGTCCGGCGCAGTGCAAAGCGCGATGGGATCGCCGTACAATTCGAGGCTGAGCAGGCCGCTCGCGGCAAGGATTCCATCTCGCACTGCCTCGGCTTCCAACCGCCGCGCCGGCCAGCGCGACAATAGACGGTTCGGCTCGTCCGCTTTCAATTGAGCAGGCGACGCCGACGACGACTGCCGGTACGCGGCCGACATCATAATCTCCTTGTGCAGCCACTTCAGCTTCCAGCCGTGTTCCACAAGACTCACCGCCAGCCAATCCAACAATTCCGGGTGGGTAGGCCGCGCGCCTTGCGAGCCGAAGTCATCAGGAGTCGCGACGATTCCGGAACCGAAATGGTGTTGCCAGATGCGGTTGACGATGACGCGGGAGGTCAGCGGGTGATCGGGCTTGGTAAGCCACTTTGCGAATGCCAGTCTGCGGCCGGTGTGAGGCGAGCCAGGAGTGGGTTTAGCTGGCTGGAATGGGTTCTTCGGATCGTCAAGAATCAGCGGCACGCCGGGCTCCACCACATCGCTTGGGCTTTCGAAGTCTCCACGAAGCAATACTCGTGTAGTGGCGTTGGGCGAAACATCCCACGCTGCCCATATCATTTCGGGCCGCACTGCCTTGAGTTTGGCAGCGATGGCGCTCTGTGACTCGCGAGCCTGCTTGAGAGCGGGATCAAACTTCTCCAACTCCTGGTCGCTGACAGAGAACCTATCGCTATACCCGCGCATCAACCGCTTCTGATTGTCGCTTCGCTTTGACTCCGGCGTCCGGACCGCGGCAAGCGCCTCGCTACGCTGCGGCTCGTCAAGTTTTTCGAGTTGCGCCGTCAGCCACTTCTCCCTGGCAGCAGCCATCAGCAGAATGGGCGGCCGTGTTTTCGCCAACTCCTTTTGAACTTGCAGATAGGCGTCCATCTGCTCTTTGGTCGCGTTCGGAACCAACCGCGCCGGCCATTCACCAGAGCCGATATTCGCCGCCAGCCACTTTGAATCCTTGGGAGGAAAGACGTCATCCGGGTCGTATACCGGCCGGATAGCGGCCATGATCCTGTAGTAATCCTTTTGCAGAATAGGATCGAATTTGTGATCGTGACAGCGCGCGCAGCCGAGGCTGATCCCCATCAGCGCTTTCATCGAAACCTCAGTGGCAGCGTGGAGCGCATCGTACTGCTTATCGACTTCGTAGATCGTCTGATTGTCTGTGCCGTCCGGGGTGAGCCGGAGGAAGCCGGTAGCGGTCAGCTTCTCGACAGCTTCGGGCGACAACGGTTCGCCCATCTTCCAATCCACCATCTGGTCGCCCGCGAACTGCTCTGTGAGGAACTGGTCGTAGGGCATGTCGCCATTGAGAGCGCGAATCACCCAATCGCGATAGCGCCAGGCGTGAGTGCGGGGCTCGTCGCCGAGAAATCCGTTGCCGTCCGCGTATCCGGCCGCATCCAGCCAGTGCCGGGCCCAGCGCTCGCCATACCGTTCGGATTTGAGGAGCCGATCGATCAGAGCTTCGTATGCCCCTTCTGACTTGTCTTGAATAAAGCTGCGCACATCCTCCGGGGATGGTGGCAGCCCGGTGAGGTCGTAGTAGGCGCGGCGAATCAACTTTTCGCGCGGTGCTTCCTGGTTGAGAGACAACCCCTTGGCCTCAAGTTTTTCCAGGAGGAACGCGTCGATTGGGCTGCGGACCTCCGCACGATTCTTGACGGCGGGCGGCGTTCGACTGACAGGCTTCTGGTAGGACCAGAACCGGCGGGCCCGCTCGCTGAACTGCCCCTCCGGAAGGGACTCGGACCTTGCTCCAGGGAACTGGCCCGTCTCGATCCACTTGCGGACCAACTCCTTCTCCACGGCAGTGAGCTGCTTGCCGCCCAGCGGCATGGCGTCGGAGGCGATCTTTTTCCAGAGCACACTGTGCTCCGGCTTACCGGGCACCACAACGGGTCCCGAGGCGCCGCCCGTCAACAGCGAGGGCAGAGTCCGCATGTCGAGATTCGCGGTTTTCGTGCTGCCGTGACAGGTGTTACAACGCCGCTCAAAAAGGGGAAGGATGTCGTGCTGAAAGGTCGGAACCTGACCCGAAGCCGCACCCGACAAGAGTAGGACAATCCCAGTGATGATTCGCATCCGTAGAAACTGGTAGCCATGTTGAACCGAAACAGCGCGGTTCGTCCATGAACCCCATCCAATCTCGATCCGGACCGCTTTGTGCTTGAAAATATGGGTGTTGCTTGTCGCTCTGGACTCTACTGTGATGAGTCCAGCGCGGGAATTTGGTAACGCTTTAGAACCACTTCATGGACTTGGCAGCTCGACAGGCGTAGCTTGACTTAGCTGGGATTACCCGCCCGAGGGGCGAGCAAGAGGGGGCTAAAGTGAAAGGGCTAGTGCTACGGATGCAGAGGATGCGGTTGTATCTCTTGACGGCCTGCATGGCAGTGTTTGCCGCGTCAATGCCAGGCCAGACATTCTACGGTTCCATCGTAGGAACCGTCACAGATGCCAACGGCGGGTTGATGCCCGCAGCCACGGTGACACTGACGAACAATGGAACCGGGACGGTTCAAACCAGTCTGACGAACGGCGTGGGCTACTACGGATTCGTCAACCTGCAGCCGGGCACTTATAAGGTAGGGGTTTCGCAGGCCGGCTTTCAAAGCTACACGCGGGATAACATCACCGTCGCGGTGGAGTCGGCTGTCCGCGTCGACGTGATGATGAAAGTTGGCGAGGTCACGCAGACCGTCGAAGTGAAGGCCGAAGTGCCCCCGCTCCAGAGTGAGAACGCCACCCTGAGCCAGGTGGTGGCCGGGCGGAGCGTTCAGGATCTCCCCTTAAACGGACGCAACGTGTTGAATCTGGTAGCCCTGGTTCCGGGCGTAGTGCCGCAGGGGTCGTCGATGGCGCCACTGACGGGCCAAAACGTCTTTGCGGCCGGCAACTATCAGGTCGGTGGAGGCATGGCAAACCAGAGTTCGTCTCTGTATGACGGCGTGCCGATGAACATCTTTTACGGAAACCTGACTGCGCTGGTTCCCACCCAGGATGCGGTTGCCGAGTTCCGGGTGCAGACCAACAGCAACAGCGCGGAATATGGCCGTTACACCGGCGGCGTGGTCAACATGGCGTCCAAGGCGGGTACCAACGCGTTTCATGGTTCGCTGTATCACTTTTTGCGAAACAAGAACCTGAACGCTTCAGAGTTCTTCGCTAACCGCACCGGTGCAGGCAAAGGAGCCTTCACGCAGAATCAGTACGGCGGCAGCGTGGGCGGTCCCATCATCAAGGACAAAACATTCTTCTTTTCGAGCTACGAGGGGTACCGCCAGCGCTTCGGACGGCTGTTCATCAACACCGTCCCGACGCTGAAGCAGTTGACGGGAGACTTTTCCGATCTCCGCAATTCGAGTGGCGCACAGGTGCCCATCTATGACCCGGCGACCCAGTGCGGTACCGCCAGCAACAGGTCCTGCCCGGCCTCAGGGGCGCAGCGGCAAGTGTTTCCCAACAACATTATTCCCGCCACCCGTTTCGATTCGGTGGCGAAGAAATATGTCGATTTCCCCTATTGGGGAAAGCCCAACACCGCAGGCGATCCGCTCACCAACCAGTTCAATTTCGCGAAACAGGGCAGCGCGGGCGGCGATAACGACCAGTTCAACCTGCGCGCGGACCATACCATTTCCGACAAACACCGTATCTTCGGCCGCTACACCCGCTGGGAGTCTCTGAACATCAGCCCCGATGTCTACGGCAACGGGCTGGTTTCCGGCGATCCGATCTCGCCTGAATACTTCCTCACCCAGCAGGCCCTGTTCGGCGACACGTATCTGTTCAGCCCCACGACGATTCTGGATACGCGGCTATCGTACATGCGCTGGTACAACGACCGGACGCCGGGCACGCTGGGAATCGACTTGAAGACGGTGGGATTCCCAAGCAGCTTTGTTGACGGGCTCCCGAAGGACCGCGTCACACTCACGAGAATGGGCTTGACATCCGCCACCTACAACGCCATATCGACCGGGAGCATCAGTGCCCGGACAAACAACTATGTGGTGGCAGTCAACCTCACCAAGATAGCGGGTGCCCATACCTTGAAATTCGGAGCCGATCTCCGACAGTTGGACAACAGCTATTGGCAGAACAACAACGCCGGCGGCACGGTTAACTTCAGCAACCGGTTCACCGCCGCCAATGGCGCTAGTCCCGGCGCTACCGGCGACAGCTTCGCTTCTTTCCTGTTGGGACGCGCCGACAGCGGCATCGCGGAAACCCTCAACTGGACGGCAAACCTCACCCGCTATCAGGGGTATTTTGTCAACGACACCTGGCAGGTGAGCCCCAAACTGACTTTGACTCTCGGAGTGCGATGGGAGATCCCCGGTATCCAGATGGAGAAGCGGGACCGGATCGGCGGTTTGGACCCAAGCGCACCTAATCCGCTGGGGGAGAAGATCGGGCGGCAGGTGCTGGGCGACTACATACTGGCAAACACACCGCGGCACCCGGAGCGCGGTGTGCGGCCTGAGAACTACAAGCTGTTCGCTCCCCGTATCGGTCTCGCCTACCGGTTGGACAACAAGACTGTGATCCGCGCGGGCGGAGGCATTTTCTATATCCCCACCGACACGCCGTTCTGGGAAGCAGCAATCGGCCATGCGATCAACCTCTACGCCAACAACATGGTGGCCACCACTGATAACTCTGTGACGTCGGTGAACACACTGTCAAATCCCTTCCCGGATGGCCTCATCCAGTCGCCGCAACGCAACGCCAACTATTCCAGTCTGCTGCTGGGGCTCAGCGTGCGAGGACCGTTCCGCGAGGACCCGTTTGGTTACACCGGGCAGTGGAATTTCGCAATTCAGCGCGAAATCGCCGGCTTCGCGGTAGAGACGGCCTATGCCGCCAGCCGCGGCATCCACTTGGCGCTTGGCGAGCTGAACCACAACACGATTGATTCGAATCTGCTTTCCATGGGTACGGCGCTGCGCGAGCAGGTGCCTAATCCCTTCTTCGGCTACATTCGCGACGGAGTGTTGTCGCAGCGGACCGTGCAGCGCGGGCAGCTTCTGCTGCGCTACCCCCAATACACAGGGTTCCGGACCACCGCCAAGGCCGGCAACAGCACCTACCACTCGCTGCAAATGAAGGCGGAGAAGCGCTTCAGTTCCGGCGGTCGGTTGCTGGCTGCCTATACCTTCTCCAAACTCATCAGCGACGTGGAGTCCAACACAGGCTGGCTCGACGGCGGGCAGAACGCCGGTTACCAGGACCAAAACAATCTGCGGGCCGAGCGTTCTTTAGCCAGTTGGGACTCGCGCCATCGGATGGTGCTGAGCTATGTGTACGATCTACCCTTCGGACGCAACCAGATGTTGCTTGCCGGAGTGGGAGGCGTGGCCGGCAAGCTGGTTTCGGGCTGGGGCGTAAATGGTATCAGCACGTTCCAGGCGGGCTTTCCTGTCGGGATGACCGCCACTCCGAATCAGACCGGCTTTAACACCGGTCTGCGGCCGAACGCGGTTTCGGGCTGCAATGCAGTCCTCGACGGCCCGGCCCAATCGAGGTTGGATGGATGGTGGAACAAGGCTTGTTTCACCGTGCCCGCCGCCTTTACGTTCGGTAACCTGTCCCGTACCGACCCGAATGTCCGGACCCACGGGATCAACAACTTCGACTTCGCTATCTTCAAGAACACGCACATTACCGAGTCGAAGAGTCTGGAGTTCCGCGCCGAGACATTCAACCTGTTTAACCGCGTGCAGTTCGGAAGGCCGGACAGCGCTGCTAACTCGGCGGCAAACTCCACATTCGGATTTGTGAGGGCACAGGCGAACAACCCGAGGTTGATCCAACTCGCGTTGCGGCTGCGTTTCTAGGTCCACGGGTAAGGAACACGCTCATGTGATGCACAACCCGCGTTGGTGGCTCGTGGCAATCCTGGCGGCCCTGGAGTCGGCCTGTTCGACTCCAACAAGGAAAGCCGAAAGCGCTGCTCCGAACGCTTACGCCGATCCGAAAGCGTGCGCCGGCTGCCACGCGGACAAGGCGAGGAGTTTTGCACTCACCGGGATGGGCCGATCAATCGGCAGACCCAACACGGGGGAGGACTTCACCCGGCACAACCAAGTAGTCCACCGTTCTTCCGAACGCACCTTCACGATGACTGTCCGCGATGGCGCCATGTATCAGCGCCGCCACCAGACCGGTCCGGACGGCCGCGAGATCAATGCAATGGAGAAGCGGGCGGAGATGGTGATCGGTTCGGGCAACCACGCGCGTTCCTATCTGGCACGCAATGGGGAAGGCAAATGGGTGGAGATGCCCGTGACGTGGTACGCCGCCCGTGGCGGCTTCTGGGATATGAGCCCCGGTTATGATCGCGCGAATCACGAGGAATTCCGCCGTGTTGTGCCCGACGAGTGCCTGTTCTGCCACAGTTCGTATGCGCAGCCTCTCCAGGCGATCGACTGCCAGCGCTGTCATGGTCCCGGAAAGGCGCACGCCGATTCCGCCGGCCGCGCCGCTATCGTCAATCCCCGGAAGTTGAGCCGCGAACGCCAACTCGACATCTGCATGCAGTGTCACCTCGAGACCACCAGCAGTCCACTGCCAAATGCCATTCGCCGCTTCGAGCGGACCGCATTCTCTTTTCGCCCCGGCGAAGCACTCGGCGACTTCAATCTATACTTCGACCACGCGGCGGGAACCGGTGAAGAGGACAAGTTCGAAATCGCTCATGCCGCGTACCGGCTGCGCAAATCAGTCTGCTTTCAGAAGAGCGCGATGACCTGCAGTTCCTGTCATGATCCACATCGCGTGCAGCGTGGTGGCGAAGCGGCTGGCTGTAAACAATGCCACGCGGCGCCACACAACGCTAACACCACGTGCATCGATTGCCACATGCCGAAGCGGGCCACTGATGATGTTCCGCAGGTGGCAATGACCGATCACTTCATCCAAAGGCGTCCAACGGAACGGGGTCCGCAAAGGCGCGCAGCCTATCAAGGCGATGTAGTCCTGTACTATCCCGGGAATCTGTCCGCAAGCGAGGAGAACGAGGCCTACCTCGCGATTGCGCAGGTGCAGCGCGGCGCCAATCTTGCCGCCGGAATCCCACGGCTGGAAGCTGCGCTGGGGAAGCTCACGACACCTCGGCCCGAGTTCCACTTCGAGTTGGCCAAAGCCTGGACAAAGCACGGGGACGAAGCCAAAGCGCTGCGCAGCTATGAGGCTGCTCTGCGTCTCGATCCCGGCTTTCGTCCGGCAATCAAAGGCATGGCCGTCTCACTGATTGCCACCGGGAGCTTCGAGCGGGCGGCGGCGCTGATTGCCGGCGTGACGGATCCGGATGCCCGGATGCTCACCAATCGCGGACAGGCGCTGCTCAAAGCCGGTCGCATGGAGGAGGCTGCACGCGTGCTCGAACAGGCAGCCGCCGCTAATCCTGACTTGCCGGAGCCGCACGACCTGCTCGGCCTGCTGTGGCTCCGCGGAAACAACGTCGAACGCGCCGAAGCGGAATTCCGTGAGGCCATTCGCATCCAACCCGATCTTGCCACTGCGCACTCCAACCTTGCCGGCCTGCTCGCGGAACGGAAGAACCTCGCCGAGGCGCGATACCACTTCCAGAAGGCGCTCCAATCGGCGCCCGGCGCCGTCGAAACACACCGCAGTTATGGCTTTCTCCTGATCCTGATGCACGACTACTCGGGCGCTCGAAGAGCGTTCGCGGAGGCTCTGCGGCTGGCGCCGGCGCGCGCCGATATCCGGATGGAACTCGCTGAACTGGAGTCCGCGGGCCGTTAGCGCCGCAATGCCGCCTGCCAATCGACAACCACGGTAAGCTCATTGCGGTTCCGTCCATCAGCCGGGGCCATCATCAGAAAGCGATCTCCCCGCGGGCTCACGTCATACCCTCTTCCTGGCGTTGGATTGGGAAACAGGCGGCGAGGGGGAGACCACTCGAACTGCCATCCGCCAGGCCGTGTCTGTACAGCCATGATGTTTCCCGTGGCCGATTCGAAAAAGATCTCGTTGTTGGCGGCCCAACGCGGCATGGTTCCACCATCAATTGAGATCTGCCATTTGGCATCCGCCTTCGGAAAGGTGGTCACATATACTTCATTGCGGCCTGACTCGTCGGATACATACACCACCCAACGGCCGTCCGGCGAAAACTGTGGCCAGTCCTCGTTATAGCCTTTGGTGAGGAAGGGGCGCGGGGTGCGATCGCCGGTTAACGGCAGGATCCAAAGATCGAGTTTGGTGTGCGGGTTCACCTCGCAGTAGATCAGGCGCTGCCCATCGCGCGACCAATCGTAGAGGAAGTCGTCGAAGGAGGAACCGGCGAGTTTGGATTCCGGCCGGCCCGCTTTGGCGTTTCGCGTGTAGATGCCGACGCGCGCATCCCGCTCCCCACTGTAAGCAATTTCGGCGCCATCCGGCGACCAGACGGGCCAGCCGCTCCAGGCAGGTTCGAACGTCACCCGCGTGAACAGGGTCCGCTCGAAATCGAAGATCCACAGCGCCTGTGGAAGTCCACGTTCGATCAGAGCGCGCTTTCCGTCCGGCGACAGCCGAAGCGAGCGAAGCCAATCCGTCTCGCCGACGTACTCAGCGATACTGCCGTCACGGCGCATCCAGACCAACCGGCTGGGTATCGTATTTCCCGGGCCATAGAGCAGAACTCCGTTCTCGGAAACGGAAACATCGGCATAACGGGAGCGGTCCGCAAACCCAACTCCTTCCGCTACTGCGACTGCATCTCCCGTCAACGTCGCCCTCGTTGCGTCGAACGGTTGTGCCATTAGCGCCGTCCCTTTCAGCCACAGCAGGTGGCCCGGATGTTCGTGGTATGCAGGCGCATAGATAGCAGCGGCGTCGGCAGCAAACAGAGAGGCAGGTTGCGCGCTTCCACTGACCGTTGCCAGCTCGATCCGGCGGACAGTATTGTTGAAGTACAGAAACCGTCCGCTGCCGGCCACGGGATGCGGCCAAAGAGCGCCGGCAATGCTTGCGGCCGAGGCTGGGCCGCCGGACGCCTTCACACGTTGGATGGGCCCACCGGTTCCTGTGGCGAAGAGGATGAATCCATCGTCGGTCCAACCGCCGCGAGTGGGTCGCGTCGCGGTCGCCACTTCGATCGGCGGCCCACCTGCCAGATCGATCCGCCGGATCTTCCCCGCCGACTGGAATCCGATCGACTTGCCGTCAGGCGACCAGAACGGAAGGATAGCATCCTCGGTACCCGCCAGCGGTCTTGCGTCGAGGGAGTTCAATTGTCGAACCCACAACAGGTGCTTGCCATCGCGTGTGCCCGCGAAAACGATCGCGCTTCCGTCACGCGAGATGGCGCTGCCCCCCCGGATGCCCGCCCGCAACTCGACACCAGGCGGCGGCGGGATGGACAAACGAAGCGCCCTGCTCGCGGTGGCCTGTGGCGCGCGTGGCAGGAACCAGGCGGCGCCAAATCCAAGCAACGCCGTCAGAGCCGCCCATCTCCAGTCGATTCTCCGTGGCGAAGCCGGCAGTTCCGGAACAGGCTCCGGCTGTGCCGGATAGGTCACCTCCAACGGAGGCGCAGTGATCACTCCGTTCGCCTCGAAATGTACCGGGGCAATGAAGCGGTATCCCTGACGCGGCACTGTTTCCACAAATCGGGGATTGCGCGCCTCGTCGCCGAGCACCTGCCTGATCTTCTGGATCGCGGTATTCAGCCCGTCGTCGAACTCCACGAAGGTGTCATCGGGCCAAAGCTGTTTGCGCAACTCTTCGCGCGTATGCAAATCGCCGGGACGGTCCAGAAGCAACATCAGCAGGCGCATCGGCTGTTCTTGCAGATGGACTTCGCGGCCGCCCTCGAAGAGTTGCCGCGAGCCGAACTCCAGCTTGAACATGCCAAACCGGCAAGTGGCCGGCACTACGGGGCCGGCGGGAGGCAAATGTTGTTCACCCAGCACAGATGCACGAACATCATACTAAAATCGAGCGAGCTCTCACACCTTCACCGCGGCGGGTACTTGTGAAGCTGCGGCCCGATCACGTTCGAGAACTTGTAATCCGCGCGCCGGTCGGCATCAATCGTCCAGAACATTGCTCCGATCATCCGCGGATAGCCCGCGGTCTGGCGAAGCTTGTACCTGGTTCCCTCAGGAGCCTTGCCAGTGATGAGGTAATCCATTGCCTGGCTGACGATGGCCGGCGTTGTGTCCCCCGCTAGAAACCCAACGGCAACCCGATCCGCCGGCAGCGCTGGGAACATGTATTTCGGATTCCCTCCCACCGGAAAGCCTTGCAGCAGCAACTCTGTCATTGCCGCATGATAATCAACCGAGCCCGGCTGATAGATCTCGCCATCCAGTCCCTGCAGCGGCGGCGTGTTGTAGTCCTGCACGTCGATGAACGAAAGGATGTCGCGGATGGCGTATGTGATGGCGAGATATGACCCGAACTGGCCGCCGTAGCTGGGGTAACCGGCTGGGATCTGTGTCCCTTCCGGCACCAGGCTCACCATGAATTTCGGGCCGAAATGTTCCCGCAATTGGCGGATGGCGGCGATGAGATTGACGATCGACGGTGTCGTGGGATGGCGGAAGTCGACGTCGCCGGGGTCGATCGAGAGCGAGGGACTTTCGAAATCGACATCGATGCCGTCGAAGCCGTACTCCTCCACGATACGCTTGACAGACGAAACAAAGTTGGGGACGCGTTTGGGATCGGCGAGGGTGAAATGCTGGCCGCCGCCGCCGAGCGAGATCATTACTTTCCGGCCCTGACTCTTCAGGTGGGCGATGTCCGCTTTGAACTGCCCGGTGTCGAGACCCGCGGGTGTCCGAAACTGCATCGTCCCTTCCGGAGCATTCCGGTCCGGAGTGGAGAAAGCGATGAGGACCACATCCCACTGCGGCGATAGTTCCCGAAGGGGGATCGTGCTGCCCGGACCACCATAGCCTGCCCAATAGCCGATGAGCTTGTGACCGTTGGGCCGGCCGCTCAGCGGAACAGGCGCCTCCGTTGGCTGGCGAGGCGCAGTCCGCCCGCGGCCGCCTGCAACGCCTGCAGGGCAAGCGGCCGCCGGCTGCGGCAGCGCCTGCGGATCAGGGAAGCTGTAAGTCTTGCCGAGAGACCCCTTGCTGCCGGCATACCAGGAAAGCAGAGCGATATTCTGCAGATGGTAGGTCCCACCCGCCGTGCGTGCCACGAACGCTTTCGAAGAAGGGATGTTGTTCTTCGGATTTGTGTTGGTTGGATCGAGGGAGAAGTACATCGAAGCAGCGCCGGTCCCGCCGCAACCGCGCTGGTCCGGCGATTCACTCGTGTTCGGACGGAGCCACGCAGGAAAAGTGTTCCCTGGAACCTTCACATTGCGTCCGTAGACCAACGGATCATGCAACGGATTCTTCAAAAACTGGCCAAGTTGCTGCGTGAGCGGTTGGACATCCCGGTCTTCCACAACGTCCGGAGCATCGCGCAGATAGGAGCCGACCACAAAGGAATTGCCGGTCGCGGAATCCACTCCATGCGCGCCCCAGGAGCAGCACAAGGTGGCGTCGCCTGCCGCGTAAAATGTCGTGTTGTGCGTGAGCACAATCACCAGCTTTCCCGGCTGTTTGGGAACATGCAGGAATAGCTCTTTTTGCAGGTATTTGATGTCTGCTACGGCGATCGACTTACCGCTGCGCTTCGAAGTAAGAATGTAGCCGTAACCGGCGTGCACCGTGAGGGTGACAGGTTTGACTTCGGGCTTCCCGAGGAGCATCCTCCAGTCACCGGGTTGTGAGATCGTCGCATGGAGCATCGCATCGAGATACTGTGTAGCTCCCGTGGCAGAAAAACGGAAGTCAGTAAAAACAGGGGAACGGAGCAATCCCGCCACGTCCGGCGCGGCGTCCATAGTGAAGGGCTTGGAAGCGCCCCGATTCGCTTCGAACAACAGCTTCACGGGGACGAGCAGAACCGGAACGGTTGTGGTTCCGCCCTGGGACGGATCGCGGCCCATGAGAGTGTACGAAGCGCCGCCGTCCACGTATTGGAAAGCCGGCGCTGTTCCCTGGGCATGCAATGACCGCACGCCAGCAATAAAGAGAATCAAATAGAAGGTCATAGGAAAGAGGGCGGCAGACGCTCACTCCTGGACTGCTCGCCATTCACAGAATACCAATCGCCGGGGATCTCTCAGATTAAGTGATTCTCCGTATTGCCTATCCCTGTGGTGGTGCAGTATGCTTACTGAATCTCTCATTCCTTACGGAGGACCAAGAACACAATGGATTTCGTTTCCCGCGCGAAGGCGCTCTTGAGAAGACAGGCTTCATCCGCCGCTCTCGTCATCGTTCCCCTGGCAGCGGCAGTGTCCGCGCATGCGGTTCCAACCTTGCCGACAACCAATTACGCCTGCACTTCCTCTAACACAACACTAAGTCCGGGTTGTAGTGGGGGGGTGGCGCAACTCCCGGATCCCGGCAACAACCTCCTGGGACTCGAGTTTTTCACCATAGGAACGTTGAACTTTTTGCCGGCCGTTTCGGGAGGAGGGGTTGCCCAGGTCTTCATGCAGGTTAGCGGCAATCAAAACGAAGCGTTTACGGGGACAATGCCCCTCGCTTACGACTTCACTTTGACGGGAACCATCACGTCCTGGACCCTTGGCTACTCGGTGAGCCAGGCGAGCGGTGCCGGTACATCGGGATTCATTAACGTCTTCGGATCTGGAAGCGGTTTGCACACCGGGACTGCCGCTTTCCCGAATGCGGTGGCACTGGTAGCCACTGGATTCACCAACGTGAATTTTCTGCTCACGGTTAACTACACCGGATCGGGAGCGTCCGTTACGATTCCCCAGAACTCCATTGACTTCAACGCCGCAGCGGCAACTGTGCCTGAGCCGTCCACTGCAGCCTTGGGGTCCCTCGCCTTGGCCCTTGTGGGGGGCTGGCGGCTGGTGCGGCGGCGCAAGGGTTTTCTGTTGGTTCGCTCCAAGGATTAACTCCACGCCCGCAAATGGGTCCACGAATTCTTTGCGTACTTCCGCAAATGCCGCAGGATCCGGCTAGCGGCGCGGCGAGGTCCGTTCAGACTGCGTTCGAAATGGCGCGGGATGGCGGGTTCGAGGTTCGCGCGATCGGAACAACTGCGACCGAGCGCGGGTTGAAGCAGGATCCGATACAATTCCTTCGATCGTCCGGGATTGAGCCGGAAGTTTCCTCCGCTGCTCTCGCTGGCTACAGGGAACTGCAATTCGAGCAGCGTGGCATCCACTACACGCTGCTCGATACCGGCCGCTTCCCGGTGGCGGGATGGCAGAAGACTCACGGGCGGCAGTTTGACCGTCTGTTCGACAGGGAATTGGAAGCATTTGCACCGGACATCATCTTCACGTATGGCGGCGAACCCGGAGACGTCAGCCGGCAGAAGCGGGCTCGCCGCAAAGGCGCGGTGATTGCTTTCAAGATTGGCAATCTAGGGTATCTCCAGCCCCGGTTTTTCGATCACATTGATGCGGTGATGACGCCGAGCAACTTCCTGGCGAACAAATACCGCGAAGCAATCGGCATCCACTCGACTGCGCTTCCGCCGCCGCTGGATATGGAAGACGTTGTTTCGCCGGCTCACGATCCGATCTTCATGACCATGGTGAATCCCGCCCTGGAAAAAGGTCTTTTCTTCTTTGCAAGACTGGCCGAAGAACTGGGACGGCTGCAGCCGAAGATCGCGGTGCTGGCGATAGAGTCGAGGGGGACTGCCGGGTTATTGGTTGCTGCCGGCATGCGCGGAGGATTCGATCTGCGGCGGCACGAAAGCATCATGGTGGCGGGCGCGGTGCCCAGGCCGCGCGACATCTATGAGAATGCGCGAGTGCTGTTGGCGCCTTCGGTGGTGGAGGAGGCCGCTGGGCGCGTGGTCCCGGAGGCTCTCGTGAACGGTGTGGTCCCTCTGGTCAGCGATCGCGGCGGGCTGGCGGAGACATGCAATGGAGCGGGGTTCGTCTTGCCGCTCCCGAAGGAGTACACGGTTAAGGATACGGTACCGGTAGCAGCGGAGGCAGTGCGGCCCTGGACAGACGTGATCGAGCGGTTGGCCTTCGATGAGCCTTTCTATCAGGAAGAGGTTCGCAAGGCGCGGATGGCGGCGGCGATGTACAGCAGGGAGAATCTGACACCGCGGTACGTGGATTTTTTCCGGCAAGCGCTGGCAAACGCGCGTTAGCTACCTCTGCCGCAGTTCTCCCCGGATCATTGTGAGGATTTCGTAGTATCGCCAAGCTTCCGGAACATTCGGTTCGGTGTGATGATCCGGCCTCAAAATCAGATCCCCTGTCGCCATTAAGACGCGTCTCACTTCCGGATTCTGCCGCACCTTCTCCCTGGTCGCCTCCACGATGAGCCGGTAATGTTCGCCTGCGGTGGAAAGTCTGTAATCGAATTGCCGCCCTTCAAAGGAAACCCAGCCGATGCCCATCTTCTGCATATTTCGTTCCGCCAGGGTGCCGGCGTTCTTGGCTTCAAACGCGGTCATTTGCGCGACCTGATCTCGAGTGTACTTCCACTCGAGTCCCGCGAAGGTGGCACGTGGATCGCCGCTCGCTTCCGGGTAGAGCATCATCTGCCAGAATCCCTCCAGGCTGGCGTATCGCTTGCCGCGATAGGTGAACGGCGTCGCGGCGAAATTGGAGAGCAGCCCCAGTTCGTGACGCTTGGACAGAATCACTTCACCCGGTCCAGCCTCCTGCGGCATGATCTCCCATGACGGAGCCCCCTCCTTGGCGATCGGATTCCACCAGTGAGCGGGATAGCGCGAGGCGGGTGGCGCGGCGAGTAGATTGCGTCCCTCGGCATCAGGTAGGGCGAAACTGAGCATCGCTGCCACGGTGGGGGCGACGTCCACCATCTTCGATCTCGCCAGACCCCTCGCTGGTATCCCGTCTCCGTAGGCGACAAAGGCCGCGTCCAACTCCACGGGGCCGGGCCAGTAGCCGTGCATTCCTTTTGTGTTGCCGGATGCTGTCACCCATGGCCCGGTGGAGCCATAGCCCACCGTATATCCTGACGCCATGCTGACGGCGAGAAACGAACCCGGGTATGACCTGGCTGCATCGAGTTCTTTGCGTAAGGCCACTTTTCCGATGCCATACGTGCCTTCCGCATGCAACCGCTGGAATGTCCTGGTGGCCCGTTCGATCGCTTCCTGGTCGTTGGGATCGCGTGCGTTCAACGCGAACGATCCACCATTGCCATGCACGGCGACGCGCCATTCCGCGGGCTTCTGCTCCGGTACACCCAAACCGATGCTCTGCAATACGGCATGCGGGTGGAAGGTCTTTTCCACGGGCCAGAAGCCGTGGTCGCTCACGATGACGAAGCTGGTCTGGCGCTCCAGGCCCGCGGCCGCCACCGCCGTTCGAATCAGCCCGATGTGTTGATCGTTCTCCTCCAGGGTCTTGAGCGCCTCCACTGAATCCGGTCCATGCGCGTGTTCCTCGTGGTCCATGTCCATCAGGTGAACCAACAGCAGATCGGGCTTTCGGGTTTTAAACAGGAACGCTGCCATCCGCGCTCGCAGCAGATCCGTTTGGCGAACGATGGGCAGTTCGCCATGCACTCTCTCGAACTCGGCGAGCAGGCCTGGCGTACTTACTGCGCGCAACGCCATCCTGTCTTCGATCGTGCGCGGAAAGCGGTACTCCGGGATGTTGAAATCCATCCGCGCACCCACGGTCACGGGCCACGAAACGCCGGCGGTGGTAAGACCGTGGGCCCGAGCGGCATCCCACAGTGTCGTTCCGTGGATCTGTTCGGCGTAGTAATACCACGCTCCGTTCATCTTCCGCTCCGGATCGAACAACGTATTGCCAAGAATGCCGTGCGATGCAGGCGACCGTCCAGTGACCAGGGTCGTGTGGCTGGGGTAGGTTACGGTGGGGAAAACTCCCTGCAACCCTTCCGAAACCGCTCCTTTTTCGACGAACTGGTTGAGGTTTGGCGTTTTGAGTTTCCGCGCCACGATTGAGCCCAACGTGGTCCCCTTCAATCCGTCTATGGAGATGAGCACGACTTTCCTGTCCGCTGCAGGCGCAATGCCAGCCAGGGTCAGAATCAGACCGATTGCCAGTATCAAATAGCTACTCCTGTGATGGATCTCAACGTATCAGTTTCGGAAGTGGGCGGGCAATCTAAGAGAAGTGCGACCAAAGTGAGCTTGCGGCCAGCACAACAACGGAATAGTGAATGAGCCGTCCGCAAAGTCCAATAGCCAGAAAACGACTGAAGGGGATCCGCAGGCTTCCTGCCAGCACCGAGACGGGGTAGAAGGGCGGGATGCCGAAAGTGGAACTCAAAAAGAGGACCGTCAGCCCTCCATACTGACGGTCCTTTCCAGTGAGGCGGAGGCGTTCCAGTTTCTGTTGCGCGCGAGGAAAGCGGACGAGGCCGCGGCCTGCCCAGTAAAGGGCGCACTTACCGGTCATCTGGCCGAGCGTAGCGGTGAGGGTAAGTGCAGCCAGCTTCCAGGAGGACGGCTCGAGCGCAGCCCACGACGCCATGATCACTTCGCTGTTGAGCCAGGGAAGCAGCGCGCTTCCGAACAGTAACGAGAAACACCAGAGGTAGGGCATACTCTATCTCCACTGATTGGCGTCGAGGTTGAGCTCGGCTTCAAACCACCAGTTGGGCCGGAACACGACACGGACCGGAATTCCGGCGAGAGGCGGAGTGACGCCGTAGAGGAGACGGAATTCCGTCCTGCGGCGCGTGGTGTGGTTGCGAACCACAAACTCGCTTTCAAGGAGTTTGTGGTGGCAATGGGCGATGGCGGAGTCGGGTACGTGCTTTGTTTCGCGGAGCGTGATGTCGTACAGGGTGTTGGCGTACACGTAGTTTCGGTTCAGGCCACGGGCGAGGGTCTTGCCGGCGCTGTATTGGCTCGCGCTGGTGGAGAGGAGCCCAGCGACAGCGGAGAGGAAGCCGCGATCGACTCCTTTTGGAACAAGCGAACGATTGGTGCGGCCGGTTCCATGAGAAACTTCATTGCGAACGAGATCCAGTTCGCGGAAGGTCAGCTTGCCAGGAAGGACGAGTTGGGTGATGGTTGTGGCGGATTCGCCGGCCGTGATTCGAGAGCGGATTGCTCGATAGGGGTGGCCGGAATTGGGAAGCTTTTTCAGCTTCTTCTCGGCTTCGTCCGCCGATTTCTCCTCGGTGGTTTGTGTCATGACACCGAACACGTCCGCCGTTTGGCGGGTATGGGATTCGGAGATGTAGCCCCACCGGTTAATGCGCATGGGGACCAGTTCGGGGTCGGAACCGATGAGGAGTTCCAGGCCCTGTTGACCGGCGTCTCCTTGGCTCCAGACAATCCGGCCAACTCCGGCCTTGTCCAATCGGAACCAAATTAACAAGGGGCGAACTTTTGCCGAGAGCACGTAGTTGCGTTCAACCCGGCTCGGTTGTGTGGTGGAGGGGTTTGCAGACACCGCCGGCTCTGCGGCGGTCGCCATTACTGTAAGAGCAAGCCAAGCCAGAATAGCCATGTGACACCATAAGGCAGCAGGAAGTAAGTACGGCGCTCGGTCCACTCGGTGAAACTGCCAGTCATGGAGCGGAACTTACCCGGAGCGTAGCCGGGGGCGAGGATTTTGAAGAACAGCTCGAGCATCATGCGGTTGGTTCCGTAGGCGGCGAGCATCAGGAAGCCGAGGTGTTGCGTGTGGAAGGCGGCGATGAATCCACCGATGGCGCAAAAGACGGGACTCTTGAGGAATTTCACGGTGGAGAATCCTTCGATCGTTCCGTCCTTGTAGGCGCCGGCGATGGCTTCGGTTAGTCCAAACCCAGCACCGACCATCAGTCCGCGGACCAGGTTGGGAAGGCCATGCGGAAGCAGCGTGAACAGGCAGTACATGCCATAGATGGAGGCGAGGAATCCGGCGCCGGCAAGCAATCGGAGCCAGCGGCGGTTGACCACTCCCCGCACGTAGTGGAATTGGGTGGGGATGCGGAAATCCTGTTGGGGTTCGACGCGAACGAAAAGTTTCCAGAACTCCGTGACGACCCTGGTTAGGGTAAAGATAGTGAGAAAGAGGATGAAGAAGCACTGAGACGCGGAAGCGCTCATTGAGGCCAGAAAAAAGGCGATTCCCAAGGCAATAACGAGTTCGCGGAGGAAGCGCCGGGCGAGGAACGATTCGTGAGGTGAATCCTTGTACGCGCCGTACGAGGCCCCGTGCAATCCCGCCAGTGCGCCGATGGTGGCGAGGGCGATGGTCCGGGATTGGATGGCGATGTGGAATGTCGACAGCGGCCAGATGAGGAATGAGATAGCGGACGCTGCTAGAAGGAACGTGGCGGTCCAGAGGAATGGGGGATCGGCGATCCAGATTGACGTTCTGCCGGACATGTTCTGATTTCCTTTCGAGTAGGAAAAGGCAATCAGATGACCCCGTTAAACGGGCGGGCGAAAATCGGTAAGTGGTTGAAGTGTCAACAGCGTTGGAATATAGGCGAAAACCAGGGCTGTCCGCGTAGGCGGACACCTGTCAGCGGAATCTGACTACGGCCGGAGGACATGATAAGATGCTCGAAATGAGCAACCGGACTCTGTATGCTTCTTTGTTCGCCGGCTTGGCCGCGCTGGGAGTTTTCGTTACGCAATCGGACGCCAAGATGGAGGCAGTGGAGAAGATCGCCGATGGCGTGTGGTTCCGCGAGGGCGACCTGATGGGGAAGGGGCATTGCAACAACATCATCATCGAGATGAAGGAGTATCTGGTGGTGGTGGATGCGAACTTCCCGAGCGGCGCACAGGCGGCACTGGCGGATATCAGGAAGATCTCGCCGAAGCCGGTGCGGTATGTGTTCGACACGCATCATCATGGGGATCATGCGTATGGGAATCCGGTATGGACGAAGGCCGGCGCCACCACGGTTGCACATAAAGGCGTATTGGACGAGATGAAACGCTATGAGCCGAAGCGGTGGCAAGCAGCGTCGAAGGAGCGGAAGGACGTCGGGGATCTGAAACTGGCGGATGCGGAGCGTCCGAAGCAGACCTTTGACGCGAAGCCGTTCGTCATTGAGGACGGGACGCGGCGCGTGGAACTGCACCATTTTGGATGGGCGCATACGCGCGGGGATGGGTTTGCCTATCTTCCGAAGGAAGGGATTCTGTGCACGGGAGATGCGGCGACGAATGGCCCCTATAACTTCACAGGGGATGGGAACATCGGGAATTGGCCGTCGGTGATGGAGAAGGCGCTGGCGCTGAATCCGAAGCGCGTGTTGCCGGGGCATGGTGTCCCCGGAGATGCGGGAATCCTCAAGGGCGAGATGGCGTTCATGAAGGAGTTGCGGAGTGCGGTGCAGGCGCAGGTGAAGGCGGGGAAGAAGGTGGGGGACGTGGTGACAATGAAGGACGGAAAGCCGTCGACGACCTCATTGAAGCTGCCGGATGGAGTGAAGAACTGGGTGGGGATGTTCTTCGCGCAGCAGGTGTACGACGCGTTTGAGGAGATCACGGCGGGCAAACCGCATGGCGATCTACCGCACTAGAGGAGAAGCCAGAAGCAAGAAGCCAGAAGCAAGAAGCCAGAAGCAAGAAGGCTGTCAGATGCCATCCCGACCCGCAGCAGAAACCTTCCGCGACCTGCACGTTTGGCAAAAGGCGCACGGTTTTGTGCTTGAAACCTACCGGTTGACAACCACCTTCCCGAAGCAAGAGATCTTCGGGTTAGTCCAACAACTCCGTCGAGCGGCGGTTTCCATTCCGGCGAACATCGCCGAAGGATTCTGCCGCCGGGGCAAAGCCGACAAGGCCCGTTTCCTCAACATCGCCGAAAGCTCACTCGAAGAGTGCCGCTACTACCTGATCCTCACGAGGGATCTTGGGTATGCAGACACAACTGTGTTGATGCACTCCCTGGAAGAAGTAAGCAAGATGCTAACCGCCTACACAAAAGCCATTCTGGAGTCCCGCTAAAAGCCCGAACCTTGCATTCTGGCTTCTTGCTTCTGGCTTCTTGCTTCTTGCTTCTGCCTTCTTGCTTCTTGCTTCTGGCTTCTCTAATACTCTGGCACCGCACTAGCGTTTCATTTCAACGCTACGGCGGAGAGAGCAATCGCGTTCTCCAGCAGTTGAACGAACTCGGCGCGGTAGCCGCCGGGATCGTGAGCAAGGGCCGATTGAGCCGCTTTCCTGGCGTGTTCCAGTGAGCCATCGGCGGTGAACTTCGAGTTGCGCAGCACTTGACCGGCTTCGGCAACCGCGGCGGCGAAGCGGAAGTCGGCGCTGGCTTCCTGGAATTTCCCGGGGGCGGCGAGGACCGGCCATTTGAGCAACCTGCTGGTGGCGGATTGCGGGTGCTTGTATCGCACCTTGACGAAACAGAGCTCGGAGGAACTCTTCCCTCTACGGTTGGGCTTGGTGTCCTGATACCGGAGCTTGTCAACGGGTGAGGCGAGATCCGCGGAGGCGATGGGTGCGATTTCGTAGAGCGCTGTGGTCTGGTGACCGGCGCCGAGGTCTCCGGCGTCCTTCTTGTCGTCATTGAATTCCTCGGGACGCAGGACTCGGTTCTCGTAGCCGATCAGTCGGTAGGAACGAACCGCGGCGGGGTTGAACTCCAGTTGGAACTTGACGTCCTTGGCGACGGTGAGGAGAGTGCCGGCCATTTGTTCGACAAGGACTTTGCGGGCTTCGCGCAGTGTGTCAATGTAGGCGTAATTGCCGTTGCCGTGATCCGCAAGTTTCTCCATTTTAGAGTCCTTGAGGTTGCCCATGCCGAAGCCGAGAACGCTGAGAGAGACGCCGGATTCGCGTTCCTGTTCGATGAGGCGGACCAACTCGTCGTCGCTAGAGACACCGACGTTGAAGTCGCCGTCAGTAGCAAGGATGACTCGGTTGTTGCCCTTCGGCAAGAGCGATTGGCGGGCGAGCTGGTAGGCTAGTCGGATGCCTTGAGCGCCATTGGTGGAGCCTCCCGGGCGGAGTGATTCGATCGCATCGAGAATACGGCGTTTGTCGCTCCCCGGGGTAGGATCGAGAACCCTGCCCGCGGCGCCGGCGTAGACTGCGACAGCGACACGGTCCTGTTCCCGTAATTGTTCTACCAGGAGACGCATCGACTGTTTGATCAGAGGCAATTTGGAGGGCATGTCCATCGAGCCGGAAACGTCGATGAGGAACACCAGATTCGACGGGGGCAGGTTCTCCATAGCTACAGGCTTAGTCCGAATGGCGACTCGCAGCAGCCAGTTGGACGCGTTCCATGGGCACTGCGCGAGTTCGGTTTGGAAGGCGAACGGATCGTCGCCTTCGGGACCGGGCTGGTTGTAGGGGAAGTAGTTCAGCATCTCTTCGATGCGGACCGCCCCTGGGGGCGGCAAGCGGCCCTCGCGAAGCACGCGGCGGATGTTGGAGTAAGAGGCGGTATCGACGTCGGCGGAGAAGGTGGAAAGCGGTTGGATCCGCGGGGAGGCAAACGGATTCTCGACGAAGTGGTCGTATTGTTCGGTGTTCCAGTTCATACCCCGGATGCGAATGCCGGACGCGGGGACTCGGGCCTGGCGCTGCGTGACGGAGCGTGAGGCGGAAACCTCTACCGTTTCGGTTAGGAAGCCGAGATCCAAACGAATATCGAAGCGCGTAGGTTGGCCGGAGTGTGGCGTGAACTGAGTAGTGAAGGTGCGGAATCCCGGCGAGGAGGCAGTGATGGAACAGACCACCTGCGCCGGCAGGCCAATCATCGTGAAGCGACCGTTCGGATCGGTGACCACGGAGGTGTTGAATCCCACGACCGGGCAGCTTACCTCGATTTTCGCATTGACGATGGATGCTCCGGTTGGGTCGGTGAGTGAGCCGGAGAGAGAAGCAGTTTGCTGCGAGAAGAGAATGGGCGCGCAGTTCAAGAGCAGCAGGGAGACACGAACGCACGCGCCTGGACAGGCGTAAAGTGACCTCATTACGAACCCCTTGCACAAAGCAACTGCCTCAGGTCTAACACGGAACGTAGGCAGAGGCAAGGGGCATCAGTATTTTGGAACCGACGGGTCCACCTTATCGGCCCAGGCGAGGATTCCGCCCTTCATGTTGCGGACCTTTTGAAAGCCGTTCATCTTGAGGAGATCACAGGCTTTGGCGGAGCGTACTCCGCTCTTGCAGTGCATGATGTATTCAGCGGAACGGTCCAGTTCGGCGAGCCGTTTGGGGAGGTCGCCGAGGGGGATCAGCCGCGCGGCCGGAATGCGGCAGATCTGGTGTTCATGCGGCTCGCGGACATCAATCAAAGTGAAGTGGTGGTGCTTGTCGAGGAGAGCTTTCACTTCCGTGGGATCGATGTCCCCTTGGACGGTGGCGGGCTCCGCCGTCTCGCGGGGGACGCCGCAGAACTGGTGGTAGTCGATCAGGGCCGTGATGGTGCGGTTGGGTCCGCAGATGGGACACTCGGGGCTCTTCCGCAGACGCATCTCGCGGAACTTCATATTGAGCGCGTCGTAGAGCACGAGCCGCCCGGCGAGGGTCTCACCTTTGCCCAGGAGGAGTTTGACGACTTCGGTGGCCTGGATGACTCCGATTAAGCCCGGGAGAATGCCGAGCACTCCGCCCTCGGCGCACGAGGGAACCAGACCAGGAGGTGGCGGTTCGGGGTAGAGGCAACGGTAGCAGGGGCCGTCCTTGGTGGCGAATACCGAGGCCTGGCCTTCGAAGCGGAAGATGGATCCGTAGACGTTGGGCTTTCCGGTGAGCACGCAGGCGTCGTTGACGAGGTAGCGGGTGGGGAAGTTATCGGTGCCATCGACGACGACATCGTATTGGCGCACGATGTCGAGCGCGTTCTCGCTGGTGAGCGCGGCTTCGTACTTGACGATGTTGACGTTTGGGTTGATGTCGAGCATCGTGTCGGCGGCGGAGTCGAGCTTCTTGCGGCCGATGTCCTTGGTGCCGTGGATGATCTGGCGCTGGAGGTTGGTGCGGTCGACGACATCGAAATCGACGAGGCCGATGGTGCCGACCCCGGCGGCGGCAAGATACATGCCAATGGGTGCGCCGAGGCCTCCGGTGCCGATGCAGAGGACTTTGCTCGCTTTGAGCTGGATCTGGCCTTCCATCCCGACTTCGGGCAGGATGAGGTGGCGGCTGTAGCGGTTGATCTCCTCGTTAGTGAGCGACAGGCCTGGAGGCGCGATGGTGGCAGCCATGACTTACCGGCCTCCGGCGATGGACGGAACGATGGAAATGGTATCGGAGTCTTTCACGGCGGTGGCATCCTTGTCTAGGTAGCGGATGTCTTCGTCGTTCAGGTAGACGTTGACGAAGCTGCGCAGTTTACCTTCGTCGTTATATAGATGCTTGCGCAGGTCGGCGTGCTGGTTTGTAAGGGCCTGGAGAAGTTCGCCGACAGTGGCGCCAGCGACGGTAACGGCGTCCTGCTTGTCGACAAACTGGCGCAGGGGCGTGGGAATGAGAATCTTGGGCATGGTTCGGTCCTTGTACACTTCCGGGGGTGAATCTAATATTCTAGCTGCTCTTGCTCGGCCGCGGTTTGATCGAAGTTCGGCAGGAAGCTGTTGGCGTGGTGGAACTCGCCCTTCTGGATGGAGAGGACGACAAAGGAATACCACGGGCACGAATTCTGGAGGTCGCGCTTAGAAAAGTAGGCGTCGCAATCGGGGTGCGAATGGAAGATGCCAACGACGCTGAGTCCTTGGGCGCGGGCTTCCTTTTCGACGGCGAGTTGCTCGGCGGGATCGAGTTGGTACGTATCTTCCTGCGCGCCTTCGAAGGCATTGCGCATGGGACGGGTGACAGTGACGAGCCGCCCGTTGGCGTTTTCGCTGCCGAGCATCGCGCCGCAGCATTCCCTAGGGTAAGCTTCGCGGGCGTGGGCGACCATGGCGGCCCAGGCTGTGGGTTCGATTCGGATCATTGTGGGTCTTTAGTTGTCCCAAAAGGGTTCGCTGAGATACTTAGAGGCACCGTCGCAGAGGACGGTGACAATGACTCCGGTTTCACCGCGCCTGGCGAGTTCCCGGCCGATCTTACGGGCGGCAACGACATTGCCCCCGGCGGAGATTCCGACCAAAAGACCTTCTTCTCTCGCCAGGCGACGGACCATCACGTAGGCATCCTCGGTGTCGAGCCAGATGTTGTCGTCGGCAAGGGTGTCATCGTAGATGGCCGGAACAATGGCAGTCGGCATATGCTTCAGGCCTTCGAGTCCGTGGAATCCGGTGGCCGGCTGGGCGGAGATGCATTGAACATGGGGCAGGTCGCGCTTGAGGCGGCGAGTGGTTCCGACGAAAGTCCCGCTGGTTCCCATCGCTGCGACGAAGTGGGTGATGCGGCCTTCGGTCTGGCGAATGATTTCGGGCGCGGTGGTTTCGAAATGCGCCTTCCAGTTTGCGGGATTGCTGTACTGGTCGGGGTAGAAATAGAGGTCCGGGTTCGTTTCGTAGATTTTGCGGCACTCACGAATCGCCCCGTCGGACCCTTCGGCAGGGTCGGTAAGGACGACGTCGACGCCGAATGCCTTCAGGATGCGCTTGCGCTCTTCACTGGCGTTGCGAGGGAGGCAGAGCTTGACGCGGTAACCTCTCGCTGAGCAAACCATCGCGTAGGCTATCCCGGTGTTGCCGGAAGTGGAATCGAGGAGGATGCGGTCCTTCGTGAGGCGGCCGGTACGCTCCCCGTCGAGGATCATGTTGAGAGCAGGGCGGTCTTTGACGGATCCGCCGGGGTTGAAGAATTCGGCTTTGCCGTAGATTTCGATACCGGGAAGGTCCGCGGCGATGCGGTCCATACGGATGAGCGGAGTGTTCCCGATCGACGCCAGCAGCGACGTCGCGTGCGAACGTGAGAAATCAAGAACGGTGACAGGTAATGCCATGGCCCCTCTTGCCTTTATAATACCGCAATCCCGAGCAGATTTAGGGGGATTGACTGGGTGGCTGTTGATTTGGATGAGTGGAAGCGCAGGAAGGATTCAGGGAGCAGAGACCGCGATCGGTTCCGGGGAACGGGAAGAGGTCCCGCAACAACTGGCCAGCTTTGTCGAAAAGAAGCTTCATTGTCCTGGGAGTTTGCGGCCCGAAGCAAGCTCAGCGGCGAGAATCTCCTGAACCTTAATACGATGGCCGCGGATGCATGGCTTGCCGAATCGGACTTCGGGATTGATGGTGATCCGTGCCAGCAGTGAATCGTGAGTAACGGGTATCCGCACTGAACCTGATTGCACTGTCCAGCGAACGCGGGAACTAACTTCGAGTCCGGGTTGTCTATGTGGTTGGGAAATCAGCGATGAAGCTGCTTTGGTGGGGGATCGCGGTGTTGGGGTTGGCGGTAATGGCGGTGTGGGTGGCGACGCGAAAGCCGGATTTTGCGACGCGGCATGCGCGGGATTTGGCGTCGAATCCGCCGGATTTGCATTTCCAGTTGAGCACGCTGAAGCGGAGCTTTCGAATGGGGGAGCGGATTCCGATCACGCTCGCATTCTGGAGCGACGTCGAGGGGAAGTACAAGCTGCAAGGCGCAACCTATGTCCGTAGCGGGCGGCTCATGACGGAAGAGTTCGTAATGGAGCGCGGAGGACGTTGTGGATCCTTACGTGGATTACTATGGGACTGGCGTGCTCTGGGGCATCGGGGGCGGACACAATCCGACTCCGTTGTTGGAGCCGAAGCCTTACGAGATCGAGTTGACGCTGAATGACTGGTTCCGGTTCGACCGCCCGGGAAAGTACCGGTTGTATTTGAAGTCGCACCGTCTGGGACGCGGGCAGATGCAGTTCGCCGCGGTGTCGAATGTCCTGGAAGTGGAGATCACGGAGCGGGACGTTGAGTGGGAGCGGACGAGACTCGGGGAGACTGGCGAGTTGCGGTACCTGGCCTCGCAGGAGGCGGTGGAAGCCGCGCTGGAGAACGCGCGACGGACGGAGGAGAGTCCCGAGGCTGGGGTGCTGCTTGCAGCGCGGGACCGGGCGCGGGCGATTGCCGCGTATGACCAGTATCTGGAGGACCCATCGACCGCGGTGCGCGAGTGGGACCTCGAGGTGCGCACTCTGTTTCGCTTTTTAGAAAAAGAGAAGCCAACGCCGTTACCGATGCACGTGTGGCAGATGCCGACGAACGCAGTGAAGGTGCGGTGGGTGCAGATGGTGGCGCAGCGGCGGCACGATCGGTTTCGGGTGATGGTGCGCGAGGAGGCGCTGCGGTGGATTCCCTTGGTGACGCGCAAAAACAGCCGGGCTCGCGAGGCGGCGGCGATTGCGGCGATTGTCCCGGAGGCGGCGCGGAAAGCGGGACTCGTTCCGCCGGAGGATTGGGGGCTGTCGCGTCATGAGTTGATTGCGCAGTTGGGGAGCTTTCCGGAAGACCAGCAGATGGAGTTGCTGGGGAGGAAGTGGGATTTGATTCGCGGCGCGGATGCGATTTCGGTAGTGCGAGCGGTGGTGATGAGTTCCTCGGGAGCGGCGGAAACTGCAATGCGGCGGCTGCATGAGCTAGCGCCGGAGGAGGCGCGGAAGATTGCGCGCGTGGATATTGCGAGTGGAAGGCTGCGGTTCGAGAAGTTCGCCCTGTACGAAATGGACCCGGCGGCGATACCGGAAGCGGATGCCGTGTTTGCCCGCTGGGTCGCGAGGCGGGATTTCGGACGGTTTCCGTTGCTTACGAAGTTCGGCCCGGCGCGGTTTGGCAAGGATGTGCGGCGAGTGTATGTGAGCAGGGAGCGGACGTGCTGGGTGGATGCGGCGCTGGTAGCGTATCTCGTGCGGGCGCTTCCGGAAAACGATGCGCGGGAAGTGCTGCGGGATGCGCTGTCGTTGAGGAAGGATCGCGGTTGCTACAAGACACTGCTGCGCGGATTACCGTGGAATGCGGTGGTGGAGGCACAGGCGATTGCCTCGTTGGACGATCCGGATGCCGAGACGGCCGCGATGGCCGCCCGCGTTCTGGCGATGCATGGGGACGCTCGTGTCGAGGCAATATTGTGGAGGCGGTTGGAGGCATGGTCCGCGGCGAAGACGCAGACGGTGTTAGGCGACGCGTTGATGGACGCGATTGGTTCCGCAAAGAGCTGGGTGCTGGATAAGAGCAGGTTAAAGCGCCAGGTGGTTTTGTGCATCGAAGACCATTGCCGGAAACAATGGTCTGGCGGCGTTCCGAAGGTGTGGCGCGTGGAGGCTGCGGGCCAAAGCGTGTATGCGACGACGTATGAGGTGGGAGGATATCGTGCGCCAACAATGGCGGCATTGCAGGCGAAGCTGCTGCTGTATCCGAAGAGGAGCGTGTTTCGCTGGTGCTCGCAATCGGGGGACTGGCTGTCGGCGGGTCAAATCGAGGAGATGTTCCAGAGTCTGCGGACGTTCACGGCTGAACAGGGATTGCGGCTGGAGCCGTATGTGGCAGCGAAGTGTCTTCCAGGAGGAGAGTGAATTGTCCCGTGTGCAATGCTGAGGTAGAGAATCACGTTGTCTGAACGAACGTATACCCTTTCTATTTCACTGAACGTTGACCGAGACCAAGGTTGAGCACGTCCTCCAAACGGCCCGGGAGTTGTACACGAATATCGTCTCTGATGAACTCATTCTCACTGTCGACGACGCTCGGTTGCGTTGATCGGGCGAAATCCAGGCTTGGGAAACGGCAGGCCTGAAACTCGATCGAATCGAGTGCGAAGCACCGGAACAGGCGAGTCTCTCAGAGCCGGAAGCTGACAACTGGTCGGATGGCGACGAGATCTGTCGCTGGAGCTTGACGCTCTCGATGACTATGAAACCGGCGGCATCCTCACGGCGCGAGGCAATATTCGCCCTCGACGAGTGCCGCTCATGAGAGCCACCTCATTCCCGTTGAGGGCTTCATGGCCGATTTCAGACTCACTGACGAAGGAGAGGTCGAACTCCGGCAACTCGGCGAAGATACATCCGCGGATCTGTGGGACCACTGCTTCGCGGCTCTTCGGGACGTGCTGTCTGACCAGAGCCTGTATGACGAGAGCGGCGAATTCACAAAGAGCGGACGCAGACGGTTACGGGAGGCTGTCGAGAATGAGCGAAAGCGGCACGCGGAGAACCAGCCGGCGGATGAGCCATCCACGGAACTCGGCAGACAGTACGTCATTTGGACGTGGCCACGCGAACATGAGGGCAACTATGACTTTGCCATGGACGAGCATGACGACGCGGAATCGCGGCAGAGGGAATCCTTCTACGCGCAACAACGGCGGACCGGTTGTCCGCGAAGGTGGCCAAAGCCCCACCCGGAGCGAAGCTGTCCCATGATTTCTACCGCAGGAAAGCCGCGAAGGTGGCACGTACTGGACGCATCCTGCGGGAGCGCCGCCAATTAGAAGCCACCGTGGCGAAGCCCTGGGAGGAGCAGGCGATTTCGCATTTGGATTTCGCGCATGTTCCTTCCGTGCCCGCAATCGTCGTGCACGCTTCCGGGCTGCGGTTTGGCCATCCTGGGTCGCCAGTGATGGGCCCTGTGAACATTGCGGTTCATCGCTACGAGCGCTGGAGTGAACTGCCCGCGGTTGCGGGAGAGGTGCGATGGAGTGCTGGTGCTCGGGCCGGGTACTATTCGCAGGAGCACCAGCAGTTGGTGCTGAGTGAATCTCCCGTGGAAAGCTGCCTGCGTGTTCACCCGGACACCACCACCGTGAGGACGATCCTCGGGTGCTTGCGCCTGCGTGCGGATCTCGCATTGATGCCGCTCCGGACAATGAGCATGGGAGAGCGCAGCAAGACAGCGTTGGCGCGACTGCTACTCGGGGGACACAATGTGTTGATTCTCGATGAGCCCACCAATCACCTGGAGATGGAGGCTCAGGAGGCGCTTTCGAAGGCACTGCGGGAGTTCCCCGGAGCAGTGCTGTTCGCCTCGCATGATGAGTGGTTCCGCGAACAGACCGCGACGCACTCGCTCGATCTC
>JACQZR010000254.1 GCA_016213775.1 Acidobacteriota bacterium
CGCGCGCAATCTCCGAGACCGTCTCGCCGGCGTGGTATCGAGAAATGATCTGGGCCCGGAACACATCGCGGGCCGCCGCGGTCTTGGAATTCCGTAACTGATCGAGCATGTGTTGCTCCTCCTCAAACAAGAAGAGCTTCTTGATGCCGCGAATGACTCGCCATGCAACGAGTCTACCAAAAAACAAATCACACTGGATATGTTTTAGTGAAACGCTATACTAGGACGCGTTCCGGGGATTCTCCTGTTGCCAAATGCTCCAGTGCGGCAAGCGAATTTGGCAATTCGAGGACTGTCAGATTGTTGGCGAGAACCGCATCCTCGAATTGCTGCGCGTAAAGGAACTCGATCTCCTCAGCAATGCTGCTGGCCCATGAGGCTACGGCTGCGGTCCGGTGTTCCGTTGAGAGGTCTGTTCCTATCAGGGCCGGATCGAAGCGGAGGTAGTGCGGCTCGACGTACTCGGCCAACCCAACGCCGATGAGGGCGCGGGCGAGTGCCATTACATTTTCCGGTTGGAGGTTCAAGGCTGTGGCGATCGCGTAGATACCTCCACCGCCGTGGAACACGCTCAATGGACGAATCAACTCGCGGGTCCCGGGAGGCAGGCGGCGCAGGGAGAGTTCGGCGCTGGCGAGGAGGGAGTTCTCTCTTTGTCCGGGATGTTTGGCTTCGAGGTCCTTCATGATTTTCAGAAGGTTTTCCGTGGCGTGGCGGACTCCGGCGGCTCCTACTTCGCGCGCGATGAGGACGAGGCTGCGGGCGTGGCAGTCGACGGCGTCCACTAGTTTCTCGATGTCTTCGTCGCGGTCGCTGGACTCTGGCGCTTTGTGGAGAACATTGCCGACGATGCGGATGGCGCTTTGTCGATCGAGGCGACCGATGGAGAGTATGTTTTCGGAGAACGGGGACGGAAGGGCTTCGCGCGTGGTGAAGATGATCTTCGCGGGAAGCTTGCTACAGAGGTCGAGGATTTCGTGGAGGCCGTCAAGATCGAGGAGCGACTCCATGTTGTCGATGACGAGGAGCGTCGGGTGTTCGCGAAGGGCGCGGTCGAGGAGTTGGCGGCCCAGTTCGTCGTCTGTGCCGGCTTGTGTTGCGAAGTTGAGTACGAGTTGCGCGCCGAGGGAGAACAGGACTTGCCGGCGTTCGGTGATCTGTTCGACGGAGCAAAATGCCGCGCGATGGAAACGGCGGGTGGCGACGAGCCAGCGGGCGAGTTCGGCGGCGAACGTGGTGCGGATGCGGAAGCCGTCTTCGCCGGCGATTTCCATGTGGTTGGCGGTTTCAGAGAGTAGTTGCGCTATTTCACGGTTTTTCATTGGGAGGGTTACTTCCAATTCAGGCTCTCACTACCGGCCTTTGGCGCGGTCGCCCCGATGGATGAAAATGGACTCGCGGGGGCGGGACTGAGTCCCGCGGTTGGCTGGCCTGGAAAGGCCAGCCGCGGCCAGGATTGGCCGCCCCACACGACGGCGGAATGTACAAACTCCAGGGCGGGGTTATAGGGGTCGTTGCATCCTCAGCATGGGGCCGCGGTTGAGGAGACTCTGGAAAACGGCGTCTCCGAATTCGGCTATGCGACGGAAGCCCAGGGATTCGTAGAGCGCTATGGCTGGCTTGTTGCTTGCGAAGACATCGAGGTGGGCGCTTTCGTAGCCCGCCTCGCGCCCCCGTTGCAGGGCTCGTTCGATGAGGGGGCGGGTCAGGCCGCGGCGGCGATATTGCGGCAGGCAGCCTACGTGTTCGATGGTCCACCCGTTTTCGGGTTCTTCGGGGAAGCAGCACATGATCGGCTCCAGTTTGGAGTTCAGGATCTCGATTTCGACGTTGCTCCAGCCGACTTCCTTGAGTGACGCTGGAATGAGCTCGTCGGTGAAGGTGCGGTCGAAGCCGGCCGCGGCTGCCGCGGCGACCCCGTCCACTTCCACGAGATCGAAATGGCGGTGATGAAACCACGATTCGGCTTGCGTAACGGCGAGTTGTGCGAGCACGGATTCCTGGTGCTCGCGCGAGCCTCCGAGGGAATAGTCGTAACCGCTGGTGGCGGAATCGCCCAACGCGGCAATGTACATGATTGCGCCGAGGGGCGCCGCGTCGTGTGGTTGAGCAATTCGGTAGTGCATGAATACAAAAGGCGCGTCAGCAGTCGGGCTGCCGCGCGCCTTGTGGATGGAATCTTTCTGATCGGGCTTAGTTGGCCATCTTGACGGAATCGACCACGATGGTTTCGCCGTCCATCTTGCCTTCCACCGTGACCTTGTGGCCGAGGTGGTCCATGATCTTGGGCTTGGAGGCGTCGGCGATCTTGACGACCTTGTCGCCTACCACGAGAACGGCGCTGGCGCCTTTGCCTTTGACGCAGCCCTGAACGCATTTCATTGATTTGTCAGACCCGTCCGCGTGCTTGGCGCCGCAGCCGGCATCGGAGATATAGCCCGTCCACGAAGCCGCGAAAGCGGAAACGGCGAACAGGGAAAGCATTACAAATTTCTTCATGTCAGCATCCTCTCTTCAACACAACCTGGCATTGTGAGCGCCAGTACACTAGATACGAATATAGGACATTGCGGACCGGCATGCAACCGGATTGCCTGGATCCCCAGGTGGGCGACCGGGGGGTCGCCTGCGGACCAGGGGGTCCGCCCTACAGCGAGAATACGAAGTTCACCCGCGGTTCGGATTTACTTTGAATGGCGAAGTTCTAGAGGACGGCGATGTCCCAGTTGTTGATGCCGGGTCCGCGCGTGGCGTAGGGGCCGACGGCTCCGATGGTGCCGACGGCGGGCGGACCGAACGCTTCCGTGCGGAAGTTGCGGCTGAAAGTCGAACTTCCCGATGTATAATCGGGAAACTCATGACACTCTCTTCCGGGCACCGGCTGGGACCATACGAGATTCTTGCACCGCTCGGGGAGGGCGGAATGGGCGTAGTGTATCGCGCGCACGATACCGTGTTGGGACGCGCGGTGGCGGTGAAGGTGTTGCCGGAAACGCTGTCCGGCGACGCGACGTTTCTTGCCCGCTTTGAACGAGAGGCCCGGACGCTGGCTTCGTTGAACCATCCGAACATCGCCACGATTTTCGGCATGGAGCGCGAGGGGGACATCCGCGCCATCGTGATGGAGCTGGTGGAAGGACCAACTCTGGAAGAACGCCTCCGCACGGGAGCGATGCAGTGGGAAGAAGCCATGCCGGTGGCGCTGCAACTCACAGAAGCGTTGGAAGCCGCGCATGAAAAGGGGATCGCTCACCGCGATCTGAAACCGGCCAATATCAAAGTGACGGCCGATGGGACGGTGAAGGTTCTCGATTTCGGATTGGCCAAGGCACTCACCGCCGATGAGCCGTCCACCGATCCGGGCAGCTCTCCGACGCTGGTGGCGGGATCGACGCGGGTGGGGATGATCCTCGGCACCGCGCCTTACATGAGCCCGGAACAGGCACGCGGCATTTTCATCGACAAGCGCACCGACATCTGGGCCTTCGGGGTCGTGCTGTATGAAATGCTCACGGGACAGACGCTGTTTCCCGGCGAGCTCATCTCCGACATTCTGGCGGATGTGCTGCGGAAGGAAATCCGCTTCGATGCGCTGCCAGAGGCGACGCCGCCACATGTTCGCGCGCTGCTGGTCCGCTGTCTGGAGCGCGACCGCAAGAACCGGTTGCGGGATATTGGCGAAGCACGGATCCTGATTCAGAATCCGCCTGCCGCTCCTGTGCCGCAGCCGGTGGTGGCGACTTCGGTGCAACGTCCGTTGTTGCCGTGGGCGATTGCCGCGGGGCTGGCATTGATGGCCGGCGGCGCCAGTTGGATGGCGTGGCGGGGAACCCAGACGGGGGATCATCCGCTGATCCGCCTGAATGCCGAGTTGGCGTCCGGCGTGGAACTTGCCGATCCGACCAATGTGCGGCACCTGGCGATGGCTCCGGACGGCAAGCGGCTGGCGGTGATGATCCGTGGGAAAGACGGCGTGAGCCGTATGGCCACGCGGCGTATCGACCAAAGCCAAGTGGTGATTCTGTCCGGCACGGATAATGCGTCCAACCTGTTCTTTTCACCGGACAGCCAGTGGATCGGCTTCTCCGCCGACGGCAAACTGAAGAAGATTTCCGTGCAGGGCGGCTCGCCGGTGACGCTCTGTGACGCGCTGCTGGTTCGAGGCGCCAGTTGGGGCGACGACGGCAATATCATTGCGGCACTCGGGAGCAGCGTCCCGCTTTCGCGAATCCCCTCGACTGGCGGCACACCAGTGACGATTACCAAGCTCAATCCCGGGGAACGCACGCACCGCCAGCCTTATGTTTTGCCAGGGTCGCGGGCGGTTCTCTTCATTGCAGACTCCGGCACAGCGGACTACGACAATGCCAACATCGACGCCCTGTCGCTTCCCGGCGGGCACAGGAAGACGGTTGTGCGAGGGGGGCATTCTCCGTCTTTTCTCCCTAGCGGCCATCTTCTCTACGCACATGCCGGTACGCTGTTCGTAGCGCCATTCGATGAGAAGCGGCTGGAGCTTACGGGCGTAGCCGTGCCGGCGATGGAGGACGCGGGCGGAGTGGCAAACAACAATGCGGACTATGGGTTCTCGAGCGATGGAACCTTCGTCTACCTGAGCGGACGGAGGGTGTCTGCCTCGAGGCCGGTTAGCTGGCTGGATAACTCAGGCGCCCCCAGCACGCTGCATCCCGAAGGCATGGTATACCAGGCGCCGCGATTTTCACCCGACGGCAGACGGCTGGCAGTGGGGGTGACGTCAACCGCAAGCGCATCCATCGACATCTGGGTGAAGGACTTGGTACAGGGGACGTTCTCGCGGCTGAGCATGGTAGGAGGATTCAATGTTGCCGCCGTCTGGACCCGGGACGGGAAGCACATATTCTTCCTTTCGCGAGAGGGCCCCGCTCCGGGATTGTACTGCATCCGGTCAGACGGCTCGGCCGAGGCGCGACGCCTGCTGGAGAATACTCAATTGAGTCCGCAAGATATCACGCCGGATGGCAAACGGCTGATCGTAATCAACGCCCGCATCCGCGGCGAATCCGCGGGAATTCTCTCACTGCCTTTGGAATGGGATGGCGATCAGGTGAAGGTGGGGAAACCTGAAGAATTCCTGCCGAATGGGACCCAGCCGCGGCTTTCCCCGGACGGACGGTGGCTGGCCTACGGCTCGCGGGAAACCGGCAGCTTTGACGTCTACGTGCGCCCTTTCCCAGGACCGGGTGGGAAGTGGATGGTGACGCCCGCACATGGCCACCGTCCCGAATGGTCAAAGAACGGACGTGAGTTGTTCTTCCTCGATTCCGAGCGCCGTCTCAACGTGTTGGAGTACACCGTTTCGGGCGCTACGTTCCAGGCCGGCAAGTCGAGGGTGTGGGCGGAAGCCCGGCTCGCGAATATGGGTGTTGGTGTATATGACGTTGCGCCGGACGGGAAACGCGTAGCGGCGATTCTCTCCGGACGCGAGGACGAGGGCGAAAAGCAGACGCACCTGATGTTCCTGCTGAACTTTTTTGACGAGTTACGGAGACTGGCGCCGGTGAAGCGGTAGGGGCAGCTTCTTGACACAGTCTTGACAGGATGTAGACGCAGTCGCGACGGGGCTGCGCAAGAATGAGGACGGGGTTTTTCCCAAATGCTCCGGCAAGCAGACAGAAGAAAGCTGCCACGCGGCATGCTGTTCGCGTTCGTAGCAGTGGTGGTTGTGCCGTCGATCATGCTGGTGACGCTGGGGATGCGGCTGCTCGATCAGGATCGTGGATTGGAAGAGCGACGCCGCAGGGAGTTGGCCGAGGGGTCCATCGAGCGCGCAGCGGCTCTGATTCAGAAGGACATCGAGATGGCGCAGAAGCGGCTGGCTTCAGGGCTGTCCTGGGCAGGGGCCGATCTCGCGCCGGACGCAGTGGTACTGAGCAAGGGCGCGGGAGCGCTCCTGTACCTGCCTGTTACTCCGGTACTCCCTGAACCTCCCCGCGAGGCTTTTGCGGAAGCGGATCGGGCCGAGTTTCAGGCAGGCGACATTGCCAAGGCGCTGGATGCATGCAGGCGTCTGGCAGGTTCGTCTTCCGCGGCGATTCGCGCAGGCGCGTGGCTGCGTATCGCGCGGCTGCAGCGCAAGGCGGGCCGGTGGGAGGAGGCGCTTGGGGCCTGGCGCGAGATGGCGGGCATCGGCGAGGTGGCCATCGAGGGAGAGCCCGCGGGCCTGATGGCGCGGCGTGCACGTTGTCGCGCTCTGGAACAGGCGGGCCGCACGGCCGAACTGCAACGGGAAGCCGGCGAGCTACTCACGGAGCTTTACTCGGCAAGGTGGCCCCTCGACCACGATACCTTTCTGGTGGCGATGCAACAGATACGACGGTGGCTGGGCCGCGATTTCGATGCGCCGGCTGCGAAGCAGGAGCAAGCCGCCGCGGCCAGCACACTCTGGCCGCAACGCCGGGGACAAGAAGGCAGCCTTTGCCACGGGGCGTACACTCTCATCTGGCAAGGAGAGGCCGCGCTACTCGCCGGGCCGGGATACCGGGCTTCGCACTGGGAACCCTCGGGAGTGCTGCTGCGTTGTCGGGGAGAGGCGGCTCCGGAGGGACTTGCGCGGCAATTCACCGGTCTGCCGTGGACAATCACCGCGGAACTGGATTCGCGAGCGCTACCGGAATTCACGGCGCGCCGTGCGGCGGTGTTGGCTGCGATCCCGGCGCTGCTGATTCTTGTCTGTGCCGTGGCCTACTTCGCCTGGAGAGCCATATCGAGGGAACTCAGCATCGCGCGCCTGCAATCCGACTTTGTCGCTTCGGTATCGCACGAGTTCCGTACGCCACTGACGTCGTTGCGCCAGTTCGGCGAGATGCTGACGGAGGTGCCGGAACTGCCGCCGGAAACACGTCTGCAATATTACAAGGCGCAGAACCGCGCCACCGACCGCCTGAGCCGTCTGGTGGAGACGCTGTTGGATTTCGGCCGGATGGAAGCCGGGCGGCGGCCGTATCAGCTCGAGCCTGTGGACGCGGCAGCCCTGGTGAGGGAAGTGACGGCCGAATTCTCAGCCGATCCCATCGCGCGAGGATTCGAGATTGAGTGCCGCACACCGGATCGTCCGCTAACGGTGGACGCGGACCGGGAGGCGCTGAGCCGCGCGCTGTGGAACCTGCTCCACAATGCGGTGAAGTACTCAGGTGATCGGCGTGATGTGCTGATCGAAGCTACAGCGACTGGTTCAGGGGTGACGGTTCGCGTGGTGGACCACGGTTTCGGAATTCCACGGCACGAGCAGGCTCGCCTGTTCCAGAAGTTTGAGCGCGGTGAGACTGTCCGTAAACGCGGGATCGCGGGGACGGGCATCGGACTGGCGATGGTGCGCCACATCGCCGAGGCACATGGAGGGCGAGTGCAGGTGGAGAGCACCGAAGGGGAAGGCAGTGTCTTCAGCCTGGTGCTGCCGGGTAGAGGGTAAGATGCCGCGGATACTGATTGTCGAAGACGAGCCGGACGTCGCTTTCGGTCTCACAGAGGACCTGACTCGGCACGGCTATGAAACAGAGGTTGCAGGCGATGGGGAGCAGGGCGTGCAACAGGGCTGCTCAGGGAGGTTCGACCTGATTCTGTTGGATGTGATGCTGCCGCGGATCGACGGGTTTGAGGTGTGCCGCGAATTACGGCGACGCCGGATCAACGTCCCCATCATCCTGCTGACGGCGAAGACACACGAATCGGAAAAAGTGCTCGGGCTGGAACTTGGGGCGGACGATTACATCACGAAGCCATTCAGTCTGCGCGAGCTGCGTGCGCGCATCAAGGCGCGGCTGCGCCAGCCCGCGGCGGAGCAGCCGAATGTCGTAAGGTTCGGGGACTGTGTGCTCGACTTTTCTCGGGCCGAGCTGAGCCGCAACCAAAAGCCGATGGAGCTGACGCCCACCGAGTACCGGCTTTTAAAGGTATTCGTCGAGAACCAGGGACGCGTCTTGACACGGCAGCAGTTGATCGATTCGGTCTGGGACCGGGGAACGTTCATTACCGACCGTGTGGTAGACACGCACGTCTGGAGCCTGCGGAAGAAGATCGAGGACAACCCGTCCGAACCACGCTGCCTGCATGCTGTGCGCGGGATCGGCTACCGCTTCGATCTCTTGACACAACCTTGACTGCGCCTGGATTCGATTTGGTTGCTGATGCCGTAAGTTGGTGGCACGAGGTGAAGCGATGATGAATTACAGGAAAGCAATTACGGTGGCCGCCATGGCGGTCTGGATGGCGGCGCCGCTGGCCGGACAAAAGCCCGGCGCCGCGCAGACAGCGCTGAAGGCAGCGATCGACAAGGAAATGGTGGATGGCGATCTCAAGGGCGCGATTGTGCTCTATGAGAAGGCTGTGGCGGAAGCCAAGGGTGACCGCGCAACGGCGGCGAAGGCACTCATCCGCATGGCCGAATGCCACCACAAACTAGGCGACGCCGAAGCTCGCAGGATCTACGAGCGCGTGCTGCGCGAGTACGCGGATCAGCAGGAAGCAGCGAAGACCGCAAGGGAGCGACTTGGGCCCAAGGCTTCGGTGCAAAGCGCGAAGGGAGACCGAGTCGTCTGGACGGGTCGTGAAATGTACAGTGACGGCAGAGTTTCCGCGGACGGGCGTTGTATCTCCTACACGGACTGGTACGACACAGGGAACTTAATGGTGTACGATTCCGTGACCAACCAGCACCGCGCCCTCACGGCCAACAAGGACTGGACTACCGGCAACGCGTATACCTCCGTGTTCTCGAGAGACGGAAAACAGTTGGCGTATGGCTGGCGAGGATATGAGCCGCGCATCAACGAACTCCGCATGATCGACGTGCACGGAACGGCAACGCCGCGGACTATCTTCACGAATGAAAACGTACAGCAGGTGCTTCCCACCGATTGGTCGTCCGACGGCAAGTGGCTTGCTGTTGTTGTGAAGGGCAAAGACGGAAGCAACCAGATCGGCATCGTGGGAGTTCAAGACGGTTCCTACCGTGGGCTGCGGTCGGTAGGTTGGCGCGGTCCGGAGAAGATTTTCTTCTCGAAAGACAGCAAGTATCTGGCCTACGACCTCCCCGCCGGAGACGACGTGCTCCAGCGCGATGTGTTCATCCTTGCGGTCAATGGCAGTCACGAAACGCGTGCAGTCGAGCATTCCGCGCACGACATCGTCATGGGCTGGTCGGCGGATGGGGCACACCTGCTCTTCGCGAGCGACCGCATGGGCGCGATGGGGCTGTGGGCTGCTCCGGTGACCGAAGGCAAAACCACCGGCGTGCCCATCCTGCTCAAGCCGAATATCGGAGCAGCCTCAACCCTGGGTCTGACTGCGGCCGGCGCACTCCACGTCATCAAAGACGCAAGTACCAGCAGACTTCAGACGCTTCGTCTGGACTTGGCGAATCGCAAAATCCTCGGTCCACCTGTGGTGGAGAATTATGTGCTGCCCACCCGTCCGGACTGGACGCGCGACGGTGCCTCCATCGCATACCCGTCGGTGGGCTCAAACGGGGTCCGCTCGATCATTGTACGCTCATTGGAAACGGGCCAGGCCCGAGAATTGCGTCCAGCGTTGCATTACTTCAATGAGGTGAGGTGGACGCCCGATGGAAAATCATTCATCGCGTTCGCAAGAGATCTCCGAGGCAAAAGCGGAATCTATCGTATCGATGCCCAGACCGGCACCACTTCATTCATCACGCCGAGCGAGATTACTCGCCCGCACGTTTCGCCGGATGGAAAGAAGATCTACTACAACGTCAACTTCCATGGAGGCAAGGGCGGTCCCAAGCAAGTCGTCGAACGCGATCTGGCCTCGGGCGAGGTGAGGGATCTCTATGTTGTGCCCCAGGGCAGCGGACTCGGCAGTCAGGAGCTTTCTCCGGACGGCAGCCACCTGGCGGGTGTCCTAGCCACCATGTCGGACAAGAGTTCGGCGCTGGTGCTGATTCCAACCGCACGAGGTCCGGCGAGTGTAGTGGCCCGGGCGACCGGCCCCGACTCATTTTACGGAAGCGGATTCCTCACCTGGACGCCGGACAGCCGCGCCTTACTGGTCATGAAAGAGATCAAAGATCGTACAGAACTGTGGCTGGTGCCCGTTACTGGTGGAACACCTCGAATCGTCGATGTTGGTGACAACGTTCTCCCGACAAAGGGCGGTCCCGGAATGCGCCTGCACCCGAACGGGACGCAACTCGCCTTTTCCTCTGGTGACTCTGCACGTGAGGTGTGGACGCTCGAGAACTTCCTGCCGGCCCTCAGCGCCAAACACAAATGATCTCTTTGTGGCAGTTAATCCGCCCACGGCTGAGAAGATCGGGATGGGGCGGCGGTTGTTATTCGATCCGCCCCCTGTCGCGAGAGGGTACGGTGTCGGGCGCGAGGACGGCACCGGTGAAGCGGGGCAGAGCGTTTATTGAGCGGTTAGCCATACTACCATACCGACAGTATGGTAGTATGGGTCCGTGAAGACGACGGTCGAAATTGCCGACCCTTTGTTCAAGCAAGCCAAGGCCCTTGCCGCCAGGGAGGGACTCAGCTTCCGGGATCTTGTCGAGGAAGGTTTGCAGGCGGCCGTCGAAGCGAGAACCAAGGCCGTGTCCAAGCCGTTTCGTCTTCGGGACGGAAGTTTCAAGAAGGGCCACGGGCTTCAGCCTGGTTTGAAGTGGGCAGACCTCACGTCGATGGCCTATGAGGGCGAAGGCGGCTCTCTCCGTCCATGATTGCGGTGGACACGAACGTTCTGGTCTACGCGCACCGGCAGGACACACCGTATCACAAGGCAGCCGCGTTGGCGATCAAGCGCCTGGCCGAAGGGACCGCGCCATGGGGAATCCCCTGGCCCTGTGTACACGAGTTTCTCTCGGTCTCAACCAATCCCAGGATATTCAAGCCACCGAGCCCGCCGGCGATCGCGATCCAGCAGGTGGAGATCTGGATGGAATCGCCCACCCTGCGAATACTCGGCGAATCGACCGGGTACTGGAACGAGCTGCGGGGGACGTTCCTTGCTGGGAAACTTGCCGGCGCGCAGGTACACGACGCCCGCATTCACGCGATTTGCCGTGCGAGCGGCGTGAGCGAGTTGTGGTCAGCGGATAGGGATTTCTCGCGGATGCGCGGGCTAAAGATCGTCAATTCCTGTCTCGACTGAGACAGACCCTTTCGGCAAGCGGACCCGCCCTACATCAAAAAAAGAAGCGAAGGGCGAACTGCATCTGCCGGGGGAGCCGGGCGGCGGTGAATTCGCCGAAGCGGGCGTTGACCTGGCGGCCCTGGGCATCGAAGCGGGCGGCGGTATCGAACGCGCTGAACTGGGTGTGGTTGAAGGCGTTGTAGAGCTCCCAACGGAACTGGAGACGCATGGGTTCGCGAATGGCGAAGTTCTTGAGGACGGCGATGTCCCAGTTGTTGATGCCGGGCCCGCGCATGACGTAGCGGCCGGCGGTTCCGATGGTGCCGACTGCGGGCGGGCCGAACGCTTCGGTGCGGAAGTTGCGGCTGAAGGTCCGCTCCGATTTCGGCAGGACCGCGTCACTCAGAAGATTGATGCGAGCACCCTGGGAGGCGCTGCCAGTGATGTCGGTAGCGGCCACGAACGTGTAGCCGGCATTGACAGGTGCTCCGCTGACGAAACTCGTGATGCCGGAGAGCTGCCAGCCGCCGAACACCTGTTTGGAAACGACGTTGTTCGCGTTTGGCTTTGGCACGTCGTAAAGGTAGTTGATCTTGGCAACGTGGGTGCGGTCGAAGTCGGAGAGGCCGTAGTTCCAGATGCGGACGGGGACGAGGGCGCTCACTGTGGTGAGGTCGGTGCTGTTGTAGTCCATTGACTTGGACCAGGTCCAAGAGCCGCCAAGTTGGAGTCCACGGGTGAAGCGGCGGTTGACGGTCAACTGGAGGGAATGATAGTTGGACGAGGCGGCCCATTCGCGCAGGAGGACATCGTTATACCCAACGATGCTTCGCAGGAAGCTGGCGGGCAGAGGCACACGCGTGTTGGTGGGGTCGGCGTTCTGCGGAAGGAAATTGGCGCCAAGCGGAATAGGGCTGAGATTGCGCTGCCAGAGCAGGTGACGCCCAAGTGAAGTGACGTAACCTGCATCGAGCACGGTGCCCCATCCGATGTTGTGTTGGACGGAGAAGCTGGCGTTCATGACGTTGGGGACCAGCGAGCGGCCATCCACGCCGATGATGTCCTGCGGGAAGACGAAGCCCGGCGAGGATGTGAGCTCGCGGATGGTGCTGAAGTTGATCTGCGGCGTGCTGACAAGCGGGGGCTGCCCGCCGAGGAGGCGGAGGAGTTGGAAATCGCCGAGGTTTGTGAACATGCCGAAGCCGCCGCGAACAGCGGTCTTCCCTTTACCGAAGACGTCCCAAGCGAAGCCGATGCGCGGAGCGAACTGGAGACCGGGGTTTTGCGTGAGGCCTCGGGGATAAGTGCCATCGACGCCGGTGACGAGTCCGTTGGCGGTGTTTCCCGTGCCGGGCGCGATGGCCCCGACGAGAGCTTGCGGATACACCTGACCGGTGACGGGATGAACGCCAACGCGGCGTCCGCTCACGAGAGCCGGGCGGATAAGCTGGACCATTTTGGAGCGATCGAAACGGTCGAGAACGAAGCCGGAGACGCGGCCTTGCTCTTCATACTGCGGGACGATGTGAGCGAAGCGCATGCCGAGCTCGATGGTGAGACGGCGGTGCACTTTCCAACTGTCCTGAGCGAACCATTCGAACGATTTGATGAAGATGCTGATGTCGGGGCGCGAGGTGGCTTCCTGATACTGGTTGAAGACGCCGAACATGGCGTTGGAGAAGGCATAGCCGGTGTCGATCGGGTTGTTGGCGTTGCGGCCGAAATTGATGGTGGCGTTGAAGGCGGAAGGTAGCTGCGCCTGGCGCATATTGTGGTTGTAGAAAACACCGGCCTTGACGAGATGAGAGGCGAAATTCTTGGTGATGTTGTTGGTGATGTTGATGGCGTACTGCCGCTGATCGAGCGGGGTGCGGCCATCCATGTTGAGATTGATCGGCTGGCTGACGCCGCCGAAGCTGACGTTGGGAACGAGATTCAACGGATTGGCGGAGGGATTGATCTGGGGCGTGACAAAGCCGATGGTGGCGCGCTGGTTGCGTTTCAACTCGCCATCGGGAATGCGCTCGCCTTCGGGACGCTGCGAGTATCCGAAGGTGAATTCATTGACGAGCGTTGGCGAGAGGATGAACTGGTTGCGCAGGGAGAGCACGGTGCCCTGTGTCCAGAATGTCTTTCTCATCTGGGCCCAGTTGGCGCCGCCGGTGGGAATGCCGTAGGGCCCGGTTTGCTCGTCTTTATGGCGGGAGAGACTGAAGGCGAGCTGGCTGTTGGGGTGGAGATGGTAGTCGGCCTTTAAGGTTTCGAGACGCTGGGGCGTTTCCACCTGCTCCTGAAACACGTAGTTGTAGCGACGGGCGGAAATGGCGAGGTTAGAGAAGTTGGGAAGCGGGAACATCCCGAAGATGGCTTTGCCGTTGGGATCGATGCGGCTCGCGGGGATGAGATTGCCGGGCATGGGCTGGAGTGTGGTGGGATCGCGGATGGGAATGGGCGCGCCGTTCAGTTCGACGGTCTGGGAGAAGTCACCGTTGCGCTCGAGTTGCGTTGGGGTGGTGAGCTGGCCGATGGCGAGGCTGCTGGAACGCGGCCAGAATTCCTGCGACCAGAAGAAGTAGAGCTTGTCGCGATTCTTATTGAACAGCTTGGGGATGGTGATGGGACCACCGACGTTGTAGGAGTAGGTGTTGAGACGGGTGCGCGGTTTGCGGAGTCCGGTGACGTTGTTGAAGAACGAATTAGCGTTGTATTGTTCGTGACGCTTGAAGTAGCTGAACATGCCGTGGAGACTGCGGGTACCGCTCTTGGTGACGAGTTGCACGTTGGCTCCGGACATGCGGCCGTATTCGGCCTGGTAGTTGGTGAGGAGGACCTTGACCTCGGCGACAGCGTCCATGCCAACACTGACTGTGCCGCCCTGGTTGTTGCCGACGTCGATCATGGTCATGCCGTCGAGGGTGAGGTTGTTGGTGTTGTTGCGCCCACCTTGCACGTTGACAGTGAAGCCGCGGTCGATGGAGTCGCGGTCGGCGTTGTCGACGACGCCGGGGAGCAGTTGGAGAAGCGAAGTCACGTTGCGTCCGCGGATGAGGATGTTTTCCACCTGGCTGGACGTGACGACGCCGGCGCGTTCGGAACTGACGGTTTGCACAGTTGCGCCTTCGGCGGTGACGGTGACGCTTTCACTGGTGCTGCCAACCTGGAGTTGAATGTCGCCGGTGGTGAGCGTTTCAGAAGCGGTGAGGTTGAGGTTGCGGCGCTCCACCTGTTTGAAGCCTTCGCGTTTGACGGTGAGGTTGTAAGCGCCGGGGGCGAGCGAGGGGAACGCGAAGCTGCCGTTTTCAGCAGTAATAGTGCGACGTTCGAATGCCGTTGCCGGTTGTGCGAGAACGACGTCGGCGCGGGAAACGGCGAGTCCTGTAGGATCGACGACTGTGCCGACGATGGTACCGGTGACAGATTGGGCGTGCGTGTAGGGAACAAGCAGACTAACGGCAAGAAGAAGCAGCAGGGTTCTCATGCGATGGTCCTTTCACTGGAAGCAACTTCGCAAGAGTCTATCACTTCATCGAGGCAGTGATCACTTCGCCGGGGCTGGGGGAATCCAGATCCAAAGTATTGCGCCAATCAGACCCAGGCCGGCGGACACTAACAGCGCCGCTTCCCAACCGAACTTCGTCGCGAGGATGGGGGTGAGGGCGGGCGAGATGAGGCCGCCAATGTTGCTGCCCATGTTCATGAAGCCGCCGGCTGCGCCGCTGGACGGTCCGGCGAGGTGGGTCATGGTGGCCCAGAATGGACCTTCGACACAAAGCACGAGAGCGGTCGCGAAGGCCATGCAGACGGCGGCGAAGTACGCGTTGGGTGCGTAGGCTCCGATGGCTGTGAGGAGGCCGGAGCCTGCGAGTCCGATGATGGGGACCCAACGGCGGCCGGTGCGCAGGCGGTCGAAGATGAATCCACCGAGTGGGATGGACACGATGGAGAGCAGCCATGGCAGGCTGCCGAATAGCGCGCTTCGCAGCAGATCGAAGTGACGGACGTCTACCAGGTAGTAGTAGAACCAGAAGACGAAGATGTAACCGACGTAGCCTTGGAGCGTGTAGCTGAGAGTGAGCAGATAGAATTCGAGGGTGCGGGGGATGCGGCCGTCTTTGCGTACCGTGGAGGGTTCCACGGGTGGCACGGCGGGGGTTTTCACGAGCAGCCATGCGAGGCCGGCGATCAGGGCGGGAATGGTGGATACCCACAGGGCGGCTCGCCAACCCCAGCCGTTCATCACAGGGCCGAGCAGCAAGGGCGCGATGGCGGAACCGACGCCGATGCCGGCGATGACGGTGCCGTTGGCGCGGCCGCGCTGGGCCAGCGGAACCCAGCGGGAGACGGCGACGCCGGCGGATGGGAAGGTGGGGGCTTCGAAAACACCGAGGAGGAAACGGGCGATCATGAGGACAGCAACACTGCCGGCGGCTGCTGTGATCCCAAAGACGCAGGCGATCCAGCCGAAGGCGGCGATGGCAAGAACGCGGGTGGGACCGAAGCGGTCGGCGAGCATGCCACTGGGCACTTGCATCAGGGCATAGCCTGCGAGGAACGCGCTGAAGACGCGGCCCATGGCTTCCTGCGTGAGTCCGAACTCGGGCATCATCTGCACGACAGCGACGGAGACGTTGGTACGGGCGAGGTAGCTGGCGGTGGCGGTGAGAGTGAGGAGAGCCACGAGATCCCAGCGGGCGGAGGGCGGTGGGTGGTTGTGGGTCAAGGGAATAGTCCTACAGGCGCTTGTGCATGAGGATTTCAGAGGCGCCGGGGATTACATAGTCCTTCAGGACACCTACAGCAGTGTAGCCGTGGCGTTCGTAGAGGACGCGGGCGCGCTCGTTGAAGGATGACACACAGAGGAAGAAATGTTTGACGCCGGGGAATTGCATTTCGGCGGCGTCGAGCAGGGCGGCGCCGATTCCCTTCCCTCGCCAACCGGGCGCGACGGCGATTGAGGCGATGTATGGAGAGCCCATTGCGCCGGTGGGATGGATCAGGATGAAGCCGCAGCGTTCCTTGTTCTGCCGTGCGACGAGGACGAGATGTTCGGGACGCCTGACGCGTGCCAGGCACTGTTCGTAGCTGCGGAGAAGCGTGATCCACGGGTCGGTGGACGCCATGGTACGTGCACACCATTCGGCGTCTGTGTCGTGGGCCGGACCGATGGTGAGATCCGTCATGCGATCAATCGAATCATCTCATCCATGCACTGACGGGACATCTTGTAGTTTTCCGGGCCGTGGCCGTGATGGGTTTCGAGACCGAACAGTCCTTTGTAGCCGTCGGCGTCGAGAGCGCGGAAGATCGCGCCCCAATCCATTTTGTTTTTGCCGAACAGGCCTTCGGCTTTGATCTGAACGTTTTGGATGCGGGCTTTCGGCAGCTTGGCGTAGCCGGTGGGGAAGACGTCCTTCTCATAGATGAATGAGTTCTGGGGATCCCAGTTGATGGCGATGGCGGGGTGGGTGAGTTGGGCCAGCAGGTCGCGGATCTCTTCGCTGGTGGCGATGTTGGTGGAGAACTCGGTTTCCACCAGGAGCTGACAGCCTTCCGCTTTCGCCACATCGGCCATACCGCCGAGGAGCTCGACGAGACGGGGGTAAAGCTTGCGAGGTTCGGCGACGCGCCAGAAGGTAAATGTGCGGAGCTTGGTGCAGCCAAAGGTCTGCGAAGCGGCGATGGCCCGTTTGAGCCGATCGTTGCGGTCGCGGTACATGCCTTCGGAGGTGAGTCCCTGGCGGGCGTAGAGTTTGTCGTACCAGTCTTCGCGGCGGACGGCGACAGTGCCCGGGAGATCGTATTTGAGAAGGGCGCTGTTGAAGAAGGAGACACCGATGCCCGCGTTCCTGAGCTTCGCGGCGATAGGCTTCAACTCCGCCACCGTCATGGAATCGAGCATCGCCGCGGCACCGTTCTGTTCCACGGCACGCAGTTCCAGCCATTTCAATTTGTAGTCGCGTGCGAAGGCGATCCATTGATCGGGACCGGGGCCGGCTTCGTCGGCAAGAATGGTCAGGCGGTCGCGTTGGAGTTTGGCAAAGAGGCGCGCGGCCGGGGACACGGCAAGCGCGGCGAGGAGATGTCGTCTGTTCACCCGCGCCTACTTCTTGTTGGTGTCGCGGGCGAGCCTGGCTTTTGCGCTGTCGAGCTTCTTCTGGATCTTGGCGACTTCGTTGGTGTCCTGTTCGCTCGCAGGAGTGTTTTGCCATTCCTGGAGCGAGCGCTGCCAGTGAGTGGCGGCTTCCTTGATCTTGCCTTGTTTGGCGAAGACATCACCGAGGTGGTCGTGCACGGTGGGATCCTTGGAGGTGCGCTCGATCGCCTTCTTGAGATTGTCCTCGGCTTCATTGAGACGGTTAAGGCGGAACAGGACCCAGCCGAGGCTGTCGAGATAGGCTCCGTTGTTAGGGTCGAGGTTGATGGCGCGCTGGATCAGGTCGTGCGCTTCCGAGAGGCGGACGTTGCGATCCGCAAGCATGTAGCCGAGGTAATTGAGTGCACCGGCGCTCTTCGGGTTGGAAGTGATGACCTTTCGGAACTCGGTCTCGGCAAGGTCGAACTTCTTCATCTTTTCGTACATGGCGCCGCGCATGAAGTAGACAGCTTCCTTCTCTTCCTTGTCGTCGGAGAGCTTCTCGGCTTCTTCCAACACCTTGGTCATTTCGGGGTAGTTCTTGGTGCGTTCGTAGATCTGGGCGAGGGTCATGTACGACTCGCGATCCTTCTCCTTGAAAAGTTCGCGAGCGATGGTTTCAGCTTCAGAGGCTTTGCCGGCGTCGGCGGCGATGAAGGCGTACATCGACTGGACGGCGCGATCCTTGGGGAACTTGTCGCGGGCAGCCTTGGCTTCCTCAAACGCTTTGGGAATATCACGTGCAGCGCGGTAGGTCTCAATGACATGGACAGCGGCGCGTGGGCCATTCTCTTCGTCGAGCTGCTGCATTTGACGGAACGTCTCCACCGATGCGGAGAACTGTTCGGCGGAGCGTTGGAGGAAACCGAGCCGCTCGAGCAGGATCACGCGGTTGGCTTTTTCGCCGGGATGGTAGTTCTTCTTGGCGGTGGTGGAGAGGATCTTCTTCAGCGCGTCGATAGCTTCGGGGGTTTTGCCTTCGGTTTCGAGCAGGCTGACGTCGTTGTATTGCGCCTCGATGCTGCCTGGATCGGCTTCGACTGCTTTTGCGCCGGCCTCGCGCGCCTTGTCGAATTTGCGCTGCTGGCGGTAGATCTGCGAGATACGGAGCCAGGCGGTGGAGTCCTTGGGCTCCTCGCTGGTGATCTGATGGAAGAGGTCGAGCGCTTCGTCGAATTTCTCGCTGAGGAGGAGATTCTGTGCGAGGCCGCGTTTCACTTCCACGTTTCCGGGCTGCATCTCGAGAGCTTTGCGGAGCGTGGCGGCGGCGTTGGTGTAGTCGCGCAACTGTTCATAGGCCGCGGCGAGAGCGGCGAGCGTGCGCACGGAGGGGTTCTTATCGGTGGCCTTCTTGAGGAGGTTGGCGGCGCCCTTGGTATCACCGAGATCGGCATAGACCATGGCAAGGCCGGTGAGCCCTTCTTCGTTAGCCGGGTCATTCTCGAGGGCCTTCTTGTAGGCGCGTTCGGCTTCCGGCGAATTCTGCGCCACCTTGTGCAAACGGCCAAGCATGAGCCATGAGCCAGTATCCTTTGGCTCCAACTCAACAATCTTTGAGAACTGCTCAGTGGCTTTCTTGAGCATCTCCTCATTGATGGAGTTGGTTTGGGAGTTGCCGATCATACGCGTGTAGATGCGGCCGAGAACGCGGCGCAGGTTGGCATCCTTCGGGTTGTTCTTGAGACCCTCCTCCGCTTCGAGGACGGCGTCGCGGATTTTGCCGGCCTGGATGTAGAGTTCGGCAAGTTCCTCAGTAAGGAAGCCTGCGCTGGGATCAGCCTTCATCGCGGCACGATAGTGCTCGATCGCCTTGTTAAAGAACTCGCCGCGATTATTGTAGGCGGCAGCCAGTTCGGCGTACAGGTGCCCCATGGCGAAGTTGTAATAGGCCCCGGCTTTGTCGCCTTTCTTGTCGGCAGGGGCATCCTGCGGGTAAGCGGGCAACACCAGTGCGAGGGTCAGAATCGAACGCAAGGCGATGTTCTTCATGAGCGTTGAGCTTCCATTCAAGGCCGGAGGCGCAGTGGGCCTACACCAGTCCCAGCCAGTTGTGGCAATCCTTCAGTTTGAGTATAGCGCCGCCGGAGGCTTGGCGTTTTGCACCACATTAATAGGCGCGTCCGTGCGGGACTACGTGGCACGGAATACACGCTATCCAGTAGGACGAACCGGAATAGAGTCCGGGTACGTCGGAATGTAGAGACAGGCCCCCGAGGATGGGCCGATGAGACCGGTAAGGAGAAGAACCATGTCAGTTCGCGATTTCGAGGCGAGGATTGCGGCAGGGGACAGGGCACGGCGGGATGGGGAGTTTTCGGCGGCGGAGGCGGCGTACCGGGAAGCCCTACGGATGGCGGAGGAAGATGCGGGCGCGCGCGATGGAGAGTTTGAGCGCAAGCATCTGGCGATGGCGGAGGTGCTGTGCAAGCTGGGGAGGCTGTATCAGTCGATGGGACGGGGCTTGGAATCGACGTTGTCGTTCCGGAAGTGTCTGCGGATATTTTCGAGTGTCTCCGGAGATGAGTATTTCCAGCTCGCTGTGGCGCGCGACCGCCGGGCGGTACCGCAGAGTTAGTCCCTCGCTATACTGGCGGCATGTTGTTCTCTCGTGCCCTTGTGGCAGTTCTCACCCTTTCCACATTTGCAATTGCGAAAGACCCGATCACGCATGAACGGCTTTGGATGATGAAGCGTGTTTCCAATCCGGTGGTGTCGCCGGATGGGAAATGGGTGGTATTCACCATGACCGAGCCTTCGTATGAAGAGTCGGGACAGAGTTCGGATTTATGGATTGTGCCGGCGGACGGATCGGCGAAGGCGAAGAAGCTGACGTCGTCGAAGGGGGCGGAGTCGGGAGCGGCGTGGAGCCGGGACTCGCGCCGGATCGCGTTTGGGGCCAAGCGCGAGGGCGACGACGCGGCGCAGATTTACGTGATGGACGTAGTGGGTGGGGGCGAGGCGCAACGGGTGACTTCGTTGTCCACGGGAGTTTCAGGACCGGTGTGGAGTCCGGATGGGAAGTCGATTGCGTTCCTCAGCAACGTGTATCCGGGGGCGAGGACTGACGAGGACAACAAGAAGATCGCGGCCGAGCGGAAGGCGCGCAAGTACAAGGCGCGGGTTTACGATTCTTTCCCGATCCGGGCGTGGGACCACTGGCGCGACGATTTGCAGGTACACCTGTTTGTGCAGGCTGTGGGGAACGGGAAGGCGCGCGATTTGCTCGCCGGGACGCAACTGGTTTCGCAAAAGGGGTTCGCCGGGGCGGGCACAAGCGGGGGCGGCGAGGAGCTGCAGCCGGCGTGGACTCCGGATGGAACGGCGCTGGTGTTTGTGGCGTCGGTGGATCGGAACAAGTCGGCCTATGCGGATACGTCGCTGCACTTGTATCAGGTGTCGGTGGCGGGTGGAGAGCCGCGGGTGATCACGCAGGGACACAGCAGTTATGCAAAGCCGGCGTTCCGTCCGGATGGGAAGGCGTTGTATGCGCTGCGCGAGCCGCTGAACACGGAAGTGCACAACAACTCGCGGCTGGCGATGATGGCGTGGCCCGCGGGAGGCGCGGCGAAGGATGTCACCACCGGGTTGGATTTTTCGGTGAACTCGTTTGCGTTTTCTTCAGACAGCCGGGCGGTGTACTTCACGGCGGAAGATCAGGGGTTGGAGAAGTTATACGCGCTGCCGGCGCAAGGCGGCAAACCGGTGGTTGCGGCGAACTCGACGAGCGGGGTTTATGGAAGCATCCAGTCGCCCGCGGGCGCGGTGAAGCCGCTTCTTACAGGGTTGTGGAGCAGCGCGGTGAATCCGGCGGAGGTGGTGCGGATCGATCCGGAGGCCCGCAGCCACAAGTTTCTGACGGAGGTGAATACGTCGAACGCGGCGGCGATTGACTGGCAGCCGCTGAAGCATTTCTGGTTCACTTCGGCCAAGGGGCGGAAGATCCACAACATGATCGCGCTGCCTGCGAATTTCGATCCGAACAGGAAGTATCCATTGCTCGTGCTGATGCACGGCGGACCGCATTCGATGTGGCGCGATGAGATCACGCTGCGGTGGAATTACCATTTATTGGCGGCACGCGAGTATGTGGTGTTATTGACGAATTATACGGGATCGACGGGATTTGGGGAGAAATTCGCGCAGGTAATGAAGGGGGACCCATTCCAGACGCCGGCCGAGGAGATTAATCAGGCGGCGGATGAGGCGATCAAGCAGTTCTCCTATGTTGACGGGTCGCGGCAGTGCGCGGCCGGGGCAAGTTATGGGGGACATCTGGCGAACTGGCTGGAGGCGACGACGACGCGCTACAAATGCCTGATCAGCCACGCGGGACTGATCAACATGGAGTCGCAGTGGGGGACAAGCGACGGGATTTATCATCGCGAGGTAATGGCGGGAGGGCCGCCATGGGAGCAGTCGTCGGTGTGGCGGGAGCAGAATCCGATCCGGCGGGCGAAGAATTTCAAGACGCCGATGATGCTGACAGTGGGGGAAAACGATTACCGCGTTCCGCTGAATCAGACGCTGGAGAATTGGAGCGTGCTGCAGCGCATGCAGGTGCCGTCGAAGCTGATCGTGTTTCCGGATGCGAACCACTGGATTCTGAAACCGGAAGACAGCCGGTTCTTCTATCAGGAAGTGGGACGCTGGTTGGGGCAGTATTTGAAGAACTGAATTTAGAGCCGGTCATCCGTCATGGGGTGAAAGTGCGACCGATGAATCCCTGGCGACTGGGTGTGTTGGCTGGCTCGCTCGCCCGCGAGGTTTGAAAATGCGCGTGAGTCCGGGGAACGAAGAACGGACCTAATGGCCACGGATGAACCGCTCAACTGGGGTGACCCCGAGGCATGAAAATGGAGTACGTGACAGGGTCGAATGCAGAGCCGGCTTGGGGCGTGGCTGGTTTCGCGCAAAGACGCCAGTGAAGACGCCAAGACGCAAAGAAGACGGTTTTGAGTTCAGAGCGTTGTGAGCCTTCTAAAGGGACAGCCCGTACGGGCGGCCGAGCATGTTGGGGTACTTCGAAGGGATCGGATGCGACGACTCTGTAGTCGAATGCGTTTCTGACGAAGCCGGCGTAGATGCCTGGTGAATTCACGAACAAGGCGCCGCTTTGCAGAACCTTGACAAATCATTAAACCGTCCTTGACCTGGATACGAGAGAATATGCTGAAGCATGTTGTACGGACAGCCTGAGTCTCGACGGCTCCTGGTCTTGTTTGCAGCCACCACACTGGTGCCCACAATCGGCCTCGGTGTGCTTGGCTGGCGAATGATGGAACAGGACCTGGCTTTAGCAAGCCAACGGGCCGCCGAACGGCGCGACCATGCGGCCGATCTGGCGGCGGCGGCGCTGAGCCGTACTCTCGCGGATCTCGAACGGGAAGTTCGCGGAACAGGCAGCGGGGTGAACAAGGACGTGGTTCGGATCGTTTTCGAAGCGCAAGGCATCGTCGAGCGAGGAGGAGCCGCACTTCCGTACTACCCGGCGACGCGGCCAGTTCCTGAACTCCCGCCTGATTTGTTCTCAGCCGCGGACAACCTGGAATTCCGGAGCGGAGACTCGCGGGCCGCGATTCCAATCCTTGAGGAGCTATCCAAGCGCAAAGATCCCGCAATTCGGGCGGCCGCCCTGGTTCGCCTGGCTCGAAACTACCGAAAGACCGGCGAGTGGAAGAAGGCGGTCGATGCATTCCATGCGTTGGCTCGTCTTGAAGAGATCTCGGTGAATGGACTACCGGCAGGTTTGGTCGCGCGCCAAGGCGCCGGTCTGCTGCTGGAGTCAACAGGGCGCAAAGAAGAACTGCGCCGCGAAGCGGCTGCGCTTTACAGTGAGCTGTGCAACAGCCGCTGGCTCCTCACTCGCACGTCCTATGAATTCGCGGTGGAACAAGCCCGCCGTTGGCTCGGTGAGGACTCATCCAACTCCGAATCTCCGGACCGGCTGGCGCTCGCTGAAGCAGCCGAGTCCATTTGGAAGGAATGGCGGCAAGGTGTCCCAAGCCCGCACACCGCGCAGCGAACAGTTCGGGTGCGGCAGCAATCCATACTGGCATTGTCACACCGTGCACAGGAACGAATGACGGTTTTGCTGGTCAGCCCACAATTTCTCCAGTCGCTAAAGGAACTCGTCGCCCTTCGCCAGGCTCACGGAATGGATTTCGCTCTCACCGATGCGGAGGGGCGCGTGGTCTTCGGAAATCCGCAGGTACCGATTGCCCTCCAATCGGTCCGGACGGCGTCCGCCACGCGGTTGCCGTGGACTCTCCATGTCATCAGCGCGGCGAGTACCGAGCCGACCGTGCGAAGTACGATGCTTCTTGCCGGCCTGGCGTTCATGGCGGTGCTAATCCTCGGCGGCGGCTATTTCGTCCACCGCGCCGTATCCCACGAAGTAGCTCTGGCGAAATTGCAAACGGATTTTGTGGCCGCCGTCTCGCACGAATTCCGCACCCCACTCACAACCATGCGGCAGCTCTCGGAGATGCTGGTACACGACCGTGTCTCCAGTGACGACCGCCGCCGCCAATTCTATGAAGTGCTCCTCAGAGAAAGCGACCGCCTCCATCGTTTCGTCGATAGCCTGTTGAATTTCGGACGTATGGAAGCGGGCAGAATGTCCTACCGCTTCGAGCCGCTTGATCCCGCGGCCCTCGTTCGCGATGTCGTCGGAGAGTTCCGGCAGGAGGCTTCGAAGAACGGATACGTCGTAGAACTAGCGGAGAGCAGCGCACTGCCAACCATTCCCGCCGACCGTGAATCGCTTTCGCGCGTGCTGTGGAACCTGCTCGACAACGCAGTGAAGTATTCGCCCGAATGCCACACGGTCTGGGTGGAGATGGAAGGCGCTGGAAAGCGGGTCATGGTGCGTGTGCGGGACCGCGGCATCGGCATTCCCGCTTCCGAGCAAAAGCAGATCTTCGGCAAGTTCGTCCGCGGTGCCGCATCGAAATCGGCTGCTATTCACGGCAGCGGCGTGGGTCTCGCGATGGCACGTCAAATCGTAAGAGCTCATAAGGGAGAAATTGCCGTCGAGAGCAAAGTCGGCGAAGGAAGCGTCTTTACCGTCCTTCTGCCGGTTGCGGAGTGATGCCTATGAAAAAGATTCTCGTTGTCGAAGACGACCCTGGTATTGCACTCGGCCTGGAAGAGGACCTGACGCTCGAAGGTTATGAAGTGGAAGTCGCTTCGAACGGCGAGTTGGCTCTACGCCGTGCCCGCGAGAAGACGTTTGATTTAATTCTGCTCGACGTCATGCTGCCGGGCAAGGATGGCTTTCAGATTTGCCGCGAGCTGCGCCTGGGTGGTGCGAGCACTCCCATTATTCTGCTGACCGCACGCACGCAGGAAGCTGAAAAAGTGCTCGGACTTCAGTTGGGCGCGGACGATTATGTGACGAAGCCTTTCAGCCCGCTCGAGTTGCGAGCACGCATTCAGGCGGTGCTGCGGCGTTCGGCTGCCGCGCCTGCTTCCGAGGTGTTTCGTTTTGGCGATATGGAAGTGGACTTCGCGCGATGTGAGTTGCGCCGCGGCGAAACGAAAGTGGAGATTACTCCTGTCGAATTCCGGCTGCTTTCGACGTTCATTGAGAGCCGCGGGCGCGTCTTGAGCCGCCAGTACCTCCTCGATCACCTTTGGGCCGACGCAAACTGTGTCGATCGCGTCGTCGACACACATGTGTCCAACCTGCGGAAGAAGATCGAAACGGATCCCAGCCAGCCCCGTCACCTGGTGAGCGTGCGCGGAATGGGATACCGCTTCGACGGGTGATTCTTATGACGATCTTTGCGAACTCTTTGCAATCCCTTTCTCAAAGCTGCAAGTTCGTCCTCCAGACTGTCATCAGGAGGCAGTTATGAACAAACCCAAAGTCTTCGCGGCGCTTCTGGCCACTCTGCTGAGTGCGCCCGTGCACGCACAGAAAAGCAGTCCGGCTGAGATACTCCTGGAATCCGCCCGCCAGAAAGAGACGCTGGAAGGCGACTTGAGAGGAGCCATCCGGCAGTACGAAGAGATTGTCAAAAGATTCACCGCCGATCGTGCCACTGTTGCCAAAGCGCTCGTCCGAATGGCTGAGGCACATCAAAAGCTGGGCGACGCCGAAGCACAGAAGATCTTTGAGCGCGTGGTTCGGGATTATGCAGATCAGAAAGAACCGGTAGATCAGGCCCGCGTACGGCTGGCGCTGCTCAGCCCGAGAGTCACTCCAGCCGGTGTCGTGAATCGCGTGGCTTGGACTGTGGCTGATGGCGGGTGGATCGAGGGCAAGATCTCTCCGGACGGGCGTTACATCCCCTATGTGCACTATAGGGAGGGTGGAAACCTGTTCTTGCGTGACCAGGTCAGCGGCACGGACAGACAGCTTACGAACACGGGCAACGACGCGCGAGAGAGAGCTCAGGGTGTGGAATATCAGTGTGCGCACGAATATGCCTTTTCTCGCGACGGAAAGCAACTCGTCTATTCCTGGGATATTGGCGGTCCCGGGCGCATTGAACTCCGTGTCGTCAACTTGCAGGGTTCGGGCCTTCCTGCTTTTCGCCGCTTATTTGATCACCAAGAAGTGAGTTGGATCATGCCGCACGATTGGTCTCCGGACGGGAAGTGGATTGCGGTCCAAGTCCAGCGAAAGGACAACACCGCCCAGATTGGCTTGGTCTCCGCGGAGAATGGGTCCTTGAAGGTCTTGAAGTCCATCGACTGGCGCGGGCCAACCGCTATGTATTTCTCTCCCGACGGCCAATACCTTGCTTACGATCTGCCTGCTGGGGAGACGGTGTTGCAGCGCGACATTCTCGTGTTGGCTGTGGATGGGAGCCGCGAAATTCCTGCCGAGGTGCATCCGAGCGATGACTTATTCCTCGGTTGGGCTCCGGATGGAAAACGTCTGCTTTTCGCCAGTGATCGTGGCGGATCGATGGATCTTTGGGCACGTCCGTTCTCCGACGGCAAACCACAAGGACAGCCGGAACTGTTGAAGCGCGACATTGGCCGTTTCGACAGCATGGGCATTACTTCCTCTGGCAGTCTTCATTACGCGGTTGCCCCACCTTTGCGTGGCTTCGACATCAGGACCGCCGAATTCGATTTCGGTAACGGCGATTTCGTGTCTCCGCCCGTTCAGGCCGTGTCTACGTACGTGGGGAACAATTCTAATTCGCATTGGGCCCCCGACGGAAAGCACTTTGCGTGGGTGTCTCGGCGTGGATCGCGTGCGGCGCCGTATTTCGTGATTGGAATTCGTTCCACCCAAACCGGCCAGGTCAGGGAACTCCTGCTGCCTCCCAACTTCTATGTACAGGGATCCCTCTCGTGGGGCCATGATGGAAATTCGTTCCTCATCGGCGGTTCTGACAAAGGCCGGAGTGGTGTTTTTCGGGTCGAACGCGAATCCGGGCGCACTTCATTGGTCGTCGGTACTCAACAAAGGGGAGCCGCCGCCATCGAATCACCCGACGGAGGCACACTCTACTATGTCTCACGGGGTTCTGATTCGCAGGAGGTCATCGTAAAACGTGCTCTTGCCTCGGGAGAAGAGACGGTCTTGCTAAAAGGACTCTACGGTCTGCGCGGCCTCTCTCGGGATGGTCGCTACCTTGCCGTTGTAGAGACGACCCGCTCACGGATCCCACAAGCGGTACTCCTTGTGCCAACCAATGGGAAACCACCGCGGGAACTCTCTCGAGTCAATGAGCCGCAAAGAACGATATTCCTCACCTGGATGCCGGACCAACAATCCATTCTCATCGGAAAACAGGTCGCCGAAGGAAAGTTCGAAAAGTGGCGGATACCAATTGATGGTGGCCAACCGGAACCTTTCGAAACAAAGGCCCCGCTTCCTGGCAGCTTTTTGCTCCACCCTGACGGACGTCAAATCCTGTTCCAGGTACCCATGCCATCAAAACGTCCCGAAGTCTGGGTGCTGGAGAATTTCCTGCCCAGCCTCTCCGCGAGTAAATGATGCTCCTGCTGGCTGCAATCACGATTCCTCTGGGGCTGGACCTCTACCTCCCAGCCCCGGAGGACAATCCGCTCACAACCGAAAAAATCGCTCTCGGGCGGCAGTTGTTCTTCGACCGCCGCCTCTCGCGCGACCAGTCAGTTTCTTGCGCCTTCTGTCATGATCCAGAGCGCGCTTTCTCAGAACCAAAGCCGGTATCCATCGGTGTGTTGGGCCGTCGTGGCCGCCGGAACGCACCGGCTTTGATCAATCGCGGCTACGGCCGGCGATTCTTCTGGGATGGGCGTGTTCCCACGCTGGAAGAACAAGTCCTGAAGCCCATCGAGGATCCGAACGAGATGGATCTCCCACTTCAGCAAGCAGCCACTCGTGTGAATCTGCCGGTGCGAGACCTCTCTCATGCGCTGGCTAGTTTCGTCCGCTCTATTCTTTCGGGCGACGCTCCTTATGACCGCTATCTGAACGGCGATCGCGCCATACTCACCGCGGTGCAACAAGCCGGATTGCAGCTCTTCCGCGGCAAGGCGAACTGCAATTCCTGTCACGTTGGTCCGAACCTCACCGACGAGAGTCTGCACAACACCGGCATCGCCTGGCTCAATGGAAAGCTCGCGGACGACGGCGCAGGCAATGGGAGGTTCAAGACACCGACGCTTCGTGAAGTTGCCCGCACGGCGCCGTACATGCACGATGGCAGTTTACAGACCTTAGAAGAAGTTGTCGAGTATTACGATCGAGGCGGGAACCAGAACCCGCACCTCGATGCAGAACTACGGCCATTGCACCTCACTTCCGAGGAGAAGGCTTCACTCATAGAGTTCTTACGATCACTCAATGGCAGTCTAGCCCGATAGCGCCAAAGGATTCAGATGAGTTGCGCGAGGGAGGGCGAGTCCTGCCAGGGTCGAAACCGCATTCGCTGCCAATAACACGTGGCCACCTGGAGAGACCAGAATCATCGAGTGTCGCATCATTGCCTCCTCGGTCCTTACCATCCTGAATGGCGTGGGTATAGTTATGGGCGGCCGATCTTCAAGAACGCTTGCACCTCGCGCAACCCCATGACTGTCCGCGGATTGCGCCGATAGTTCGATATAGACGGAATCAACGGTCGCTCAACGTGGCCGCCGCGGCTACAGCAGCGCAGGAATCGGGTGATCTGGTCTGCGGAGCAAGATCCATCCAGTCCGGTTCAGAAAGTTCAGAACGTCATATCTCAGGATGCAACGTAGACTGGTCTATGCATCTGGCAGGGATTCGAGTACTTCCTGGAAGAAAGCCCGACTTCGGCTACTACACTTCGATCGTTCAGCATAGGCGGCAGTGGACGCGTCCCGTTCCCCGTCACGCAACGCTTGAATGCAAACAATCAAAGTCGTTCCAAATATGCTCGTAAAGAGCCTGACGCATCAGCTATCGAGTTCCAGATGTTCTTCCGCTGTTGCACTCTTTATTCGCGTTTCGATCAAGGACGAGCGGAACGGCCAAGCGCATCGCGAGGACACCCGGTGGGTTCCATCGCAACTTCTCGGGGAAGGCACCGGCAGCGGATGTGGGCGCCCTCGGCTGATTGTGTTCGCAGACGCGAAGGGATTCTGAAACCGGAAGACAGCCAGCCGGTTCTTCTATCAGGAAGTGGGACGCTGGTTGGGGCAGCACTTGAAGAAGTAACGCTTCGCTTATCCCCCGGCAGAGCCGTGGGGAAGGCTGGCCTGAAAGGCCAGCCGCGGCCAGGATTGGCCGCCCCACACGACGGCGAAATGTCCAAACTCCAGACCCCGACTCGGTGGAGTTCCTTGCGAGTGGCTCCGCCCAACGCCTGCACCACCATCCCACGAATCACGGTGACGAGATGAGGGGCGAGGAAGAGCTTCTTCTTATCGCCGAAAGCAGGAGGAGCGCACGGTCGTTGACGCCGGTCGCGAAGCCGCTATCATGTACCAATGAGTACAGAACACAAACCCGCAAAACCACTCCTGGGGAAGGTTACCCTGGTCACTGGCGGATCACGCGGCATCGGCGCCGCCATTGCGAACCGGCTAGCCGGCGACGGCGCAACGGTCGCTATCACGTACAAGTCTTCCCCTGGACGGGCTGAGGAAGTGGTTCGGGCGATTGAGTCCACTGGTGTACGCGGTTTGGCGATTGAGGCGGATGCCGCGGATGCGAAGGCGGTGCGCGCATCGGTGGAGCGGGTGGTGCGCGAACTGGGCGGGATCGACATTCTCGTGAACAACGCAGGTGTAGCGGCGATGGCCTCCATCGAGAGTTTTTCGATGGAGGATTTCGAACGTCTGATCGCGGTGAATATTACAGGGCTGTTTGTGGCGACTCAGGAGGCTGTGCGTCATATGCGCGCGGGTGGGAGAATCATACACATCGGCAGTTGTAATAGTGAAAGGGTTCCTTTTTCGGGTGGTTCGGTATATGCACTCACTAAGGGTGCGGTAGCGGCATTTACCAAGGCCCTGGCACGCGACCTGGGACCGCGAGCGATTACCGTGAATAATGTGCAGCCTGGGCCTGTAGACACGGAGATGAATCCCGCGGCGGGTCCATTCGCGGAAATGGCGAAGCAGCATATCGCATTACAGCGATACGGGAAGTCGGACGAAGTCGCCAGCCTTGTCAGTTACCTTGCCGGCCCTGAGGCGACGTTTGTCACCGGGGCGAGTCTGCTTGTGGATGGAGGATACAGCGCCTGAAACTGGAACGCTTGCTAACGATACGGACGCCGGCGACCACGCCACCCGGCGGTCAAACGGCGGATCTACTTGCAGTATCAGGGGATAGCGGTGAGGAATCGGTCAACGATGGCTCCCCCTGCACGAGCGCCGATTGATATTATAAATCCTGTTTTTTCACACTCTTGGGCAGGTACGTAGACCCACGAGAACGTTGTGCTACAAGAAATGGAAGGTTCTTCGTTGCCGACGGCGACAGGCCGGAAAATGCCGAATTTTCAGAGGGTTGGAAGCGTCAAACAGGTGCTATACTGCTGCTGGCTCGGGGAAACGCCCGATTCACGCCGTTGTAACCCTATGTACCGCATATAGATATTTTTCTTGACGGGGCACCATATATTGGGGGAACATGACAGAGCGCGGGAAGTCGTCGTTCTTCCCACATCGGCCAATTCGCTAAACCGATATTTTCAAACAGACAAGCACAGAAGGATTTAATGCAATGGGCCAGCTCAGCGTCGATCTCAGTGTCCGGATGAAGGAGTTGAAGCGGTCGTTACCGACTTCACAGCGTACGGGCGTTGCTTTTCCCCGATACTTCACGTCCCGCCTGGAAGCGGGTCGTACTCCCTATGATGAACTCCAGTGGGAGCTGCGAAACGCCACCATTGGCAATGACAAGGGATCTGTCATTTTCGAACAGCGCGATGTTGAGGTACCCGCTGACTGGTCACAGACGGCAACCAACATCGTCGCCAGTAAGTATTTTCATGGGCGTGCCGGATCCCCGGACCGGGAACGCAGTGTCCGCCAGTTAGTTCGCCGGGTTGTTGACACGATAGCCGAGTGGGGGCGTTCCGGCCGTTACTTCCGGTCGAATGAAGACGCGGACAATTTCCGGGATGAGTTAGCGCATTTGATGCTGACGCAGAAAGCCTGTTTTAACTCGCCGGTCTGGTTCAACGTAGGGGTGAAGGAACAGCGCGGGTACGGCTGGTATTACGACGAGCCGAGCGATACCATCAAAAAGCTGGCGCCGGGTGAGACGCGGCCGCAATGTTCGGCGTGCTTTATCAATGCCGTTGGCGATTCGCTGGAGTCCATTCTGGACTTGGCGAAGACGGAAGGGATGTTGTTCAAGTGGGGCTCAGGGACGGGGACCAACCTGTCGCAGTTGCGCGAGGAAGACGCGATTCTTTCCGGTGGCGGACGGGCATCGGGTCCGTTGAGCTTCATGAAGGGCTTTGATGCGTTTGCCGGCGTGATCAAGAGCGGCGGCAAGACACGGCGCGCGGCGAAGATGGTGATCCTGAATTCCGATCACCCCGACATCGAGAAGTTCATCTGGTGCAAGGCGAAGGAAGAGAAGAAGGCGCACACGCTGATCGACGCGGGCTACGACAGTTCGCTCGACGGTGATGCCTACTCGTCGATCTTTTTCCAGAATGCGAACAACAGTGTGCGCGCCACCGATGAGTTCATGCATGCGGTGGTGGAGGATCGCGACTGGTGGTCGAAGTCGCGCATTGACGGGCGTCCGGTGAAGCGCTACCGCGCTCGTGATCTGATGCGGCAGATCGCTGATGCGACGCACCAGTGCGGCGATCCGGGGATGCAGTTCGACACGACGGTCAACCGGTGGCACACATCGAAGGCGACGGCGCGGATCAATGCATCGAATCCATGCTCGGAATACATGTTCCTGGACGATTCGGCGTGCAACCTGGCATCGTTGAACCTGATGAAATTCCTGTCGCCGGGCGGCGATTTCGACGTGGAAGCGTTCCGCCACGCGGTGGACACGGTGATTCTGGCGCAGGAAATCCTGGTGGATTCGGCGAGCTATCCGACGGAGAAAATCGGACGCAATTCGCACGACTATCGTCCGCTGGGTTTGGGCTACGCCAATCTCGGGGCGATGTTGATGAGCCTGGGGCTGCCCTACGATGGCGATTCGGGCCGCGACTATGCGGGTGCGATCACGGCCATCATGTGCGGCCAGGCCTATCTGACGAGCGCGCGTGTTGCCGAGGCGACGGGTCCGTGTCCGGGTTATGCGGTGAACGAAGAATCGTTCCTGGAAGTGGTTCGCATGCACCGCGATTCGGTGACGCGCATTGACTCGCGGCGTGTTCCGCCGGCGATGTTTGAAGCGGCGAAGCATGTGTGGCAGAGCGCGTACGAGAAGGGCCGCGAGGTTGGTTTCCGGAATGCGCAAACCACGGTGATCGCGCCGACCGGCACCATCGGTTTCATGATGGATTGCGATACGACGGGCATTGAACCGGACCTGGCGCTGGTGAAGTACAAGAAGCTTGTCGGCGGCGGCGTGATCAAGATCGTGAACAACACGGTTCCGCAGGCGCTGATCCGCCTGGGGTACAACACCGAGCAGGTGGACCGGATTGTCAGCCACATCGATGCAACGGGCACGATCGAGGGCGCGGCCGATCTGAAGCCGGAGCATCTACCGGTGTTTGATTGCAGCTTCCGCCCGCAGAACGGCAATCGCTTCATTCATCACATGGGCCATGTGAAGATGATGGCCGCGACGCAGCCGTTCATTTCGGGTGCGATTTCGAAGACGATCAACATGCCGGAAGAGTCCACGGTGGAAGACATCATGGACGCTTACATTGAGAGCTGGCGGCTGGGGTTGAAGGCGGTGGCGATTTACCGCGACAACTCCAAGCGCGTGCAGCCGCTGAGTTCCGGTACCGGCAAGGGCGCCAAGGCCGCCAATGGTGCGCCCATGGCTGCTCCGCCACAAGTCACAGAGAAGATAGTGTACCGGCCGATCCGGCGGAAGCTGCCTGACGAACGGCAGTCGATCACACACAAGTTTTCCATCGGCGGGCATGAGGGCTACATCACCGTGGGCCTGTATGAAGACGGGATGCCGGGCGAGTTGTTCATCACGATGGCGAAGGAAGGGTCGACGATTTCCGGTCTGATGGACAGCTTCGCCACCGCGATCAGCTATGCGCTGCAGTATGGTGTGCCGTTGAAGTTCTTTGTCGATAAGTTCAGCCATGTGCGGTTTGAGCCGAGCGGCTGGACGGGCAACCCGACGGTGCCCTACGCGAAGTCGATCATGGATTACATTTTCCGCTGGCTGGCGGCGAAGTTTTTGCCGCCGGAAGCGGCTGCGCCGGCTGAGGCCGGCGAAACCTCGAAATTACGTCCTACTGAACCGGAACCGCAGCAGACCCTGCCCTTCGGCCCATCGATGGAAGATGCGCCGTTGTGCTCGGAATGCGGCGGGCTGATGACTCGCAACGGGTCTTGCTATAAATGCGAGAACTGCGGCGGGACGAGCGGGTGTTCGTAGGGCGAAACCAGTTCCTCCCCCAACTCCACAAAGTCTGACTGGAATGCGTCATGCCGGGTCGAAAGGCCCGGCATTTCGTCTTCTTACGCAACCGGCATAACGCTGGCGCGAACGAAATCCTCGCCCTTGAAAAGGAGCGGCTGCCCGGAAAGCCGCGAGAAGCCGAGAGCGCAGCAGTCGCAGAAATTCAAACTCGCCGGATGATTCCCTATCCCAAAGGCGCGCCACACTCGCATCGCTTCCTCCACCAATGCCGGGGTCATGGGAACCACATCAATCTGGGCGCGGTGGAGAAGAAGGTCGAGCTCACGCCCACCAGCAGGTCCTTTACGGGCCTCAGCAACGATGGAGGACTCCAAGGCATTTACGGCGGAGAGCAGCTTCGGCCCCGGCGAGTCGAGGGCGGCAATGAAGAAATCGCGATCAGGCTCCCGGAAGAGGATTGCCATCAAGGCGGAAGTGTCGATGACCATGGTGACACGCCTCAGTTCGGAAGCCCGTGCTCATCAAAACCAATAATCTCCTCCGGACTACGCGTATCAATGTCAGGAAGGGCTGCACAACGATCGCTGATGGCACGTAGGTCTTCGGCAAGACCGCTCACGCGGCGACGGCCAGTTTCGCGCTCCACCTGCTCGCGAAGGGCTTTCAGAACGGCATCGGTTAAGGTCAGGCCGGTCAAGCTGGCCAGTTTGCGGGCAAGCAGGTCGGCCTCTGGGTTTTTGATGCTTAGAGCCATATAGAATCTACCTTTATTTCTAGATTCTACCACTGTTCCTCACCTGCAGACGAATTAAGGATTGCGCCGGGCCACCTGACGGTGCTTACGCGAAGTCGATCATGGATTACATTCTCCGCCGGCTGGCGGGGAAGTTCCAGCCACCGCGAGGCTGGCGAAACCACGAAATGGCGTCCTACTGAACCGGAACCGCAGCAGAGCCTGCCCTTCGACCCATCGATGGAAGATGCGCCGTTGTGCCCGGAATGCGGCGGCCCGATGACCCGTGGCCTGCGGTGGCCCTCGCGAACGAAAATTATTTGAAGGGAGCGGCCGGACGCAATTGTCGGCATTCTGACCAGCAATTGCCGCAATTCGCAACGACAACGAACTATGTACTACGGGATTGGGAATCCGCGCACCGCGACATATGTCTCAAACTGGTGTCTGGGCACGATACTCAGTGCGGTCGGTCGATATCAGGAGGCCAGGGAATGGCTGGATCGTTCGCGTCAGGCGCGTGAGTGGAGTATGATTTGGGCCGATCGGGAGCCGTTGTGGGCATGGTGCCTGGATTTCCGTAAGGCAGTTTGACGGTGGCCATGACGTATGGAACTACTGCCCCCGACGAACCGTAATCCCCAAATCCGTGAGGATCTTCTGGAACGCCGCTTCACCGCCCACCTCCCGCGCCGACGCCGCTTCATTCCGCAGCACCCGCCGCGCCTGACGCCGCTCCATCGTATCCATCGGCCCATCCGACTTCTTTTTCAACGAAGCCAACTTCTCGCGCAGTTCCGGTAGCGCCTGCTGGCGCCGGTCCACATCCGTCAACGCACGCCGCAGCGTCCCGATCTCCGTCAACAATCTTGCTTCTCCATCCAGATCAGCCTTATCCTTCTTCATCTGATCCTTCACCGGTTTCTGCGCCCGGCAAATCGACGCCCGGGCGGCAAAGCTCGCCACATCCTTCATCCCCTGAAAATCCGCCACCAACGCCTCCATCGCCCGGCAGTGGGCAAGCTCATTGCGTTCGGCCGCCGCCGCCGACACGCGCCTTGCAAACAGCGTCTCGACGACCAGCGTGTCCTTCGCCCGGACGCCCGACTTCATCGCATGCAACTCCAGCCACTCCACTGCCTCCATGGCAAGCTCAGCCGGTAACCAGGTGTGGCCACCATCGAAAATGGCGACATGATGCGTGGATGCCAGCGACGCGTCCAGTTGCCGCATCTCCAGGTAATTGAAATCCTCGGTCCCCGCTGTTCCAAACACCAGAAACGGGACTGTCTTCCGCGGCTTGCTATCGGGCCATCCCGCGCTCGACGCAATCACTCCCGCGATCTGCCCGTTCGAGCTGAGCGCCACCATCATCGCCACTCGCGCGCCGCCCGACATCCCGGCGGCGTACACACGCCGCGCGTCCACCGCAAACCTCGTGCCGGCATCGGCCGTCATAGCGCGCAGGGCCGCAACGCTCGACTCCATCGATCCGTTGCGCGAATTGTTCGATCCCATGACGATGTAGCCGTATTTCTCCGCCGCGGCCTGATACCGCTCCACCGGCATACGCCCGCGCGCTGCCGGATCAAACGCGAGTATCAGATTGGCTGGTTTATCGGGATTGTAATTGGTAGGAAGATACAGCGCATAGGATTGCTGCGGATCGGCCTGGCACTTCACCCCGTCCACAATCTGCCCCTTCGGCAAATCCTGCGCAGCAAGCCCAACGGCGAAAACCAGCATCGACCACATGCGAATCACCTGCTATCCTTCACCCGCCACAAGAATCCGTCCAGCACATAATGCGCGGCCTGTGGCACGGCCAGCAGCGGAACGCCGATCGCGAGCGTGGCATCCTCTAGCTGCGGCAGCGAGCTCAGCCACCTAAAGAACTGCGTGTGATCGCGCCACACCAGCACGTCCCAAAACGCCTCCTCCACATATGCCAACGACAACAGCAGCCCCATGTACAGTGGAATCATCCGAGTCCGGAACCAGAACGCCGGCGCGGTCCGCACCCGCTCGGCGCGCTTGCGCTGGTAGATCCACACCAGTGCCATGTAAGGCACACCGTGCGCCACAACATTGGTGACGGTGAAGGCCAGATCCCCGTTGCATAAAACGATCCCCACGTACCAGGACAACGCCGTCCCGGCGAGGATAAGATGCTTGGGAATATTCAGGAACCGGGTGCGGTGGAATTGCCTGGCTTCCTTATACACATACGCGGCAAGCGCCGCTGCATACACCGCGCCGGCGACAGTGGAAAGCCACGGCGCGGCGAGCGAGCCGAAGTCCTTCTCAATGAACCAATGGAATGCCCGCGGGTGCGTGTGCCAGTAAATCAGCGGATACAGGGTGGCCATGTAGATGGCCGCAGCGTCCAGCCGCCGATGCCAGCCGTCCGCCTCTTCATAGCGGGAGTACAGCCGCAGGAATCCGTACTGTTGGCGAACAAAGTGGAACACCGCAAGATAGGCCAGTACGCGCCAGAACACCAGCGAACCGGCGCTATACAACATGACGCCGGCGGCCCAGCACGCCAGCGGAATCAGTACCAGCAGCGACGCGTACTTCTTCCGCGCGGCTTCATCCAGATAGGTCCGGTAGATGGTGGAGTACACATGCGCCACATCCACGCCAACCACCAGCGCCAGCCATATCCAAGGCGGCGCTTTCGATTCCGCCATCTCCCGCGGCAGCAGCAGCACCAGCAGCGTTACCACAAACGCCGGGGCCAGCAACAGCGGGCCATCAGCAGCAGCCGAATACAGCCAGGGTTGTCCACTTTGCTTCATGCGCGATTGAGCCTAGGCCATTTTCTCATGGAGCAAACCGGACATCGGTGTATCATAGACGAAAGACCAACACGTCCACCGAGAGGATCATGCTATGACTCGTCGCCACCCGTCACGCCGCGAAATGCTCGAGAACTGCATCGTCAGAGGATCACTTCTCGCAGCCGCGCCTCTGTCCGCCAATCAACTGCTCGCCGCCTGGGAAGAAGGCGAGCGCACCGCAAAGAAACCCACGCCCTCTGAAGTGCTCGGACCCTTCTTCAAGAAGAACGCGCCCGCCAACAAGATCCTCCGCCAGCCCGGCGATCCCGGCTTCCCTCTTCGCGTGTCAGGCAAGGTCTACAACACGCGCGGAGAGGCTGTACCCGGCGCAATCGTCGAAATGTGGCAGGCCGATCACGAAGGACGCTACGACGTTCAAGGCTACCGCTACCGCACCAAGCTCACGGTCGATGCTGGCAAGGAATACGCCGTCGAAACCGTCATGCCGGGCCATTACTCCGACCGTCCCGCTCAGCACATCCACTACCTGATCACAGCGCCAGGCCACAAGAACCTCGTCACGCAGTGCTACTTCGCCACCGATCCCTGGTTTGACGGCGATCCCGACAAGAACTACCGCAAACGCAACCTCGTGGAAAACCGCGAGCTTGTGCGCACCGTAACGCTGTACGAACAAGGTACGCCGCGCGCCGCCATCAACTTCGACATCGTCCTGGAGCGCGCCTGATGCGAGCGCTGCTACTGCTCACTACCGCCGCGTTGATGGCGCAGGATCGCACCATCACCTCTGAAGCCGACGTCGTCGCCATCGCCTTTTCCAAAGACGGCTCCACTGTTGCCGGCCAGTGCACCGACAACAAACTCCGCCTCTGGGACGCGCGCACCGGAGCCCCGAAGAAGACCATCGAGTGGAGAAAGGACGAACGCCTCGCCGCCCTCCCCTCCGGCACCGGACTCGTCGCCATCTCGCGCACCGATGGCAGCATCGAATTCCGCGACCTGGAAACCGGCCAGCAGGCCCGGCAATACGCGGCCGTCCAACGCCGCGGACGCCGCATCGCGGCCTCGCCCGACGGATCAGCCATCGCTGGCAGCACCCGGCTGGATGGCAACTCGCGCGATGAAGTGATGCGCATGTGGGACGCTACAGGCAAAGAGCGCTTCTCCGTACCCTCCGGCACCGGCGGCACCTCCGCCATGGCACTCTCCCCCGACGGCATGACCCTCGCCGCCGGCAGCTACGACACCAACATTCGCGTCTGGAACGCCCGTAACGGCGAACTGCGGTCGCGCATTCAAGATCAGCTCGTCTCGATGTTCGCTATGGACTTCACCCCAGACGGCAGGTTCCTCGTCGCCGCGGGCGTGGAGCGCACAGTCTACTTCTACGACACCCGCAATTGGAGAGTTGCTCGCAAGTTCACCGGCCAGCCCGAGATGATTTCCTCGCTCGCAATATCCGCTGATGGCAAACTCCTCGCCACTGGAGGCTTCAGTGAATTCACCCAGGAGAACCCGGTCAAGATCCTGCTGCGCGATCTCGGCTCGGGCAACATCGTGCGAACACTCGACGCGCCGCGCATCGTCGGAAGTCTCGCCTTTTCCCCGGATAGCAAATGGCTCGCCGCCGCCCACGGCCGGAAGGCAATACAAGTGTGGGCCGCCGGAGCAAAATAGAAGTATGGGTTTTGACGGCGCTCGCGTGCTTTCGCTCGAAAGCCGACGGGCTAATGAAATGGCCACACTCATCCGCAATCAAGGCGGGGTCCCCATCGTTGCGCCTTCCATGCGCGAGGCAACTCTCGAACAAAACGAGGAGCTCTATACATTCGCCCGGCGATTCTTCAGCGGCGAATTCGACATGCTCATCCTCCTCACCGGTGTAGGCTTCCGCGCCATGAGAGCCAAAATCCTCGAGCGGCATAGCGAAGCGGAGTTGATGGACGCGCTGCGCCGCGTGAAGCTCGTCGCGCGTGGCCCAAAGCCCACCGCCGCACTGCGCGAAATCGGACTCGCCCCCGCCATCATCGCCCCCGAACCCAACACCTGGCGAGAAGTGCTCGCCGCCACCTCCACATGCACGGAACGCCACATCGCCGTGCAGGAGTACGGCCGCATCAACCACGAATTGCTCGATGGCCTACGTGCCCGCGGGGCAGAAGTTACCCCGGTGCCCGTCTATCAATGGATGCTCCCGGAAGACACGCAACCGCTCCGCGCCGCGGCCCGTTCCCTCGCAGCCGGCGAAGTAGACATCGCCCTTTTCACCACCTCCATCCAGGTGACCCATCTGTTGCAGATGGCCGCCGCCGAAAGCGTGGAGCCGGCACTGCGCGCGGCGTTGCGGTCGAGCACCGTGGTTTCCTCCATTGGGCCTACCTGCACCACGGCGCTGGAGGAAGACGGCATTCCCGTCGACTTCGCTCCCTCCCATCCCAAGATGGGCTTTCTCGTAAAGGAGACCGCCGACCGCTGCGGCGATCTGCTCGCCTCCAAGCGGCGGAGCCCATGAAGGACAACCCCTACAAACAGGTCGGCCGCGTCATGGGGCTGGCCACTATGCTTCCGGTGAGCGGCTTTGTCGGCTACCTCATGGGCTACTATCTCGACAAGTGGTTCGAAACACATTTCCTCTACATTGTCTTTTTGATCCTCGGCATCGCCAGCGGAATTGTCTCGCTGATCCGCGATCTCTCCTCTGAGGATCCCTCGCAGCGGCGCCGTGGCCAGTAGCTTCTCTTTCGAATCCGCGGCGCGCCGAATGAAGCGGTTCCTCTGGGTGCTCGCGGCCACCGGTTCCGTCGCGCTCGGCATCGCCAACGGCCTCTCGTGGGGAATCAGTTTCGCCACCGGAGCGCTCCTGGCCATCGCCAGTTTTCAGTACACCCACCGCTTTGTAAACTCCATCGGATCGGAGCCCGCCGCAAAGCCCACCAACACAAAAGCCGTTCTCGTAGGTCTGCGCTATCTCTTCCTCGCCGGACTGCTCTACCTGCTCGCCAGCACCGCCGGACTCAACGTGCCGGCAGCGCTGCTTGGCCTGCTCACCCCCGCCGCCGCTGCTCTGATCGAAATGCTTTATCAACTCGGTACGTTGCGAAAACGAGGCAACCAGTAGCTACAATCAAAGCATGGCCACAACTCTGGTGAGTGTCGACGAATACCTGCACACCAGCTACGATCCCGATTGCGATTTCGTGGATGGCGTCGCGGAGGAACGGAACGTGGGAGAACTCGATCATTCTCATCTGCAAGGAGAACTGGGCTTCTGGATCAAACTGCATCTCCGCACGCTGGGAATCAACGCCTTCCCTGAATTGCGCGTGCGCGTCACCGAGACACGATTCCGCGTCCCTGATGTCACTCTTCTTCGCGGAAAGCGGCCCGCAACCGGCGTACTGGAGCAAGTGCCGCTCGCCGTAATCGAGATCCTCTCGCCGGACGATCGCATCGGACGCGTGCAGGCGAGGATGGACGATTACATGGCGCGCGGCGTTCCTCACTGCTGGCTAATCGACCCGGACACCCGCCGCGCCTGGGAATACACCCGCGGTAATACCCTCGAAATATTCGACCTCGTACTCCGCTGCTCCGACCCAGCCTTCGAGATCCCGCTCCGTGAGATCTTTCAGGCCATCGACGAGCAGACCGAAGCCTGACCCCTAATCCGCGCGCAGCGTCACCTGCGGATCCAGTCCGCATGCCCTACGCACCGGCCCCGCAGCCGCCAACAACATCGCCGCCACTACCACCGCGGCGGTCAGTCCATACGCCGCCAGATCGTAGATGTCCACGCTCCACTCCACACGCGACATGGCGTATTGCAACACACCCAACGCCAACGTAAGACCCGCGGCCAGGCCCAGCGCCGCGCTCCTGGCCGAATACGACAGTACGAACCTCGCAATCTGTACTCGCGACGCTCCAATCGCCATGCGAATCCCGATCTCTTTGGTCCGCTGACTCACCAAATACGCCATCACCGCGTACACACCAGTGATAGTCAGCAGCAGCGCCACCACTCCCAGCAACGTCGACAACCACGATGCCGCCTGCTGCGGATAGGTGTCCCAATCGACGGTCTCCTGCATCCCCACCACGCGTGCTCCATGGGCCGCACCCGGAGCCTGCGCCAGCGCCGCTTCCAAACGGCTCGCGGTCAGCTCCTGCGGTGGCTTGCCGCGCACCGCAAACACAGTCCCCGTGCGAATGCCGGTGGCAAAGTACACCACTGGCCGGGGCCCGCCGTCGCGAGCCTTCAACACCACATCGCGCACGACGCCAATCACCCGCGCCTCGCGGAATCGCGGCATGCGAAACGCCTCGCGCTGCGCCTGCTGCAACGCGATGGTCCGTCCGATCGGATCCACTCCACCGAAAGCCTTCCGTGCCGCCAGTTCGCTCAACACAGCCACCGGCGCTTGCGATTCCGCTTCTACTTCGCTGAATACACGCCCCTGCACCAGCGGAATGCGTAGCATGCGAAAGAACTCCGCCGAACAACTCGTATAGTGTGCATCCAGCAGCGGCGTCCCCGTAGCCGACACCTGGATCGGATCAAGGTCGATCAACGGCCGCGTCATCACCGCGAGTGAATCCACCCACGGCTCGCGCACCAGAATCGCATGCAGCGCTCGCGCATCGGCTTCACTTTGATTCGCGGCTGCGAACACACCACTGGCCTGATAACCGCGGTCCACCGACAACGCCTTCGACGATCCGCGCAGCAGCACCGTGGCAATCGCCAGCAACATCACACACAACGACACCTGGCCCACCAGCAACAGGTTGCGAACCCCGGGAGTCCGCATCGCACCGAGTTCGCCGCGCATCGCCACCGACAGAGCCACCCGCGTGGCCTGCAAAGCCGGTCCCAACGCAAAGAGCATCGTGGTAAGCGCGGCCACCAGCAGCATATACAGGAACACATGCCAGTCAATGTGCAACTCCGGCATACGCATGCGAAACAGCAGCGTCGGCGGTGCGGTACTGAACAACAGCCGAAGAAACGCTCGCAGGGACACTACCGCCACGGCCAGTCCCGCCAGTCCGGCAAACGCCGACAGTACAAAGCCCTCCAGCATCAGTTGCCGCACGATCCTTCCTCGGCCCGCGCCCATCGCCATCCGCGCTCCCAACTCGCGCTGCCTCGCCACTGCCCGCGCGAGCATTATGTTCGCGGCGTTAGCGCACGGGATCAACATCGTCAGCCCGAAACCCACCAGCAGCGGTAGTGAATACTGAAGCGCGGTCCATGTGATGGGAATGTCGAGCGACTCGGCCTGCGCGCGATGGATACGGTCATAGCGCTCGCGTCCGCTCGTGATGCGCCGCGCATGCGTTGTGGCCAGCGCGGCTGCCTGCGTCTCGGCAACCCCATCCGCGAGCCTTCCCACAATGCCGTAGACGGGATAATGTGGCAGCGACGGATGCCGGTTCCACACCTCAATCGGGACCCAGAAATCGACGCTCACCAACGGCACCATTCCAGGTGGCACGATGGCGACGGTACCGGCGTTTACTCCCGCAAACTCCGGGGGCGCCACACCCACCACCTCAACCGGCACACCGCCGGCCAGCACCGTGCGTCCGATGATGCCCGGATCAGCCCCATAGCGGCTGCGCCAGGCGCTGTCACTCAACACCATCACCAGCGACTGTTCTCGGGGCTGCAAGGGGCGGCCCAGCGCCGCGCCCACCCCCAGCATCGAAAAGTAGTTGCCGCTCACCATCGCCAGATGCGCGGCGCGCCCGTCCAAACCGGTGCCCTCCATGCTGCTCGCCGCCACTTCCGCAAAGCCCGGCGTCTTCTCCGCGAACAACTGGTATTCGCGCCATGTCAAATGCAGCGGCGTCCTGGTCTGCGTCTGGAATCCGATGGACACCAGACTGCCTGGATCGCGCACCACCAGCGGACGCAGCAGAAACGCATTAAAAACCGTGAAGAACGCGGCATTCAGTCCGAGCCCCAACGCCAGCGTGAGGACGATCGACAGCGCAAAGCCCGGCTGACGGAGCATCAGCCGCATGGCAAATCGCAGATCTCCCGGAATCGCCGCAGCCCAACTCCACAACCGGCTCCATCGCGTCTCGCCCTCGTCCAGAGGCCGAACCACCGGCTCTTCTTCACCGCCGCGTAGATAGCGCGACCATTCCTCGGCGAACTGCTCCTGTGCGAGGACGGTGCCCTCCGAGGACAATCCGAACGAATCGACATCGGATGGCGGCGCTTCTTCAAACACCAGCCCCTGCCGGCCCCACGTCTTCATCCGCGCACGCCGCAGCACCATCCACAACGCCGTCTCCAACCCCAGCATCACCAGAAACGACGCCGGATTCGTCGCCGACCAATACAGCAGATACGCCAGGGGAAACAACGCCGGCAACAGCAGCAACAACATCGCCGCGCTCACCAATGGAGGCCGTTTGCCCGGCAGATAGGAACACGCAAACGGCAGCTTGCGCCAGTGGCGAAACAGATACTCGAACGCGCTCGCGCCGGACAGCAGCGCCATCACCGACCAAGCCAGGGCCACCAGCGGACCGCCGATCCACGCTACAAGAACGGTGCCCAGCAGCACCGCCGGCACCACGCCGCACCACACGACAAACCGTTCGACAGCCCGCAGCCAGCTCGCACGCCCTTCCCGTTCCGTGATCTGGAACATCCACACGGCGGGCAACTCCGCCGGGATCGCGAACAACTGCCGCAACCCCAGCAAGGTGAACAAGAGAATCCCCAGCGGCCCCGACGTGAACACCGTGCGCTCCAACTCGCGCATGGTAGAGGGCTGCATCTGCAGGTCCACCACCATCTTTCCCATCCAGGCCATCGCAAATCCCACATACAGCAGCAACGCCAGACGCTGCACGCGGCTCCTCTGCAGCGTCTTCCACAGAAACGCAAAGATGGCCTGCTCGCGCGGGTCTCGCACCAACCGGTCCAGCATCCACTGCAACAGGTCAAGTCTCCGCGGCGGCGCGGTACTTCGCGATTCCAACAACACCCGCGCATACCGCCGGTAGCTGACGACATACACCAGCGCCGCCGCCAACGGCGCACTGAAAGCCACAGCGGCGAGCGTCGAATCCGCTGTCGCCACCAAACTCGACAAACCGTGGCCCTTCCACGCGGCATAGGAGAACCCACCGATGGAGCCGGCAAACAACGCGGCCTGCATCACAGTCATTGCGCGGTCAAAGGCGCGCGCCGGCAGGATCTGCAGCAGCACTCCTTGCAGCGTGAGCAATCCAAAGAACACCGCCGCGCACGCCGCGCCCATCACCAGCAACGCATGACCGAGCGCAACGCCCGTCGCCACGCTGAGCACCACGCTCGCCGGAACGACCACGCCGGCGAGCAGCGCCAGAAACACGATCCCCAGCGTGGTGAACTTCGCTGCAAACAGATCGGCCCCGCTCACTGGCATTCCCGCCAGCGCCAGCGTGTCCTTCAACGAAGGAAACAACGATTGCCAGAGCATCGCCACCAGCAGCATCGCCAGACACAACACCATCGACGTGATGGCCGCCAGGTCATTCGTTGCCTCTGCCGCCATCCGCGCATGCAGGTTCAACTGCGCCAGTTGTCCGTACTTGTAGATGAGCAGCGCGGCAAGCAGCATCCAACTCGACGCCAGCATTGCCGCCACGCCGGAAACCACCCGCGTCCAATCGCCCACTACCGGAAGCAGCCCGCTCTCAAACATCCCGGGCAGAAAGTGCCGCACCAGCTCCAGCCGCGTGCCGTGTGTCTCCCTCCACCACTGCTCGATCCGTTCCCGCATGGCACTCACCTCGCCACGGTTTCGAGAATCCGCTGCGCCACGCAACCCGGATCCTCGGCCTCAGTCAACTGCGCAAACACCGCCTCCAGCGAAGCCTTCGATTGCAGCGCACGCAGGTTCTCCACCGAATCGTGCGCCACCACTTGCCCACGGCGCAGGATCAGCACCGTACTCGCGACTTTCTCCACCACTTCTAATACGTGCGAGCTATACAGCACCATCTTGTTGCGCACGGCGAGCGCACCCAACAGACTGCGCAGCACCATCGTGGTATTCACATCCAGACCGGAGAACGGTTCATCGAGAATCAGCAGATCCGGATCATGCAGCAGCGCCGCCGACAGCAGCACCTTCTGCCGCATACCCTTTGAATATGACGAGAGGAGCGAATGCCGGTCCTCCCAAAGTCCAAACAGCCGCAGCAACTCATCCAGCTTCGGCTCCAGCACATTCGATCGCATGCCGCGCAGGCGCCCCGCCAGTTGCAGGTACTCGCGTCCGGTGAGATGCGTGTAGAGATGCGCCTCCTCGGCGACATACCCAATGCGCCGCTGATACGCTTTCATATCGCGCACCACGTTCTCCCCATCGAGCAGAATCTCTCCGGCCGATGGTTCAATCAGCCCGATGAGCATCTTGACAGTGGTGCTTTTGCCGGCGCCATTGGCGCCGAGATAGCCGAGCGTCTCGCCCGGCCGGATGGTGAAGCTAACGCCGTCCACAACGGGGACGCCGTGATAGCGCTTGGTCAGTCCGCGTACTTCAAGCATGGCCTATGACCAAGGTAGGGCAAGCGGACTGCCAAAAGGGGACAGCCACAAAAACGCGATTTCGCGGACAGCGGACTGTCCGGTCCTGGGACGAGTCGTCTGGAATCGGGATCTGAGTGGGAGTCTCGTGGAGTTTCAACATTCCGCCGTCGTGTGGGGCGGCCAATCCTGGCCGCGGCTGGCCTTTCCAGGCCAGCCTGTCTCGACACTCCTGTCGAGACCTTGCCACCTACACTGCTCTCGGCTGTGAGAAGGTCCGTTTAGCGGCCGTCGGCAGCGGGTCCGCTGCCCGATTGGCGCCGCTCCACTTCCTTCAACCCCGCGGTAGCTTTCGCGCTTGACGGATACTGCGCCAGCGCCTTGCGGAACGCATTCGCCGCCGCATCCAGATTGCCGGCCTCGAGAGCAATCCTGCCGATGGCCTCCTCCACGGGACGGGGATAGTACGGTGGCTCGCTGTAAATGAGCCCCCGCTCCCGCTCAGCCACCTTCTCCAAATTAGCGATCACCGCCGCCGGTTTCTTCTTTTTGGCGGTCATCCGAATCTGCGCGATCAGCTCGCGGCGCGCCACACGCAGCTCCGCGGGCACCGCCTGCTTCACCTTGTCCTGATACAAATCGAAAGCCTCATCCATGGCGTTCAAGGCCTGCCGGGCAGCCTTGGCATCGCCCTTGGCAACATACGCCAGCCCCAAGGCCCATTGCCGCCACGCCGTCTCACGCGGCTTCTCATAGACGGGCAGCGTGGCGCCATCCATGATCTGGTCCCAGCGCTCGTTCTGCACCAGCGTCCGCAGCAGTGCGAACCAACCCTGGCGGTACGCGGTACGGTTGTTGTCGAGCATGGCCTTCTCCCGCGGGTTCTCCCCAAGCTCCAACAAATGCCGCGACCGCGCAATGGCCTCATCGACCTGCGCCTGGAAGCTGTGTGAAGTCACCAGGAAATGCACGTTGTGGCCATGATGACCGGTGGAGTACAACGAATCCGCCTTGATCCATTTCAACTCGTTCTCCGCGGCATCAGAGAACGACTTCACCGCATCCTGCCACCGCCCCGTCTGCGCATAAATATGACCCGGCATGTGCAACGCATGCGGAATATTCGGCGCCAGCTCGGCATATCGTTTGCAGCTCTCCCAGGCATCCTGCGCGAATGTCGAACCCTCCCATCCGTGAATAATGTAGTGATGCACGCCCGGATGATTGGGGAACTTCCGCGCCAGATCACGCAGCCGCGCGACAGCCTCTTCCGAACCCTGCCGCGGCTTCTTGGCGGGGGTCTCAAAGCCGCGCATCAGGTGCAGCGCGAGGTAGCTCTCGGCCTCCACCTCTTGCGGGTACTTCACCACGATCGCACGGAGCCCATCGAGATAGGCATTATCCGGATTGGCGGCCTTCGGATCGCGCCGCGCCGCAATGGCGGCGATGTACATCTTCTCCAGATCAGTGGCCTTGCCCACGACCTCGGACAATTCGCGCGCTTTGCGGACAGCCTCCTCGACACGCGGGTCAATCTTGCCGCCGCCCAGCCCGTATCCTTCCAGTTGGAAACGCGGACGGAAGTCGCCCATCGCCACCATCGCCACGCCCCACCACGGCATGGGAGCCTGCGGATCGAGCGCGGCGGCATGCAGGAACGAACGTTCGGCCTCCACGGCCCAGAACGAATGCATCTGCGCAACACCTTGGAGGAAAAACTTCTGGGCCTCGGCGCTCGACGTTGTAATCGGGAAATTGATATGCTCAGTCCCCTGCCCTTCGAGCAATCGCGCGGGCAGCGAGGGTGCGTTGCGGCTTGCCGGCGGCGTACACACATCCGGGGCCTTGACGGCGATCTGCGCTTCGGCCTGCGCCGCGACAGCCGCACCCAGCGCGGCACTCAGAATCAACTCGCGTATCTTCATCGGTTCCCTCTTTCTGCATCTCGTTTTCGATCATCTGCCATCACACTCGATCAGCCCAATCGTGGAAGCTCTCCTCAGAGCCCGTGAGAAAGCGCCAGCTTTCGCCGACGCGCCAGATCTCAGCATATCGCGAAAGCACCTCGACGCTTTGGTAGTGCGGGTCGAGTGTCGCAGACAGCGAACCAGATCGGTTCCCATCGCCCGCCTTCGAACCGCCCGCTGCAACGCGGCAAGGGTCGCGGCTCCGCGCATTTTGGCGTAAGCTCCGCTCCGCCCAGAAGCGCGCCGCGGGGACTCTGATAGTGTCAGGGCGCACCAGTATTCCTAGTACGTACAAAGGCGAGCTTTGGTCCAACATTCCTATTGACCAGATCCGCGTCGCCCACTTATTCTGATCAAAGATAACAATCTGGGAAACTATATGGCTGACGACCTGGGACACGTGTGCTCGAAATTTGGGATTGACCGTGCGATGTACCGGTCGTTTCCCCTCACACTGCAAGGGCAGCCCGCACATACACCTCAATCCCGCACGCCGGAGACTCCGGCTGTACCCAAATATCCGTTCACCGGAGCGGCACATTCTTCCGGCCGAAGTTCACCTGTTGTCGAACAGCCACTCCACTCAACGGAGAATAACCAGACCCGGTCATCGGTGTTAGGTACATTGTTGGCGACCGGCGAGAATCTCAGACGAACGGAAATCACAACACCGCGAACGATTAGCGTGATCGGCGCGGCTGGCGGAGTTGGGGCCACCACGATCGCTGCCAGCTTGGCCCGTCTGGCATCGCGGCGGGGCCGCCGGGTCCTGCTCTTAGATCATGCCGCCGAGAGTTTTCTCCCCCTGTATCTGGCCGGCGCCCGGAGTTTGATGTCCTACTCGGGCTGCTGGTCCTTCCTCCCGCATTCCGACTCGCGGCAGGCGGTAATTTCAGTAATTGCCTGCGGCGGAGCGGACGATGCCAATGAGAGATGCCCGTGGCAGCGCGCGCGCGGACTGTCGGGCATGGCTGATGAGATTATCATCGATGCCGCTTCTCATTGTCTAAGTGAAAGCCTGATCACCTCGATTCACGACACAGCCTGCCTTTTCATCTTAGTTCCGGATATGCGATGCGCACTCCAGGTTCGCAATATTGAGAAGAAATTCTCAGAGAATCCAACCGGGTGCTTGCCAGTCTACTTAATAAACAACTTTGATCCGACAATTCCGCTCCATCACGAAGTGCAAAATTCGATAGCAGCCTTTGTGGGTAGGCGGCTCATACCCTTTACCATCCGTTGTTCGCAGGAAATCCCGCAAGCACTGGCCCAAGGTCTCACTGTCGTGGACTATGCGCCGGACAGCGATGCAGCTCATGACTTAGCGCGTATTCCTGACTGGTTTCAGCAGATGTAGGGCAAGGGAATAATTACAGTAAACAGCCACGTTCGCGCCAGTAGGAGCAGGTTCATGTATCAGGAGCAGATTGCAGAAGGGTTGAATGGTGCCTCTGCACGTCCGACACCCACACGTCCAAGATTACCCGGTGTTCGCATCGCTTGCGCCTTCGCTATGGTGCTCGCCCTCGCGATGATGGCGACCGTACCCCTCGATTGGAAGGATCAGGCTGTTCTCGGAGGATCGCTCTTCGCCATTGCCATTTTCATCGACCGCCGATTTAGCGGCGAACGGGCCTCTCTGATCCTCATGGTGATCTCGCTATTCTGCGCCGGGCGTTACTTCTGGTGGCGCATCTCAGAAACCACACACTACTTCATCGCCAACGGCTCGCAAACTCCCGCGATCGACATTTTTTTCGTCGTGCTGCTGATCGGCGCGGAAGCCTATGCGGTCGTTATCCTGGTCCTCGGCTATTTCCAAAATGCCAGGCCGCTGCGCCGCCTGCCGATGCCCCTTCCGAGTGACCCGGAACTTTGGCCGGGCGTCGACGTTCTTATCCCCACTTACAACGAGCCCATTGAAGTGGTCCGGGCCACGATGCTCGCGGCCATGAACATTGATTGGCCGCGCGACCGGCTGAATGTCTATGTGCTCGACGATGGCAAGCGCGTCGAGGTTCATCGACTTGCTCAGGAGGCGGGATGCGGATACATAGCGCGACTCGACAATGTCGGCGCCAAGGCAGGCAACATCAACCATGCGCTCGGAAAAACGCACGGCGAATACGTTGCTGTGTTCGATTCCGATCACATCCCCACGCGCTCCTTCCTGCAATTCACCATGGGTTGGTTCCTCAAGGACGTGCGTCTTGCGATGGTTCAAACGCCGCACCACTTCTACTCCCCCGATCCCTTCGAGAGAAACCTCGGCACGTTTCGCAAGGTTCCGAACGAAGGTGAACTCTTTTATGGCACGCTCCAGGACGGCAACGATTTCTGGAACGCTCTGATCTTCTGCGGCTCGTGCGCAGTGCTGCGGCGAAGCGCCTTGGACGAGGTCGGCGGCATCGCCACCGAAACCGTCACGGAAGATTCGCACACGTCATTACGGCTACTTCGCGCTGGATGGAACACTGCCTATATCAACATCCCGCAGGCCGCGGGACTGGCTACCGCGAATGTGTCCGACCATATCGGACAGCGCATTCGCTGGGCCCGCGGGATGGTCCAGATTCTCCGCACGGAAAACCCGCTGTTCGGTCGTGGACTTACCTGGCCGCAGCGCCTCTGCTACCTCAACGGCACCATTCACTTTCTCCACGCCACGCCGCGCCTGATCTTCTTAACCGCGCCATTGGTGTATCTGCTGCTTGGCCGATCGAACGTGTACGGCTACTCGTGGGCCATTCTGTCGTACGTGCTTCCGCACATGTTGATGGCGACGCTCACGAATTCGAGAGCCCATGGGAGGTTCCGTCATTCGTTCTGGAATGAGATTTACGAGACTCTCCTCGCGCCGTACATTCTGGCTCCAACGCTACTCGCTCTGATCAATCCGCGCTGGGGCAAGTTCAACGTCACCTCGAAGCGAACGGTTGTCACGAAGAAATACTTCGACCTCCGCATAGCCGCGCCCTTTCTTGTTCTCATGGCTCTGAATATCGCGGGCCTGGTCACGGCAGTCACTCAAGTGCTTTCCCGGATTGACGACAACGGAACCGTCCTCGTCAATATGACCTGGGCCCTTTTCAACACGTTGATTGTTGGCGCTACACTCGCTGTGCCATGGGAGTTGCGCCAGCTTCGCTCGGCAACGCGAATCCAGCTTCGCATGCGCGTCCGCTTGCGAAAACGCAGCGGCGTGGAAGTACCGGGATCCACTCTGAACATCTCGAACGGCGGCGCAGCCCTTCAACTGGACATGCCCGCGGACCTCAGTCCCGACGATAGCGCTGAACTGATCGTCAACCTCGGCGAGGATGAATACGTACTGCCCGTCACGGTACGCCGCTCGCAAGGACTGCTGGTAGCACTGCACTTCGAGTTCTCGACTCTGGCAGAACACGAGGCGCTCACCAGAATCGTGTTCGGCAGAGCCGATGCGTGGCTCAGTTGGACCGCGGGCCGCCAGGAGGACCGTCTGATCCGCAGTTTCGGCCGCGTCGCAGCGACGTCGCTTCGCGGAATTGCTCTGATCCCGAAAGGACTGTTCTCCGGTCCGGAGAGCAGCAGCCTCCCCGCAGCGGCGCATGAAACGAAAAGTGCTGCCGCCAATGCCGGCGCGGCCCAGTCCGCCGGTGTCAGAAACGCAGTAACCGCTTTGCTCGCCTGCGCACTGCTTGGCGGTTCCTTACGGGCGGATGAACCGTTTGCCGAATCGCGTGACTGGCTCGAACTGGGGCAGCGCCGCGCGATCACGTTTCAGTCCGGTGAAGGGCGAGTGAACCTGACCTTCACGATGCCGATGACGAAACTCGTCACCAACGCGGCACTCGTTCTTAATTACAAAAGCTCCGGCGGTTTTCCCGATAGCGCGGTCCTCAACATTTTGCTCAACGGTGTCGCTCTCACGCCGGTTCCCGCGCGTCAGAAGGGCGGCGATGCGAATACGCTTCAGAAAGCGGAAGTCACGTTGCCCCCGGACCTGGTAGTGAGTGACAACACGATTACCCTGCATTTCTCCGGATCGTGTCCGGGCGGCTGCAAAGAGGGTGGACGATGGCTGCAAATCGACCCCACGACGCAAGTCCGGCTATCCGGAACCATGCTTCCGCTGCCGAACAACCTGCGCGCACTGCCGGCGCCTTTCGTCGACACCTCGCTGCACCGCCTCGCGCGCATCACCATGGTGTTCGCCGAAAAGCCGACGAATGAAACACTCCAGGCCGCCGGCGTCGTCGCCTCGTGGTTTGGCGTCATTGCCGACGATCGCGGCACCCAGTTCGCCGTGCGAGCAGGCGGTGTTCGCAAGGGCGACGAAATCGTGTTCGCCACCCGTGATTCCGAAGTCATTCGCTCGCTCGGGCTGAAAGACATTGAGGGCCCACAGATCGCCATGCGGACCAATCCGCTCGATCCATTCGGCAAACTACTGGTCATCACAGGGCGTAATGGCGCGGACCTCCTGCTCGCGGCACAAGCCCTGGCGACGCAGAGTTACGCTAAGGACGGTGATCGCGCCGAACTGGGGAACGCGCGGCTTCCGCGCCCATCTTCTCCCTACGATGCTCCCCGCTGGTTGAATCCACAGCGCGCCAATGGCCTGGGAGATTCCATCAGTCCCGAACAGTTGCGGTGGTTTGGAGCGGGGGCAGTCAACCTTTACTTCCGCCTGCCGCCCGACCTTGCATTCGGGCAGCGCTCGACTGTTCCTCTACGCCTGGGCTTTCGCACTGCAGCCACCTCCGAACAGAAAGGGGAGCTGCGCGTTTCGCTGAACGGGATCCGGGTCAGTTCCACCCGCATCTCAATCCGCGAAGGCACTTCTGTCCAACACCAGGCCGTCTATCTCCCGGTTCAAGTCCTCTACCCAAGCAATACACTGACTCTCGAATTCGTGCTCAACAGCATCAAGGATAGCCCGACGGACCGTTATCCGGAAATCACCGTTCTTCCTAATTCATCGATTGATCTCCATGATATCCCACGGTTTGTCGAGCTACCGCGCCTGGATTTGTTTACGCAGGCAGGATTCCCTTTCACCAGGCTGGCCGATCTTTCAGGCACCGCTGTCCTGCTTCCTGATGAGCCGACGCCGGATGAGATTGCCTGCTATCTCGGCCTAATGGGGCGATTCGGTGCGCAAACGGGGTATCCAGGCCTGCGAGTCACGGTCGTTGCCGCCAGTCAGTCGCAGCAGGCGGCGAGCAAGGATCTGCTTATTATCGGGACGGCGCGCGACCAGCCGCTGTTTGCCCGATGGTCGGACATGCTTCCCGTGCGCGTCGAGAGTCAGTTCCGCGCCCGCAAACCATCGGGCTGGCGCACCATGGTGGACCTTCCGTTTGCTCCGATCGCGCGCGAATTCCGCAGGCTGAGCGAAACGCTTTTTGAAGGCGCCTCGCCTGAAGGTTTGCTCCAGGGCCTGATCTCGCCGCTGGACAGCAGCCGCAATGCCGTGGTTCTCGCCACGGGTGAGCAGAGCAGCTTCGAATACCTGATGCAGACGCTTGGCAACGCCACATCGAAAGACATTCACGGAAGCGTCAGCTTACTTACCAACAGTCGATTCCAATCGTTCGAGTTATCGGAAAAGAGCAACTATATCGGCGAACTAAGTTGGCTCGAAACGTTCTATACATGGATTGGACGTAATTTCTATTTGATCATTCTAGCGGTAATTGGTTGCGCCCTTCCATTGACTCGGTGGTTCTCAAAATGGGCTGATCAACATGCGGCGTGGAGGCTCCAAGGAAGCCGGTGAAGTGTTGACGATTTACCAAACAGTGATCCGCTGGGACTGGTCACTGAGGATGGTTATGATGGCTGCGATCGCTGCTCTCCAACTCGGCGCAACCGAGAGCTGGGATCTCTGGGAGAGGTATGCCACGCGGTTTATGAGCGGCGGCGGGCGAGTCATCGATCCGGGCATCAGGAACGGGACGACATCAGAGGGGCAAGCCTACGCGATGTTCTTCGCCCTCGTGGCCAACGACCGCAAGCGTTTCGCGCAACTACTGGACTGGACGGAAAAGAACCTCGCAGGTGGAGATCTGGGGTCACATCTCCCTTCATGGAGCTGGGGGGAATCGGCGGGCGGACGGTGGGGCGTTCTGGACGACAACTCGGCTTCCGATGCCGATCTGTGGATGGCCTACTCCCTTCTCGAAGCCGGGAGGCACTGGAACGAGGCGCGTTTCTCCGCTCTTGGACGGCGGCTGGCCGGCCGGATCGCGAGTTCCGAAGTGGAGCACCTGCCGCATCTCGGGACCGTGCTCCTCCCCGGGTATCGTGATTTCAAAACCGGTGATCGGATTTTCTTCAACGTCAGTTACCTGCCTGTCCAGGTGTTGAGCGGGATCGCGGCGCATTGTCCCACCGGCCCGTGGAGAAATCTTGCCGGAAATGTGCCGCGACTCGTGAAGGCGAGTTCTCCGCGAGCGCTCGCCCTGGACTGGTCATGTTACCGGAGTGGGCCAGGATTCGTCATCGAAGCGCCTGACGGAAAAAAAGCCGTCGCCAGCTACGATGCGATCCGCGTCTATCTCTGGGCGGGAATGCTTCCGAAGGAAGTTCCTGTCCAAGCGGAACTGTTGCGTTCACTTTCCGGAATGGCCCGGATCGTGGCACACCGGAGCATACCGCCGGCGATTGTGGATTCCGATGGTGTTATCCGGAACGAACACAGCAGTATTGGATTTTCCGCTGCGTTGATCCCTTTCTTCGCCGCCAGGGGAGAAGATCATCTCGCGGCACGGCAGCAACATCGAGTAAACGCGGCCTTTAATCGCGCCACGGGCCTCTATGGCGCCACGCCCGCTTACTACGACCACAACTTGATCCTGTTCTCGAACGGCTGGTTGGAAAAAAGGTACCGGTTTGATTCGGATGGCGGTCTGAGGATACGAAGGAATACAGAATGAGGGATGACATGAGTAGAATCGTTGTTCGTAGTTTGTTGGTACTCGCCCTGAGCACTGTTCTTGCAGTCGCGCAAAACGCCAGTGAAGCACTGGTCAGCAAAGCTCGCGCGCTCGAAGGCCGGGGCCGCCCCGACCTGGCGGCACAAACCTGGCAGCAGGTCCTGCTGGCCGATCCGAGCCACCAGGAAGGCCTCGCCTCATTGGCCCGCTTCGCCAAACAAAGCGGACGCACGCAGGAAAGCCAGGCATATCTGGACCGCCTCCGCAAAGTGAATCCGAATCATCCCGCGCTGCAACAGGTGCAGGCAATGCCTGTGCTTGTGCAGCAACAGGCCCGCCTCAGGGAAGCCGCGCGACTGGTCGCCAATCAGCAGTTCGATCAGGCGATGCAGATCTACCGCCAGGTATTCGGCGATGCCCCCCCGCCGGGCGCCATGGCCATTGCCTATTACGAAACCGAAGCGGCTGTCCCCGGCGGCTGGGAAAGCGCCACGGCGGGCCTCCAGAAATTCATGAACCTATATCCTGCCGTCGACGATTACAAGCTTGTTCTCGGCAAGTTGTGGACTTATCGCCCAGCCACTCGCGTTGCCGGCATGCGCTTGCTGGAATCCATTAAGGGCGGGGAAGATCAATTGAACAAAGCGAAGCAGGCTTGGCGCCAGGCGCTGATTTGGGAAGCAGGAAACCCGCAGGTCCTCGCTTCTGCCCGCGCCTATACGAGCCGTTATCCCGACCCTGAACTGAGCAAGATGTTTGAAGGGGTGAATGCTGCGCAGCACACTTCTGCCCCTTCGGGCCCTGTCCGCAGCACGCTGGACAATCTCGGCTACAACGAATTGAAGGCGAACAGAGTCAAGGACGCCGAAACGCTTTTTGAAAACAGCTTGAAGCAGAATCCCAAAAACGCAGATGCACTCGCCGGTCTTGGTTTCGTTCGCATGAAACAGGAGAATTTCTCCGAGGCAGCTACGTTGTTTGAAGCCGCGGCAAAAGAATCGCCCAAGGACAAAGATATTGCCGGCGCTCTGGAAACAGCCCGCTTCTGGTCAGCCATGAATGACGCATCGAAAGCATTCGCGGCCGATCAGTTGCAAGAGGCCGTTGAGTTTTATCGCAAAGCTCTCGCAGTCCGTCCCTCCAATCCCGAAGGTTTGCACGGACTCGGGGGAGCTTTGATGAAAAAGGGGGACGCCACCGCTGCCGCGACGGTATTTGAGAAACTCACCGGGCAACAGCCGCAAAACGAAGAGGCGTGGTTTGGACTGCTGAATGCCCGCTACCGCGGTGTGGGACCGGATTCCGCGCTGGCTGCCATCCCGCAGCTTCCGGGGACAGTCCGGCTCGGCCTGTCGAAGAACATCCAGTATCTGGCGATGATGTCTTTCGCTTCCAGCGACGCGGGCAAGCAGGAGGATTCCAGGCGCTATTTGCATCAGGCCATCGAACTCTCCAACGCCAAGGGGCTTGTGCTCTCAATCCCGCTCCAGCTTCAGTTCGCCGGTCTCTATTTGCGGCACGGATACGCCTCGGAAGCAGCGACTCTGTTCCAGAAGGTTGTCGATAGCGAACCGCGCAATGTGGACGCCTGGGAAGGTCTGCTCACGTCGCTCATCCAGACTCACCAGCAAGGCCGCGCGGCCAGATCGCTCGAACATATGCCGTCGAAAGTGTACGAAGCCGCGGTGACGCGTCCCGGGGCGCTGCGTTCACTGGCGGCGATTTCCGAGTCGATGGGACAGCTAGAGGATGCGGAAAAGTACCTCGAGAAGTCGATTCGCATCGACACGAAAGTCGACGACGCCTCCAACATCGCGGCTCGCCTTCAGCTCGCGCATCTGTGGCTCGCCCAACGCCGCGATCAGCAGGCTGAAACTCTGCTCCGCGGAATCACCGCGTCACATCCCGATAATCCCGACGTCTGGAAAGCGCTGATAGCCGCGCTGCACAAGCAAAGCCGCGACGAGGTTGCCATTGCTGAGGCGGGCCGCCTGCCGCGCTCAGTGTCCGCCGCACTGGTGGATGATCCGGACTACGTCGGCCTCATGGCATCTGTGCTCAATGCGGTGGGGCGGTACGACGAAGCGCTCCGCCTGGTTCGCCGCGCGTCCGCCCTGATGAAGCAGCAGAACCGCACGATTCCCGCCGATCTCGAAATTCAGCTTGGCTGGCTGCTGTTGAGCACCAATGGCGACGAACGCGAACTGTACGCCCTCTTCACGGGTGTCGGTGCCCGTACCGATCTTACGCAGGTTCAACAAGAGAGTGTGTCTGAGCTTTGGTCGAGTTGGATCTTGCGCCGCGCCAACGCCGCATCCAAGTCCGGTGATACGGCGCGCGCACTCGCCATTCTCGAAGCCGGTGTCAAACTGCTGCCCCGCGACGCGGCGATTCGCTCCAGTTATGCGGGTGTCCTTCTCACGGCGGGTGAAGCCGTGAAGGCGCTCAGTGTCTATAAATCGTGGGGCCTCACTGGGGCCGGATCAGCCGATTTCACCGGAGCCATTGGAGCCGCGCTCGGCGCAAGCGATTGGAACCTCGCCACCACCTGGCTTCGCACGGCGTTAAACCGCTGGCCCACCAATGCAGAGATGCTAAACCTCGCCGGCAAGCTCTCGGCAGCGAAGGGTGATTACAAAGCCGCGCAGAAATACTGGACTGCGGCGCTGGCGGCTACCCCCGTTCCAGCGGAAGTGCCACAAGTGCGCGCCATGACCGCGTTGAAGCCCGTTGATAACCGGCCCGCCAATGAGGTGATTGGGGAGCTGCTTCTCGGTGGAACAGCGCCTCTCCAAGCGCAGCCGCCGGCTCAAATGCCCGCGCCTGTTATTCCGCGATCGAACGGCCTCCCCTCACCTGTTATTCCCGATAAGGGCGCAACGGCACCGCGTGCGTTCGTACAGCCGGAGATCAAGTCCGCTCCCCAAGATCAGCGAATCATTACCGCAGTGAAGCGCGATTGGCAGAGCACGGCTGCTCCCGTTCGTCAGGAATCGCGGCTCACAGCGGAATTGATCCCCGCCGCGACCTCTTTACCCAGGCCCGGCGTCCCCGGGCTTAGCGACGTTCCCCCGCAGCCCCGAGCTTCGCTCCCCCAGGTCGCCTCCCGCGAACCCGTGCCTGTGCTCCCCGCCATCGCACCTGGTTATGTCGAACCCGTCCAGCCGTCTGAGGGAACTTCGCTTCGCGGCGAGATCCAGGAACGTCTCAACGCCATTGAGTCCCGCAACTCGTCCTACTTTGGATCCGGCGGCACTATTCGCGCCAGAAGCGGGGAGCAAGGTTTCGATCGAATGATCCTCGAAGAGGCAAACTTCGAGGCAAGCGCCGTCATCGCCGGCGGCCTCCGCCTCACCGCTGTCGCTCATCCCACCTATCTCGAGTCCGGCAAGCCCGACGGCGAGAGTGACAAACGGTTCGGCCTTGCCCCCAAAGGCGCTCTCTTTGATACACAATCGACCAGCGGCGTCGGCGGTGAACTCCAACTCTCAACTCGCACTTTCGGGCTCCGTGCCGGTTCGACGCCACGGAACTTCCTCGTTAGCAACTTCGTCGGCGGCATCCGCTTCCGTCCGGGGAATGGACCGATCACGCTGCTTGCGGAACGCGAAGTTTTGCGCGATTCGATGCTCGCCTTCTCCGGAGCCCGTGACCCCGTCACCAACCGCGTTTGGGGCGGTGTCGTTGCCAACACGCTCTCCATCCTCGGCAACTGGGGCGGCGAGAAATCGGGCTTCTACACGAGCTTCGGATTCCAAACCATCAGTGGACGCCAGGTGCAGTCCAATACTCGCATCGATGGAAACCTCGGCATGTATTGGAAAGTCCTGGAGACACCGCAAGGCAAGTTGACCGCCGGCTTCAATCTCACGGGCCTCCACTATGAGAAGAACCTTCGTTACTTCACTCTGGGGCACGGCGGATACTTCAGCCCGCAGCAGTATATCCTCGCCAACGTGCCGATTCAATGGCGCGGCGTTTACGGGCAGAAAATTCAATACCTGTTGAACGGCAGCTTCGGCGCACAGCACTTCCAGGAAGAATCTTCTCCTTACTTCCCGACACTGCCCGCCGTCCAGGGCCGCAATGGCCCGTACTACGCCAAACAGTCATCCTCCGGCGCCAACTACAGCATTGATATCCAGACAGCCATTCCGATTACCCCGGTCTGGCATCTCGGTATTTTCGCCAATGTGAACAATACGCGAAATTACAATTCGGCTGCCGCCGGCGTGTTCATCCGTTACAGCATCCGGCAGCGTCCCCTATTACAGAATTTCTCCATCCCGTCAATTCCGGATTGGCGTGGATCAGAGCCGTTCCGGGTTTATTAGGTAAAGGGAGTCAGGAGTCAGAAGTCAGAATGCGACAGTCTGTGGTGTTTCGCGCGCATCCATCTACGACGCTTTTTCTAACTGGCGTCCTGCTCTGTGCGCCCGTTTTCGCGCAATCTCCAATGACTTGCCGGCGCGTTGACACGCCTGCAAATGCCATCCGGGCAGAAGGGTTGGCCGAGCTGCTGAGCGATCTGGTAATCGCGTGCACGGGAGGCTCCCCTTCCCCCAAAGGAGGGAAGCTGCCACAATACCAGATTCTAGTGACGTCCAACACTCCCCTGACCCTCAAGATCGCTCCTCCGCCGAAGCCGTCGGCCACCCCAGTCATTGACGGTCCACTCGAACCGGTTAGCTCCGTGAGTGATGCGCTGGCGATTGTCGATGATCCGCCGGCTACCGATCAGCGGCCTTGTGTGCCGGTCGCGCCCGCTGACTTCTGCTCTGCCACCGGCGCCACCGATGACGCCAATGTCTTCCAGGGCACGCGATTACAGGACAACCTCATCCTCTTCAACAAGATTCCCATCGATGCCCCCGGCGAAGGGAGAACGCGCATCCTCCGCGTCACGAATCTGCGCGCCTCCGCCTCGAAAATTCCGAAAAAACCGGACCCGGATCAGGTGGTCCTCACTGCACAGATCTTCGACAGCGCCGGCCGGCAGCTTTCCCTGGAGAATCCCACTCAGGTTGCCGGCGTCGCCCGGCCCGGCATCATTGCTTCTCTCCACACCAGCATCGGGGCCGAAGTTACCCCGTTATCTCCGGCGCTCACCGCGACACCGGCCCTGCTGCCCCAGAACAATCCCGGAAGTACACAGGCTTTCCTGGTGCGTTTCACCGAGGGTTTTCCTTCCGCGTTCAAACGCCGGAATCTCGGCACCACCGCTTCGTATCCAGGGTATGTGGTGACTCAGGCGGACCCCGGCGGACCGGCCAATACCGAGTCGGGCTTCTACAACGCCTCTTTCCCCTCAGACAAAGGCCTGGACTCCGCCGGGTTGGCTGACTCCGGCACGCGTCTGAAAGCCGTTCTCTCCCAGGTTCCCGGGAATGTGCACGTCTGGGTAAGTGCCCGTGACGTCGAGACCGGCACAACTAATTACGCCACCGCCATTCCGCGGGCACTTCTGACTTACGCGGGGGATCAAGGCAACGGACCATTCAGTCAAAACCACCCGGCGCACGGCGATTTCGCTCTGGTCTACCCCGATAACAATTCACTAACTCTGGTGTGGGAAGTCATGGCCTCCAACTCCGAACTGCTGGAAAGCATCGCTTTTGAGATTCGCATTTTCTCGCCCAACGGCGTGGCGCAGCTTGGCACCAGTTACATCAAGATGGGGCTCGCGCCTGTAAGTTCCGGCGACACTCAGTCTCCGCACCCGAGTTTTCTCGAAAGCCCAGAAGAACCTATTCCGGGATTTCGCATTGTCTCGACTTTGAGTGCACTTCCCGTGACCGCGGTTTCAGCGGCAAGTCTATCCGGAAACTCCGTCGCGCCCGATTCGGAAGTAAGTCTGTTGGGCAAAGAGCTGTCGATTATCAGGGATAACTCCGGCGCAGCCCCTGTGACTTCGATCGGGGACGTCAAAGTCGATGTGATCGATAACGCGGGAATCCGCCGCACTGCCTCACTATTTTCGGTTTCGCCCAACAAAATCAACCTTCTTCTCAACCCCGAAACAGCGGCGGGACAGGCCGCGATCGTCGTCCGCAACGGAACTCGCGACGTTGCTACCGGAACGGTTCGGGTCAGTGCAGTGGCTCCCGGATTGTATTCCGCAGCCGGTGATGGACGGGGTTTCGCATTGGGGAAAGTGATCTCAGTCACAGAAAGCGGTACGCAGAGCGCGGATCTGGCTCGTCTCGACCCGCTGCAAGAACAATGGCAGGCTGTACCCGTTGAACTGGTCGCGGGCGCGGCGACGTTCCTCCGGCTCTACGGAAGCGGCATTCGCGGCAGAAGCAGCCTCGACGCCGTCACCCTCCGAATCGGCAGCCAGTCCATCCCGGTCACTCTCGCAGGTCCGGAAGGCCGCCCGGGACGCGATCAGGTGGAGGCGGGTCCGCTACCTCTCACTCTGGCTGGCAAGGGCGAACTCCCTGTCACCCTCGTTGTTGATGGCAAAACCTCGAACTCGCTGACGGTATTACTGAAGTGATTGCGTTACTGATTCTCTGTGCGCCGGCATTCGCCCAGACCTCGAGCCAGTTCAATTATGCCGAGGCTCTGCAGAAATCGCTCTTTTTCTATGAAGCGCAACGATCCGGCAAGCTTCCCCGCGAAAACCGGGTAAGCTGGCGTGCCGATTCCGGCCTCAAGGATGGCGCCGATCAGAATGAAGATCTAACCGGCGGCTGGTACGATGCCGGCGATCACGTCAAATTCGGGTTTCCGATGGCCTCCTCGGCGACCTTGCTTGCCTGGAGCGCTTTCGAATACCGCGCCGGATTTCGCGACAGCCGTCAGATGCCGCATCTTGTCTCGAATCTCCGCTGGATTGCCGATTACTTCATGAAAGCCAGCGCCACGCCAGAACAGTTGTGGGTACAGGTCGGCGATGGCAATGCCGACCATTCGTTTTGGGGCGCGGCGGAGGTCCTCCAGATGGCGCGGCCGTCGTTTAAGGTCAGCGCCTCCTGTCCCGGATCCGACGTTGCCGCCGAAACCGCGGCCGCCCTCGCTGCCTCCTCTCTCGTCTTCCGCATGGAAGGCGAGACGTCGTACGCGCAGAAACTTGTTGATCGCGCCGAATCAATTTATTCCTTCGCCGACAGATACCGCGGCAAATACTCGGACTGTGTGACTGCCGCGCGCGCATTCTATGCTTCCAACAACGGTTTCATCGACGAACTGGCATGGGGAGCAGCGTGGCTCTTCCGTGCCACCAACAATCCGGACTATCTTGCCAAAGCAGTTAAATACTACGAGCAGCTTCCACTGGAACCCGGAACACAGGTGAGATCATTTAGCTGGACCCACAACTGGGACGATAAGAGCTACGGGACCTACGTCCTGCTGACTCTGCTCACCGACTCGCAGGATTACCGTCCGGATATCGAGCGCTGGCTGGACTACTGGACCACGGGCTATCAGGGCCGGCGGATTCGCTACACGCCCGGCGGACTCGGCTGGCTCGATCAGTGGGGTTCCCTCCGCTACGCCGCCAATACCGCATTGCTCGCCATGCTTTACTCCGATTGGCTGCGCCTGAAGAACCTCGATTCCGAGCGCGCGAATCGCTACCGCTCGTTTGCCGAACGTCAGATCAACTATATGCTTGGGGATAACCCGCGCAGCGCCAGCTACGTGATCGGTTTCGGCAAGCAGCCGCCACGCAATCCGCATCACCGCACGGCGCACGGCTCCTGGGCTGACGATATCAATGTTCCCAAGGATTCCGTACATACACTGTACGGCGCGCTCGTTGGGGGGCCCGACGCATCCGACAGCTACACCGACTCCCGTACCGACTACGTGAAGAACGAAGTTGCTACCGATTACAACGCTGCCTTCACCGGCGCCCTGGCCGCGATGTATCAGCGCTATGGCGGTACGCCCCTAGTTGATTTTCCTCCGGTCGAAACACCCACGCGCGATGAACTCTTCGTCGAAGCCTCCGTGAATTCGCGCGGCTCAAATTACATTGAAATCGCCGCTTATGCCGGGAACCAGACAGCTTGGCCCGCTCGCGTCATCGACAATGTGACGCTCCGCTACTTCTTCGATCTCCCCTCCGGCGACCCGGGCGACATCTCTCTGTCGACCGCGTTCAACCAGTGCTCCCAGCCGGCGCCTCCTCAACTCTGGACCGGACCGACATACTACATCGAGATCAGTTGCGGTTCGATATTTCCCGGCGGCCAGCAAGCCTATCGCAAACTGACACAGTTCCGGCTCACCAGCCGCAGTTCTCGCTCGCCGGACAGTGATTGGTCCTTTGCCGGGCTTACGTTTCCGGCCAACGGACTCGTGCGCACGCGCAACATAACTCTCTATGAAAATCAGCGGCTCGTCTGGGGTCAGGAGCCGCCGGGTGGTGTCCCGCAACCGCTTCGGTTCCTATCGCCAACCGACCTGCCTGGGGCCGCTGTGGGCGAGCGCTATCAACTGGGGTTGTTGGCTTCCGGTGGAACGCTGCCCTATACGAACTGGGAGGTCACGAATAAATCCCTGCCCGACGGCTTGACGCTCGATGCGGCTACGGGCCTGGTCGCCGGCATCCCCAGATCCTCAGGAACTTTCAGCTTTTCTATCCGCGTCACTGACAGCACGCGGACGACGGCGGAGAAGCAGTTCAATCTCACGGTCGTCCCGCCCGGGCCGCTAACCATCTCGACACGCTCTCTGCGTCCCGCCTACATCGGCGCTTTCTACTCTGCTGATCTCGATGCGAGTGGCGGTATTCGGCCTTACCGATGGGCTGTCGTCGCCGGCGCCCTGCCCGAGGGGTTTTCCCTGTCAGGCAACACCATCACCGGGACCAGCCAGACCGCGGGAGATTTCGAGTTCACCATCGAACTCACTGACTCCGGCGGGTCATCTTCACAGCGGGCGTTCGTTCTATCGGTCACTGTGCCCGACGCGACCCAGGGACTCAAGATTCTATACCGCACTGGTTTCACCGATGCCACAACCAATCAGTCGGGAGTGCAGTTCAAGATCGTCAACCTGGGAACAACTCCCGTTCCGCTCGCCGAACTGAAGGTGCGCTACTACTTCAGCCTGCCGAATGCGAAATCGTTTAACCTATGGTGTGATTACTCCACGATCGGATGTGCCGGCATCGCCGGGCGGTTTGTAGATACCGGAGGCGGCAGTTATTACCTCGAATTGACCTTCAGCAGCGAGAACGCCGTTGCGCCCGGTGGGGACGGCGGCGAAGTCCAGTTGCGATTCGCGCAGGATGACTGGTCCAGTTTTGACCAGAGCGATGACTACTCGTTCGACGCCTCTAAACGAACTTACACTGAGTGGGACCATATGACGATTTACCGCAATGGCCTTCCTGTCTGGGGGGTCCCACCCGCGTAATTTCCCGTTTACTGGCAGACTGCGCCGTTTACCGTGAATGTAGCCGGAGCCGTATTGGTCCCACTGTAGGCGCCCTGGAATCCCAGCGACACCGATCCCCCGGCGGGCACCTGCCCGTTGTACGACACGTTTTTCACCGTTACTGCCTGTCCGGCCTGACTCACGACGCCGTTCCAGAGGCTCGTGATCTTCTGATTCCCGCCAAATGTCCACGCCAGTGTCCAGCCATTCCATGCCGAGCCGCTCTTGTTGGTCACAGTCAAGTTCGTGACGAATCCGCTGCCCCAATTGCTGCTGATCGAGTACAGGACACTGCATGTGCCCGACGGAGTCGGCGGAGGAGGTGGCGGCGGAGGTGGTGGAGGAGGTGGTGGCGGTGGCTGTACCCCACTGCCTCCGGAACACGCGACGCCGTTCAACGTGAACGACGCGGGCTTCGTATTCGTCCCCGAGTAACTCGCGTTGAATCCGAACGTGTACGTTCCGCCCGCATTGATGGTGGCATAGCCCGGATCGCGTACCACCACACTAGTGCCGCTTTGCGTGTTGTTCGCGTTCCACATTTGCGTGATCACCTGGTTCCCGCCGAAACTCCAGGCAAGCTGCCAGTTTGATAGCGCGCTGCTTCCACTGTTCGCAATGGTGACGTCCGCGGTGAATCCCGTACCCCAATCGTTGCGGTTCACGTAGTTGACTGCGCAAGCGGCAGTTGTGCCGCCTGTTGTTCCACCGGGTGTCCCGCCGGTGGTTCCACCGGTGCCGCCTCCGGACGTTCCCGTATACCCGAATTGAATGGTCGCCAGCTTCGTCTGCTTCGCCTGGATTACCGTGATCCAGTCGTCGGCGAGGATGCCACCGGTATCGCCGGAGTTTGGGTTCCAGCTCCAGTAGGTCCAGTGAAAGCCTGTTGCGCCGGACCCCAGATAGCTGATCATCGCGCTAAACCACTGCTGGTCGGATGTCGTGAGAAGCTTGGTCCCGAACTCGCCTAACAACACCGGAGCTATGTTGTTCTTCTTCAAATAACCCCAGTGCGCGTCCCAAATGCCAGGTAAATTGTTCGGATAGGTTGGCGCCGAGAAGTAGCTCTGCGGATACACTGACGCCGGATAGTCATGGGCCGAGTAAACCACCCGGTTTGGCACGCTAAGCTGCACCGGGGCGGCTCCCGCCCCCATCAGATTTCCGCCCCACCAGTACCAGTCATTGTTGTATTGCTCGACCCCTTCGACGATAATCAGCCAGTCGGGATTCACACTGAGAATGGCGTTGCCGGCCCGCTGCGCCGCCAGCCGCCAGTCAACCGCTGTGTTCCCACAACCCCAGCAGGCGGATCCGTGCGGTTCGTTATGCAAATCGGCGCCAATGATTGTCGAGTTGCCCAAATAGCGGCGGGCAAGCATCTGCCAGTCCGAAATCCAGCGGCTCTCCGGGTACGCCGGCGTGTACCACAATGCCGACTGGCCCGACGAGTCCGGCCGGTGACGGTCCAGAATGATCTTCAGCCCGATCTGACCGGCGTAGGCCACCACTTTGTCCAGGATTTGGATACCCGTCAACCCGGCCAAATCCGCATTCTTGCTGAAATCGATTCCGTTGGGGGTGCTGCCCGCATCGAAGAGCTGGTTCGAGAACGGCAACCGGATGGTGTTATACCCAAGGCTCTTGATCTGGTCCATCGTTTCTCGATACCCCCGCGCCCATAATCCGTGGGGGGCGTAGTTCGAGGTCTCCATGCCGAACCAGTTCACGCCCGTGATCCGAACGGTTTGATTATTTGAATCAAGAATTTGGCTCCCTGAGGTATGCCAGCCTGCGGCCGACGTTACCGGAGCTGACATCAGAGCCATAAACGAAGAGAAAAGAAAAACACGCAAACGCCCTCGATGGCGTGCTGAGTACAATGCTCGCATGAGTACTAGATCGGTGGCCCCAGACGGTTCATGGTACGCACAAAACCTAGTACCTAGGCGGGAGTACTCGTAACTGCAATGCATAAACTACCTACCTTGTCGGTTGCGCCTTGCAATGGTGCATGCGGGTTGCACCAATTGTCACTCTTATCTTACCCTGAACGACGCCAATCCCTGGTAATGAACGCCGGTGTACGAGGGTCTGGAGCATGAACTCGCGTATCCTCATCTATTCCCCTGTTTCCGCAACTCGATTTCGATCAGATCGCCAAGTTGCCGCGCGGTGAACGACAATCCTTCCACCACCGCCGACAACCTGCCATCACGCCCGATCAGCCCGATCGTCGAAGTGTGCGTGATGACGCCTTCCTCCGGCCAATAAACCATCCCAAATGATGCCGCCGTGAATCGGATACTCTCCTCAGAGCCCGTGAGAAACCGCCAGCCTTGGCCGGCGCGCCAGATCCGAGCATATCGCGAAAGCTCTTCCACGCTATCGTAGCGCGGGTCGAGCGTCACAGAAAGCAGAACCAGATCGGCCCCCATTCGCGCTGCGAACCGCCGCTGCAAGGCGGCAAAGGTGGCGGCCAGGCGCGGGCACACCTCCGGCATCGGACAACGCGTGTACAGGAACTGCACCGCAACGACCTTCCCCGCGAACTGGTCCAGCCGCACGTCCGCACCACGATGGTCCTTCAGGGGCACCCCAGCTACAGGTTGCCCAACCGCAACCGCCTCCTTCGGACGTTCCAACAGGACCTTACGCCCATCCGCTTCAATGGAGTTGTCCGCCTCGCGGACGCGGATGCGGCGGACATCTTGCCCTCCCCCCTGCTTCACCAACTCCACTTCCACCAACATTCCGGGACGCAATCCGCGCAACATGGCACGGTCCCGCACCTTCAGGGGCATCGCCATCGCCGGCATTACACCCTCGATTTCACGATGGCTCACCGTCACGGTTCCACGCTCCGGCGAAACCTCCACCACCAGTCCTTCTATCCAAAAGGAAGCCAATAACGACGAGTATGCGAGAAAACTCCAGATGGACATTCCCATCATCGGACTATAGCACTCAGTAACCGCCCTTCGGAATCTCGACATGGACCGTCCCCTTTGGCCCTCCACGTGCCCTAACACTCGCGAATGAGTGCCAACCTGCCTCCTGGGATGAGGGACAAGCTATCTCCTCTCATCTACCTTTCCAACAATTGGATCAGCCGCATCGGCGTGTTTCTCGTCACCGCCGCCAGCGTCTTCTGGCTGTTCATGCTCCCCACCTACCTCCAGGGGCACAGTGGCGCCAGCGCCTACATCGGTATCCTCCTTTATTTGATTCTCCCAACAGTATTTTTTGCCGGTCTTACTTTCATTCCTGTCGGTATCCTATGGAAAAAACGTCAGTTGGGACCTTCAGCGGGGGTGCGGGAGGTCATAGGACTCCCCATTCTGAGCTGGCAGAACCCCGACTTCCGCAAATTCCTGATCTTCATCGGATTAGCCACCGGCGCCAACGTGGTCATCGCCGCCAACCTCTCCTACCGGGCCGTGGAACACATGGACAGCGTCCAGTTCTGCGGCCAAACCTGCCATGTGGTTATGAAGCCGGAGTTCAACGCTTACCAGAACTCTCCGCATTCCAAAGTGGGATGCGTCCAGTGCCATATTGGACCCGGGGCGTCGTGGTTTGTGCAAAGCAAACTCTCGGGGCTTCACCAGGTCTTCGCCGTCGCATTCAATACCTACGAACGCCCCATCCCCGTCCCCGTGGAAAACCTCCGCCCCGCCCGTGAGACCTGCGAAGGATGCCACTGGCCCGACAAGTATGGTGGGGACAAGCTGCGAGTTATTCCCCACTTCTCCGACGCGGGGGAAATGACCCAGACCGTCCTGCTGATGCGCATTGGCGGTGGCAATATCGCCGGCTCCGGCATCCACTCGCGCCACGTCGGCCAAGGCATCAAGGTCCGCTACGCCCACACGGACCGTGCCCGCCAAACCATCCCGTGGGTGGAATACTCCGTTCGCGACACCGCGAAGCGGGAGTACTTCGCCGAAAAAACCACCCCGGCCGACGTTTCCAAGATGCAGATCCGCGAAATGGATTGCGTCGACTGTCACAACCGCCCCAGCCACAACACCGAACTCCCCGAACGCGCCACGGACAACGCCATGGCCGCCGGCAATCTCGTCGCCACCATCCCCGGAGTACGCAAAGTCGCCCTCGACGTGCTCAAGAAGGACTACACCTCCACCGTGCAAGCTGAGGCCGAAATCCCCGCCGCCGTGAAGAAAGCTCTCGATGGAAAGGCTTCTCCGGCTGACGTCGAACGCACGGCAAAGGGCGTCCTTGCTATTTGGCAGCGCAACATCTTCCCCGAAATGAAAATCACATGGGGAACCTACGTCAACAACATCGGTCATAACGACTACCCTGGCTGCTTCCGCTGCCACGACGACAAGCACAAAACGCAGGATGGCGCCAAGGCGATCTCTCAGGATTGCAACGCCTGTCACGTGATGCTGGCGATGGAGGAATCGAAACCGAAGATCCTCAAAGACCTCGGCATGTCCGACCAGTAAACTTCGCTATTCTGTATAGGTTGAGCCACTCAATACTGCTCTTTGCGCTGGCCGCCTGCCTGCTTCCGGCCCAGGAGCCCAAACAACCGGAACCTCCCAAGATCACGGTCCTCGTCACCGGGAGTTACCTGCCCGTGCCCGCAGAAGAGTCCAATCGCGCGGTGGAATCCCTGCCGGTAGGGCACACACGCATCCTTTATGGTTCGTTCGCCGACCTGCTCAAGGACGACGCCTCGGTTGACCTCCGCCAGCGCGGCCCCAACGATATCCAGGGCGACCTCTCCATCCGCGGCGGATCGTTCTCCCAAAACCTCATCCTGTTAAACGGCCTGCGCCTCAACGACACCCAGTCGGCCCACCACAACCTCGATCTGCCCCTCCCCATGGAAGCCTTCAGCGAAGCCCAACTCCTTCGCGGCTCCGGCTCCACCCAATATGGCTCCGACGCCGTCACCGGGGTCCTGAATCTGCTCACCGGATTCAGTCAGTCCGAAGTCCGGCTTCGCGGCGCAGTGGGCAATTTCGGCGTGAATCACGAGAGCGGGTCCATCGCCCTCGGCGGCGAAAAGCTCTCCCAGCAGCTCTACTTCACCCGGGACTTCTCCTCCGGCTTCCGTCCCAATCGCGACTATCGCAATCTCGGCCTGGCCTCCATCACCCACGCAACCTCCCGGCTCGGCTTCAGCGACATCGTGCTCTCGATGAGCGACCGCCCGTTTGGCGCCGACCAGTTCTACGGCAACTACAACTCCTGGGAACGCACCCGCGGCTGGTTCGCCTCTCTCCGCCAGGAGCTCGGCCCCAAGACGGAAGCCTCCTTCGCCTATCGCCGCCACACGGACCTGTTCGTTCTCTACCGGGACCGTCCCCAGGTGTTCACCAACCGCCATGCCGTCGAAAGCTGGCAGATTGCCCTTCGCCGGCGCGAAGACCTCCCCGCCTCCTCCCGCCTCTTCTACGGCGTGGAAAGCTACGGCGATACCATCCAAAGCAACAACCTCGGCGATCATTCCCGCATCCGCCAGGCCGCCTACGCCACTTACGAACTCACCCTCCGCAAGCGCTTTTCACTAAGTGCCGGTGTTCGCGACGAAATCTATTCGAGTCTCAACCATCAACTGAGTCCTACATTCAGCGCGGCTTATTGGCTGGGCCGCGGATGGAAACTTCGCGGCGCAATGAGCCGCGCCTTCCGGCTGCCCAGCTACACCGACCTCTACTATCACGACCCGGCCAACGCCGGCTCCCCTGATCTTCGTCCGGAGAAAGCCTGGAATTATGAAGGCGCTCTCGAATGGCGGTCCGGACGCACCATCCGCGCCGAGGCCGGCCCCTTCTCTCGCCACGACCGCGACCTGATCGACTACGTCCGCTACTCGGCCACGGATATCTACCGCGCTACGAATTTTCAGCGGCTGACCTTCACCGGTTTTGAAGGACGCATCGAATGGCGTCCCGCGTCCGCTCAACTCCTCCGCGCCTCCTACACGGCACTGCACGGCGATCGCGCACTCCTCCCCGGGGCTATCTCGAAATACGTCTTCAATTACCCCACACAATCCGCTGTGCTTTCCTGGCAGGGCGCACTTACCCGGCACTTAGCCTCCCGCACGCGCATTGGTATCGTCGATCGTTACAGCCGTGACGCCTACGCCCTCTGGGACACCTCCATCGCCCGCGCCAACGGCCGCCTCCGGCCGTTCTTTCGTCTCACCAACATCACCAGCACCAGTTACGAAGAAATCCCCGGAGTCATCATGCCCGGACGAGGCGTCATCGGCGGAATGGAATGGATCCTCCACGGCACCCGCTGAGGAACGGAGAATTCACAATCCCGACGGAACATATTCGCGCGAAATCCCGTCTACCCACCAAATGAACCGGCGAACATTCCTCTGCGGCGCTGGGACCGCCGCATTCGCTCAGTCTGTTCCCAGTGCGTCCTGGACCCAATGGGGCGGCCCGCGGCGAAACTTCACGTCTGACGTAACAGGCCTGAAAGCCGCCTGGCCCGCCGCCGGCCCCAAGGTCCTTTGGAAGCGACCTCTCGGCGAAGGCTACTCCGCCCCTTCCATCTCCGGCGACACGCTCTATACTCTCTACGGCACGCCCGGTAAAGAAACCGTCACCGCGCTGCAAACCTCCACCGGCAAGACCCTCTGGGAGCACACTACGCCCATGACGTTCCGCAGCGATGCCCCGGATATGGGCAACGGACCCTACGCCGCTCCCCTCCTGGTCGGCGATCGAGTGTTCACTGCCGGCGTCGACGGCCGCCTGCAATGCCTCGACTGCAAATCGGGAAAACTCCTCTGGACGCAGTTACTCTGGGCCGACCACGGCGGCACGCGCCTGATGTACGGCTACTCCTCCAGCCCCCTCGCCTTCCGCGACCTTGTCATCGTGCCCGTTGGTGGAAAAGGCAAATCGACAATGGCCTTCCGACAATCGGACGGCTCCATCGCCTGGGCCAAAGGGAACATCGGCAACGTCTACTCCTCGCCGATCCTCATCAACCTCGACGGCCTCGAACAACTCGTCATGCTGATGGACGGGCTGGTGTTCGGCCTCAATCCCCACAACGGCGATCTGCAGTGGCAAATCCCTTTTAAGGCTGAGTACGGCATCAGCGTTGCCACACCGCTCTGGTGCCCGGGCAATCTCCTGTTCGTCTCCGCTGAATACAATGCCGGCGCGAAGATGATCCACCTCACCCGCAACGGCCTCCAAACGCAGGCCTCCGAACTCTGGACCTCCAACCGCCTCCGCCTCCACCACGGCAATGCTATCTGGGTGGACGGCTCGCTCTACTTCACCAGCGGTGGCAAAGGCAGCCAGGCGATCCTCAGCGGGGTTGACGCCGTCAGCGGCAAGATCCACTGGCAGGAACGGAGCATCCAGAAAGCAACCTTCATATGGGCGGATAACAAACTCATCACCCTCGATGAAGATGGCACGCTCATGCTCGCCTCGCCCTCTCCCAAGGGTTTTCAGGTGAACGCGAAGTCCCAATTGCTCACCCGATTGTCATGGACGCCGCCTTCGCTCGCCGGCACAAAAGTCTTCATTCGCGACCGCAAATCGCTAATGGCCGTGGACCTCGCCTGAGCCCGCTGTGTATCCCGCCTATACAGAATCGCGCAGGTTGACGCCCCTTGTGATACTTTGTAAAGGTCATGTCCTCTACACCGGCGTGGTCTGATGAGCAAGTCCGCAGCGTCGCCGCTGAGTACGCACTCGGTGTGGCCGAAGCTGCCGATGCAGCCCACTTCGAGACTCTCCTGTTGGCCAGGAACGAGCTCGCCGCTGCTGAACTTCACGCCTTTGAGGAATCCGCCGCGCGGCTCGTTTTTGCCGCCCCCGTGCTACATCCGCCGCAATCGGTCAAGGACCGTCTGATGGCCGGAATCCGCAAGGAGCCCAAGCCCGCGCGCACCCATCACGGCTTCCAGGAAGAACTCCCCGGCTATTATGTTCTCCGCGCCGGCAACGGTAAATGGCGGCCTACGGGCGAGCAGGGCGTCGAGATGCAAATCCTGTCACATGACCCGTCGCGCGATGTGGTAACGGCGCTGCTTCGCATGGCTCCCGGCGCTATCTTCCCTGACCATCATCACTCTGTGGAAGAGCAATGCTGGGTGCTTGAGGGCGACGTCTGCCAGTTGGACGGAACGCTTGGCATCCAAGCCGGCGATTTCTTTCGCGCCATCCCCGGCACGGACCACGGGGCATTCACTTCCAGGAACGGTGCGCTCCTTCTGATTGTCGGATCGGCAAAAGACGAACGCATCCGTTAAATTACTCCCCGCTATCCAGGCCCAAGCATCCACGCTCACCAGCGAGGCACCCGGACATCCCGCGAAATCATCTCGCCGGAGGCTGGCATGCGATTCTGTCTGGTGTTGCTGTGCAACGCTTCCGTCATGTTCCTCCCATAGGGACAAATCGGGCCGCGAGCAAAGACACTTCGCGTATGGACGTCGCGGTTGGGTTGTCAAAGAGCGACCGGAGGCTGCGGGTTAGCTGTTGCGAGTGACCAGGCGGCCCTATAGAGTGAGCGGCTGGTGCGGCTCAGCAGGCTCGGGGTCCGGCGGCTTCGGTTCGTTATGCAATCGCGCAGCGCGCGCTTCGGCGAGCTCACCTGGGGTCGGGCTGTCGATGAAGGCAATCATGTCGCGGATGAGTTGTCGCTCGGCTGCCGCACGGTCCTTTTCGGCCTGGCGTGCGTCGGCCTCGGCCTGTTTGGCGGCGGCAGCTTCGGCTTTGCGCTCGGCTTGCTCGGCATCGCGGACAGCTTGTCGCTTTTCGGCGCGGCGGTCCTGGAGGTTTTGAAGCTGCTGGACGGCTTTGTCGTACTGGCGTTCGAACTTGGTTTCGTAGCGCAGCAGAAGCGGCAGCGAGGGACCGTCCTTGGCGAGGTGATGGAACGCCTCGGCGGACGATTGCTCGGTTTCGCGCATCACTTTGGATTGCAGGTCGACCATATGGGAACGGACGCGCTGGAGGCGCCATTCGGCATCGGCCACTTCCTGAACGTAGTGGTGTTCGGTTGAGGTAACGGGAAGATACTCTTCGGAGTAGGCCTCGCGGAGAGCATCGAACTGAGCGCGCTCCTCGCCGGGCAAGGAGGCGCAGGAGGCGAAGAAATTGTGTTTACAGGCGTTCTGGGAAGAGCGCCGACGGCCCTCCTCAGTAGTCGGCCCGTGTGAGAGCGCGCCGTTGCGGCGGGCTGCTTCGGAATGAGCATCAGAGATAGACATTTGGATAGTTCTCCTGGCTCTAGCGGAGCACGGACCCTGCTGCGGGGCCTTTCAACCGCGGATGGATGTTGTTGATTTGGAAGGAAAAATAAATTTCGTTTTTCGGAACTGATATGATCCTCGTCATCCGAGCCCTCGACGGGTTCGCAGTTGTAGGGATGAAAAAAGGCCGAGCAGCGCGCGGCCGGAATTTGCAAACAAATAGGGTGCAGGAGGTTCAGAAACTTTAAAGC
>JACQZR010000253.1 GCA_016213775.1 Acidobacteriota bacterium
TCCAGACTCTCTTGTTTGCGGTCTTCGGCTACATAAAGCACCCGGCTACCTTTCAGATCGTTCACCACCGTCATGTACTTCTGGCCTTTGCGGAACGCTTTCTCGTCCACACCCAATTGGCTCACCGGTTCGGCCTTCCGCCGTGCCAGTCCACGCTTCACGGCACGTTTCATGATGCCGTGGATCTCATCCCAACTCAGCCCCAACTGCTCCGCTACGGCTTTTTGGCTCGCCGACTTCAACCAAGCAATCGCCAAAGCCTCGAACAATGCCGTGAACCGGCTCGAGCCTTCCGCCCAGGGCAACTTGACCACCTTCACGCCGTGCTCGGCACATCGGCTTCGTGGCGGCTTCGCATGAAGGATGGTCTGGTATTGGCAGGTGTCCAGGTGCCGCCATTTCCGTTCCGGTTGGTGATCGTGCAACGCCGACGCAGTTCCACACTCCGGACACGCCCAACTGCTCAGTTCCTGATGTGCCAGATAAACATGCACTTCACCCTGCGCGGGTTGGAGGTCTACCGATTCGATGTACCACGGCGATTCGATTCCCAGAATCCGCCGATAAAGCTCCCGATCTTCCATTCCTTCATTATCTTGCGGCTGTCAACTGCATTCCCCGACGCACATCAACTTCGCGTGTTTGGCTACACTGGGTTTGCCCCGGCAGAGGATAGGGCAACGCAGGGATGCGACCTGAGCGCTGCCCGGGGTGCGGACAGGAGGGCGGCCATACCGGTCGCCCCTCCGTATCCCTCCTGTCTGCCACTATGCGATAAATCCCAGGGGGGCTTGGGGGGACAGAGTCCCACCATCCCACTTCAATGGCGACCTTCATTTCCGCGTTGGGCGGTCAACCCACCAGATGCCTCGCTCCCACTACAATCCCGGAATTCCCTGATTTTGCTTAACGCTTTTGGAGGATTATGCCGATCTTCGTTGGAAACGTTCAGCTTAACCAGAAAACTGCTCTCTGACATGCGGCTATCCTAGCACGAGTCTATCCAACCGTAGCCTGCTACGTTCCCTGCGGCGGATGATAAAATCAAGGCAGATGCCGACGATCAGTGCCTTCTACGGAATACTGATCCGGATGTTTTTCAGAGATCACGCTCCGCCGCACTTTCACGTGAGGTACGGTGAGTTTGAAGCGACCGTGGAGATTGCCACGTTGGAAATCATGGAGGGCTCACTTCCCCGACGGGCGTTGAACCTCGTCCAGGAGTGGGCAGCGCAACATAAAGAGGAATTAGTCGAAGCTTGGCAGTTCTGCAGTGAAAACAAGCATCCCGCGAAGATCGATCCACTGCCCTGAAAGGAGACACCGAAATGCACTGGGAAGTTGTCGATGTCAAGTCGGAACCCGGACACTCACTCTACCTCCGGTTCCGTGACGGCCTCGCCGGAAGGGTTCACCTGCCTGTCGAGGAACTAACAGGCGCACTGTCGCCGCTACAGGACGATCAATTTTTCTCCCAGGTGTTTGTTGATGGGGGTGCCGTCGCCTGGCCGGGCGAGATCGACCTCGCCCCCGACGCCCTCTACGCGCAAGTAGCCGCCAACACCCGCCGCTGACGACTTCTTCACTATTGCCGCTCGCCAATCCTGCAACTTCTTCCGCAACCGCCGTGCCTGCGCAGGCTCCTCCGCCGCCAGGTCCTTCGTCTCGCCTCGATCCCCGTCTCGGACCGCGGGCCAAAGCCCTCTGTTTCTTTTTTTGCGCTAACCTCCCCAATAGACCAGATGAACTACCCGACGGATAGGCGGACAACGGCCACGAAGTAGCGGGGTCTGCCCATTAGAAGCGCGGGTGCGTATTGCGCTCCGAAACGATGCGTATTACTCTGATCGTATGAAGACCATCTCGCTCAAGCTCCCTGAGGATCTCCTGGTCGCCCTGGAAGCCGAAGCCAAAGCGCGCCGGGAGTCCAAGTCGTCACTGGTGCGAGACAGTCTCCGCAAATCGCTCGCCAACGCGAAGCCAACCAACTCGCCGTCCTGCTATGATCTGGCAAGCGATCTTGCCGGTTCCCTGAAAGGTCTTCCTCGAAATCTTGCGCACGACCCAAAGTTCATGAAGGGATTCGGCGAGTGAGGCATGTCGCCACGTTACTGGATACCGGTCCGCTCGTCAGCTTTCTTGCCGCTGGGCTGAAGTACCATTCCTGGTGTGTGGAACAGTGGAAGCGGCTCGCCCCGCCGCTTGTGACCTGTGAGCCTGTCTTCACGGAAGCCGCGTTCCTGCTGAAGCGGGAGAATCGCGATGCCGATATCCTATTTGCCCTTCTGGAGCGAGGAGTCATCCGCATTGCTCTTGACATTCAGGAACAGCAATCGGACTTGCGTGCGCTCATGCGCCGCTATCGCAACCGGCCGATGTCCGTGGCTGATGCGTGCATGGTACGCCTCTCCGAGATGTACGAGTACTCCCAAGTCTTCACGCTGGACTCCGATTTCCGTATTTACCGCCGTCACGGCAACAAAGTGATTCCGCTCCTCATGCCCGTGCCCGATTAATCCTTGACACCGCCTTCCGCCCGTGTGCATGATCATCCTTGGTGCGGCAAGCGGGGAAAGGAGTCTGACATGGCGAGCACCCCCAGCCGCCGCATCTTTCTCGGTTCGCTCGGCCTCGGCGCGGCCACTGCGCGAGCCAAAGCCGCATCGGCCAACGACACTATCAACCTCGGATTGATTGGCTGCGGCGCGCGTGGCCGCGGCGTCATACTTCCCAACTTCACCAAAATCCCCAACGTCCGTTTCACCGCCGTCTGCGACGTCAATTCCAAATACCTGGCCAACCTTCGCGAACGCGCCGGAGGGGAGCGCGTCACCGCCTACTCCGATTTCCGAAAGCTCGTCGAAGACAAGAATGTCGACACGGTCATCATCGCCACCAACCAGCAATGGCACGTCCTGCCGATGATCGCCGCGTGCCGCGCCGGCAAGGACGTCTACCTGGAAAAGCCCCTTGGTCAAAGCATCGGGGAAGGGCCCGTCGCCATCGCCGCCGCGAAACGCTACGGCCGCATCGTCCAGGCCGGCACGCAGCAACGCAGCATGGAGCATTACCAGAAAGCCGTCGAGTTCATCCAATCCGGGCGCCTCGGCCAGATTTCGGAAGTGCGCGTCTGGGACTACGAGAATTACTTTCCCGGCGCCGGCTCGCCCCCCGATTGCGCGCCTCCGCCGGAGCTCGATTGGAATACCTACGCCGGCCCATCGCCTTTCCGCAACTACAATCCCAACATCTATTACAACTACGGCTACGACTGGTTCCGCGTCTCCGGCGCCGGCCACCAGGTTGCCTGGGGCGTGCATCATCTCGATGTCGTCCTCTGGGCGATGCAAGTGAACGCGCCCAAGTCGGCCTACGCCACCGGCGGCAACTTCGCCTACACAGACAACCACGAGTACCCTAACACCTTCAGCGGCACCCTCGAATTCGGCCCCGGCCCCGTCGCCAAACAAGGCTTTCTGCTTCACTACAACATGCGGACCGGCGGACGCCGCGAGACCCGCGCGCACGGCAAACTCTTCATCGGTACCGAAGCCTCGATGATCCTCGACCGCGCCGGCTACACCATCGTCAAAGAGGTTCCGCGCGGCCAGAAGATGACATCCCAAGGCCCATACGTCGGAGGCGAGGAAACCGTCCTCCCGGCTGCCGACGCCAACCGCCACTTTCCCCTTTTCATTGAAAACGTGCGCAACCGCAAAATGCCTGTGGCCAACGTTGAAACCCTGCATGCCGCCACCGCGGCCGCCCACCTCATGAACATCTCCTGGGAAGTGGGCCGCGCCGTTCGCTGGGATGGGGCCAGCCACAAGGTGCTCCACGATCCCCAGGCTCAGAAGCTGGTTCTGCGTCCCTACCGCGCACCCTGGAAACTCGAGGTCTAACACCCATGCCCATCACTCGCCGGGCTTCGCTACTCGCATGCGCCGCCCCCGTCTTCGCACAACAGGCTAAGGTTCCCATCGGCCTTTCCACCAACGACTTTCGCGATCACACAAACCAAAGCCTCGCGCGGGAATTCAAGAGCCAGCGCATCCGCCATATTCAGCTCTTCTTCACCCAGAAGGACAGCAACTACTGGAGGTACGGCGTCGCCAGCGACCTCAAGGGCATGACGCCGGAGCGTGCCCGCGAAATCGCCGCCATCTGGCGCGATGCCGGCATCGACATCGGCGCGCTCGGCGTCTACGCCACCCTCATCCAATCCGACCCCGCTGAGCGCCGTGCCCACCTGGCTTACTTCGAAGCCATGATGAAAGTCGGGCAGCACCTGGGCGTCCGGACTTTCCTCAGCGAGATGGGCCACTACCATCCGCCGGGCCCCGCCGCTCGCGTGCCCTACGACTGGCAGGATGAAGTCTGGTCCACGGCTGTCGCGACCTGCAAGGAACTCGCCCGCATCGCCGACGCTAACGGCGCCGTAGTGCTCCTTGAACCCATCTATCGCAGCGTCCTCGCGAGCGCCAAGCGCACCCGGGTCTTCATTGAGGAAGTAGCCTCGCCGCGCGTCCGCGCCCAGCTCGACCCCGCCAATCTCCTGGAAGTCAACGACCTCGAAGAGATGTTCCAGCAGTTGAAACCCTACATCGGCGGTATCCACGCCAAGGACCGCAAACTCCACGTCACCCAAGGGGTCCCCGTTGGCAAGGGCGATCTGGACTACAAGAAGTTCGTCACCCTTGCGGCGCAGCATGCTCCCGGAATCCCGCTAACCGTGGAGTATGTCGGTTCCGCCAACTATCGCGAAGCCCTTCAACACCTGCGCAAAACCCTGCAGGATGCCGGCCTCAAGGAAGCCTGAAGCAGGCGGATCATCCCGGGGCCGTGAAACTCGTCCTGTAGTTCGTGCTGTAGGTGAGCCGGTTGTCCGCCAACTGCGGCGCAACTGCAAGCCACATGAGGGGGAAACCGGAGACAACTTGAGACAATGCCCTACTTGACACTGACTTGCAAAGCCCTCATACTGAAAACGTCATATGCAACTGAGTGTCAAGAAGCCGGGTGCAAAGACTCAGGGACTGATGCACCATGGCGTTCCTCGCGCCACCCTGGCCGAACTGCGGGAAGGTGAGCAAGCTGTCCTTGAGTCGCTGCATCTCGAAGACGGTGTCGCCCGCCGCCTGATGGAACTCGGGTTTCTTCCAGGACAGACGATTTCGGCGGCACGTAGCGCTCCCGGCGGCGATCCTCGCGTGTTTCGCGTGGATGGTTCGGAAGTGGCGCTCCGGCGGGAGACGGCATCGCAGTTGCAAATAAGACTCACTGAATAAACGGAGTATCCCAAGTGAGCGCACATTGCTCAGGTTCTCAGGCGGACGTGTCGCCGGGGACGGAGCGCAAAACGGTTGCGATCGTAGGACCGCCCAATGCGGGCAAGTCTACACTGTTTAATTTGCTCACAGGCATGCGCCAGAAGGTGGCGAACTTTCCAGGCGTCACTGTGGAGCATCACACCGGACTGGCCCGGCTCAGCAATGGCCGCGAAATCGACGTGATCGACCTGCCGGGCGTGTACAGCCTGGAACCCCGATCGGAAGATGAACGCGTCACACGCGATGCCCTGTTCGGACAGATTGAGGGGATACCCAAGCCCGACGCCGTCCTGTTGATTCTTGACTCTACCAACCTTGGCCGTCACCTGATGCTTGCGGCTTCAGTGCTCAGCCTCGGGGTTCCGGTGCTGGTAGCGTTGAACATGGCCGATGATCTGCGCAGCCGTGGCGGCGCGGTGGATGTGCAGCAGCTCTCGGCGCAGTTGGGCGCGCCGGCTATTCTGATCGCCGCATCCAAGGGCGAAGGGATCGAAGAGATACGGCGGTTTCTGGCAGGCCAGTTCCCCACCCCAACGCCAGTACAGTTGCCGGTGTTGCAGGACGTGCCACGCTGCCGCGAATGGTCGGCGCGCATTGGAAGCAAGTCCGGGTATCAGGCCCCGGCGCCGCCGGTTTGGACGCGCCGGCTGGACTCCGTTTTCCTGCATCCGATCGGCGGGCCGCTGGTGTTTCTGGCAGTCGTGATCGCTGTGTTTCAGGCGATGTTCACGGGCGCGAAACCGTTGATGGACGCCACAGACGCGATGGTGAACGGCTCCGGCGCATGGATCGCATCGCACCTGCCCGAATCGTGGTGGCGCGATCTGATCATTGAAGGGATCTGGGGCGGTGTCGGCAAAGTCATAATTTTCCTTCCGCAGATCCTGTTGCTGTTCGCCTTCATTGGAGTGTTGGAGGATTCGGGCTATCTCGCCCGAGCGGCGCTGATTGCCGATCGCACCATGGCTCGCGCGGGACTGCAGGGCAAATCGTTCATCCCACTGCTTTCCGCCTACGCGTGCGCGGTGCCGGCGATCATGGCGACACGCACGATCGAGAACAAGCGGGACCGCATCGCCACGATCCTGATCGCGCCATTCATGACGTGTTCGGCGCGGCTGCCGGTATACACGTTGATCATTGCGGCGTTTATTCCGGCCCAGCCGTTCTACGCGCAGACGCTCGCTCTGTTGGGCCTGTACATTATCGGATTCGCCGCCGCCGTAATCACGGCTCGGCTGCTGAAATCCTCCATTTTGAAGAGCGACCATACACCATTCCTGCTGGAGATGCCGCCCTACCGCTGGCCCACGATGCGATCCATCGGACTCCGCTTGTACGACCGTGCGCAGGCGTTCCTCTATCGTGCCGGAACCGTGATTCTCGCCGTCGCCATCGTGTTGTGGGTGCTGCTCCACGTACCCTTGAAAGATGGCAAAGCGCCGCCGATCGAGCAAAGCGTCGCCGGTACGCTGGGACGCGCGGCGGAGCCGGCGATTCAGCCACTCGGTTTCAACTGGAAGATCGGCATCGGACTCATCAGCTCCATTGCGGCGCGTGAAGTGATTGTCGGCGCGCTCGCTACAATCTATGGGATTGAGGGTGGCAGTGTGGATGAAACGGCGGAATCTAAGAGCCTGCAAACAGCGCTGCAGAAGGACCTCTCGCCCGCCGGTGCCGTGGCGCTACTGATCTTCTTTGCATTTGCCATGCAGTGTATGTCCACGCTGGCGGTTGTGCGGCGGGAAACCGGAAGTTGGCGGTGGCCTGTTGTGCAATTCGCTTACATGAGTGTTCTCGCCTACGTCGGCGGATTAGTGGCCTACCGCATTGCCCTCGTTGTCTGGCCTGCCTGAACTTGCTGTAGCATAGTTCGCATGCTTTCCCGAATCTGGGTCGTATTGCTCTGGGCTCTGGCGTTACACGGGCAGGAAGTTCCGTTGGTAAGCGGTGTCGACTATCAACCCCTGTCCGCACAAGTGGCACGGTTAATGGAAGCTCTGGAGATGCTCGGCGAACCGCTACCGGCCGCCGATGCCACGGAGCTGAAGAAGCTCATCACTCCGCCGCAGGACGCGGCAAAGGCGGTCGCGGCGATTCAGAAGATCCTCGACAAGCATTGCCTGGTGGCGGTGCACATCAATCCCGAAAGCCGTGTGAAGGCGCAACAAGGCCCAGCGGCTCCGGTACTGGTGGAACAAGGCTGGCGCAACTTCGTGATCAAAGTGCAGAACGAGGCGGGCATCACGCCCGTGTTGAACGCGTCCAGCCCGAATGCCGGTCCAATTCCGAATCAGCCGCCGGGCGCGCAAACGCGCCGCTGGATGGACCTTGCGATGTTCCACAAGCAGCCCATGACGGAGCGGCTCTCGGGGCTCGAGGTGGAGTACAAGATCCTGCAGTTGTACTCCCGTGATGCCGGACGGCGCGAGGCCAAACTGGTGTTCGACGTCGGCCAGGGTACGCAGGATCTCGGCTTCCGCAGCGAAGTGGACATCCTCTTCCGTGCGCAGCAATCGGCCAAGCTGACGCTCCGCGTTCTCGATGAGGACGACAAACCCACGACGGGCGCCTTCCTGATCAGAGATAAGGCAGGCCGGGTGTACCCCGCGCAGGCCAAGCGGCTGGCCCCAGATTTCTTCTTTCATCCGCAGGTCTACCGCGCCAATGGCGAGTCAGTCGCGCTGCCCCCCGGCGACTACACTGTCATGTACACGCGGGGGCCGGAATACGTCAAGAAGACGCAGAATTTTCGCGTGGAGAGCAAGCCTCTGGAAATGACATTCCGGCTGGAGCGCTGGATCGATCCGGCGAAGATGGGGTGGTATTCGGGCGACCATCATATTCACGCGGCCGGGTGCGCCCATTATGAAAAGCCGACAGAGGGCGTGTATCCGGAAGATATGATGCGGCATGTGCTGGGCGAGGATTTGAAGATCGGATCGGTGCTGACGTGGGGGCCGGGCTGGTATTTCCAGAAGACGTTTTTTGAGGGCAAGGACAACAAGCAGTCGACTCTCAACAACAAGATCCGCTACGACGTGGAAGTATCCGGTTTCCCCAGCAGCCACACCGGCCACATCTGCCTGCTCGGGTTGCGTGAGCAGGACTATCCCGGCACCAAACGAATCGAGGATTGGCCGAGCTTCGGCATTCCGGTGCTGCGCTGGGCCAAGTCACAGGGCGCTGTCACCGGATACGCGCATTCCGGTTGGGGGCTGGCGTACAAGAAGGAAGCGCTGCCGACGATGGAGATGCCACCGTTCGACGGCATCGGGGCGAATGAGTACATTGTCAGCGTCACCGAAGGCCTCATCGACTTCATCTCGACAGTCGACACGCCGTATCTCAACGAACTGAACATCTGGTATCACACGTTGAACGCCGGCTATCGCGCGCGCATCAGCGGCGAGACGGACTTCCCTTGCATCTATGGCGATCGCGTCGGCCTCGGGCGCAGTTACGTACGGCAAGCCAAGCTCGACTACAACGATTGGGTGCAGGGTTTGCGAGAGGGGCGCAACTACGTTTCTGACGGCAAGAGCCACCTGATCGGGATGAAGGTGAACAACGTGGAGATGGGCACGGGTGACAGCGAACTCAAACTCGCCGCGCCGGGTACGGTGAGTGTCACCGCGCAGGTGGCCGCGCTGCTGGACCCTACTCCGGACGAGGCGATTCGTTCCAGGCCCTATGATCAGAAACCGTACTGGGAACTGGAGCGCGCACGGATTGGCACGACACGCACGGTACCGCTGGAGTTGATCGTGAATGGAAAGGTTGCGTCGCGGCAGGTGATTGCGGCAGACGGGAAACTACGGCCCGTGAAGTTCGACTACAAGCTCGACCACTCCAGTTGGGTGGCGCTCCGGGTGCTGCCGTCCTCGCACACCAATCCGGTGTTTGTGACTGTCGGAGGCAAGCCGATCCGCACGCGGCAGAGCATCGAATGGTGCCTGAAGGCCGTGGACCAGTGCTATCAGCAGAAACTGCCGAGGGTCCGGCTGACCGATCGCGGGGACATGGAGCGCTCCTACAATCAGGCGCGAGCGGCGTACAAGCAACGGCTTGCTGAAGCTGTTGTTGATTAGATTAGCAGCCCCTGGTAATAGTGGTTCGCTGAGGGTAGACCCTAGGAAACACACTGAATCTACCCCAGCCGCGCGCGTCAGCAAGCGGCGTTTTGTGATTTACCTCTTCACCGTAGCCGCCCGCCAATCCCCCAGTTTCTTCCGTAACTCCTTCACTTTCCCCAACTCCGCCGCCGCCAGATCCCTCGACTCCCCAGGATCCGCCGCGAGATTGTACAACTCAACGCCAGGCGTATCGAAGAACTCGATCAACTTCCAATCCCCATCACGGACCGCGCTGGCGCTGCGTCCTCCCAGGAAGTGCGGCTTGTCCAAGGGATAGTGCCAGAACAGAATTCGCGGTTTCTGTTTTTGAGCCGGCTTGCGCAGCAGCCCCGCCACGGACATCCCATCCACCACATGACCCGCCGGCCGCCGCACACCCGCCAGTTCCAAAAACGTCGGGTAATAATCAACCGAACAGATGGGCGCGTCGCACGTCGCAGCCGCGGGGACATGGCCCGGCCAACGCGCCAGAAACGGTTCCCGAATGCCCCCCTCATACAACTGCGACTTCGCACCACGCAGGGTGCCATTGGTTGTGACGTTGTGCTCGCCACCGTTGTCGGAAGTGAAGATCAACAGCGTATCCCGGCTGAGCCGCAACTCCTCCAGCGTTGCCAGTATCCGTCCCATCCCCTCATCAATCGACTCCAACATCGCTGCCAATTGCGGATTGTTGCGGTTCCTGCCGGCATCGGGCCTGGCCTGATACTTCTTCACCAGCTCCGGCTTTCCCGCCAACCGCGTGTGCGGCGCGTAGTGCGCCAGGTATAGAAAGAACGGCTTCGCCGCGCTCTCGCGAATGAAGTCCACCGCCTCGTCGTACAAACGGTCGGTGAGATACTCACCGTGCCGCCGCGCCGCAACCTCCGGCATGTGGCCGTAGGGGTAAAAATAATCCCCCGGTCCGATGTACTTCGTTTCCGAACACACCACCTTCTGAAACCCGTGCTTGAAGGGATCGCCGGGCCGCATCTTGTAGTCGCCCATGAGGTGCCACTTGCCGATGAGGCACGTCGCGTAGCCGGCCTGCGCCAGCATCTTCGGCAACGTGGGCAGCTTCGGGGAGAGATGGTTCGCGTCATCGCCCCGCAGGAAATCCGTGATGCCCACCCGCGCCGGATACTGCCCGGTCATGAAGCTCGCGCGCATGGGCGAACACACCGGCGCGGCCGAGTAGCAGTGCGTGAATCGAAGCCCCTCACGCGCCATCCGGTCGAGATTGGGCGTCTCATTGAAGCGGTTGCCATGACAGCCCAACTCCGCCCATCCCAAATCATCGGCCAAAACAAAAATGATGTTTGGCGTTTTCGGCGCGGCCGGCAATGGCGCGGCGCCGAACACCGCGCCAAGCAACGTTCTACGTCTGATATTCACTCAAGTCTCCCAAGGCGATACAATAGCGGATTGCACCATGGACCTGGAAATCCGGCAACGCGAACGGGACGGGATTGCGATTCTCGACCTTAAAGGACGGCTGGTGGTTGGCGACGCCGCGGGCGCCGTGCGCGAGCAGCTCAGCCAGCTCTGCGCCTCGGGCTCAATGAGCATCATCCTCAACCTGAAAGGCGTCGAGTACATCGATAGCTCGGGTCTGGGAGCGCTCGTCGTCGCCTACACGAGCCTCAAGAAGAACGGCGGCATGGTGAAGCTGCTCAATCTCACGCGGCGCAACATTGAACTGCTGGTGCTCACCAAACTGTCTACAGTCTTTGAAATCTTCGACGACGAACAGAACGCCGTGAACAGCTTCTACCCGAACCGCGAGATCAAGAAATTCGACATTCTGAGCTTCCTGCAGAAGCAGGCCGAGACCGAGAACTGATGCGGCTTGTTGTCGTTGGCGGTGTGGCAGCGGGACTCGCCGCCGCATCGCGCGCCCGCCGCCTGGATGAATCGCTGGAGATTCTCGTCCTTGAGAAATCGCCGTACATTTCCTACGGCGCTTGCGGGCTGCCTTATCATGTCGAGGGCCGGGTCCGGTCGCTCGATCAACTGCGTGTCTATACAAAGGAGTATTTCGCGCGTGAGCGCAGGATCGAGGTGCGAACGGAAGCGGAAGTGACGCGCGTTTCCGCGGCCCGCCGCGAAGCCACTGTGGGGGCCAGTGAGCGCATACCCTTCGACCGGCTCATCCTCACCACCGGCGCCATTCGCGACCGTTGTTGCGTTTTGGGCGGCAACGATCCCAACGTCTTCACCATCGACACGTGGGGCGATGCGGAACGTCTGCAGCGGTTCCTTAGCGAACAGCGCCCGAAGCGCGCAATGGTGCTCGGGGCCGGATACATCGGACTCGCGGCTGTGGAGATGCTGCGCGCGCGTGGGCTCGATGTGGACCTCTTTGAAGCCTCGCCGGAGATTCTCGGCCGCGCTTGCCCATGGCTCACCAAGCTGGTGGCCGCTCATTTGGAGAAGTTCCATGTCCGCGTGCATCTCGGCCAGCCGGTGATGCGCATCCCTGCCTGCGATGTGGCGATTCTGACGTGTGGCCTGCGCCCGAACACCGACCTTGCGCTCGACGCTGGAATCGAACTCGGACGCACTGGCGCCGTAGCGGTCTCCGAACGCATGGAAACCAACCTCACGCAAGTTTACGCCGCCGGTGATTGCTGCGAGACGCGGCACCTGGTGAGTGGACGCCACGTGTGGTTCCCTCTCGGCACCACGGCCAACAAGATGGGCCGCGCCGCCGGAGCAACCGCCGCCGGATTCCCGGAACGCTTCCATGGCATCGTGGGCACATCCATCGTGCGCGTGTGTGGACTCGGTGTCGCCACCACTGGACTTTCCCAGCCGCTCGCGCGACAGGAGGGCTTCGACGCCGTCAGCACCGCTGTGGAAGGCCTCGACCGTGCCCGCTACTTCCGCGGCCGACCCGTGCACGTGCGCCTCTGCGCCGACAAACGGAGCGGTCGCCTGCTGGGTGGCGCGGTGGTGGGTGAATACGGAGTGGAGGGCCGCATCAACGTGATCGCCACGGCCCTTTCACAGCGAATGCTTGTGGAGGATTTCGCCAACCTCGATCTTGCCTACGCACCGCCGTACGCCACGGTTTGGGATCCCGTGCTGGTTGCGGCTCAGCAACTGGCCAAGTTGCTACACTGAGAAGTCCATGGGTGCGCGATCCGGAAAGACAATGCTCGACGCGGGTTCGCAGGCTCCGCAATTCCGATTGCGAGGCACCGGCGGCGAACTCCACACACTCGCTGAAATCATCGCGGAAGGCCCGGTTTTGCTGGCTTTCTACAAGGCTTCCTGCCCGGTTTGCCAGTTGACGCTGCCGTATTTGGAACGAGTGACCGGTGGGGTTCTCCGCGTCTTCTACATCTCGCAAGACAATGCCCGCACCACTGATGAGTTCCGCCGCGCCTTCCGTCTCAACGGCCCGGTGCTGCTGGATGAAGCCGGCAACGGCTACCCGGCGAGCAACGCCTTCGGAATCTCCACTGTGCCTTCGCTGTTCCAGGTGGAGACTGATGGCACTGTGAGCCACGCTTGGGCAGGATGGTCGAAGGCGGACATGATCGCGCTCGGAGAGCGCGCGGGCAGGGAAGTGATCGGTCCCACGGACAATGTTCCGGTGCTGCGTCCCGGTTGAGGATCGAAGAACTGACGGCCCGTCGGGTTGCATGCGAAAATGAGAAGAATCTGAACAACGAGGAACACTCCTAAAAACTATGGCGTCCAAAATTCAGGAAGCGCTTGGCTCGGCATTTGCCATTGCAAAAGGCATGGGCATCACGTTTCGTGAAATGCTGCAACCCACCATCACTGAAGACTACCCGGATGGCCCTGCCCTGTTCCAGGAACGCTACCGCGGCGGCCACGTTCTGAAGCGCGACGAGAACGGCATGGAGAAGTGCGTTGCCTGTTTCCTCTGCGCGGCGGCCTGCCCGTCCGATTGCATCTACATTGAAGCCGAAGAGAACACCGATAAGAACCGCATCAGCGGCGGCGAACGCTACGCTTCGGTGTACAACATCGACTACAGCCGCTGCATCTTCTGCGGTTACTGCGTGGAGGCTTGTCCCACCGATGCCATCACGCACGGCCACGAATTCGAAATCGCCAGCTACAACACGTCGACCCTCATCATTCGCAAAGAGCAGATGTTGACCAAACTGCCCGAAGGCGGACGTGTGCAACCCAAACTCCCTGCCGCTCCCACTGCCGGCGGCCACTAAATCCAACCAAGAATATTTGAAATTTTTGGCAGCTTTCGGCTATCCGGGATCAGCCGTAGGTCGCGGGCCAGCAACAGATGGCATTCCCACGGGAGATGCCTGGCTGCTGGACACCAGCGATCAGCTAACAGAGGCCGCAAGTTTGCTGGCCTCGCGGCGGTGTCCATCGTGAGGATCGGGGAGTTGGTGTAGAGCTGTGCGAGGGCGGAGAGGCCAGCGGCATCACGGTGAAGACTCGCATTGTCCTCTCAACGTATCATGTACGAATATGATTCCCCGGCGGAGTGTCTTGAGTGTTGTAACTGCCGCGCCCTTCCTGGCGGCGGCGCCCATGTTGCGGGTAGTAGGCAGCGGCGTGGTGTATCGTGGCGGGCTCATCGCCGGTTGCGGGCTTTGCGAGAACGGCGATCTTGTACTCTCGTTCAATAACGGAGGGGATCTGAGTCCGGGGCAGCGCGGCGGCGTGCTGCGGTCGCGCGATGGCGGCAAGAGCTGGGGTGAGCCTGAGACATGGTTTGAATCCGTGTATCAGCGTGGCGGAGTTGAGATGGGGTGTTCACTTACGCGGCTCAGCAGCGGACGCCTGCTGTTGCCCTACGCCGATGGTTTCTACCTTGATCCAACACGCAAGAAGCTGGAGCGCAACGCTCTGCTGTTCTGTCCGGTATCGGATGATTGCGGCAAGACGTGGCGCAGCCGCAAGGCGCAATCCTTCGCGGGGTATGAGGCGTTCGCATTCGGACGCGTGATTGAAGTGAGCGGCAAACTGCTGATGCCCGTCTGGGGTTCCTATGATGTGCGCGGCACGTGGGGTGCGGGACTGGTGCAGTCGCGCGATGGCGGAGAGACGTGGACGGACTGGCGATCCATCGTGCGCGGGGCAGGGGATGAAACGCCCATCGTGGCCTTGGCCGATGGGCGCGTGCTCGCCCTCATTCGCGGGTACACACCCGACCTCAAGCAGCCCTATAAGGAACGGCCGTTTCACGTGGCGTGGTCAAAGGACGGCGGTGAATCGTTCTCCGCTCCGCAGAGCGTAAACCTTCGAGGCACGTCACCTTCGTTGCACATTTCGCCCAAGGGGCGGCTGCTGGCCGGATACCGGTCTACGCTGCCGGGTGCTAATTGCCACGTCGCATCTTCGCCCGATGGGGGCGCATCGTGGAGTTTCGACCTCGAGCTGTCGCTGCCCGGCGGCGCCTGGAAATCCGGCGGCTATCCGGTGTTAACCAACTTGAAGGACGGCCGCATGCTCGCAACATTTCATAATCGCGATGTTTCGGCGGCCAACGAGGCATACTGGCAAATCTATTGGAATCTGCTGGAGGAAGCATGAGAAGCACCGCGTTGCTGATGGTGGCGATGTGCCTTTGCGCCGAGGACTGGCCGCAATTCCGCGGACCTGGCGGACGGGGTATTGGCACGGCGCCCGACCTGCCCACTGAGTTCGGTCCGCGGCAGAGCGTTGTGTGGAAGAGCGCCGTGCCGTTCGGCCATTCCTCACCGGTCATCAGCGGGGATCTGATCTTTCTCACGGGCGCGGAGGGTGGCGAGCGCAAGGATGCGGGCCGCGACAAGGTGGTGGATGCGGGCGGAAAGCTCTACACCTTTGCCATCCATCGCATCACAGGCAAAGAGATCTGGAGAAGGGAAGTGCCTCGCCCGCGGTTGGAGCGCTATCAGCCGACCAACTCCGCTGCTTCGCCGAGCCCGGTTACCGATGGCGAGAACGTTTACGTCTTCTTCGGCGATTACGGGCTGCTCGCCTATCACGGGAGCGGCAGGGAACTGTGGCGTGTCCCGCTGGGCCCGTTCAACAACGTGAATGGACACGGATCCTCGCCGGTGCTGCATCGCGATCTGGTGATTTTGGTGTGTGATCAGGACTCGGACTCATTTATCATCGCTGTGGACAAGCGGACGGGCAAGGAGAAGTGGCGCGTAGCGCGGCCCGAGGTGACTCGCAGTTACGTTACTCCGGCGGTGTTACAACCGAAGGATGGCCCAGCACTGCTGATCGTTCCTGGGGCTTATCAGGTGGCTGCCTACTATGCGGATACGGGTGAGAAAGCGTGGTGGGTACGCGGGTTCAGTTGGCAGCCGAAATCGCTTCCGGTGATCGACGGAGATATGATCTTCGCGCACGGATGGGAGGGCGGCGGCGACGCGGAGACGCCCACGGAAACCCCCGTTTTCGCTGAAGCGCTGGTGCAGAAGGACAAAGACAAGGACGGACTGCTCACGGCGCAGGAGTTTTCCGACGACGCCCGCGTGCAGCGCAACTTCTATACGGTGGATCTGGATAACAGCGGCAAAGTGGATGAGCGGGAGTGGGAGTTCTATCGCGCCAAGCGATCCGCCCGCAATACGCTTGTCGCCATCAAGACTGGCGGGCGCGGCGACGTAACGCAATCGCACGTGGTTTGGAGAATGCAGAAGTTCCTGCCCAACTGTCCTTCTCCGCTGGTCTACGATGGGGTGGTTTATCTGATCAAGGATGGCGGGATTCTCACGGCGGTTGACCGCAACACCGGCGCTGTTCTGAAGCAGGGACGGCTGCCCGGCGCCATCGACACATACTACGCTTCGCCCGTGGCCAGCGGGGGCCGGCTGCTGTTTCTAAGCCAGCATGGCAAGGCCACAGTGATCAAGGCCGGGCGCGAGTGGGAGGTGCTTGCGACGAGTGATTTCGAGGAGGAGACGTTCGCGACGCCGGCGATTGTGGATGGGCGGATGTATCTGCGAACGAAGAGCGCGCTGTACTGTTTCGCGGCGAAGTAAGGCTACCAGGTTCGCCGAAGCAGACCCGCGCGGATCATTCCTCGCCGGCCAGATTGTGCACCATTGCGCTGGTTGCCGCAATCGCTCCGGGACCGTGTTTCCATACTGGTATGCCGAACTCCATCTCGCGATGGGGTGATGCGTCCGGCATCAACCCGCGACGCGCCAGATCGGAGATAGTGCGGCCAATCGCCTGGTTCTTGAGCCGCGCCATTTGCCTGGCGGCTTCCATTACATCATCATCAATGTCTAATGTTGTACGCGCACATATGCATCATATGCTTCTCGAACTAAGCAGTGCCGGATCCTCGCGGCGGAGGTCGCGGCTGAACCTGTTGTCTTCGCTGAGCGGCGACTGGATCGCGGCGAAGTAGCTCTACCACGTTCGCCGAAGCAGACCGGCCACCCGGTCGAAATGAGTGTCGCGTGTCGCCACCGCCATTGCATGCTGCCGGCTGAGCGCGGCAATCCATAGGTCGTTCGTCGGAATCGGAGTGCCGGCTGCTTTGAGTTCCAAGCGGATTGCTGCGTAGTGTCTGGCAGTCTCAATTCCAATGTCAAGGATGGCGCAGCGTTCCAGCATTCGCTGAAGGGACCGTTCGTACACGGAGCGGTAGCGCGATTGCGAGATCCCAAATGCGAACTCGCCGGCAACTATTACGGGAATCGCTACCTCGTTGGCGCGGGAGACGATCTCCACCGCTGCCGGCGAGTTGTCGAGATAAGCGGAAAGGGCATTGGTGTCGAGAATCAAGTCCAGTCCTCTGGCTCGATTTGCCCGAACTCCTTGTCGATGACCTTCTGTATCCGAACGGTCTCCTTGTGTAGAGCGGCGAGTTCACCCGCGCAATCCAGCCATGGTTTGGTATTGCGCCGATCGCCCATTGCGAGCTTCTCTTCCACGGCTTGGGTGACGAACTCGCGTAGTGGAATACCAAGACTACTGGCAGTCGCCTTTGCCTTGCGGAACGTTGCGTCCGGGATTTCCAGCGTGGTCTTCATGAAGCTAGTATCCCATATTTATGGGACCCACCCTTCACGACAATAACAGATCGAGATCCTCGCGGCGCAGCTCGCGGATGAGGCTGTTGTCTTCGCTGATGATGGCGGCCGCCAGATCGCGCTTGCTCATTTGCAACTCGAGCACTTTCTCCTCCACTGTGTCGCGCGCGATGAGGCGGTAAGCGAACACCTGGCGGGTCTGCCCGATGCGATGGGCGCGATCGACGGCCTGCATTTCGGCCGCGGGGTTCCACCACGGGTCGAGCAGGAACACGTACTCGGCGGCGGTGAGATTCAACCCAAGCCCGCCGGCCTTCAGACTGATGAGGAACAGGCGAGTCTCCGGATTGTTCTGGAACCGCTCGACGCAGGACTGGCGGTCGTAGGTTTGTCCGTCGAGATATTCGTAGGCGATTCGCTCTTTGTCGAGGCTCCGCCGCACGATGGTGAGGAGCGAAGTGAACTGCGAGAATACGAGCGCCTTGTGGCCTTCCTCAGTGACTTCGCGCAACTGGTCGAGCAGCACGTCGATCTTCGCGCTCGATTCCGAGGTGCGTTGCTTGTCAACCAATCCGGGATGGCAGGCCGCCTGGCGCAGACGCAGCAGCGCTTCCAGCACCTGCATCTTCGACTTCGCCATCCCAGTCGAATCGACACGCTTCAGCAACGCATTGCGGTAATGCTGGCGGAGTTCGTTATAGAGCTTGCGTTGTGCCGGCTCCAGTTCGCAGTAGATGGTCTGCTCGCTCTTGGGAGGAAGCTCGCGGGCCACCTGCTCCTTGGTTCGGCGGAGCAGGAACGGACGCAGCGCATGCGCCAGCATGCTACGCGTTTCTTCGTCAACGTTGCGGCCCGTGGCCGATTTGAACACGCTGGCAGCGCCGAGCATGCCGGGGTTGAGGAACTCGAACAGCGCCCACAACTCGCCGAGGTGATTCTCAATCGGCGTTCCGCTCATTGCGAGACGATGCGAGCCGCGCAACAGGCGCACCGCTTTGGCCGACTCCGAGCTGGAATTCTTCACGGCCTGAGCCTCGTCGAGCACGATGTAATCGAAGGTGACATCCTTTAGCCGCAGGGCATCTCGGCGCAGCGTGCCATAGGTGGTGAGTACGACATCGAACTGCGCCAGGTCGTAGGCGGCACGGTCAACGCCGGTGTAGTCGAGAACGCGCAATTGAGGTGTGAATCGCGCCGCTTCCTGCATCCAATTGAAGACCAGAGACCGCGGCACCACCACCAGGGAGGGCGGTATCTCGCCGCCGGCGCGCAACTCACGGCGTGTTTCCAGCAACGCTAGAACCTGCGCGGTTTTGCCGACGCCCATATCGTCGGCGAGGCATCCACCAAAGCGGTAGCGGCGCAGGAACCCCATCCACCCCAAGCCTTCACGCTGGTAATCGCGCAACTGGCCCTGGAAGCCGGCCGGCTGCGGAGCGGGTTCGATTTTCTGAAACCGGCGTAGCTCGTCGCGAATGCGTGCGAACTCTTCATCAAAGTGCGCCTCGGGCTGCGCGGCAAGCAGCACATCGAGCAGTCCGGCCTGGTGCTTATGGAAACGGATCTGGCCGTCTTCTTCCTTGCCCAAACGGGATAACGGGCCGAAGCGCCGCAGCCATTCTTCCGGGAGCATGCCGAAGGTGCCGTCACCGAGGAGGATGGACGTCTCTCCTTTGCGCAGCGCTTCGAGCAACTGCGGCAATTTGGCGCTGGCTCCGCCGTAGTCGACGCTGCCTTCGAGATCGAACCAGTCAATCCCGGTGGACACGCCGATCCGGAAAGCGCCCGGTTTGCGGAACAACTTACCATCTGCCTCCACGCGCCAACCGTCGTCCACGAGTGCGCGGACCACCTGCGGCAGTCTGGTGGGCGACAACTCCCAGTGCGCCTCGCCGATCCAGTTGGAAGGCGGAGTGTACTTCAGACCCAGCGTAGCCAGCCACTCGCGAGACGCCGTTTCGAATGGCATATTGCGCTGAAGCAACTGGCGTGTAGAGGCATTGAAGACACCTCGCCGGGAATCGTCGGCGCGAATGAGCGTTCCCTCGTAATCGAAGGTCAGGTGCGCGCGGCAGAGGTAATAGTTGCGTAGGTCTGACTCCTTGCCTCGAATCGTCAGGCTGGGCCGCGGCTGCGGAGAAATCACTTCATACTGCAGTTCGCTGGAAACCTCCAACTCCGGCAGTCCTTTGGAGCACAGCAGAGTTCCGAGCATCTCGTCGCGATCGGAGTCCGGCGCCTCGATGGGGCCGGATTTGCGCAGATGCGAGATCCATTCCATGGAAGCCCCGGATGCGAGAGGCATTGCCTTGTCCTCAGTGAAGACGAAGCCGCCCTTGGCGATGAGCAGCGGTTCAGAGACTGCCATTCGGACTTCGGCGCCGTCCTCGTCTCTACGCAGGATTCCGTTCAGGGACCAGCCCGGCGTCTGCTCGCTCCTTGTGAAGCGCAATCCGAATTGCCAGGGTTCGCCGCCGTCCCAATAAATCGGCGTGCAGGTATCCGGCTGCTTGCCCTTCATCAGAAAGAGACGGTCTGCCTCGCTGGCCTGGCGGAGGACCATTTCGGAGAGCGGATGCGGAACGGTGTAGGAGTTCGACAGTTGTGTGGTGGTGGCCGGCGCAACCCAATTGAAATGCTGCATGCCTCCCAGCAAAGACGACAGGATCTGGCGGTCGGCGGCTGAAGGGAGCTGCGGGAGTTGCGACCCTCTCAGCGAAAGCGCCCGCGGTGAGGAGTAATTGCCGTCCTGCTGACGATCGCGGTACCCGAGCCACAAAACCAACTCTCTGGCCGTCCGGCTTTCCGGCACATCGACGCAGTACATTACTTCGCGCGCATCGGGCCACTTCCAGATCTCCTTGTTGGTGGAGCGGCTCAGACCGTCGAGTGCATCTTTCCACGAGGGGACAGGCTGGGGCTTGGCCACCGTCGTCGCGGCGGAGTAACCGGCAACCGCGCCGTCGAAGCTGTCCGAGCAATCCAGCACCAGGTCCGTCACCGTGGCGGCGCGCGAAAGATACCGCAACTGATCGGCTGCGAGCAGCGTGGCCCAAAGGTGCTTACATGCGCCGACGGAATCAAAGTACGGGCAGTCGCACCAGGCGTCCAGGCGGTTCTTGTGCAAGTCGAAGCTGACATCGTATTTCTCCGTCCCACGGACGGTTGCTTCCATCGAGGATTCGCCGCCGGCGATCACGCGCACGCGTCCTCGCGAGAAATAATCCCTGCCACGAGCGCGGATGTCGCCGGGGAAGAACGAGGCTAGCTTGGCGAGAAGGTCCACCGAGGACATGATTTTACCGCGGCGCTCGCACCGGTGTCAGGCTTGGACGATTCCGCTTGTTCGGCACTATCGGCCTGGGGGCAACATCCCTTCGTGCGGAGGGCCGCATGAGGCTATTTGCGGCGGTTGGCGGCATTCAGGCGTTTCACGAACGCGGCGTGCTCGGGAGTTCGCAAGCCGCGCTCCACAGCGGTGCGGATCGACTTTTTCTTCGACCAGAGCGCATCGGGATCGAGCCACAGGCCGGGAAACACGCGCGAGCAGAGCAAGCCGTCGTCATTTGGCGCGATCTCGCGGTAACGCCCGCGCACCAATTGCCTCCAGATGACTTTTTGCGGATTCAGGAGGATGGTGATGTATTCGCGCACACCGGTATCGCGGTAGAGTTCGAGTTTCGCACCCAGATCGCGGGACAGAGTGGACCCGCTCACTTCGACGATCAATTCGGGTGCGCCGCCTCCGTAGTTACCCGATTGGCTCGATTGACCACCGTACTCAGGGAGGATGCGAAGGTAGATATCGGGTTGCGGAACGTTTGCCGGGCCCATTACCCAAGTGGTTTCCAGCCCTGATTTGCAGCCCGGCGTGGCATCGTTGTAAAGCCAGAGCCAAGCGGTCATATCATTGTGTGCATCACCGTGAGAGAAGCTGACTGGGGAAGGCATGCAGTAGACCACTCCATCGATCAATTCGGCATGCTTCAACTCCGGCATTGCTTCCCAACGGCGGAGGAACTCGGCGCTGTCAAGGCGATCGCCTTCACGAAGAGACGGCGGCAGCGCAATGGCGAGGCTTGGCATGGAACGAACTCCTGCTTCAGCGTATCATACGGGGTCACGACCAGCGCCTTTTCAGTGACGGGTTGCGGGAGCGCATGACCAGCACAGATCATTGTGGTGAAGAGTCTCTATCGGCCCGTCCCGCTCGATGGAGTGCGGAAACAAGAAGACGCGCACAAAGGTGTGCGGCGCGAGAGCTAGTCTCTTGGCGCGTGGTGCTGCACGCCGCGGCCATTGCGCTTTTGAGGAACACGCGCACAACTGAGTGCGGCGCGAGCAATGTTTCTGGGCCTCTGGTGGTGCGCGCCGCACCCTGTGCGCTTCTAAGATAAACCGAGAACTCGGCCCAACTGTCGATCCAGCACCGCCATCGCCGCTGGTTTCAACCACCCCATCGGCTCCCCGCGAAGACGCGCCCGGTCCACAAAACGGGCATGGTCGGCAAGCGCCGTGGAAGAAGAGTCGAGCCCCGTGTCGCCGGGCGCAAACCGCAGATGAACTGGTGTCTTTGCCGGAGCCTTAGTCAACGGCACTATCGCCACCAAAGGGCTCTGCGTCTTGTTGTACTCATCCGAGGAGACAACGACTGCCGGCCGAACAGCACCCTGCTCATGTCCAAAGACGGGGTCAAGCTTGCACCAGTAAACCTGCCCTCGCTGGATTACCATGATTCGCTTTCGAAATCGCGCGCCGTGCCCTTGTCCCACAACTCCAACTCCGCCTTTTGCCGGCCCGACTCCGCCGGATCCGCAGCGATTCGTGCAAAAGCCTCACGCACCTCGTCCCAGAACATGCGCTCTTCCATTTCTTTCAATGCAGCCTCAATAACTTGGGCCTTAGGCTGACCTCGCTTTTCCGAAAGACGGTCGAGAACACCAATTGCATCTCCGGCGATGCGCACGCTAGTTGCCACCTTTTCCATAGTCAAATCGTACCATGCTTCCGTGCTCGGAGACGTGCATGATCAGATCGCCGACGCCGCCAAAGCGTGGGGCAGAAACGACGAAGCGGCAGGGGCAGTGTCGCGCTTCCATGTCCTCCTCATTCCGCCATCGCGCAACGGCAGCACCGAATTGTTCGGCTTCGACCGCATTGGCGACATCTCCGATATCACGGTGGTGATGGTGAGGAGGGCAGGATGAGATCCACCCCCAGGGCAATTCGAAGCGACTGGTCCAACGCATCGAGCTTTGTTCCGCTCAATACTCCGATGAATCTGGTGAGCATCGACTTCGGCATACTGATCAGTTCGTCGCAGTGGACGCTGCTGTCATGCTTCAGCCCCTCCTCGATTCCGACTGCAACCTGGGTGCTCAACCCATCGTGCCGCGAATACACGGGAGCGCAAATCACTGTGGAGAATCTCGATTCAATCAGGATTTGCCGGCTGACCACCACGAAGGCGCGCTGTTTCCGTGGATCGGTCTGGCCCGGCTTGCGCACCAGATACACTTCGCCGCGACGCATTATTCCGGCAGGTCCTGGTATTCCAGAACGTCCGCCGCCTCACGGTTGAATCGGTTCGCGTTCCGGTCGAGAATTGACGCGTCGTTGCGATCGCGCGCCCGCCTAGCCGTGTGGTCCAGAAACATTTTCGCGGCCTGTTCGAGGAAAGCGGAACGGTTGCTGTTCACCCGATCAATTTCTTCCAGCAGGGTGCTCGGAAGTGTTACGGATGTCTTGACCTTCATACTACCAATCTACCACCGAAAATGCTCAACGACAGCCGATCGGCCCGTGCAAGCGACGTGCCGGGACGCCATCCGCTCCCGAGGGTCGCAGCCAAACCTGATCGCGAGGCGTTCGCGGATAATAGACTCTCCGAATGGCCTCTCGCAGTGGGGCATATTCGGACCAGGTGAGACGAGGTACGCTCCTGCCGAAGCCGTTGACAATAGCCGCGGCTGCGAGGAAGATATCGTCGCCGCCGGGCGCCCGCCACTGAGGATCGCGGTAACGGCGGTAGACAACCTCCGCGATATAAGCCGCGGCTTCGTCGGACAACTCCAAGGTATTCTTGGCGGACTGAAGGTCAACCATCGCGTGAACAGATTCGTGGACGATGGAGTAGTCCATCTCGGGACCGTCGCGTATCAACAAATCGTCAGTACGCCTGTCGTAGGCGCCGGCGTCTTCGGCGCGTATCTGTTGCGGGCAGGTAAACGCCACTCCGATGCGTCCCTGCTCGATCGCAGCGGCGACCTGGCGTAGCCCGGCGCCGGAGATGTGAAGCCCTTCCAGCCAGAACTCGATCCGGGCGACGTGGGGTCCGCGAAGAATTGCGAGTATGCGTGCTTTCAGCCAGTTGTTGGGTTCAGACATGGGAATTCTCCTGAATGGTCAATCACGGCCGCGGTGCCGGCGACACGGTGAATCTACCGCTGGGCTGGACGACGACCCTCCGGCCCTCCATCCGGTAGCCCGGGTCGAACAACTGCGAGTCGACGCCGGCAATCACCTGGGCTTGCACCGTCCGCGCGAGAGCTTGCAGAAACCGGACCCCGGCTCCCTCACTCAATCCCGCGTCGACGCCGCGGGTATAGTTCAACACCTCGCCCCTGGCATTGGTAACCGGCCGTATGCGGTGTGGACCAAGGCTCGCCGGCGCGGCGGAACTGGCGGCGAAGCAAGAGTGCAACTCAATGCCTTGACCGCCCGGAGTCATGTACGGGGCAAGTGGGGAGAACGACTGCACGTTGCTTTCCCGCAGGCGCTCGCTCCCCATGTGAATGAAGCCTGCGTTGCCATGACCACAGAGCACCAGCTTCCAGAGGGAGCGGTGGCCTTGACGGCGGGCGATGATTGCGTTTTCAATGTTTCGCACCATCGATGACAACAGATCCTCGTCTCTCATAAAGACGACGGCGCGATCTTCCGAGTGAACCCAGGCGGAAACGTCATTGGCTCCCCGAGCCACGGTATGCGGTGGTGGGCCGCCTGCGTCCGCCATGAACCTCCGATCCAGTACGTATACGATCATTCGGCACTTCCTTTCGCTCCCAGAATCGCCTCAACTCGGGTGCGAATGGCAGTAAACGGCAGTGAATCCGAGGTAAACAGGCTCCGCTTACTGTGTGTGTAGCGGCACCGGCGGCTCCCGGAAGCTGTTGAAATCTATGTATGATGGGTAATCGCAAGGAGAACTGGCGTGCCGGGGGAAGGTCCATCGAATGCCGCGGTTCAGCAGCAGCTTGCGCGCATGCTGTCCAGCCCGATGTTCCAAGCTGCACCCAGTCTGAGCCGGTTTCTCGCCTTCGTCATCAACGAATGGTGCGAGGGGCGTTCCGAAGCGTTGAAAGAGTACATGATTGGCGCCGACGTACTGCAGCGTGGCGCCGATTTCGATCCGCGGGTGGACCCCATAGTGCGCGTACAGGCTCGCAAACTCCGGGACCGTCTGAGGGAGTATTACGACGGACCCGGGTCGAATGATCCAATCGGGTTCGATTTGCCCAAGGGCGGCTACGCTCCGGTTGTCCTGTGGCGTCGTCCGGCGGCCGAAGCCCCCGCCGCGGAGCCGGTGGAGCACATGGTGGAAGCAGCCGTGCCTGCTCATCAAGCTCCGGTCGTGAGACCGCGGCTGTCCTGGACGCTTATCACGGTCGCGGTTGCCGTTGTGGGTGCTGCCGGGTTCCTGTTGATTCGTTCCTTCACTGCGCCTGTCAACAACCTCTCGCTCACGCAGATCACGTTCGATAATGGGAGCTCGCACCCGGCCGTTTCCGCGGATGGCAGATGGCTCGCGTACGAATCGGACCGTGCCAGGAACGGCGGTTCGGACATCTGGGTGCAACCGTTCAAAGGTGGTCCCGCGGCACGCCTCACTCATCACGAAGGCGCCGATACAACTCCCGATATTTCCCCCGACGGGACGCGCGTCGCGTTCCGTTCCTTTCGCGATGGTGGTGGTATTTACGTCGTGCCGTTACTCGGCGGTGAAGAGCGTCGTGTCGGGCCCGGCGGGTATTCTCCGCGATTCTCTCCTGACGGCAATTGGATCGCCTACTCATCGGCTGGGGGATTGTATGCCGTCGCGCCCTCTGGCGGGGAGCCACGTCTTCTGGCGCGCGGAGTAAGCGGCACCGCGGGTCCTCTTTGGGCTCGCGATGGCAAGCATATCGTCTTCCTCGCCCATGGAAGTGATGGGCAGTTCGATTGGTTCGTTGCGCCGTTTGGGACCGGTGAGGTACCGTTGGCGCACAAGATGGGGGTTGCCGGTACGATCGCGCGCTCAGGCGCCGGCGGGATGGGGGAGACAACGTTCCCAAGCGACTGGGTGGAGGGCGGCATCGCCACGCATCTCAATGGAAGTATCTGGAGGATTCCCATATCCAACTGGAAGTCCAGCGGGAATCCCCGTCAGATTCTGCCTGGCCCTGGGGTTGGCTTCGCGCGCGCGCTGACAACACCGGGTGAGAAGCCGCGGTTGCTGTTTGCCACTCGCACCGATAACGTCCACATCTGGGAACAACCGATCGATCCCTCGACTGGGCTGGCCAACGGGGTGATGCAGCAGATCACCAGAGACGTTTCGTTGAAGGGCGGTTTTGACGGGACACGGCCCGCCATCACACCGGACGGAACCCGCCTGGTGTACGGCTCGGGGGTGTCCGGAAACCTCGACTTATGGTTTAAGAATCTGGTGAATGGAGAAGAAAGAGCACTCACATCCGATTCGCGTCCGGAAGAACGGCCCGTGCTCTCCGCCAACGGCGAGCACATTGCCTACCGCGTCCAAAACGGCGGCCGGTCCGGCATTTCCATGCTCGATTGGAAGAGCGGAGAAAAGCGGCTGTGCGACGATTGCGGCGAGCCGAAATCGCTTTCGCGCGATGGCAGCCTGCTGCTATACACTCCAGCGGGCGCGAGAAAAGAACTGCACTGGTTCAACACGGTCACCGGCGCCAAGGGGCCGGTTGTGCAAGACCCCGTGATCTCGGTGATGGAAGCCGCCCTTTCACCGGATGGCGAATGGCTGGCCCTAACCTTCCTGCAAGAAGGGAAAACAAGGGTACAGGCGGCGCTCGCCCCTTTCAGCGGAACGAGAATCGCCCCCCGGTCGAGTTGGACCGTTCTCTTTGAGGAGATGTGGTTCGCCTCCATCCACTGGAGTCCCGGCGGAGATCGAATCTACTACTTTTCAACTCGCGACGACTCGAGATGCATTTGGACGCAGGCCATACGGAACGGCCGCCCGCTTGGGGAGCCTGTTGCGGTGCGGCATTTCCATGCGGCGCGTCACCATCCGGACAATGGAGGATGGCTGGCCGTTGGAAACGGCCGTCTGATGGTCACGTTGTCGGAGATTGTCTCGAACGTCTGGGTGGCGGCAAGTCCTTGATTCTTCGAGGAGATTAACGGTAAATCGCGGCCCTTTACTAGCATCCGCACGGGCGATGGGCCCACCATTAGGGCATGACCAAACGGATCGTCCCGGCGGCACTGCCGCTTCTGGCGCTGCCACTGCTTGCGGAAACCTACTATGTACGGACCGGAGGCGGGACTTCGGACCAATGCACGGGCCTTGCTGACAGTCCCTATCCCGGCAGTGGAAGCCAGCGCAGTTGCGCCTGGGAGCATCCCTACTGGGCGTTGAACACCCGCGGCGGCTGGAAGCTGCAAGGCGGTGATACTCTGCTTGTGGCGAAGGGCTCCTACATGATCGGCTACGGCGCTCCGAACACGGGCTGGTGCAACCAGGAACGGCCGTACGAGTGCGGATTGCCACCGCTGCCGTCCGGTCCGTCGCCGGAACGTCCCACCCGGCTAGCGGGCGCTGGTTGGGACAAGGGGTGCAACGCCGCTCCCGAGCTCTGGGGGAACGAGGGTGCGCGTCCCATCATCAGCCTGGCGCGGACCTCAAACGCGGTGGTGGCTTGTTTCGAAATCACCGATCATTCCGAATGCATCCGTTCTCACCCGGACGCCTCGGCGCGATGTCCCGCGCAGTACCCGTTCGGCCCATTCGGATTCACCGGCATCTACGCCATCGATTCCGCCAACGTCACTCTGCGCGATTTGAACATCCACGGCCTGGCGCATACCGGAATCCAGGCGGGCCGCCTTCGCGACTGGATCGTGGAAGATGTTCGCATTGCAGCCAATGCACGCGTGGGATGGGACGGCGACCTCGACCCGGAGCAGAATTCGTCCAACTCCGGCATAATGGCTTTTCGCCGTGTGAAAGTGGAGTGGAATGGCTGTGGCGAAAGTTACCCCGCCGGGCAGTATCAGAATTGCTGGGCGCAACTGGCTGGCGGTTACGGTGACGGCTTCGCCACCGCGCGGACAACCGGCCAGTGGATCTTTGAAGATTGCGAGTTTTCCCACAACACGTCCGACGGCCTGGACCTGTTGTACCTCGACACGGTGAACGGCGAGCGGCCTTCGGTGGAAATCCAACGCACGATCGCGCGTGGGAATGCAGGCAATCAGATCAAAATATCCGGTTCCGCCACGGTAGCCAACAGCCTGCTCATCGGCGAATGCGCCTTCTTTCTTGGCAAACCGTTCGCCCCCTTGATGGGCGATTGGAAGGGCCCTGATCACTGCCGGGCGCTGGGTGCGGCGTTGCTGCTCAGTATTGCTCGCGGCGACAACGTGAATCTGGTGAATTCGACGCTCGTTGGGCATGGCGATGGCCTCATGTCGGCGGAGTGCCGCATCCGTGGCGTCCCCGACGCGCAGCCATGCGCGGGGACTGAGCGCGTCCTGCTGATGAACAACATCTTCGCCGGCTACGGGGATATCCGCGCCGGGGACGAGGCTGCACTCGTGTGGGACCCCGATAACACCGTGGTGTTCGACTCCAATCTGATCTACAACGTGAAGGACGCGCCTTGCGAGCGCGGAAAGAACATCTGCGCAGAGCCGCTCTTTCGCGTGCCCGCCCTGGAGTGGTTCGACGGGCGGCTGCGTGCCGGGAGCCCGGCGATAGACACCGGCTCGACGGACGGTCCGGCGCCGCGGGAAGATCTCGATGGTGCGCCGCGTCCGCGAGGCGCCGCCATCGACCGTGGCGCCTACGAAGCAAGGCCCCTGCAATGACCGGAAAGCACGTCGCCGTGCTGATGGTGTCGGGCGCGGCAGTGTGCGCGGTTGGCATACTTGCCTTCCGCGGCTGGGCCGGTGTTGCCCTGCGTTCAGAGAACCTGCAGCTCATTGCAGGAGAGTACGCACTCCTGCAACTGCGGCACAACCGGTTCTGTGACGGATCGCCTCCATTGCGTGTGGAGATGTGGTTCTCGCCGCTTGCGGGTGAGCCGGTCTCCCTGCGCAAATCAACCTCTGTGGATTGCCGCGAATTTGCCCAGTTGCGATTGCCGGGGCCCGCCGGTCCGGTTCAGGCGGTGGTGCGATTGCCCCGCGTCAACTACGTGGCCGCGCCAGTGGCGGAACTGCGAGTGGTGCGCCGCGATGAGAGTGGGCGAGAGTTAGAGCGGCAGGTTCCTCTGCGGCGCACGTTGTGGTGAACGTGATTCTCGTCACAGACGCGGTTTCCAGTTTACGAGCACACTTGGGTTGAGGATTCATCCCATGACTCAGCCCACTGTGAAAGAAATCGCGTCGCAATCCCTTCAGGCGGTGCGCGTCTTTGGACAATTCGGAATCGACTATTGCTGCGGCGGCAAGCGCCCTTTGGCCGACGTATGCGAGGACAAGGGGATCCCGCTGGGCGATGTCGAAACCGCACTGCGGAGCGCGTTGGACGCGACTGCACCGACGCCGGAGGATTGGCATCAGTCGAGCCTTTGCAGCCTTGTCGATCACATCGTCCGCACGCATCATGAATACCTGAAGCGCGAACTTCCGCTCATCACGCCGCGCCTGGAGAAGGTTTACCGTGTGTACAACCAGCGCCACGGCCCCACGCTTCAGGGGTTGCCGGAAGTGTACGCCGCCTTGCGCGCGGAACTGGAATTGCACCTGCGCAAGGAGGAGATGATTCTGTTCCCCGCCATCGTTGCGGCCGAGACTGCGGCCCTATCGGGATTGCCTCTTCCCCGGCCTCCCTTTGGAAGCTTCGCCAATCCCATCGGCATGATGGAATCAGAGCACGACTCCGCCAACGCTGCCTTGGCCGCGATACGCGAGATCACCTGTGGCTTCATGGTTCCCGACTACGCCTGCGTCACCTACCGTGCACTCTACGCGGCATTGCAGCAACTGGAGGCTGACCTCAGCGAGCACATACATCTCGAGAACGATATTCTCTTTCCGAGGGCGCTACAACTGGCGCGTTTGTAGCGCGAGCCCCGGAAGTCCTCCTCGACTCCACCGCCGTCGACACCGGCGAGTCTGTGTGTTGACAGATCGCATAGGCGCCGCCAGCCGACGTCATCGTGAACCTGGAGTTCACAAAGTAGTCACGACGCGTGCCGCTCCCGCGGGTGCGGCATGGTCGGAAGGAATGGTGGCGGGAAATAGTTGCGCGCCCAGTCCAGCAGCCGGTCCGGGAGCGGCCGTTGGTGCATCGTCCCGTCCAACCCTGCCGGGATCAAAATCGTATTCTCCACATCCCTGTAATCAGCGGAGCTTAGAGTCACTCCCGCCGCATCCAGTATCCCCAGCGAGTCCCACCGCCGGAGGATTGTGCGCGCTGGTTTCCGCACGCCGCTGAGGCGAATGAAATTCACCCACAGCGAAATCTCGAAGCTGCGTGACATGCGGTCCATGGCTGGTACGTCTGTTCGTATCTCCGCAAAGGAACGCGCCCACCGGGCGAGCCGGTCACGAAACGCCACGGTTTCGAAATAAGTGGAATCGGGCGCGCTCTGAAAAGCCGCCAGCATGCCAATGAACGCCGAACGGATGTTGATGCATCGCTGATCGCAGCGATTCATGATCTCCGTTTTGAAGACCTCTGGATCCTGTGGGCGCAGTGCATTGCCCTGTCCGCGGTTTTCCTGCCTTACTTCCAGGAAGCTGTTCACCTTCGTTTCCACAAGGCCCTTCAGATCGTCGCCGTATTCCTGAAGCAGGTCGTGCGCCGCGTCTGCCCCTGTTGTGCCACCAGGCAGCGCCGATGCGTTGCCACCGAACCTTTGGAAGCCGCTGTTGACTATGGGACGATTCTGAGCCAGTGCGCGCGTTCGTTCTGTCTGAAGCTGGTTCGGCACGGCCCCGGCATCACGCGCCATGCCTGCCGCAGCGCTTTGCCCGCGCTCCCTCAGCCTGTAGGTGGTGGAGATAGATCCGACTCTGGTGGCGAGAAGCCCTCCGAGCCATGACAGCGCTCCTCCACACAGCATCTGCAGCATCATGCTGATCGCTTCATCCCGCTGCCGATATTCGGCCTCGCCGTCCGCAAGCTTATCCTTGTATGAATTGAATGCGAGACAGTAAGCCGCACCAACAGTGCGGCTGGCTATCCTCAGTTGATCGTGTTTCTGCTGGAATTCGCTTTGCGCCTGCATCACCGCGAAGACCGCTTGTTGAATAGACATGTTGAACCTCCTCCTGTTTGCCGAGTTCGTTGCCACGGCTCGATCATCAGCATCGCTCCGATTGAGAGGTGGAAGGCAGTAATCCGGGGTTAATCGCGGGGTAAGCGGGCGGAGTTTACGTATGCGAAACCAACTCATGAACGTCGTATGAATCGCAAGGAGACGTGTTTCAACGCGGCGCTGATTTCGACCACGCTGGATCCGATTGTGTGGTGCAGGCGCGCAAGTGGCGAGGCGTTCAGCCAGGAATCACGTGAGTTCGCCGCGCCACTGGCACGTGGTGGCTGACGACTGCCGGGGTGTACATCAGTGTTTGTTTAAACCAACGCCCGGCCGCGCGCCGGTTGACTGGCCGTTCTCCCAAACTGCGACACCGTTTACCCACACCCTCAGGATGCCAGTGGGAAGCAAACCCGGTTCGGCGAAGGTCGCATTGTCAATCACCGTGGCCGGATCGAACAGGACCAGATCCGCTTTCCTGCCAACTGCGATGCGTCCCCGATCACTGAGGCCGATCCGGTCTGCGGGCATCGCGGTCATCTTGTGAATCGCCACCTCCAACGGGAATAACCGGCGATCTCGGCTGTAGCGGCCGAGCACGCGTGGAAACGTTCCGGCCCCGCGCGGGTGACGATTGGCGACGCCGCCATCGGAGGCCACCATCGCCCACGGGGCCGCGAGAAACCGTTCCACGTCGGTCTCCTCCATCGACCGGCACACGATGCTCGCTCCGCCATCGCGAATGATCTGCTGATACACCGCCACTGGATCGCGCTTCTCCGCCACCGCCACGTCCGCCAGCGTGTGGCCTTCGTATTCCCGATGCGCCTTGCAGGATGTGATCCGCACTCGCGCGGCCCCGCCCACATCGGCCAGACCGCGGCGAACCTCCTCAGCGTCGAAATGCCGCCGCGAGGGCACTAGCACGGCAATGGTCGATTGCCATGCATCGTAGGGATACACATCAGCCGTCACATCGACGCCTTCGCGGCGCGCCTTGTCGATGCGGGCGATGGTCTCCGCGGTCTTACCCCAGACAACCTTCGTGCCGAGTTTGAGATGCGAAATCTGCACTGGAATGCGCGCCTCGCGCCCAATGCGAATCGCCTCATCCAGCGCCGCGAAAAACAGGTTCCCCTCATCGCGAATATGCGACATGTAGATGCCGCCATGCCGCGCCGCCACTCGCGCCAGCGCGATCACCTCTTCGATGGAACTGTGCAGCGCGCCGTCGTATTCCAGCCCTGTGGACAAGCCAACCGCGCCGTCCTTCATAGCTTCGTCGAGCAGCGCCACCATCTTCTCCAATTCGCGAGCGGTGGAGTGACGATCGAGCCGCGCTCCCATCACCTTTGCGCGAATCGTTGTATGCCCCGCGAACTGCGCCGTGTTGAGAGCGAGCGGGTGCGTCTGCCGCGGCGCGGAAGATCCGTCGGCGCCGAGCGCAATCGTGGTAATGCCTTGCGCGATCTGCGACACGGCGAGCGGATCGCGCTTCAAGCCCTCAGCGGAATGGTTGTGAATGTCGATAAAGCCCGGCGCCAGCACCATCCCACCGGCATCCACCACCGCATCTCCCTTCTCCGGCGGCAGCGTGCCCACCGCCGTCACCGTATCGCCACGCACCCGTACATCGCCCCGCACGCACGGTTTCCCGCTCCCATCGCACACCGTCGCATTGCGAATCAGCAGCGAATCGGCGTCCAGCGAGCACGTTAGGAACGAGAGCAGAACCGCACGTATCATGCACGCGATTGTACAATGAAGGTTTCACCCCTCAATCACACTCATGAGCAAAATCAATAGCTTTAATGCCGCCTCCACGCTGACCGTGGGTGGGCGATCCTACAAGATTTTTCGCCTCGATGCAATTGAGAAGGCCGGCGCCGGTACTCTATCCCGCCTGCCGTACTCCATCCGGATCATGCTGGAAAACCTGCTGCGCAGTGAAGACGACCGCACCGTGAAGCGCTCCGATATTGAGTACATTGCCAAGTGGGACACCGCCCAATCCCCGCGTGACATCAACTTCCGCCCTGCTCGAATCCTGATGCAGGACTTCACAGGCGTGCCTGCTGTGGTCGATCTCGCGGCCATGCGCGACGCACTGAAGAAGATGGGAGCCGATCCCCAACTCGCCAACCCGCTCATCCCCGCCGACCTCGTCATTGATCACTCGGTGCAGGTGGACAACTTCGGCGCCAAAGACTCCTTCGACCTCAACGTTCTGCTCGAATACCAGCGCAATCATGAGCGCTACGAACTGCTGCGCTGGGCGCAGACTGCCTTCCGCAACTTCCGCGCCGTGCCTCCGGGCACGGGCATCGTCCACCAGGTGAACCTCGAATACCTCGCCTCCGTTGTGTTCCGCCTGGAAGGTGAGGGCGAAACGCTCGCCTACCCCGATACGCTGCTCGGCACCGATTCGCACACCACGATGATCAACGGGCTCGGCGTAGTAGGTTGGGGCGTCGGCGGTATTGAAGCCGAGGCCTGCATGCTCGGCCAGCCGATCACTATGCTGCTGCCTGCTGTTGTCGGCTTCCGCTTGAAGGGCAGCTTGCCGGAAGGCGTCACCGCAACCGACGTCGTGCTCACTGTGACGGAGATGCTGCGGAAGAAAGGCGTGGTGGGCAAGTTCGTCGAATTCTTCGGATCCGGTGTGAAGGAACTCAGCCTCGCCGATCGCGCCACCATCGCCAACATGGCGCCTGAATACGGTGCGACCATTGGCTTCTTCCCGGTTGATGAACAGACCATCGAGTACCTGAAGCTCTCCAACCGCCCCGTCGATCTCATCGAACTCGTCGAAGCCTACTGCAAAACGCAAGGCCTGTTCTTCACCGCGGACGCGCCCGAGCCCGTTTACAACGACACCATCGAACTCGACTTGTCCACCGTCGTGCCGTCGCTGGCCGGTCCCAAGCGCCCGCAGGATCGTATCAATCTGCCCGACGTCCGCGCCAACTTCCAGACCGCCTTCGGCACGGAACCCAAGTCCGCGCCGTTCCAGGACGGCTCGCTGCAGGACGGCGCGGTGGTGATCGCGGCAATCACTTCGTGCACCAACACTTCCAATCCTTCCGTGATGATCGCCGCCGGGCTGCTGGCGAAGAAGGCGGCTGAGAAAGGGCTCACGGCAAAACCGTGGGTCAAGACTTCGCTCGCCCCGGGCTCCAAGGTCGTCATGGATTACTTCGCCGCGGCCGGGGTCGTTCCAGCGCTCGAATCACTCGGCTTCCACCTTGTGGGCTACGGCTGCACCACCTGCATCGGCAATAGCGGCCCGCTGCCCGATGCAGTAGCCAAGTCCGTCACCGAAGGCAAGCTCACCGTGGCCGCGGTGCTCTCCGGCAACCGCAATTTTGAAGGCCGCGTGAATCCGCTGGTGAAAGCGAATTACCTCGCTTCTCCGCCGCTTGTGGTGGCCTATGCGATCGCGGGCCGCGTCGATATCGACCTGCAACACGAACCCATCGGCGCCAGCAAGGACGGCCAGCCCGTCTACCTTCGCGACATCTGGCCGACGAACGCCGAGGTGCAACAGGCCGTGACTGCGAGTGTCCGCAATGACATGTTCGAGAAGGAATACTCGGTGGTGTTTGAAGGCGACGCGCAATGGCGCGGCATCAAGACCGCAACTGGTGACCTCTTTGCCTGGGACGATCAATCCACTTATATCCGCCGTCCTCCGTACTTCGACGAAATGGTGGACCCAGCGACATCCGTGGGCGATCTGAAGGCCCTGCGCGCCCTCGCGGTTCTCGGCGACAGTATCACCACGGACCACATCTCGCCCGCCGGCAACATCGCCAAGGACAGCGCCGCGGCGAAGTATCTCAACGCGAACGCCGTGGCTCCGCAGGATTACAACCAGTACGGTGCGCGGCGCGGCAATCATGAAGTGATGGTCCGAGGAACCCTCGCCAACATCCGCCTCAGGAACCAGCTCGCCGGGGGCGTGGAAGGCGGCTGGACCAAACATCAGCCTTCCGGCGAACTGATGTCCATCTACGACGCCTCCGTGAAGTACAAACAGGAAGGCGTCGGACTGCTCATCCTTGCCGGCAAGGAATACGGCTCCGGATCGTCCCGCGACTGGGCCGCCAAGGGCGTTCAACTCCTCGGCGTCAAGGCTGCTATCGCCGAAAGCTACGAGCGTATCCACCGATCCAACCTCGTCGGTATGGGCGTTCTGCCGATGCAGTTCTCGCCCGGCGATACCAGGGAATCCCTCGGACTCGACGGCAGTGAAGAGTACTTCATCGAAGGAGTGGCGGAGGGCATCGCCAAAACCAAACGAGCCAACGTACGCGCCATCGCCGCCGATGGCAGTGAGAAGAAGTTCACGGTGATCATCCGCATCGACACCCCGATGGAAGCCGAATACTTTCGCAACGGCGGCATCCTGCCGTACGTGCTGCGCCAGTTGGCTGCCTCGGGTGTCACGGCACAAGCGTAGATCCAAACAAGCGGCCGCAGCCCGGTTTGCATCAGTCAAACCGGGCCGCAGCGGCGAGGGATCGGTCTAGATTCTTACCTCTTCATTGTTGAACAGAAGCAGTAGAACATTCCATTTCGAGTGTTGTTGCTTCTCTCTTGTTTTGAAAAACACCTTACCGCGCGCTTTTTGCGCGGCATCAAGCGCGGCTCGATCTGAGCGAAGCGAA
>JACQZR010000256.1 GCA_016213775.1 Acidobacteriota bacterium
CTCGCGGCTACGCCTTGCGTTTCGCTACGGTTGCCTGTCATCGGCTCCGGTTGGCTCCTTTCATCCAACAAGATTCTGCCCATGCTGGGCACACTGGGGCGGCCAATCCTGGCCGCGGCTGGCCTTTCCAGGCCAGACACGCGGGACTTCACTCCCGCCTCGGCGAGTCCATTCTCATCGGTTCATCTGTGGCCGGCGATCTTCTCCGCTCGCCCCAGGATCTCGGTGACAATAGAAGTTTGAGCACCTGGAAGATCACCCTCGAATACGACGGCACCAACTACAGCGGCTGGCAGGAACAAAACAACGCGCGCACCATCGTCGGCGTGCTGAAAGACACCGTGGAGGAGATCCTCAGCGCACCGGTCGATTTTCAGGGCGCGGGACGCACCGACGCCGGCGTCCATGCCCTTGCCCAAGTGGCGCACATGCGCGTCAAGATGAAGCGGACCATTCATCCCGAACAACTCCTCCGTCAGTGGAACAACGACCTCCCTGCCGACATCGCCATCCTGTCCATTGAAGCGGCCGGCCCTCGTTTCCACGCCCGCCACGACGCCTCCGCGCGCAGCTACGTTTATCAGATCTCGCAGCGGAAGAATGCGTTTTCCAAGCGCCACGTCTGGTGGATCAAAGAGCCGCTCGACACCAGGGTCATGGCCGAAGCCGCCACCAAAATCGCAGGCCGTCACGATTTCACCTGCTTCCGCGCGCTCGATCCGTCCAAGCCTGACGACTCCCCGATCGTCGTCGTCGAACTGTGCGAACTCGAACAACACCACGATCTCATTCTCATCCGCATTGAAGCCTCGCACTTTCTCTGGCGCATGGTCCGGCGCATCGTCGGCGTGCTCGTGCGGCTTGGCAAAGGTGAGATCACCATGGTTGACTTCGACCAGCTTCTCAATGCCGAATGCGACCCGCGCCTCAAGGTTTCCGAATGGACCGCCCCCGCGGCCGGCTTGTTTCTCGAACGCGTTCGCTATTAAATGGTTCCCATGCTCGCGTTACTTGCCCTGCTCGCACTGCCCCTCGCTGCCCAAAACCTGACGGAAGAACTCATCCACAACCGCGCGGCGTGGGTCCTCTCCAACAGCATCATCCGCATCGCCGTACTTCGCGGCGGCGGCCACCTCGCCGAGGTTCGCCTCATCTCCACTGATCCGAAGCGCAGCATCAATCCGATGCGCGTCCCGCACTACCCCACCATCGATCCGCACACGTACGATCCCGTTAAGCACGACGCCATCTACGGCAACGATTCCCACCGCTGGCTCTCCTCGGGATATATGGGCCACCTCCTCTGTTTCCCTTTCTACGGACCGCCTTCTTCTGATGATGAGAAGCAGGCCGGGCTCGGCAATCACGGCGAAGCGCCCATCGTCGAATGGAAGCAGATCGCTTTAACCCGCACCGGCAGCGCCATTACGTTCCGCTACGGAGCGGACCTTCCCAAAACCCAATACCGCGTGGAACGTATCATCACCCTCCACAAGGGCGCGAACTACGCCCGCATTGAAGAAGCCGTCACCAACTTCGCCAGCTACGACCGTCCCTTCCAGTGGATGCAGCACGCCACGTTCGGCCCGCCATTCGTCGAGCCCGGCAAGACCTACTTGGACACCTCCGCCACCCGCGGCCTCACCGCAACGCGCGCCGATGGCAAAGGCTCGCTCGCAAGCGCGTCCCAGGTACAGTGGCCCAACGGCACCGGCCACAACGGCGCACCAGTCAACCTGCGCGCCATGCAGACCAAACCCAACGCCGGCAGCTACACCGCCCTGCTCGCCGACCCAGCACGGAACGAGCAATTCTTCGCGATGTACCACTCCGGCTACCGTGTCCTGATCGGCTATCTCTTCCCCACCAAAGAGAATCCATGGATCGCCGACTGGCAGGAGAACAAGAGCAACACGATCCTTCCCTGGAACAACCAGGTGATCGCGCGTGGCATCGAATTCGGTAACTCGCCCTTCGCCGAAGGACTGCGCGGAGCCATCAAACGCGGCTCGCTCTTCGACACGCCGGCCTACTCATGGATCGGCGCGCGGCAAACGCTGAAGAACGAATTCTCCGTCTTCCTCATGGAGATCCCTGAACAATACAACGGAGTAAAGGATATCAAGATCGTTAACTCTCAAATCCGCAAACAGGACCGCTAACCATGCAACGACGTTCCTTCCTCACATCCACCGCCGCGGCCGCCATGCCCGCGCCCAACCCGCAATTCGTCAAGTCCATCTGCAACGTCATCTTCCCCGCTGACCTCCCGCTCGAAGAACAATTCCGCCAGACGCGCGCCGCCGGATTCTCGGGCCTCGAAATCCGCATGGGCCGCGGCATCGACATCAACGCAACGAAGGACGAGGCTCGGCGGGCCGCCGACGCCGCGCGCCGGCACGGCATTGCCATCGTCAGCCTCTGGGTCTCGCCCGCGCTCGAGCGCAACTGGCTCAACCATCACGACCCCGCCGTCCGCGCCAAAGGAGTCGAAGTACTCCATCAGGCCATCGACATCGCACAGACCATCAGCGCCGGCGCCATTCTCATCGTCCCCGGCCGCCTTGGCGACGGAGCCAAATTCCTCTATGGCTACCAGGACACATGGGACCGCATTACCGCCGAACTACGCAAGGTCCTCGCGCACGCCGGGCAAGCCAAGGTCTGCCTTACGCCAGAAAACGTGTGGAACAAGTTCCTCGTCAGTCCCATTGAAATGCGCGCCTTCGTGGACCAGTTCCAATCTCCGTGGCTGCAAGCCCACTTCGACATGGGGAACGTGATGCAATTCGGTTACCCGCAGGATTGGATCCTCACGCTTGGCCCGCGCATCAAACGCATCCACGTCAAAGACTACAAACTTTCCGTGCGCGCCGAGCAAGGCCGCTTCGTCGATCTGCTGGAAGGCGATGTCGATTTCAAGGAAGTGATGGCCGCGCTCAGGAAGGTGAACTACCGCGGCTTTCTCAGCCCCGAGATGGGCCACAAACCCAACGCCCCCGGCTACCTGATGGAAGTCTCGAAGGCGCTCGATCGGATCCTTGCGCTGTAGTACAAGCCAAGGGATCGTTCACTCGTCCGGCTCCAACAACGAGACACTGGTTTCAACATCGGGACAGATCTCGTGCAGTCCTCTTGCCAACGACTCGCCCGCGTGCAACAACTCATCAACGGGCATTGGCGACAGTCTGTCGATGACAAACCAGAGGTTCCGGCTCGCTGGCGACAAAGCCGTTCGCCGGCATTGCCGCCAATTCCACCTTCGGCAGGTGATGCCATTGTCGTCGTACCAGACGATTTCACCGCTCTCAGGGTTCTCTACCACCGGTGTTCCATTGCGCGTGGTATCGAAACTTTCGGAACCGGTTGCCAATCCGAGACGAGGCGAACCGGCGTAACAGTCGGCATCCTCTCCGCCGAACGGCGCCCCGAAGCGGACGCTCAGCGCGTTGTACAGATCGACGACAGGATCAATCCTTGGCAGACTGCCGTCCCTTTGCAGGCGCTTCCAGAGCGAGTCTACGGAAGAAGGGGTCTTCTTCGGATTCGCGCCAAATCCGCGAAACGCAGCCCGCCAGGCTTCCAGGTGAGCATCCATCCAGTTCGGTGGCGAGAGAGTGTCCGGATCAAGACGTGCTTCGCCCTGAACGGAGAACCCTCGTGCCGTGACGCTGAGCGCACGGTAGTCCGGGTGCCGTCGCCAAATCTCCTCCGCAATTCGGGGCTGAAATGCAGCAGTCATTGTGCTAGTGTAGCATAATGAACGACTCGGTCAATATACTGAACGACTCGGTTTCCCAACAAACGATCGCCGCCATAGCACGGCACGTGGCAGCGCTTAGAAAACGCCAGGGGCTCTCTTTGGATCAGCTTGCCGCTCGTGCGCGTGTGAGCAAGGGTAGTCTGGCCGGGCTGGAAAAGGCGGCAGGCAATCCCAGCATCAGCTTGCTTTGCCAAACGGCGGCAGCTCTGGGCGTTTCCGTCTCTGACCTTCTCGCGGCATCAACACCACGAAAGGCCGAGGTTTTTCGGCTCGGTGGAGGAGAGGTTCTGTGGCGTGGCAAGACGGGCGGGACAGCGCGCCTGCTGTTCGGGACACGAGGACCTCTCATGTTCGAACTGTGGGAATGGCTGATACTTCCGGCGGAACGCTATCAAGCCAAGGCCCATTCTCCCGGCACAAAGGAGATCCTCTATACGATGAAGGGGCGCCTCGGAGCGGTCATCGACGGGGAAGTCTTTGAAATCGGTCCGGGGCAGGGATTGTCCATGGAGACCGACGTTCCACACGCCTACTACTGCGCGGGCAAACAGCCAGTTCGCTTTCGCATGATTGTTGTAGAGAGACCCATCGATGTGGCGTCATGAGGATGCAATGTTCTAAACTGGAAGTTCCCACCAAGGGGGCGCGTAGCTCAGTTGGTTAGAGCGCCTGCTTCACACGCAGGAGGTCACAGGTTCGAGTCCTGTCGCGCCCACCACTTCTCCAATCTTGCGGCCCATAGAGTCTGATGAGAAAAAACGGCTATCGAATGCGCCCGCACCAACAGAAGCCGCTGTTCAGCTCTCTGAAGAAGCGGCAACACCATCCGCATTAACGCAGGGAAGCATGAAGAGGTTTTTTTGGGCGGGCGTGTGCCGGCTGGTTCACCCGGCATCGACCATCACCTATGCCATGAGAACGTGACGATACGTAGCTCACGCAGCACCTCTGACCAGGGACGCTGCCCTGCCATGAAGTGGAACCTGCGATGTTCCAGGGGCCAATGGCCGCTGAAAAGCGTCACATAGTCGCCCGGATACTGCGGTAAATTGTCCTCAGCCCTCCAGCCTCGCAGGATCCCGCGAACAAAGGCTGGTGGAATGGCGATGGTAAACCCGTCCTCGGGACCGGAGTGACTTTCAATGACGCCGGCCTGACTGCCGGCCAGTCTGCAAACACAAACTACGCCCTGCCAGTGCTCAGCCCAGGCAGCACTCAGCGCTTCATAGGTGCGCTGTGATTCAGACAGTAGATTAGCGCGTTCCGGCAGGTAGCTTCCCTCCATCTGGGTGAACTGGTCGGAACGCGCTGCTGGCGCGTGCTCGACGCCTCCATGCGCCGCTCTACCAGGCTGGAGCACTCCACTCCCAGAAAA
>JACQZR010000257.1 GCA_016213775.1 Acidobacteriota bacterium
AAAGCCCTTGGCGCCGCCACAGACCGCGTCTTACTGATGCCGGAAGGCCAGCATGCTGGCGTGCTTGCAGAACGGAGCACCTGGCTGGTGGAGGAATGCAAGCAGCGTGGATACCGCTTCAGCCCGCGGCTGCACGTGTTGTTGTGGGGGCCCAAGCGCGGAGTGTAAGGCTCACTTGAGCAGCGCCACGGCAGTGTCGATGAAGGCCCGACTTCCGTCGGCAACTGGCCCGAGAAAGACCCGTTCCGCCGGTCTTCCCAAACGCCAGTTGCACTTCCGTACGTGCAACGTAGCACAAGACAGGCCAGCCCAAAGGCTATTTCGTCAACACTTCCTCAAAGAAGCGCAGCGCCCGCGCGTCCTTCGATTGGCCCAGCCAGAACATCGCCTGCTTCCGCACTTCCGCATTCGGATTCGATCGCGCCACTTGAATCAGCATGGGCACGCCTTCCCCTTGCGGCATTTGCGTGAGTGCGAACACCGCCTTCTTCTTCACTTCGGTGTTGGGGTCCTTCTCCAACGCATCCGTGATGGCAGCGGATGCCTGCTGCTTGGAAGCCCGCTGCGCCAGCCAGAATAATGCCTGTCCGCGCACATGCGCATCCTTGTCTTCCTTCGCCACACGAAGGACGCTCGGGATCGCACCAGGCTCGGAGCTCTGCGTCAATGCGAACACCGCGTGCTCGCGCACTTTGGGCGATGGGTCCGACCGCACCAGCCGGTCTACCGTCTGGAAGCCCTCACGGCCGCGCGTTTGCGCCAGCCAGAATATCGCCGACTTGCGCGTTTCCACGGACTGCGAGTTGGACGCGAGATTGTCCACCGCGGCGAAGGCCTCCGGTCCGGCATGCATGGCAATGGCGTGCAGCGCTCCATCACGCGACGATTTGCGGCGGTCGCTTGCCGCATCCTCATTCACCATTCGCGTGAGCATGGCGACGCTCTCGGCGTTCTTCACGCCGTTGAGCCAGTACAGCGGGAGGCCGCCCGCGTCAAGCGGACAATCCACTGTGAACGCCCGGATCTTCCCGATCACCCCGCCTTCGGCACGGTACAGGATCGTCATGTGCGTCGGCCCTTCCAACTGCACCACCGTGGGCCGTTGCGCGGTGATTTGCAGGTTGCGGTTTCCCTCCAGGCCGCAACCGCGGTTGTCGTTGTTCCAGCAGCAGCTCTCGCCGCGCCCCGGCACTCGTGAGACTGCGTAGCCTATCCACGCCGGTCCGCTCTGTTTGCCCGCCGCGGACCGGACAGCAGCGTCCAGGCCGGAGGTGACGCCGATGGTTTCCAGCTTCGCGTTCTGGATCGGAGGCTGCTGCGCGTACAACGCAACGCCAATCAAGCTGATGAGTACGGAACGGATCATAGGGCCTCCTACTTGTTCAGAATTTCCATCAGAAAATCGGTGGCGTCTTTGCTCCGCATATTGGAGAGGTGCTGCACCGCCGACCGCCGCAAATCGGCATTCGTTTCTTTCCGCGCCACCTCGACAATCCCCTTCGCATTGCCCTGTACGAAGAGGGCGGTCAAAATCTTCTTGCGGACCTCCGCATCGGAGTTGCTCGTGTAAAGCTCCACCAGCGCGGCGCCCGTTTTCGTCGAACCCATTGTGCCCAGGTGGCTGATAGCGCGAAGCCGCAACGCCGGGTCTTTTTCGGTCTTGGCAATCTCAATCAGCTTCTCTGAATTGCCGCCGACAAACATCGCCTGCATAATCTGCGCCCGGAGTTCCGTGGACGATTCCGATCCGTACATTGCGGCAAGCTGCGTGTTCGCTCCCATCGTGCCCAGGTAGTGTATGGCCGACGAGCGCAGCGCCGGATTGGGATCGCTCTTGGCGATGGCCAGCATGCGCTCGCGTTCTCCGCTCACCATAAAGCTGTTGAGGATCTGCTTCTTCACCGCCAGATCACTGGACGAAGCGTAGATGTCGGCAAGCAACTGGCGGCTCTCCTTGCCCCCATGCAGACCCAGCGTGCGAATCGCCTGCACCTGCAGATCCGGATTCGCGCCGCCCTTGGCAATGCGTGTCAACACCTCGCGTCCTTTAGGCGAACTGCTCTGGCTCAATACAAACAACGCCCGTTCCCGCAGCTTATGCGACGACTGGCTGGTGAGAATCTTCTCCAGCAGCGGAATGGCCCGCTCGGCGTCGCTTTGCATCAGCCCGTTGATCGCCATCAGCTTCAAGTCATCGTCAGTGGCGCTCTCCGGCGACACCGGCCGGCCCGCCGCCTGCGCGATCTCCACGCGCATCGCCTTGGCGTCGTTCAACCAGCGGCTCTGCGGAAAACCCTTCGCCAGATCATCCAGCACAGCCGTGGCTTCCTTTCCGCGGCCGAGCTTCATCAGCGCATAGGCCTTCCAATACATCGCTCCATCGGCAATGGATTTGTTCGCCGCGGCCGCCTCTTCAAACTGCCCCACAGCCTCGTCCCAACGCTTGTTGTCGAGCGACCGCTTGCCTCGCTCGTATTGCCGCTCGCCCTGGTCTTCCCCCCGGCCCTTCTGAAAGGCGAATGCATAGCCGGAGCCGAACATCCCCGGCTTGAATGCCATGTCCATACCCGGCTTCATGTTCCAATCGCCCATCTTGGGCGCGAAATCGAACATCTTCAACTGCTGCATCGCCCTCTCGACATCAGCGGGAATCTGCTTCATCCGCTCCATGTCCTCATAGCTGAAGAGCTTCTTCATGCCTTCGCCGGTGCGCATCTTGTCCGGACTCCCCGGCTGCCCCATCGCAATACTCGCGCTGAGCAACGAAACGCCGATAAAACAAAATTGTGCTTTCATGTTCTGACTAACCTTTCCGTTCGATGGGTTGCTGGTTGAGTTGCCGGAGCCTCTGCCCGAGCATTTGTACTTTGAAGAGCAACTGCTGGTCTTCGATGCGGGCCTGCAGTTGCCGGACCTGGGCGGCCGTCGGGCGATCGGGCGCATGCGCAACATCCGTCAGCACGCGCTCTAAATCGTCGAGCGTCGTCGCCAGCGATGACTTTCCTTCCAGCGCCGCGGTCTGGCGGTAGAGCCGGTTGGCCGCCAGCAGATTCTCCGCCACCTGCCGCTCGTCATTCAATTCACTGTTGTCGATCTCGAGCAGCAGCCGCTCGGATTGCTCCAGATGGTCGCTCAGCGCGGCAACCAGCAGCCGCTCGCGCACCGCTTCGGGGGCCGCGGCCGTTTCGGTCACGCGAGGCGTAATACTAAGCCGTCCAGCCAAAAACGCGCCAATCACCATCGCCGCCAATCCGCCGGCCCACATCAGCCGCTTGGGAAACAACAGACGCCGCCACCAAGCCGCCCTTCCTGCCAGAGAACCATCCCGTTGCACTATGGCACGCCAGGTGCGCTCTTCGAAATCGGGCGGAGGATTCGGCGCCGCAAAGCTGTCCACTGCCGCCATCGCGCGCTTCAGCGTCGAAAACTCCTCGCTGCACTGGCGGCACTCATCCAGATGTGCCTGCAGCCCGCCCGGAGATTCCTCGCCGTAGTAGTGGCAAATCATCTCCTCTTCAGTTATGTGCCTGATTCCGCTTTCGTCCGCCACGGCGGTCCTCCCTCCACAAGATGTAATGCCCGTCTCACCTTCTGCACAGCCCGGAAAACAGCGTTCCGGGTGGCGCCGGTGGTCAACTGCAGCGACGCCCCGATCTCTTCCATGCACCGCCCCTCAAAGTGGCGCAGCGTGAACGCTACCCGCTCCTGCGGTGTCATCTCATCCAGCGCGACCACGATCACCTGCCGCATTTCGTTGCCCGACGCCAGCCGCTCCGGATCCGGCGTCCCGGAGGCCAGCAGGTTAGTCAATTGCGGTCCGCTCGATTCCTGCTCCTCCGTCAGGCTCTGCACCGGCCGCCGCTTGCGGCTCTTCAACAGATCGAGCGCGTGGTTGCTGGCGATACTGTAAATCCAGCTCGAAAACTGCGACTGGCCGTTGAAATTGCCAAGGTTGCGGTATGCCTTCAAAAACGCCTCCTGCACCACGTCCTCCGCGTCCGCCTCGTTGCCGGTCAGGCGGAAGGCGAGCCGGTAGATTTTGCGGCTGTGCCGCTCCACGAGCACACGAAAGGCGTTCCCATCGCCGGCCTGTGTTTGCGCGACCAGCGCCGCGTCGCTAACATCCATCCGCTCTTAAGACTGCCACGGCGAAGGGGCGTTAGCGACAAAGAGGCGGAAGCCGCAAGAAAATTAGTTTTACAAACCGCCGCAACCTCCCCGCCCGTGGGCACGACTGCCATCCTTATCCTCGCTGACGCCACATCCGCAACCAGCGAAGATGCCGGCGGTCGAAGTGCGGATGAGCGCCTGGAAGAAAAGCGCGCGGGGCCGGGGTCATGCTGCTTCTATTTCGCTTTCGTTTTGCTGTTCGGAAATGGGACTGGGTTCGTCCTGGAATACAACTGCCGGCGAATCCGCCTCCCAGGTAGAGTTGGCGAGATTGCTGGTGACTTCGGGCAATGGGGTAGAGCTACGGCGTTTGCTCTGAAGATCAGTGAGGCGTACGAGCGCCCGGTTGAACTGCGACGCGTGGGTTGTCGTAGGCGGAACCGGATTCGACGCGTATTTGCCATATTTGCTATATGTCATCACTCACTCTCCAGTTCCATGCTTAACACGATGTCAAATGGTGTACTCGACTCAGAGGTTCAGAGAGTTCGGGATATTATTCATAATGTTGGGCTTGGCTGGGAAATGCTTTTCTGCTTCCGGTTGTGACTGATAAAGTTCTCATCAGTCAGGCGGGGTGCGCGGCTCGGGCCTGAGTGCTGTTCAGGCCGCCTGATTGATGAGAACGTGCAGTGAGCTAAACCGCAACGTGCAGCCGGAGTATGGTGATTGGAATGCTGCGTGA
>JACQZR010000255.1 GCA_016213775.1 Acidobacteriota bacterium
ATGGATCACTATCAGCCAATGTGGGGCAAGCTTCAGCTTGCGCAGGGCTTCAGCCCTGCAAATCCTCTCACCCGCCGTACTCTCCTCGCGCTCCTCCCCGCCGCCGCACTCCACGCCGCATCCAAGCGGCCACTCTACTCGTTGGCCGTCCGCCCCGATGGCGCGCAAATCGCACTTGGTGGTTTCCAGGAAGTGCGACTGATCGACCCCACAACCGGCGAAACAAAATCCACCCTCGAAGGCCACGCCGAATGCGTGCGCAGCGTAGCCTACTCAGCGGATGGCAAGCACCTCATCGCCGGCGGAGGACTTCCCGGCAAGAGCGGCCAAGCCATTGTCTGGGACATTGCTACAGGCGAGAAAAAAGCCGTCGCGGCCGGCCACAAGGACTGCATCTATTCGGTGGCGTGCTCGCCTGACGGCAGGACCTTCGCGACCTCGAGCTACGACAAGATGATCCATCTCTGGGACATGGCCGAAGGCAAACCGTTACGCGCGCTGAAGGACCACATCGACGCGATCTACGCGGTGGCGTTCACTCCCGATGGCAAGCGTCTCGTATCCGGCGCAGCGGACCGTTCTGTCAAGATCTGGAACCCCGAATCGGGTGAGCGCCTCTACACGTTCTCCGACGCAACCGACGGAATCAACGCCGTCGCTATTGACCCAAGCGGCAAGCGCGTGGCAGCCGCCGGCATCGACAAGACAATCCGCATCTGGTTAATGGGGGAACGAGGCGGCGAACTCGTCAATACACTCATCGCGCACGAAGACGCCATCCTCCAACTTGCGTGGTCTCCCGATGGCTCCACCATCGCTTCAGGCGGCGCAGATCGTTCGATCAAGCTTTTCCAGGCCTCCGACCTCACCGAGAAGAAGACATTCCCGCAACAGCCCGACTGGGTGACCGGGCTCCGCTTCGCACCCAATAGCCGCAGCCTTTTTGCATGCCGCATCGACGGTTCGTTTCAGGTGTACTCACAATGACTCACAAGACGCTTCGCACGATCCTCTGCCTCGCACTCAGCTTCGCCGCCTTTGCACAGAAGGCCGATCATCCAACAGGCTCTCGCATCACGCCGCCCTCCATCCGCGAAGTGTCGCCGCTTGGCATCTCGCGTGGCACCACCGTCGAGCTCACGGTGGAAGGCTTCAACCTCGCCAAAGCCAGCGGCATCTATTTCAGCGAACCCGGCATCAAGGGCCGCATCCTGCGCATCAAAGAACTGCCGGACCTGGCCGATGTCCGCCTCGGCTCGAACGGCACGGTATCCACGATCGACCTCGGCCCGCTGCCGCCGCGCAATCAGGTGACCGTCGAAGTGGATGTTGAGCCGGCGGTTGACATCGGCGCAGTGAAGTTCCGCCTGCAAACGCCGCTCGGCACCAGCCCAGAAGGGCAGTTGATAATAGAGCCCTACTTCGGCGAAAGCGTCGATCGCGAGCCCAACGACACGCCGGAGGCCGCGGTGGAGACTTTTCTGCCGGCGATCCTTTCCGGGGCGATCAGCAAGCCGGGCGACACGGATCATTACAAGATCACCGTCAAAGCAGGCGAGGAGGTGGTCTTTCAAAACGGGGGGACGCAGATCGGATCGGCGCTTCAGCCGGTGGTGGCGATCCTCGCTGAAGATGGCACTGTGGCCGGCGAATACGGCCGCGCCCGTCCCGAGCAGGCGAATGCGTTCTCGCACAAGTTCGACAAAGCCGGAACCTACTACGTCCGCGTCTCCGACTATCAACTGAGCGGACGCGCCTCCAACTTCTACCGCTACAAAGCCGGTAAGTTCCCCATTGCCGGGCGTGCCTATCCGCTTGGCTTGCGACGCGGCGAGACCAAAGACATCGCGCTCACCGGCTACGGCTGGTCGAGCAAAGTCGCGGTGAAAGGGGAGCCGGCAAGCGAGGACGAAAACATGGTGGTCCTCCGTCCCAAGCTTGGGGGCGGCAAGAGCTACAACCTCGTCAAACTCGCACTTGGCGACGAGCCCGAAGTGGAGTCCGCAGCCGCAGCCACGGCCGCGCTAGCGCAACAGGTCACGCTGCCGGTGACCATCAACGGGCGTATCGACAAGGCCAGGGAGAACTACTTCCGTTTCTCTGCTCGCAAGGGACAGCAGGTAATCCTGGAAGTGAATGCCCGCCGCCTGGAGTCCGAACTCGATTCGGAAATCGAAGTTCTGGACGCGAAAGGCAAGCCCATCGAGCGCGCCACGGTTCGTAGCGTCTCGGAAACCTACGTGGTCCTTCGCGATCACGATTCCGTCCGGCCGGGCATTCGCATCCAGAACTGGAGCAGCTTTGCTGTGGGCGACTATCTCATGATCGGCAGCGAGATCGTCAGGATCAACGCGCTGCCTCGCGGCCCCGACGACGACTTCATTGCTGAATCCTTCGGCGGGCAGCGAATCACCTACTTCGGCACCAGTGGCGAAGCCCACGCCAACGATCAGCCAGTGTACAAGGTGCAGATTCATCCTCCCGGAACGCAGTTCTCCTCCAACGGGCTGCCGCTAGTGCGCCTAAGCTACCGCAACGACGATGGCGGGCCAGGCTACGGCAAGGACTCCTATTTGCAATTCACAGCGCCCGCCGATGGCGACTACATCGCGCGCATTCGGGACGTGCGCGGGAGTGTCGGCCCCGACCACGCCTACCGCCTCACCCTGCGCGGCCGCAAACCCGATTTCCGGCTGACGATGAACCCACGCAATCCGAACATCCCGCAAGGGGGCACGATTCCGGTGAGCGTCACGGCGCAGCGTCGGGATGACTTCGACGGTCCGATCGAAGTCACCATCGACGGGCTGCCACAAGGCGTCACAGCGACAAGGGGTTTCATCGGCAAAGGCCAGATCAACACGGTGCTGCTGCTCACCGCCGCGGACTCGGTGAAGGCCGGCGAAGCTGTTGCCCTCAAAGTGACAGGCCGCGCCAACATCGACGGCCGCCCTGTCGCGCACGCCGCCAACCCCGGCGACCGTTTGAAGCTCGCCTCCATCATGCCCAAGCCCGATCTGCTGATGACCGCCGAGACGCGCGAAGTGGAACTGGAAGCCGGCGGCACCGCCCAGATCACCGTCACCGTCGCCCGCCAGCGCGACTACGGCGGCCGTGTCCCCGTGCAGGTCCTGAACCTGCCGCCGCGAGTCCGGGTTCTCGACGTCGGCCTCAACGGAGTTCTCGTCAACGAGGATGAATCGCGGCGCAGCTTCACTATTGAAGCACTGCCTTCGGCGGAGCCGGTCGAGCAAGTGATCTACGTCGCTGGGACCGTCGAGACCCGCTCTCCGCAGCAATCCCTTTACGCCGCACCGCAAGCCATTCGACTGCGCGTGAAAGCGAAGTCCGTCGCGACTGCGGCAAAATAGGGAAAGGAGTTGTTGATGGATATCGACGAACGGATTCAGGCGTTGACAATCAACCTGGAACTACTCACTCACGACGTGGAAGCCTTGCGCGTCAAGTCCGGCAAAGACGGTGAAAACATAGCCGCCCTCGCGCAGCTCATGAGTGATCAGTATCAGATGATCGGTGGCCTGACGATGCGAATGGATCAACTTGCCCAGACTGCCGAAGACGCGCTCAAAATAGCCTCGGAGACTTCGCTGGTGGTAAAGCAGCACAACCTGAGCATCTGGGATATCGCCGAGACCAACAAGATGTTAGCCCGCATCATCTCAAAGCACGAAGACCGCCTCGACGTGCTCGAAAAGAAGATGGGCGTGGCCTAAGCCACCGGATACTGTGGCTTTCCCGGCGCCTGATAGCGCACGCTCAATTGCGGGGTATCCAACTTCACATGCCCCTGCACCTTCGAAGTCAAACAAGCCTCCAGCATGCCGCTAGTGAGCAGGGTCCGCTCCACCGGATACGGCGCCACACCGCTCAGGAACATCTCCTCCACTTTGCTCATCAGGCAAGCGGAATACGTCACGTTGGGCTCGGGCGTCAGCAGGAACTGCGTCGATTGCAGGTCGCGCATGCCCTTGACGCGCGCCGCGAAGTTGAAGTCGCGCAGGGCGCCATTCAACATCAGCAGCGTCGCCTTCAACCCGTCGCGGTATTCAATGAAGTAGGCCGCGGGATTCTTCACGAGTCCCGGCAGCACACCGGAGGTGACCATGTCCTGGGGCCGGCTGTCCTCGAAGCTCAGCCCAAGAGGTGTATCGCTGCGGGACAACGCCGAGCGGAGCAGTTCCTTCGAGTAGCGGCCTTGTTCGCCGGCCGTCCACACGGCGTCGCCCTCGATCAGTTGAACGGACTTGACACCGGTCTCGCCGCCCTTGCGCCGCTCCACCATGCACTGCATGGCTTCCAAAGCATGGAAGTCCATCGGGTCCGATCCGCCGACGCCCACCATCAGCGCTTCTTCAATCACGCAGCCCTTAGGCAGGTCAAACGACGGCAGACGCCAGGTGACTGGCAACGACGACCCCGCCAGCATTGGGAACTTGAGCCGGTGTGACGCATCCACCATCATCCTGGCCTTGTCGAAGCTGTACGACAGGTGCTTGTCGTTGAACACCGGCGCCACGCGGCCATCCTTTTCAAACACCTTGACACACTGATCGAAGAACTCGAACCGGGGATACAGCACCTGGCCCTTGTCGTTCTTCGGGTACTTTCCATGCTCGCCGATAATGAGCACCGCATCCACGGCCAGTTTGTCGCCGCCGCAGCGCAACGCTTCGCCGATCGTGGGATACACGGAAAAACCGAACTCCCTGGCACGCTCGCCGCTCTGGTCGCCCTCCGGCTTCTGATCCACATACAGTGAGACGACCTTCACGTTCGGCTTGTGCCACTCGCCTTCCAGCGGGTAGCCGATCAACCACCGGTCGCCCATGTGCTGGGCATGGGAGAGGTAGCGGTAGATGGTGGTGATGATCGCAAGGCGCTTGGGCTGCGACGTCTGCGCAACCGCGCTGGCTGCGCTGGTGCTTAAGAAATGGCGTCTGGTGATCATGTCTTAGAACCTCTGGAAGGTGGACTCTTTGGTGGGCTGATAGGAAATGGCCAATTGCGGGGTCTCGATGCGTTCCTGGTTTTTGAACAGACTGTCCATGCCGAACGACGTCATCCCGGTCGTCAGCAGCGTACGCTCCACTGGGTAGGTCGGCTTGCCGCTGAGGAACATCTTCTCCATGTTGTTTACCAGCGGGCTGAAGAAGGTGGCCAGTGTGGTGCGGCCATCGGGCATCGGCAGGTACATCTGAGTGGACCAGGGCTTGCGCTGCCCGTCCACGAAAGCCGCGAAATTGAAGTCTCGCAGCAGCCCGTTCATTAGCAGCACCGTGCACTTCAATCCGTCGTTGTGTTCATAGCGAAACGCATACGGGTCCTTCACCATGCGCTGCATGTCGGCCACAGTGGGAAAGATGTCGTTGAATCCGGGACGGGACGGCACCAGAGTATGGCTGCGGCACAACGCCGCCTCCATCAGCTCGCGGGACCAGACGCCGTCACGCAGGGCCTTCCAGAACTGATCGCCACGATAGGCCTGAATCCACTTCACCCCGGTCTCTCCGCCTTTTCGCCGTTCCACCATGCACTGCACGGTTTCGTAGCCATGGAAATCATAGCTGTCCGGCCCGCCATAGCAGACACAAAATGCCTCGCGGATCTTGGCCCCGAGCGGCATCTCCACGGAAGGCGTCCGCCAGGTCACTGGCAAACTCGACCCAGCCATGAACGGAAACTTCAGCTCCTTGGAGATGTCGTACATCTTGCGCGACCATTCCCAATTCCACGACAGATGCTTATCGTTGAAGACCGGCACGGCCCGGCCGCTCTTGCGGTACACATCGACGATCTGTGCAAAGAACTCCCACCGTGGATACTTGGTTTGCCGCTTTTCATTGCGAGGGTAGCGTCCATGCTCGCCGATGAGCACCACGCCGTCCACTGCCAGTTTGTCCGTTCCGAGCGTGAGCGTCTCGGCGATGGTGGGGTAGATCTTCATCCCAGGGTGCCGCGCGGCGCGTTCCTTGCTGAGGTCACGCTGGTCCACCTGATCCACGTAGAGAGAGACGAGATCCATCTCCGGCTTGTGATGAGTGCCGTTCCAGCCGTAACCGTCCAGGAGCCGGTCAACGATGTGCTGCGCGTGGGCGTACTTGTGGTAGATAGTGGCGAGAGCCGCCAGTTTGGGACGCTTGGCAGTGGGCATTGTTTCCTCATTATGACCCACGCCGAAGGGGGCGTGTTGGAGAGGAAAAAAGCTGATCACAGACAAACGAAAAATATTTTTGTGAGCGGACCACTTTAGATTCAGAGGTTTACAGAGAGGACGGGCGTTGAGTTGAAACGGTAGTGCGAGAGCGGGCTGAGAGAATTCAATCGGAAACAATCTCCGCTACGCCCCCCAGGCTCCCCGTCGTGGGAGCCGTTTCGTTGACGAACGGAGGATCTCCCATAGAAAGGAATTAATACCATGTCTCGAATCAGCCAACGCCCCAACCGCAAGGCCCGCTCGCGCTACAAAGGGGTCCATCGTTCGCCCAGCGGACACCGCTGGAGGGCCGACCTGTACCTCTCCGAAGGTAAGTCGCTCCACCTGGGTTCGTTCGACACCGAGCAGGATGCAGCTCTGGCCTATGATCTGGCGGCGCTGCAATTTCTCGGCACCGGCGCTTTTCTCAACTTCCGTGATACGCATCTCCTCAATCCGATTGTGGTGGGCGAGGTTGCTATGATCCCCTTCCGCAAAGAATCGAAGACCAGTATTGCGGAGTACGGCCATTTCCTTGTGGACTCCGACGATCTGGAGAAGGTGAAGCAGTACTACTGGCGGACCCGTGCCGGTTCCCTGGTGGGACGGAAAGGCCGCCAGAATGTGCACCTCAGCACGCTGCTAACGGAAGAGGTTCCCGAGAATCACGCTGTCGCGCACATCAATGCCAACTCACTCGACAACCGCAAGGAGAACCTCGCTGTCATCCCGATCGGTCTGCTGCTTGGCAAACAGCTCAAGCAGGAGCGCAAGTGCAGTTCGATATACAAAGGGGTGAAGAAGGCCGGCGGCCGGTGGAGCGCGCAACTGGCCGGTAAGCACCTGAGCACCTGGGACGTGGAAGAAGACGCGGCCCGCGCCTATGACGCCGCGGCGAGGGAGCGCTTTGGAATCTACGCCGCTGTCAATTTCCCGCGGGAAGGCGAAAGGGGCTGCCTTCGCAGATACGCCACGCGGCTGCCGCTAGCCGCGTAGGAGACACGATGAATCCACACATCACGGGCGGAGACGCAAGAAACCTCCGCCCGTTGACGCCAATGGCAACGGTTTCAGGAGCAATTCACCGTCAATCGACGCGAGGCCTGCGCCCTGCGCCGTCAGCGGTTCATTGCTGGTCGTATCCCTTCAATCGCCGCGCCCATATGTTCCGGTACCGCAGCGGCACATCGTGATCCTGCAGCGCCAGCGGCAGCTCCGCTTCATGCGGCGCGTATGTCCCCACGACACGGTGTGCCATCCTCCCAATTACTTCCTGCCGGTTGTGCATCAGCACGCCGTTGTGAAATACCGTCTCATACGCGGGCTTCACCAGTTTGCCGTTCGCGAACTTCGGCGCTTCAAACACGATGTCGTAAACCTGCCATTCGCCCGGCTTGCGGCAGGCATTCACAAGCGGCGGCCACTGCCCGTAAATCGACGCCGCCTGTCCATCGGCATACGTCGGGTTGTTGTAGCAATCCAGCACCTGCACCTCATACAGCCCCATAATCAACACGCCGCTGTTGGCCCGCCACTGGCTGTCTCCCGATGGCGTCACCGGAGCCGACCATTCCAGGTGCAACTGGATATCGCCGAACTTCTCCCTCGTTTCAATCGTGCCCGACCCCGGCACAATCTCCATGTACCCGTTCTCCACCTTCCACCCCGCGGGCTGCAGTTCTGAAGACCCGCGTTTGATCACGCCCCACTGCGCGAGGTCCTTGCCATTGAACAGCACCACGGCGTCCGATGGCTGCAGTCCGGGCCGCTCCTGCGAACTCTCCGTACCCGGCGTCACCACGCGCGGCTTCGGCCGGTCAATATCGTGAACTTTCCATTTCTGCCCTGGCAGCACAGGCGTATCGCTGTAACCGGTGGGCGAAGTCCTGTAGCCCTTCTGCTGTTTCTTCTTGCCATCCGATTGCGCCGGCAGCAAGGCCGTCAACGCGACCGCGGCCGCCACGGAGAGTATCACGATGGATCGCTTCATAAGGAGGTAGCTTACCACCCCTCAAGGCCGCCAGATGGTAGCTGCGATGAATCGCTCCGGCATCGCCGAATCGTTGTAGTAGTACACTGTCACCACGCGCCCGTCCTTGCCCAGCGCGCTGCGTACATAACCGATGTCCCAAGCCACACCATCGGCGCGCAGAGTCCGTGGACCATCCCAGGTGTTTCCGCCATCGGAGGAGATCCGCGCAAGAATCGGATAAGGCTTGCTGCGCGAGGCGTAGGTCAAACAAAGCCGCCCGTCCAGCAGCCGGATCAAACTCGCCGGAGTACCGCTGAATCCGCCCGTGTCGCCTACCTTGCCGATCTTGCGCCAGGTTACGGCATCGTCCTCGGAGATCCACGCGTCGATCCAGTTATGATCCAGATCCTGCTTCACTCGTAGCGTAGTGAGAAACGTGCGCGGCCCAAGCTGCAGCGTTGATGGCATGATGGCGAACCCTTCCAACTCCGGCCCGATCCACGACAGAAAGTGCCATGTCAGACCACCATCGCGAGTCCGTGCCGCAAACGGCCGCCCTTCCTTGCCGTTCGACTTCGAAGCCGTGAGAAACGCCGTGCACTGCTTCGCGCCATGAACAACGTAATCCGTGCGCGCCGCCACGCCCTGCTGTCCAAACAACGGAAACTCGAACGGTCCTGTCCAGACACGCCCACGATCGGTGGAGTACCACAATAACGATCCTCCTCGATGAACGTCCAAGAACCGGATCGTCATGGCGAAGCCCGGATGCGTGAAAGGAATCGGCGTCGCAATAGGGACCGGCTTTGCGCCGCCCTGCGACGGCGGCAACAGACTCGGCGGTGCTTCCACCTTCCATGTCAAGCCCCCATCCAGGCTCCGCGCCAGCCGCGGTTCTTCCGGTTTATCACCATCCATTTGATGCCGGTCCGCTGGCCGCGCTTTGTACCACGCCGCGCTGAATCCCACCAGAATTTCATCGCCCCATCGCCAGATGCCGTGATTGGCGGGCCATCCGCCAAAGCGGCCCTTCTCGCGATACACCATCACGTGACGCGGAGCCTCAGCCGCTTCGGCCGTCACCAGCGCCATCAATATCGTAATGATCAGGTTGCGCATAAACAGAAAACGCCGCCGCCCAGGACGCGGGTATGTCGGGCGGCGGCGTTGATCTCACAAGCGGTCTCTGGAGTCGCAGCTCAGTGATTCTCACTTGTAGATCAAAACTGGAATCACCTAGCTTATCACCACAACAACAAATGTGGGGCGCGGCTCTTCTCGTGGCAGACACTTGTGCCGCCTGGTGATTGTCGATCTGGACCAGCGTGTGGATGGCGAGTTGGGGCCTTCGTCCGATCTGGTCGACGCACCTTGTTGCTGTACCGGGGGCTTGGAGGCGATGATTACTCCAAACTCCCCCGCGAACACGTGGCCGCGGCTGATTTGAAATCTGGCTGCGGGCGGCGATACAGAACGCGGCCTAATCATTTGGCAAGCAGTTGCCGATAGGCGCTTGAAAGGAGCGTCGGCGGCGAATGAGGTGCACAGTAGTGCAGCCCGCTCGATTCAGATTCCGACATGCCGCGACTATGAGTACAATTCCGAATTTGTCCCCTGATCTAATGCGCACAGTGCTTGCGGAACTGGACCAGGCAACCTTCAATCACGGACAGTGGTGCGAAGGATTGTACACTACGCTAATTTGCCGCCTTCCACCGGATGAACGGGATTTGGCGCCGGACTCTCATCGCAAGTGCCGATTTGGCCAATGGTATTACGGTCCAGGCTCCATTAATCTGCATGCGCTTCGCGGCTTTGAAGAGATCGCAATCGAACATGAGCGGATGCACCAGTACGCCGCGACGCTCCTTAGAGCGTCAACCGATCATGTGCCTATTTCCTTACAGGACTATGAACGCTTCGATAGCGCTCTGAGTCGAATGCGGTTGGAGATCATGACACTCAAGCGAGACATAGAGGATGGGCTGTACAACCTGGACCCCCTGACTGGGGCAGCCAGCCGGATTGGGATGCTGACCAAGTTGCGCGAAGAACGAGAGCTAGTGAGGCGCATGGTTCATTCGTGTTGTGTTGCGATGATGGACTTGGACCACTTCAAGAGCGTGAATGACACCCACGGACATGCCATCGGCGACCGAGTGCTCGTCGGGTTCGCACGGTACGTCATCGCTCACCTCCGTCCGTATGATAAGTTCTTTCGCTACGGCGGCGAGGAATTCCTTCTTTGCGCGATCGACACCGATCTCATGACAGGCAAAGGAATGATCGAACGGTTGCGCGCGGAGGCTTCCTCAATCTCACATGATGGTGGCGGAAAGGGATCAATTATCGTCACGGTATCGGCTGGCCTTACGTTGCTGGACCCCGATGTTCCTGTGGAGGAATCGATCGGCCGCGCCGACAAGGCCCTCTATCACGCAAAGTCAGGTGGGCGTAGCCGAACGCTGGTCTGGGACGCTTCCATGGACTGAGGAGGCGCTCACCCTTCAGAGGATTTCAGCCTCCCAACGACACAAGAATGTCAGTGTCAATGCCACTTCCAGCCCACGGGGCTCTGGGGCGGTGGTGCACGCGTGCAGGACACCACGCGGTGTCGGAAGGGCTCCTAACCGATCGCGTAACTCGTCAATACCCCTTGATTGCGAATAAACAACGTCCCATGTGCAACCACCGGATGCGCCCAGCTCGGCAGCCCGAGATCCGGGATATTGAACCGGCTCTTCTCTACATAACCGTCCGGAGTGGCCTGCACCAACCCCATCGTGTAGCGCTCGCCTAAGGCGTACAGGTGCCCGTCGGCATACGTTAAACACCCCTTGCCCACGCTCCGGTCCTTCCATTTCACATTGCCGGTCTTGAACTCCAGGCAAGTCAGAATATTATTCGAGAACCCGTAGATGTGGCCCTGATGCAGAATCACGCCTCCGTGATGGTTCATCATCTCGCGAGTGAAGTACACTTCCTTCTGCTTTACTTCGCCGTTAGCAGCCTCTAATTCCAGACAGGATGCTCCAGTTCCATACGCAGAAGTATAAAAGACCCGATTATCCGCATACACCGGAGTCGCCACGTTGGCTGTCCGGTTCGCCGGCGATTCCACTCTCCACAGCGGCTTGCCATCCGACGCCCGCACACCGACGCCGGCCTTGGCAGTCAACACCATGATCGTCCGTACATTCCCCACCGTCGCCGCGATGCACGACGAGTACCCCGCGCGGTCGCTCAATCCCGTGGAAGACCACACCGTCCTGCCGCTCATCTTGTCCAGTGCCACGATGCAGGCGTCGTTCCCTCCCGGTGTGACAATCAAATGATTGCCTTCCACCAGCGGCGACTCGCTCAACAGCCAGTGCGGATTGGCGCCGTTGTATTCCTTGAGAATGTTCTTGCCCCAGACCTTTGATCCATCGGACGCTTTCAGGCAGACCAACTCGCCGTCCTCGGCCAGCACATAAAGACGATCTCCGTCGGTGGTCGGCGTGCCGCGCGGGCCATCGCCGCGGTCCTGATCGCCGTAGGCGCCCACCGGCACGGTCCACAGCTTTTTGCCACTGTTACGATCGACGCAATGCACCACGCTGCGCGGCTTCACGCCGCCTTGCACATAAATCTTATCCCCCACAACCGACATCGAACCGTAACCGGCCCCAAGGTCCTTCACCTCCCACTTCTGCTTCGGTCCGCCTTCCGGCCATTTGCTCATGAGTCCTGTTTCCGGCGACTTGCCGTCGCGGAGAATTCCCCGCCATTGCGGCCAGTCGCTCGGCTTGCCGGCGCCCGCGGCCAGTGGCGTCAGCGCGGCCCCAGCGCAGACAGAAAGCAGTTCGCGTCGAGATAAAGGTGTCATATGGTTCCTCAATCAGATTAACTGATGAGATGGTCTGATCGCCCCGAAGGTTACCGTTACAGTTTTGTAGGGCGGACGCCCTCGTCCGCGGCCGGCCCCCTGGCCGGCCTCCGCCTTCCGTTGCAATTGTGTATCAGCCCGGCCGTACACGCCTCAACGCCGCTGCTTCCTCAGATCCTGCACAATCGACAGCGTCCGCGAATCGGCCTTGAGAAAAACCAGTATCTGGTCCGTCACGTCCACTGTCTGGACTCCGGGTTCCGCAAACGCCAGATCGGACAAGCCTCACACTACCCTTCCTCTTGTCCGATGAGCCGAGTAGGAGGCGTCGTGGATTCCGCACTCACCCTATTGCTCACCGTCCTCTGGGAGGCTGCGGCATACGTTGCACCCGCGTGCCCTTTCCCTGCCGGCCCATTGCCGTCCGCTGCCGCTCCCGTGGCGGTCGCCGTCGACTCAACACGCGACCGGATCTATGTTGTCCATCGCGCCACGTACCGCGACCTGTCCGTCAACGAAGATTTCCTCCCCACCAACCGCGTGAGCGTTCTCGACACCAAAGGGAATATCCTCGCCACGGTGCCGGTGGGTAGTGCGGGGAATGGTCACGGGCAGGGCATTGCCGTGGACAGCGCGCGCAACCGTGTCTATGTGAGCAACGCTGATGATGACACTGTGTCCATCCTCGATGGCTCGGCAAATCGCGTCATCGCTACTCTTCCGGCGGGCAAGTCTCCGCAAGGCATCGCTGTGGATTCGGAATCCGGCCTGGTTTACATAGCCAACGGGGCGGGGCGCAGCGTCACCATCCTCAATGCTGCCACGGGGGCAATCCACCGGTCCGTTCCGTTGAGCGGGAACGCCTACTCCGTCGCCGTTGACAGCCGCACTCTCCTGGCTTACGTTACCGTCAACGCTGCCCCTTGGACCATACTGGCACTGGACGGCAAAACCGGGAATGTGCAAGGCCAGGTGGAATTATCTCTGCTATACAGCATCCAGGGAATTGCCGTAGACCCCGGATCGCGGGCTTACGTGGCAGACTTCAACTCCGGAATGGTCTCGGTCATTGATCTCACGAGCCGCGTTCCGAAAGAAGTGACCCGGTTCTCCGCGGGCAGCTATCCGGCCGCGGTTGCCGTCGATCCGGTGACGCGGCTGCTCTGGGTGGTGGAGACCGGCGGCCAGCGCGTCAGCGTCTTCAACTCCGGGGGCTCGAAGCTCCAGTCCATGGACGTCTTGCGAGCAGCTTCCGCCATTGCGATCAACGAAACGGCCCGGCGCGTCTACGTAACCAACACGCTGAGCGACAGCCTCAGCGTAGTCGATGCGGATCGTATGGTTGCGGCGGAGATGTTTGTGCTGGGTACCGCTCCCTTTGGCATTACTTATGAGAGCGCGACAAAGCGGATCTATGCGGCGAACTATGCGGCGGACTTGGTCTCTGTGCTGGATACGACAGCCGGAACCGTTGTCGCGAACTGGTACGCCGGAGGCGGTCCTTGGGCGGTCGCCTCGGACCCCGCCGTCCAGCAGGTCTACAGCTTGAACATGGACGAAAGTACCTTGACTATCCTCAGCGCCATTGACGGCCAGATCCGCAAGAAAGTGCCGCTTGGCCGCTCCAATGCCGGCTTCCTCGCCGTCAGCAGTTCGACGAGCAAAGTCTACGCTACCGGAGGCAAGGGGCTCACCGTTCTGGACGGCAACACCAACGAGGTGGTAGCCACCGTCGCGGTTGGCGATCGTCCCGCCGGTATCGCGATCGATGACAGCAGAGGGCGTGTCTACGTCGCGGCGCAACAAAGCGGAACGATCAGTGTCATCGACACCGCCACTCATGAGGTGATCGAAAAATGGAGGCCCAAGCTGGACAACGTGTGGGGCCTCGCCGTCGACCCTGAGTTGGGGCGTTTGTACGTCACGATCCCACCGCCGGCAATTGGCAGCTTCAGCGGCCTGGAGATCCTGGATGCAGATACCGGAGCGTTCCTGGCGCAGGTGAGCACCGGAAACCGGGTTGCTTTGGTGACTGTCAACCCGGCAACGCACGAGGTCTTCGTCAGCGACACTCACGATAGCGTCGTGACGGTGCTCGATGGCGCGTTGGCGACTGTGGTTGCCAGACTGCCCATTGGGAGCCTGCCGCATGGCATGGCATTCAATCCGGAATCGGCCGTTTTGTACGTCGGCGATGCACTGGAGGGCGTCGTCCACTGTCTCGATACAACTGCATACCGTGCCGCATCAGCCCAACCACGCCCGCACAACCTTGCCGTGCACGTCGGTGAGCCGCATATCGCGTCCCCCAAAACGATACGTCAGCCGTTCATGATCGAGCCCCAGCAAATGGAGAATCGTCGCGTGCAGATCGTACACCTCGGTGACGTTCTCGGTCACTTCCTTCGCCAGTTCGTCGGTGGCCCCGTACACGAGTCCGCCCTTCACGCCGCCGCCCGCCATCCAGATGGTAAACGCGGTCTCCAGGTGATCGCGCCCGTCTCCATTCGCGGAATCGGGAGTGCGCCCGAACTCGGTTCCCCAGATCACCAGCGTCTCGCCGAGCATGCCCCGTGATTTGAGATCCTTCAACAGCGCCGCCACCGCCTGGTCCGCCACCAGCGCGTTCCCCTCGTGGCCCTTCTTCAGATTGCCGTGCTGATCCCAAGTGCCGTTGTTCTCGTTGAACAGAACCGGCGGCGTGATCTCCACAAACCGCACGCCCGATTCCACCAGCCGCCGTGCGCGCAGGCATTGCAGGCTGTACCCCTGCCGTTGTGCATCCCCCTCGCCAATCCCGTAGAGCTTCCTCGTCGCGGCGGACTCGCGATCCAGATTCAACACATCCGGCACAAGCGACTGCATCCGGTACGCCATCTCATAATTCGCAATCGCCGATTCAATCGCATCGTTCGCGCCCGTCGCGCGCAGCAGATCGCCATCCTGTTGCCGCAACACCGCCAGCTTCGATTGCTGCACGTGGGCATCGCGATCCCCCGGAGCCAGGTTGTCGATCGGAATCCCATCGGCGCGCACCGGCGTGGCCTGATGCGTCGCAGGCAGATAGCCATTCGAAAAATTCTCCATGCCCCCCGGCGGAATCGCGCCACTGTGCAGCAGCACGTAGCCAGGCAGATTGCGGTTCTCGCTGCCCAGCGCATACGTGATCCACGAACCAAGGCTCGGATGCCCGCCGACGTTGCGCCCCGTATGGAAAAGGATGTTGCCGCGCGGATGCAGTGGAAACCCCGATTTCATTGACCGCACGATGGTCATGTCATCCACGCAAGTGGCAAGCTGCGGCAGCAGTTCGCTCACCCACGCGCCGCACTGCCCATATTGTTTGAAGCTCCACAGCGATTTCAGATACGTGCGCTTGCCGCTGCCGGAAGACTTGCCGTGCAGCTCATTCAGCTTCGGCTTCGGATCGAATGTATCCATCTGCGAAACGCCGCCCGGCATGAAGCAGAGGATCACGTTCTTTGCTTTCGGCGTGAAGTGCGGCCCCGGCTTCGACAGTCCCGCGTACGCCGGATCGGCCATCAACGCCGATGCCGCCAGCATGCCGAAACCGTTCGATGCCTGCAACAGCATCTCTCGCCGGGAAAGCGGCGCGGCGGCGATTCCGGGGCAGCGTGTCTTCATTGCAGGTAGATAAATTCCTTCAAGTTGAATAACGTGTGCGCGACATCCTTCCAGATGGCCGCACTCTCCATCATCCCTTCACGAGGCACATTGTATAAGCTGCCCGCTTGGTACGCCAGCCCGCGGAACCGCTCGCGTTCGGCTGCTGAAGCCTGACGCCCCAGTGCCCGTTGAAACATCCGGTCAATCCGATCCTCGGCCGTAGCCGCACCGTCCTTCACCAATCGCTCTGCCCAAAACCGTGCCTGCCCGATGACAAACGGGTCGTTCAACAGCGCCAGAGCCTGCGCCGGAACATTCGTGATGTCGCGATTGCCGCGCGCCACCGACGGAGCAGGGAAGTCAAACAGCTCCAGAAACCGCGGCCCTTCCATGCGCGTGACTTTGATGTAAATGCTGCGCCGCCCGTCGCCATCGAGCGGCCCGGCGAGCAGCTTGCGGTAGTCCTTCACTTCATCGCGATGCGGATGAATGCTCACTCCATACAGCTTCGCATCCAGCCGTCCGGACGTCGCCAGAATCAGATCGCGGATGGACTCGGCTTCCAACCGCCTCACCGGATAATGCGAAAGCAGCCGGTTCAACGGATCGGCCTCGGCCGCTTCCTTGCTCGCCACGCTCGTCTGCTGAAATGCCTGCGTCAAAACCAATTCGCGAATCAGCCGCTTGGTTGACCAGCCCTGTTCCACAAACCGCGCCGCTATCGAATCGAGCAGCTCCGGATGCGATGGCGTTTCGCCAAACCGCCCGAAGTTATCCGTTGTCGCCACCAGCCCGCCTCCAAAAAGCTGCCCCCAAACGCGGTTCACGAAAACGCGGGCCGTCAGCGGATTCTCCGGGCTCGCAATCATCTCCGCCAGTTCGCGCCGTCCCGACCCGTGCGTCGCAATCGGCGCAGCCTTGCCCAACACCTTCAGGTAATGCCTCGGTACCGGATCGCCCATCCGCTTCGCATCGCCGCCTTTCAACAACGGGAAATCCACGCCGGCGTCGAAGTCGGCCATCGTATTCACCACGCTCGGTTCGGCCAGCCGCGCCTCCAGCTTCCGGTACGCCGCAATCAACTCCCACAGCCGGCCGCTTGCGGGAACCTCGTTCGATAACAGCTTGCTTTCCATCAGAGACTGGAGCCATCGAACCTCATCATCATTCGCCCGGTTCTCCGCCCACGCCGTCACCGCCTGCCGCGCGACGGCCGCATACCGTTCCCCCACATCGCCGCTGCTCTCAAACAACCGCAGCATGTGGGAAAGCGGCGCGCGCGGCGCTTCGTTCGTATCATGTAGAACAGCCCGCGTCACACCGAAGTACGATCGCGGAGAATCCATGCTGCCAGTGAGCTTCTTCATGCGGTCAGGACGGTCCGGCAGCCGCGGGTTATCGCTCTTCGTCACCAGCTCCAGATACACCGGCAACTGCTTCCGATCCGCCGCCGTGTTCCACTTCATCCACTTCGGCGCAGGCTGATCCAGAAGTTCGTAATCTTCACCGATGGCGCAATTGTCCGTGATGGTCCGCCGCGCCGCCAGCTTGCCGCCCACCACCTGCAGACTGATGTACTTCCGGTCCTTGGGCAGATACGGTGACCGCAGCGCACCATTCCACTTCTCCGAAATGAGATTGGTGTACAACCCCGCCGGATAGATCGCCGCCAACACCTGAGCGCCTTCCGCGGCCACAGCGAAATCGCCGCTCCGCGCAAGGCCATCGCGCAATCCCAATCCGTCGCTCTGCCAGCCCGCAGCGAACCCGCCACCAAAATCGGCAAAGGGCGTGAAGTTCGATGCGTTGAACGCCGCCCGCTCGCGCGCCTCGCGTTCATAGCTTGCGGCCAGCTCTGCCAGCGGCGTCTTCTTTGAGCGAAACCACACCGACAGCGGATGGTCGGGGGGCACATCGCGCGGCTCTAACGCCCTCAGCTTCGCCGCAATCCCGTCCACCTCGCCGAGCCAAACGCGGGCCATCTCCTCGCGAATCCCCCGCTTCATCTCGCGCAGCCGCTCCGTAATCCCCGCATCACGACCCGGCAAGTCCACCGTTCGCGTCACCTGCCGTGAGCTGTTCAGAATCCCATAGAGGGCGTAGTAATCCTCCGCCGGAATCGGATCAAGCTTGTGATCGTGGCAGCGCGCGCACGCCACCGTCAGCCCCTGGAACGCCTTTGTGATCGTGTCGATCTGGTTGTCCACCGCGTCCGTGCGAATCTCCCGGAACGTCAGGCAATCATCGTGACCCACCTCGCCGACGCGGAACGACGACGCCCCGATGACGGACTCGTTGATCCCCTCTCGCAGGTTCACCCGCGGCCTGTCCAGCAAGTCCCCGGCGAGATGCTCCCGGATCAGGTGATCGAACGGGACATCCATATTAAAGGCCCGGATCAGGTAATCCCGATACCGCCACGCATTGTGGATCTCGTAGTTCCACTCATACCCATGCGTCTCGCCGAAGCGCATCACGTCCATCCAGTGTCGAGCCCAATGCTCGCCATAGTGCGGCGACGCCAGCAGCCGGTCCACCACGCGCGACCAGGCGTCAGGTGCTGCATCCTTCACAAACCTATCCACCTCGCCCGGCGTTGGCGGCAACCCGGTGAGGACGAAACTCAGACGCCGGATCAGCGTGCGCCGGTCCGCCGCCGCCGACATCTGCAGCCCCGCCTTCGCCATCGACTCTATTAGATGTGGGTCCACAGGCTTTCCCGCCGCCGCTTTCACCGGCAGAAACGCCCAGTGCTGCGAATTGGCTTCGTTTCGGCTGGCGCTTTGCGGCCAAGCGGCTCCGGAACGAACCCATTCCTCCAGGGCCGCGATCTCGTCATCTTTCAGCTTGCCGCCTACCGGCATCTTCAGCCCGTCATGCCGGACCGCACGGATCAACAGGCTCTCCTCCGGCTTCCCGGGCACCAGCGCCGGACCCTTGCTCCCGCCCTTCAACGCAGCCGCGCGGGAATCCAGCCGCAGCCCGGACGATTGGTTCGCCGCCCCATGACATGGCTGGCAGTTCCGCACCAAAACAGGACGAACCCGTTTTTCAAACAGCTCCTCACCGCCGCCGAATGCGTGCCCAAGCAGGATTGTCAGGAGGCCCAGCATACTCGTTTGCTCAGCATACCATCCCCCGTGTGCGGCTTCACCCAACCGCAACATTTAACGTTCGATACCCCGCTCTACCCCCTACAGGGGCTTGACCTCCGACCGATATACAGTGTAGAGTCTTAGATTCAATGTAAATAGAAGTATTACAGGATCTTATTTCACGAGACGAACGGATGGATCAAACCCAAACCCCGCGTCCGGCTGCAATTCTTCTTATCAGTATCCTTGGATTGGCTGGCTGTACTGCCAGTCCCAGGGCTGAATTGTTCCGGTCTTCCTTCCTCCCCCCCTCGCCCCGGCCGGCGGCCCCGGAAGCCGCACCTGCAGAAGCCCCGGCGGAAACCAACGAAATCATGGAACCTCCTGCAGTTGCAGGACTTCCGCCCTCGCGCGACATCCCGAACTTCCTCCGGAACGAGCCTGCAATGCCGCCCCGTCCCCAATTGGACGGCCGCATCCGCCGCGCCGATGAGCGTTTTGAGGCCGGCAGGAAGCTCTACCTCCAGGGCGAATTCGCCGCTGCCCGCGAGGAGTTCGACAAAGCCATCGAAACTCTGCTCGCCTCCTCCGAGACTGCCCCGGACCGGCTCAGGATGGAGAAGAAGCTCGAAGATCTGGTGGATCGCATTCATCGATACGACCTCGAAGGCCTCGGCGCAGGCAACACCGATCAGCCTGTTGCCTACGACAAGGCCCCCATCGAAGAATTCCTCGAGATGACCTTCCCTATCGATCCCGGCCTCAAAACCAAGGTTAAGGATCAGGTGGCAGCCACGGCTTCCCAATTGCCCCTCGAGGAAAACGACGAGGTCCTCCGTTACATCAACTTCTTCTCCTCTGAACGCGGCAAGCGCACGCTGATCGCGGGCCTCAAACGGGCCGGAAAGTACAAGGACATGATCCGCCGCATCCTGAATGAGGAAGGCGTCCCCCAGGAAATGATCTACCTCGCCCAGGCCGAATCCGGATTCTATCCCCGTGCGGTCAGTTACCGCGCTGCCGTCGGAATGTGGCAATTCGTGCAGTTCCGAGGCAGGGAATACGGGCTGAATCAGACCCCCTGGTCCGATGACCGCCTCGATCCGGAAAAAGCCACCCGCGCCGCAGCCCGCCACCTTCGCGATCTCTACCAGCAGTTTGGCGACTGGTATCTCGCCATGGCCGCCTACAACTGCGGGCCTGGTTGCGTCACCAAGGCCGTCCAGCGCACCGGCTACGCCGATTTCTGGCAGTTGCGCAGCCGCAACGCGCTTCCTCGCGAAACTACAAACTACGTCCCGTTGATCGTTGCCATGACGATCATGGTCAAGAATTCCCGCGACTACGGCATCCAGGATGTCGTGCCCGATCCGCCCTTGCTCTACGACAGCGTCGAAATGGGCTCCAATACCAGCCTCGCCCTGCTGGCGGACCTCGCCGATATCAGCCTCCCCGAACTCCGCGAGATGAACCCATCGCTGCTCAAGGACATGGTTCCAGCCGGTTCGCCCGCCCGGATCCCCAAAGGGTCCCTCGAGAATGTGGTGTCCTCGTTGAACATGATTCCCCCGGACAAGCGCGCTTCGTCGCGCACTCATCGCGTGCAGGATGGCGAAACGCTCACCTCCATCGCCAACCGCTATAGGACACCCACGGGAAGCATCGCGGCAGTTAACCGTGCCGCCATGGATGACCTCCGTACTGGCGACCTGGTGGTGATTCCGATCGCCTATACGGCCCCCAAGCCTCAGGTAACCCGCAATGGACGTTCCGTGCGAACCAACGGCCGCGCCGTGGCATCCAAACAGCGCCCCGCGAACCGTCAGGCCGCTCCCCAGCGGAAACCTGCCGCGCCAGTCTCAAAGGCCACGAACGCGAAAAAGACGCCTGCTAAGAAGTCCGGCCCGGCGGTAGCGGTGCGCACGGCCGCGAAGAAATCGTCAACGGCAGCCCGATAAACAATTTTGACGTTCTCGCGGGGCTGCACCTCTTGTCTTCCACGCAAAACGGTGTATTCTAAATTTGACCATGCCCGAACAGAATCTTCCGAAAATGTTTGAGACTGCTCCTCTGTTGGACGAACTTGATGATTTTGACCACACGGAAGAACATCTGGAGTTGATCTCCGAGATCAAGGAATACAGTGATGGCGAGGATGACGAGGATCTGAGCGGCGACGAGTTCTTTTCTCCTGCGCAAGTGACTCAATCCGCGCCGCTCCCCACTCCGGAACCGCTGCCTCCGGCCGCCATCATCCTGCCCGCGGCCCCGCTGCCCACCTTGCCCCCAACTCCAGCACCCGCCCCGCCCACAGCATCGCCAGCGCCTCCCAAGAGAGTGCGGAAGGCCGCCGTTCCCGCCAAAGCGAAGAAGGCCAGACCCCCGGCGGCAAAGCAGCCGGCCGTCAGAAAGCCTGCCGTGAAGAAGGCCGCACCCAGGAAAGCCGCAACGAAACGGGCAAAGCCGTCCGTCAAACCGTCCGCAGGCAAGAAGCAAGCGCTCAAGAAGGCCGAAGTCAGGTCCGCCAAGACGTCCAAACCCGCCAAGGCCGGCAAGAAAAAAGCCAAAGACGGCAAGAAAAAGAGGAAGAAGAAATAATCCCCGACGATATGCCCCCTATAGGAGGCATCGCCATCATGCACATCCACGGAGCGGCTTCCCCAGCCGCGTATGGCCGCCGCGACCATCCCCGTCACCAACAAACCGAACAAGCCCCTGAACCTTCGCGAGACATCGCCGCTGGCGCCCGCGTCGATACCAGGGCGAAGCTCGTCCTCCAGACCGCCGAAGGCGACCGCGTCACCATCTCCCTGGAGGCCCATTCCAAACTCGCCGCTGCCTCCCACACCGATGCCCAAAGCTCATCCTTCGCCATCGAACAGTCCGGCACCTACAAGGCCAGCATTAACGTAAAAGGCGAACTGAGCGACGCCGAAGTCGAGGACATCAGCAGCCTTCTCCAGGCACTTGCCGCGGCTACCTCCGGAGCGCAGCCTCCCGACACCGCTGAGCTGGACACCATTGCCGGATACCATTACCGTCAACAGCAGTCCGTCCGCGCCGGGGCCTACTTCTCGCTGGCAGCTTGAACCACAGAGCACCTGATCCCGCAACTTGCGCATCAAATCCGCGCCGTGGCGCCATCCGGGCCGACAGCACGCGAATCGTGGGCATTTCGGCCAGCGTCTCCGCCTCCCGACGGTTCCATTGGCACACCGGCGCGCTGTCCGCGTCCGGATCCACAACCAGCATGTCGGCCTCGCGTTGCGCCGCCACTCGCGCCGCTAGCGCTTGCAGCAGCACATCCATCCCATCCTGGAAGTAAGTGCGCGGAGCAAATACCTCCTCCCACCCGCGTTGGACACGCACCAGCGGACAATGGCACTTGGTTCTTCACAACCCGAACATTCTGAGGTAGATATGTTTCAAGCCGTATATGTGGGGGGCAGCTTGTTAAGCTGCGGCCTCTTGGTAGTCCGCCCTCCGGCCGTCGCCACCCGCCGCGCAGGATTCCCGCCGGCAGGAGAGCCGCATACCGCGGCAGATTCGCGTCCGGCTCCTGCGTTGTATTCCTCGCTCATACACTCACCACCGGACAGGGGCACTGCCGGATAACGTCGTAGGCATTGGCGCGAAGCCGTCCAATCAAGTCCTGTGACTCGCCGCGGCCGAGAACCACCACATCCGCGCCTACCTCGCGCGCGTTGTCGGAGATCACTCGCGCCACATGCCCGAACTCAATCCGAGTCGCCGCATCCACGCTCATCGAATGCTTCAGAAATTCCATCCGCTCCTTCAACCGGTCCATCGCTGCTTCCCGCCAGCCGTCAGAGTGCAGCCAGTCCGCTTCATCGTCCACCGGCGGAGCCGCATGAGCCACCCAAAGCTCCGATTCAAATCGTCTCGCCGCCTGCGCCGCCCAGCACAGCACCCGAGCACTCTGGGGACCAAAATCCACCGCGCACAACATCCGCCTCCATGCCGCCGGCGCCGCGCACTTCTCAAAATGCGCGCTTGTGATCACCGGACGTTCCGCCGCGTGCAGCACCTTCGATGTCACCGATCCAATGAGAAACATCCTTCGGATCGTTCCCGCACCTAGCGTCGACATCACCACAGCGTCGTACTCTCCGCTGTTGGCCTCGCCGGTAATTTCCTGTGCGGCATCCCCTTCCACAACCTGATAGCGGATGCCTCCTGCCAGGGGCAATTCGGTCAACAGCGCCGCCATGGCGCCCCGCGCATGAGTCAGCCGCTGTTCCCTCCACTGAGGCACTTTGTACCCCACCGGCTCTGTCATCGAGAACTCGAAATGCAGAGGCGCCAGCACGTGCAACAGCGTAACTTCAGCACCAAAATGCGATGCCAGTTGACAGGCGTAGCGTGCGGCGTGGCCCGCAGCCTCCGAAAAATCGTGCGGCACCAGGATCCGTCGTAACTCGAGCATAGCCACCGCCTACGCCGGGCTCAGCGCGCTGCCACGCATATACTTCGCCATCAGCTCTTCCCACTCCACCACAACCTTTGCGCCTCTTGACGAACGCTGCCGTTCCCAATTCGAAATCGCATCCATGCACGCGTGGTCGATGTAGATCAAGCCGTGCAGATGCACGTGTACTTCCTCATCGCGCGGCAGGCTTTCCAAGGCATCGAGCAACTTCGGCATACGGATGAACGTCGCTGCGCCCACGATATCGAGATCAATCCGCTGGACACCGTTATTGCGCACCCGCACTTCCATGTGCGTCAATCCGTAAACCACTTTGAGGAGCGAACAGGCCAGCCCCACCAGGATCCCGGTCAGCAGATCCGTCGCCACGATCATCACCAGCGTAGCCGCGTAAATGAACACCGGTGCGCCGCCGTAGCGCAGCAGCCGCTTCACGTTCTCCGGATTCACCAGCTTGTAGCCTGTGTAAACCAGCACCGCCGCCAGGCTCGCCGTCGGCACCAGCCGCAGCAGGAATGGCACGGCGGCAACCAGCAGCAGCAGCCAAAGCCCGTGCATCATCGCCGACAGGCGCGTCTGAGCACCGGCCGCAACGTTGGTGGCACTGCGCACGATCACTCCCGTCATCGGCAAGCCGCCCGCCAGTCCCGCAATCATGTTCCCGATCCCCTGCGACCGTAATTCCTTGTCGTACTGCGTACGCGGCCCGTCGTGCATCTGATCCACCGCCGTGGCCGACAGCAGTGTTTCCGCGCTAGCCACAAAGGCCACCGTTGCCGCCGCAAGCAGCATATCCGGGTTGAACGCACCCTGCAAAACCGTCAGGGAAGGGAATTGAATCGTCCCCAGCAGATCGTCCGGCAGATCTACATAGCGAACCGGCAGGGCGAGGATCTTCGCCATCCCCGTGGCGAACGCCACCGCCACCAGCGCCCCCGGAACCCACTTCAACTTCTTCGGCGCCAGCTTCGCCCACGCAATCAGAATCAGAATTGTCGACAGTCCCAGAAACGCCGCCAGATGGTGGCTGCTGCCATCCACCGGCCACAAGCCCTTCTGAACCGCCCCCGGAATCGACAGCAGATTCTGGATCCCGTTCTCGCGCGGCTTATCATCCACCATCACATGAAACTGCGCACTGAAAATCAACACGCCGATGCCCGCCAGCATTCCGTGAATCACCGACGGCGAGATGGCGCGGAACAACTGCCCCGCCTTCAACAGCCCCGCTCCCAGTTGAAACAATCCGGCCAGCACCACGATTGGTCCAAGCGCCGCCAGCCCGAACTTCTGCACCAGTTCATATACGATAACCGCCAACCCTGCCGCCGGACCGCTCACCTGCAGCGGGCATCCGGACAGCGCACCCGTGATCAGTCCACCAACAATGCCGGTAATCAGGCCGGCCGCGGGCGGCACTCCCGAGGCAATGGCGATCCCCATGCACAGGGGCAACGCCACAAGAAACACAACAACCGAAGCCAGAAGATCGTGTTTCCACGCGCCAGGCGCGGATTTTTCGAGTTGTCCCATGAATTTCATACATGTCCAGAGTCAGGCAAATGCGCTCGAATCGCAATGCTCTGCTGTGATTTCGGCCCCCGCCAGTACAGGTTCCTGTACATTCGTGCTACCGCCTACTGATTCTCTGGGGGGCTTTCCGTAGTGCCATTTCGTATCACTTCCTCCCGGTGCCGCTTGGTAAAATTGTGGGTCTCCCCGGTGGTGAGCTCCATCCAATTCTCATGAAACCGAAACGCTCCGGCGACAGCAGTGACCTTTGGATCATTGGCATCGGTTTCGGTTTCACCATCCTGCTGCTGCTCGGTTCCGCCTACGCCGCGGTGGAGGCGATGGAACAGGGCCAGTCCCGAATGATCAGCATCACCCAGGAGCAGCAGATCACAGACAAGCTCACCGACGAGATTCAGGGCGAGGAGGCCGGCCTCAGCAGTCTGTTCTACGCACTCGCCCGCGCCGGCAATGCCCCCGAACGGACTGCTCTGTTGGAACGCCTCACCGCGGTGGAAGCTGATATCGAGCGCACGTTCTCCGTAACCATGGCCCGCTCCGACGCCGCCCGCTGGCGTCCCGTCAAGGACGCCGTGCAACTCTTCACCAGGAACCTGCGCCGCGCCATGAAGACGTCCAAGGTGGCCACTGAGCAGGCCACTGACGATCTTTTCCGTAGCCATGAGATCCTCGCCCGAGAACTCGCTACCCTCGTCACCGCCAACTACCAACACGCGGTCGACGCTCAGACTCGCGAACACGACCTCCGCCGCGGAAGCCTTCGCTACGCCTTCTACCTACTCATCGGAGCCGTTGTCATCTCCATCGTCTGCGCCATCTACACCATGCACCGCGCGCACAGCGTATTCAATCGCGCCCGCTGGCAGGCCCGCGAACTCTCGCGCCTTTCCGGTCACGTGCTGGAAACCCAGGACAGCGTCATCCGCCGCCTCTCGCGCGAATTGCACGATGAATTCGGCCAGACCCTGAGCGCAATTGAAGCCAACCTCGCCGCCGTGCCCGCCACCACGCCCGATCAGCAGTCGCGCATTGAGGACTGCATGCTGCTCGTCAAGGATGTCATGTCCAATGTGCGCGAGCTTTCGCAACTCCTGCGCCCCAGCATCCTCGACGATTTCGGCCTCAACGCAGGCCTCCAGTGGCTCGCCGATTCGTTCCATCAGCGCACCGGCATTGAAGTGGAGGCCCACATCGAGCATGGAGGCCGCCTCCCCGGCGAGACCGAAACGCACCTCTTCCGCATCGCGCAGGAGGCGCTCACCAACGTGGTCCGCCACTCCGGCGCCAAGCGTGTGACGCTGAGCCTGGGCGCCGCCAACGGCCGTCTGACTCTCACTATCGCCGATGACGGCAAGGGGCTCGCACCTAAGGAAGGACGCACCGGATTTGGCATGATGGGGATGCGCGAACGCATGCGTGCCGCCGGTGGCGAGCTTCACGTCCGCTCCACGCCGAAGGGTCTTACCATTACCGCGGAGGTGCCGGTTGAATCCGCTGTCCAGCCAGCGTAGAGTGAGAGTCCTGCTCGCCGACGATCATGGCGTCGTCCGCCAGGGCTTTCGACTACTGCTCGCCCGCTATCCCGATATCGAAGTCATCGCGGAAGCATCCAACGGCCGCGAAGCGCTTGACCTCTGCGTCCAACTCGCCCCCGACGTCGTCATTCTGGATGTGGCCATGCCGGAGATGAACGGCGTCGAAGCCACCCGCCTCATCCGCCAGAATTGCCCCACCACCAACGTGCTCGTCCTCACCATGCATAAGGACGCCATCTACCTTCGCGAATGCCTCCGCGCCGGTGCGCGCGGCTACCTCCTCAAGGACTCGATCGACAAAGACCTCATCGACGCAGTCCGTGCCGTGGCCCGCGGCGAAGGCTTCCTTAGCCCAGCGGTCTCCGCCACCGTCCTCGACGATTACCAGAAGCACGTCACCAACCCGCTCGACCTCATCACCGGCCGCGAGCGCCAGGTCCTGCAGATGCTCGCCCAGGGCAAAACCTCCAAGGACATCGCCTCCGAGCTCAACATCAGCGTCTACACCGTCGATGCCCACCGCAGCCGCATCCTCAAGAAACTCGGCCTCCGCTCCATCGGTGATCTGGTCCGCTTCGCCATGCAAAACGGTTTGGCATAACCGCTCCGTTTTTTTCGTCCCCATTTACCTCCCGTTTGCGCGTTCTGCAGTGAGGCCCAACTTTCAACATCTCGCAAATTGGGTAGGGCCTGGAGGATGCAATGAACACTCTTCTAATCGAGGTCGCGATGGGGACGCTGGCAGCCGGAGCAGCCGGCTGGGTTGGCTACGTTCTGTGGCGTGCAGGTCATCACGAGCCTAAAGTCGCGTCCGGGCGCCGGCACGCCCGTTCCGCCCGAATCCGCCGCCGTGGCGATTACTGTAACTGCTCGTGACTGCTAAAACGGCACAAACCAGTAACCGTTCAAACCGTATCCGGTCGATCCCGACACCGCCGACAGCATCTCCACGTAGAACGCCCTCTGCCCGCCAAACGCCGTCTTGAACGTGATGGGCAGATCGAGCAGCGTCGCCACTCCGGTATGCGAAACCGCAGCGTTGGCTACGTTCAGCGAACATTGCGTATTCTGCAGCGTGCCGCTCGCCCCAATCGCAATCCCGTTGCTGAAGGCCGTGCCGGCGTCGTTCAACAGCGCCAGCGAATTGTTCACCGCGTCGTAGTACACCAGGCACGCCCCCCCGCTCACAAACGCGCGGTTCACTTGAATCTGCGCCCGCACCGTATCCGCCGACCCGTTCGGATTCGCGATCGTCACGCGGAACGTTTGCGTCAGTGCACTGCCTCCTTCCGGACTCACCGCCACCTGCGCATTCGGCGCCAACACCCGTTGCACCTGCCATTGTCCCTGCGTCTGATAGCCGCTCGACAAGCCCGCCGTATCCAGCGCCTCCACCGCGACGTCCTTCGGCGCTGCGCTTTCAAATCCGGCAGTGAACCGCACGGACAGGTCCACTGTCAGCGTCGTCCCCGACACAGTCGATCGCGTCGAAGCCGCATCCACAATGCACTGCGAATTCTGCAACCGGTTTGCGCTCCTGATCGCGATGCCGGCGGAGAACGTGGTCCCTGCGTCATTCAACAGCGCAATCTGGCTGTTCAGCCGGTTGAAGTACACCAGGCACGCGCCGGCGTTGTTCGATCCGCTGCCGATGCGCATCTGCACCCGCTGAATGTCCGTTGCCCCATTCGCATCGCTCAGCCGGAACGTGAACGTATTCGCCTGGCCCACGCCAAACAACGCATCGGGCGGCGTCACCACCGGCGGCAGATTCCCCACCTGCCCGCCCACAGTGTATGTGCCGAGTTGTGAGTAGCCCACCGACAATCCGCCGCTATCCAACACCTCCGCCAGGATCTGTTTGATCCCCGTGAACGAGGACGCAAACGTGATATCCAGATTCACCGTAAGCTGCGAGCCCGAGAAACTGGCCGACGACGTCCCCCCATTCACCGTGCAGAAGCTGTTGGTCAGCGTTCCGGCCGTGCCCAATCGTGCCGGCCCCAGCCATGCCAACCCGTCGTCGCGCATCAACAGCAACGTGCCGCCCGCGCGGTCGTAATAAACCAGGCAACCCGTCGCACCCAGCGCGTCGGTGATGACCACCTGAGTGCGAAGAATGTCCGTGGCCCCATTCGGATCGGAGAAGCGGAACGCGAATACCTGCTGCACACCGCCGCCGCTCGCAGGAGTCACCGAAATCAGTGACGGCGGTTCGTTACCGCCCTGCAGCGCCGTGAACGATCCGAACGATCTCTCTCCCGGCGTCAATCCCAAAGTATCCACGACATTCGCGCGCAGGTCCTTCACGCCGGCGAAAATCGCCTTGAAACTCACCGGAAAATCCACCGTCAGCGTCGTCCCCGATCCGCTCACCACCACCGCAGCCGCATTCAACGAACAGGTGCTCGTTTGAATCAACTGCCCGTTGGGCCCAATCGGAGAACTGACAAACGCCGGCAATTCCGGCCCCAGGGTGATCAGAACAGAATTGCTCGATCGCGTGTATTCCATCAGGCACGTGGCTCCTCCGCTGGTGATGTTCAGAATCACTCGCTGGATATCGGTTGCGCCATTCGGATCTGCCGCCGTAACGCGAAACGTCTGCAAAACGCCCGATCCGCTGTTCGGCGCAATGGACACCACCGATGGCGGCAGATTGCCGACCGACGGCACAGTCCAGATGCCCGCCAACTGATAGCCGCTCGTGAGAAAGCTGAAATCCAGCGCCTCCGCCGTTATCGTCAACTGGCCCGCCAGCGAGATCTTGAACGCCACAGCCACGTTCACCATCAGGTCCAGACCGTTGATGTCCATCGACGCCTTGCTCGTATCCACCACGCATTGCGAATTCTCCAGCGTTCCCGGCGTTCCCGCGCGGATGCCGTTGGAAAACTGCTGCCCCGCATCATTCAGAAGAGCCATGTTCCCGCTCACGCGGTCGACGTAGATCAGGCACGCGCCGGCATTGCTCCCGCTCGCGCTGAACTTCAACTGAGTCCGCTGAATATCGGTCGCGCCATTCGGATCGCGGAACCGGAATTGAAACGTCTGCGACGATCCTGTCCCGATGTTCGGCGTGGCAAGTAGCGCCTGCGGCGCCTGGTTTAAACCGATCAGCACGTTGAACGATCCCATATCGCGGAACCCGGTCCCGTTGCCCGCCGCGTCCACCGCAGCCAGTGAAAGCGCCTGCGTTCCCGATGCCGCGGGTTTGAACGTCACCGGAACTACCAGGATCAGGTCGCCCGCCACCGTTATCGTGATTGCCCCGTTGTCCACCGCGCATTGCGAGTTCTCCAGCAATCCCGTGCCGCCGAGGGTCACCGGGCCGATCTGCCCCACTCCATCGTCGGCAACAAGAAGCGCCTGATTTGTTCTGGGTCGAATCTCGATGAGACACCCGCCTTGTCCGCTGGTGTTCGGTCCGATTGAAAACCGAATCCGGTCAATGTCCGACGCTCCGTCCGGATCGGTAAACCGCGCCGTGAACGCCTGCGAAACCCCGCCCCCGCTGTTCGGCGTCAGGCTCACCACCGTGGGCGCCAGCGTTCCCCCGCCCGGTACCGTCCACGCACCCAGATACTGATACCCGCTCGATGCCATGCTGCGATCCAACACTTCCGCGAACGTCTGCTTCTGTCCTGCGAATGCCGGTGAAAAAGTCAACTTCAAATTCAGAATGAACAGACTCCCGGACTCGGTGGGCGTCGCCGACGACGCACCCGTATCCAGCGAGCAATACGCATTGTCCAGCGTTCCCGGCTGGCCCAGCTTCTTCGGTCCAATCCATCCGCCGGCGGGATTGATCAGGAGTGCGTCGCCGCTGTCGAGCGTGTAGTAGACCAGGCATCCTGTCGACGCCTGCACATCATGTACCTGGGCCTGTACGCGCAGGATATCGCTCGCCCCATCATGATCCCGAAACGTGAACTGAAACGTCTGTGCCAGCCCCGTTCCGTTCGCGGGCGTCACGCTGCGAACTTCCGGCAAAGCGTTCTGCGCGAGGCCCGCCTGCGTGATGGTCAGCGTTGCCGTTCCCACAACCACTACCGCGGCACGCGTCAACGAATCATTCGAAGCCGAGAGAAACTGAAACCCGCCGCTGCCTGTGCCCGTACTGGCGTTGAGCGTCACCCACGCGGCGTCCGTCGCAGCGGTCCACGTGCAACCCGGCTGCGTATTCACCACCACGAACTCAGACCCGCCGGCAGCCGGAGTGGTCACCGCCGCTGGTCCCAACTGATAGGTGCATTGCGCCAGTGCAGTCCACGCAAAAACAAGAAAGAAAAGAATGCGGAGAATCACAAGACGAGTATACTGATTCGGCTATCGCGTGGGTTAAGATCAAAGCTTACCTTGTTGGGGCAAGAAAGCATTTCATGGAGAAAAAGAAATCTATGTTGTGGGTTGCATTCGCTCTGGGAGCGGCGCTGGCGTGGGGCATGTACGGGCCCGCTTTGCACAAAGGACAGGTGGCGCTGGGAAATCCTCTAAAAGCCCTGCTGTGCGTCGGCGTGGCTTATTTTCTCGTCGCGGTCCTGGTGCCTGGTGGCATGCTCGGTGCGCAAGGCAACCTGGGCAACTTCTCCACCACAGGAACCACTCTGGCAACTCTTGGCGGCGCGCTCGGCGCGCTTGGCGCGATCTTCATCATCATGGCGTTCCGCAACGGCGGCACTCCCGCTTTCGTCATGCCAATCGTCTTTGGACTCGCCCCGCTCATCAATGTTCTCGTCTCGATGATTACCCATCCGCCCAAGGAAGCACCCAATCCGCTGCTGTGGGTCGGCTACGCGCTCGCTTCGCTCGGCGCCGGCCTTGTGCTCTACTTCAAGCCGGCTTAGCGATGTACGCTCCGCATCTCGAACTCGTCGCCATCGTCGATGAGGCCAACCGTGTCGTCGGCTCGGCCACCCGCGCCGAGATGCGCCGCAACAACCTCCCGCACCGGGCCACGTATATCTTCGTTTTTGATCGCCAGGGCCGCATCTACGCGCAACATCGCACCATCATCAAGGACGTCTACCCCGGCTACTGGGACCTCGCCGCCGGCGGCGTCGTCCTCGCTGGCGAATCCTACGGCGAATCCGCCGTCCGCGAGCTCGATGAAGAACTCGGCATCCGCGGAGTCACACTGGAGCCCTGGGGTGAATTCTACTTCCACGGCGAGGGCTGCCGCGTCTTCGGCTCCGCCTTCTCCTGCACCTACGAAGGCCCACTCACACTCCAGCCGGAAGAGGTCCAGGCGGTGGAACTGCTCACTCTCGATCAAGTCCTCGCCCCCACCCCGGACCGTGATTTTACGCCCGATTCCCTATTTGCGTTACGACGCCGTATCGAAACTCCCCGCGCCTAAGTTTGACGAGGCATACTGATGCATATGCGAACTACAGGTGCGGTCGTCCTGCAAGACCTTGTATCCTGTGCTGGTGCCGTAGACTTGTCCACGACTACCGCGTCCGAGGAACAGATTCAAAGAGAGGTGGATTTGCGTCGTGGAGAAATTCGGCGAGAGTGAACTGAGTGGTGACGGCACTCACTTTGTAGCTCCTGTTCCCATTGTATTCACAAGGCTACAATTGACTCGCCTCCATTTCGTTCAATTCACCGGCACGGCCGGCTCCCCATACGCCGCCACCATTTCATCGGCCGTGAGCAGTTGTATCCGCGCGACGCGCGCCTGCGCCACCAACATCCGGTCGAATGGGTCGCGATGCAGCCAAGGCAGGTTGGCCACTTCGCGCGCATGCTTTCCGGTGAGTGGCAACTGCTCGAATTCCTGGCTCGCCAGCACCTGTTCGAAATCCTCAGGGAGCCGGAGCTTTCCGAGGCTCAGCTTTAGCCATATCTCCCAGAGGCTGACAGCGCTGACGAACACCGTGTTTTCCGGATCCGAGATCAGACGTCGCGCCGGGTCGGGTAATCTCGGGCTCCCTTCCAACCACCAGAGCAGAACATGAGTGTCCAGCAGGAATTTCATTCCGCCCGTCTCATTTCTTCGGCCCATCCATTCCAAAGGCTTCAGCGATATCTCCAGGTAGAGAGTCAAAGTCGTCAGCGATCCAAATCTTGCCCGCAAGCGCCCCGGGCTGACGCGGCTTTGACGGACCACGGTAAGGAACAATACGCGCAACGGGCTTGCCGGCTTTGGCGAGAATGACGTCGTCGCCCTTGAGGACAGCTTCCACCAGCGCGGACAACTGAGCCTTTGCTGCGGAGATGTTGCGGACGGTCACAAACTCAGGATAGCAAAGACCAGACCAGATCTGGTCGGCTGTTCGTCAGGCGGCGAAGATTTCCGTGACAGGCAATTCCCAGCCGGGGAGGAGCCCGGGAAGGGTCAGGACATCGCCCCCGCGCAGAGTACGAGAAGTTCCTTCGGACAGGAACAGTTTTACGGTCTGCTTCTTGGGGTAAACCACAACCACGGCATGCGCCCCACCACTCAGGTAGGCCTCGATCTTGTCCTCAACGTCCTGTGCCGACTCCGATGGGGAGATCACCTCAACGGCCAAGTCCGGTGCGCCGTCAACGTAATCACTACGCAGGCTGGCTTTCACTCGATCCATGAGCAAGAACGAAACACCAGGCTGCAGCCAGGTCCGGTCGTCACGCAGGACCTTGTATCCTGTGCTGGCTCCGTAGACACGTCCGCGACTACCGCGTCCGAGGAACAGATTCAAAGAGCGGTGAATTTGCGCGGCGATATTGTCGTGGAGGAATGTGGGTGGTGGCATTTCGATCAACTCCCCGTGGAGAATCTCTCGATGCATCCCATCCTCGGGCATGCGCTCCAGATCGGCGAGAGTAAACTGATTGGTGGCGGCGCTCACGTTGTAGCTCCTGCTCCCATTGTAATCACGAGGCTACAGGAAGCTATATGCACTCACCTGAAACATGCCCGCCAGTTTGTGAGCCGCATTCTTGCTGATTGGACGGTGTCCGGACAATACCTGGCTCACGTAGGACTTGCTGCCGAAAACCGGTACCAGGTCCATTTGTCTCAGCCCGCGTTCTTTCATCAGGTACCGCAACACCCCTGCCGGAGAGCGCTCCGGATCCGGCTCAATCTCTTCTTCGTATTGGGCGATGAGCGCCGTTAGCGTTTCGATGAATCGTTCCATTGCGGCTGACTGCTTCTTCTCATTCGCCGCGAGTTTCTCCAACAGTGCGGTCATATGCGCAAGCTCGCGGCGATTGCGTGGCTTGGCAGGCTTATACTCCACCAGCAGTTCCACATACCCGGCGTTGGCAATCATAGCTTCCATCCTCCACGGTCATACTCGGTGTGACTCAGCAGCCATTTGTAGAACAACGTTTTCCGCAGAAACGATATACCGCAAATCAAACGATGGGATCCCAGGTTAAACACAATCTTGTCTTTAACCATGTCCGCCGATGGGAACACCGCTTGAAGTTCCACCAGATTGTTGAAATCGTTTCGCCTTGCCAATTCGTACCAGCGGAACACTTTCTCTAACAGTTGGTTGTTGCCTGTCGCACGAGCCGCCGAAAAGAGATTCGGCTTGCTGATCACATTCACCCTGACAGTTTAGCATTGGCTAAACTAGACGTCAAGGCATTGCCTAGCCCGACTGCTGCCTGATTCACCTGGTTGGGCCGCTCTTGACAATCTCTTACAAGCCGTTTGCGAGACATTACGGCGTCGTGACGCGGCGCTGGAGCTCGTCGGAGAAATGGAGCAGCACGTTGAGTTGCGTAGTCGGTTTCTGCTCTTCTTTCACCTCCGGCATGAGAGCGACCATGCGCTTTCCACCAGGCGCGATATCCCATGTGGGCCAACTGGCGGTGAGTAAAGTCAGCCGGTGATCGGACCATGGGCGCGCCTTTCCTACGTCAAAGCTATCTCCCTTGGCGGTGTAAGGGACAACCATAATCCGGCCGTCGGTTTGCCGGTAGTACAGTTCGCGGCCATTCGCCGCCCAGGTGGCGAAATTGGCCCCGGCTGTCGAGATTTGCCAGCGGCCGCCTGGGCCGGGGAACGGCCGGACAAAGGCTTGCAGGACCTCCAATTCGGACGCAGTATAAACGACCCACTTGCCATCCGGAGAGAAGCGCGCATTGATCTCCATCGACTGTGTATTCACAAAAGGCTCGCGTTTGCCCAGTTTCGGGTGCGTGGGATCGCCTTCCATCGGGGCAGTGTAAATGTCCCAAAGACCGTTGCCGCGCTGTGCGAACGCCAACCGCTTTCCGTCAGGCGAAATGGAACTGGGGTACTCATCGAGTGTGCCATCGGTGAGTTGCTGTACTTCGGCCGCGCCGTCGGAGCGGACCCAGTAGAGTCCCGGCTTCGGCGATTCAAAGGATTTGAAGACGATCGCCCTTCCATCGGGGGTCCACATGGGGAGAAGGTTCCTGCCTTTGAGAAAGGAGAGCCGTGAGGAAGCACCACGCTCCAGATCCTTCACCCAAATATCGGTTCCCTCGGTGGTGCCCACTGCATAGGCCAACCGCTTTCCGTCGGGAGAAAGTTGCGGCGTGTAGTAGGTGCCGGGTTTCGGGTCCAACGCCTGACTTGTGCCCGTGCTGTCCAGCCAGGAGATGGTCGCGAAATCCTCGCTCTTCATCGCGGGGAGGTAGACCAGCGTTCCGTTCTCGGAAACGGCAGACTCCGCCCCTGCGTTGACGGAGTTGCCCACACCTTCCAGTACCGGAACGGCGGTTCCTTTCACGGCCATTGCATTGAGGTCGAATGGAATGGAGAAGAGCGTGTCCTGCCGCAAGTATATGAGGCGGCCGGCGCCGGAAGGAGTGGCGATGTAACGGCCGGAGTGGCCGCCGCGAATGAGAACTTTGCGCTCTCCGGTCTTCACCTTCAGAACTTCGAGGTTCGCTTTGTCGTACTCGATGGTCTCGCTGGACGTGAAGAGGATAAACTGGCTGCCCGGAAGCACGTGAGGCCAGCGATGGTTTCTCTCATTCGACTCTACCTTGGTGAGAGGCTCCGGAACGCCCCCCTCCGAGGTGACGCGGAACAAACTGGAAGCTCGGACCCCAAAGACGATGAACCCGTCGTCGCCCCAACTCGCGCCACGCACGTTGGTGGCATCACATAAGGCGATCGGCGCGCCCCCTTCCACAGAGACCTTCTTCAGTTTCCCTGTTGTCTCGAAGCCGAGCCACTTCCCATCCGGAGAAAAGAAAAGGTGACCCGCGCCCTCCGTTCCCGCCAGGGGAGACGGCTGAGACTGATGCAGCAACCGCGTGTACACCCGTTGCGTACCATCAGGTGCGTTGAGGGTTGCGGCGAGTCGACTTCCGTCGGGAGAGATTGCCAGACGCCCAGGGCGGAGCCGGGTGCGGGTGATCGGGAGGTCCATTTCCGCCGTGAGCCGGACCAGCGGGCGGAGCGGTGTGGGGCGCGTCGCGCGATACCAGCCGAACAAGGCTGTGAGCGCGGCTGCGGCGAACAGAGCCCATGGGAGCCATGAGTGCCGCGCGGTTCGCGTGGGGGCTGGCACGGCTTCGGTGGATGACTCGGTCGAATCCAGCAGAATGAGAGCTTCCCCAATGTCGCGCAGCCGGGTCTTGATGTCCTTTCGCAGGCAGCGGTCCAGGAGGCGCCGAATGGTTGCCGGGGTGCCGGCGGGGAGCAGGTTCCAGTCGGGATCGCGATAGACGACAGCGGCCAACATGTCGGTGACGGTTTCGCCGCCGCCGAACAGCGGTTTGGCGGTCAGCATCTCGTAAAGCACGACGCCGAAGGCCCAGATATCTGCCCGCTTGTCCACCCGTTTGCCACGAGCCTGTTCGGGGGACATGTAGCCCGCCGTGCCCATGATCACACCGGCGAGGGTTGGGGAATTGCCACGGATCACGGTGGGTGCGGAAGCGGGGTCGTCGTTGGCATCGGTGGGGTCAGCGAGTTTGGCCAATCCGAAGTCGAGGACTTTCACTTTGCCATCGGGCGTCACCTTGATGTTTGCGGGTTTGAGATCTCGGTGGATGATGCCTTTCTCGTGAGCCGCTTCCAGGGCCTCGGCGATTTGACGGGCAATGGGAACGACTTCATCGAGCGGGACAGCGCCCCGTGCGATGTGGTCTTCGAGGGTCGGGCCCTCCACCAACTCCATCACGATGGCGCGCTCTTCAATTCCGTAGATCGCCGCGATGTTCGGGTGATTCAGTGAAGCCAGCACTTGCGCTTCGCGCACAAATCGCGCCAGCCGGTCCGGATCGTTCGCGTAGGCGTCCGGCAACACCTTGATCGCCACTTCACGAGCGAGCCTGGTGTCAGTGGCGCGATACACCGCTCCCATGCCTCCTTCGCCCAGCTTGGAGGTGATGCGGTAATGAGCGATTGTCGCTGGTTCAGGAATAGGGTTCAGTATATCCCAGACACCTGTCGGCTCTTGTCAGGCTGCGAAGATCTCCGTGACAGGCATTTCCCAGCCGGGGAGGAGCCCGGGCAGGGTCAGGACATCGCCCCCGCGCAGAGTGCGCGAAGTTCCTTCGGACAGGAACAGTTTTACGGTCTGCTTCTTGGGATAAACCACAACTACGGCATGCGCCCCGCCACTCAGGTAGGCCTCGATCTTGTCCTCAACGTCCTGTGCCGACTCCGATGGGGAGATCACCTCAACGGCCAAGTCCGGTGCGCCGTCGACGTAATCTTTGTCCAGGCTTGACTGCACGCGCTCCTTACGGACAAATGACACATCCGGCTCCACCCAGGTGCGGTCATCGCTGAGCAGCCGGTACCCCATCTTTGACAGGAAGACCATGCCGAACTCCTTACGGCCGAGAAACAGCACCAATGAGCGGTTGATTCTGGCTGCGATGATCTCATGACGCAATGTGGGTGGTGGCATTTCGATCAACTCCCCGTGGAGAATCTCTCGATGCATCCCGTCCGCGGGCATGCGCTCCAGATCGGCGAGAGTAAACTGAGTGGTGGCGGCGCTCACGTTGTAGCTCCTGCTCCCATTGTAATCAACGCGCTCCCGCTGATTAGCCGGTGCCCGGACAATATACCGAGGCACTCACCCTCAACCATCAATCGCGGCGGAAACCACCTTACCCACACACAGCTCGAACTGGCTGCTGCAACGCCCCAGGATATCCTTCAGCGGTGCCGCGAGTCGTTCTCCTGCCCAGACGTACGGCGAGACGGGCACAGGTCGAACCGAAAGCGGTATGTTCCAACACTTCTCCAACAGCGCTGTCATGCTGAAGCCGAGGCTGGGAACGAAGTTGTAGTTCAATTGGATGGAGTTGTTCTGCATCTCGTCCGGAAACATGCCCCCCGCGCATTTCTTCGCGGTATCGAGCGGTTGGCCCGACCAGGCTGCTTTTGCGGCGCCGGCGCCCTTCCCAAGGATGTTCGGAGTGCTGGTTCCCATGGCAACGAATCCCGCCCCGCCCCCAGCGGTCAATTGAGTAGCCTGGACCCCTCGTTGATCGTCCGCCGCCGTAGCTCCGCAATAAGCCAGACTCAGACCCAGTGAGGTATTCCGCCCTGTTCCCACAGCGCCGGAGATCACGACATACGGCTGGACCTCCTTGTTGGACAACCGGACGATCGAAATACCGCCCGCTAAGGCAAGAGTCCAGTCGAGGGCCCAATAGTCCAGGAAGTCGATCATGAACTGCCCGGTAATCACATACCCCGGTGGGACCATGCTTCCCACCAGTTGGATAACGTCGTCGCAGAACCCCTTCATAACCGGGCCGGCGGATGCCCACAGCGTGGCAGGTGAGATCGTTTCGGCGATATCCTGGATCGCCTCGCCTGTTAGCTTCACCGTGGTCCAGGCCGTGCGGCCGGCTCTCCCATACGCCCTGCACAGCTCGCCGGGGTTCTGAAACACCTCATAGATTCCTGAACAAATGCCGGGATCCAACGGCGGCGACGCCACCGCGGGCACATGGTTCAAGGTCGGCGGGCAGGCGCCATCCACCAATCGTCCGCTGAACTTACCGCCAATGGTTCCTTTTCCGTTCGTCCATTGGCCCAACGCGATCTGCCCGTTCTCGAAATGGATCGCCACCTTCCCCGACTTTCCGTTCTGGTGGCTGTTCCAACTTCCCACGAATTGGCCGTTGCGCATTGGCTTCAGGCCAGTGATCTCCCCGGTATGGCCGTCGCGAATGCGATAGCCGGCCATGAGTCCTTCTCGCGATGTGTAGATGGTCAAGTTGCCGAACGAGGCGGCGTAGGGTTCGCACTTCCATGTTGCTTTTGCCATTGTTTCCTCCTTGGATTCCTGCTCGATCAATGCCTGGCGGAACCAGTCAAAGTGTTTTTCGCTGGAACTGGTTGCGGGGCGTCGGTCAGAGCCACATTGTCGATGTTGTAAGAAGCGTCGGTGGTTCCTGCGCCGTTGCGGCGGCCGTCCCCCAGCGAAGATGATGGTGTGAGTCGTATTAGTTGCGGTGAAGATCGCGGATTGGGAAACGTAAGCAGTGCTCAGCGTGCCGCCGAGGTGGATTGCATTCGCAAGAGTCTGCGAGTCAGGAAAAATACCGAATGACGGGCCGTTGGCGAACGATCCGCCCACATTCACCCGTAGCCGGTAATCCCACGAGAGTTGGTACTGTTGACCAATCACGAAGCCGGACACGGTCTGTGATGCGGTGGGACCATCCAAGCCGGAGCCGTTGTCTTCCAGGCGTACGGAATTGCCCGGATTGCCGGAACTGACCCCACCCGAGTGAGCGACTACGCCTGCGAAGCTGGTGAAAGTCCAGGAAGCGCCGCAGGGCGTGCCCAGGGCATTGGGCGGACTTGCGGGGCACGCCGTAAAGTCACCGTCAGTGATCGTCGCCGCGGAAGCTGACCCCACGATGAGCAGAGCGAGAGCGGCGGCGAACAGAGTGCGCCGCGGGAATTCCGGGTCGAGTGTCATGGATTTTTGTCCAGCCAGGATTTGTGGTCTCTGGCAAGTTAGGACCAGACGGCGAGAGAACGTTACCGGAATTCTGCACCGGGCTGATGAAAATCTATTTGCCGGCCCCACCCACCAGAACAAAGGGAGCCCAATAGTAGGGGTGCGCGGTGGTCGGGTTGGCGATGAGCGTCAATTTGGCTTTGCGTAGCGAAGTGACCGGGTCACCGGATTTCCGGAAAGCATCATAGAAAGATTGCATCAGCGCCGATGTTGCCAGATCCTCCACTCGCCACAGGCTGACCGCCACCGCTTCGGCGCCGGCATAGAGAAAAGCCCGCGTCAAGGCGAGGACTCCCTCGCCACGCTGCAGCGTTCCACTCCCGCTGTCGCAGGCGGACAGAACCGCGAGGCTCGCCTTCCAGCGAAGGTTGAAGATCTCGCGTGCCTGAAGCAGGCCGTCCTCCCCCTTCCCCGCGGCGAGAAGCAACCCGGAAGCTCTCGGACGATCGTCGAGGACTCCGTGCGCGGCGAAATGCAGGACACTCGCGTCGGCGACACGCGGATCAAACTTGACTGCGTGCTCAGTGGCGTCCAAGCCAAGCAGTACCGTACTGCGCGCTCCACCGAACATGGCGGCGACAGTCCTGGCCTCATTCTCAGCGGCCGGCAGACGCGGCGCAAGCGCGTTCAGAGGATTTCCCAAAGCCATGAGATTTCCTCCGGCCGAAGCACCCGGAGTCGAGACAAGGCGCGCGTAGACCGTTGCCGACGGTGCGTAGGCGGTGGACCACCTTCGGGCAAGGTAGGGCAATGCGGCAAAGGAACCGGCAGTCTCGCCGCCGGTCGTGAGCGCCTCGAAGGGTAAATAGTGCAGCACGCCATCCGGTACGATCACCAGCCGGGAGTTTCGCGCCAGAAGGGACTCCGCCGGACCGAGGAGCATCTGATACAGGCTGGCGGCGACTTGCCGGTAGCGCGCAAACTCGCGCCTGCCCGGCCGCCCCACCATCTCACGAAACTCGCGCAGCTTCGCCTCAATCGCCGGCGGCGGCGCCAGCCTGTGCGCGGCGAACGATGACCTGGTGACGACGAAAAGGTACGATGCTTCGCGGGTGAGAGCATATTCAGCCAGCGCAACGCCGGGTGCGAGCACGCTTTGCACGTCGTGGAGCGACAGCGCCTTGGGATACTTGAGGTCCGCGTAGGCGCGATGCGAGGCGCGAATGAGTACCTGCAGCCGGTCGGCCTCGGCGTCCAGTTCGGCGGTTTCCGACTCGATCAACCGGATGCGGTTGGCGTCAGGAGCCGGTTTCGACCTTTCCGCGAGCAAGCGGGCCGACAGGTTGGACAACCGCCCGATGGCCCGCAACTCGCGCTCCCGCAACTCAGGAGCGATTCCCTGCTCGACACTCACACCGGCTTCGGCGAGGAGATCGAGCAATCCGCGTGCGCGCCCGCTTTCCACGGCGGCAAACGCACGTGCGGCGTGGCCGGCGCGAGGGTCGGACCTATGCAGTTCCATGAGAAGGTCGACATGGAGATCATGATAGTCGCGCCGCGAAGCCAGTAAAGACGCCCGCAGCTCAGCTCCCGGGACTTTCTCGCGGATCTTCTCGAGCAAACCCAGGGCTGTCTCCATCCGGGCCAGCGCCGCCGCAAGATGGCCGTTCTTTCGATCCAGCAATGCGAGGCCCGCCAGCGCCTGCATTCGTCCTGCCTGGTTGCCGGTTGACTCGAAGGTCTGGAGCGCTGCCGTGAGGTCCTCCTTTGCGCGATCCGGATGCGTTGCCATTCTCATGATTCCCAGCTCGGAGCGAATCTGCGCTACCAGGCCGCGGTTTCCCGTCTTCAACCGGATCGCCAGAGCTTCTTCGTAAGCCTCGATGGCTTTGGCGGGCTGCCGCACCGCCTGCAATGTCTGGGCGAGATCCACAAGCGTGTTTGCCAGCATCCACTGCACATCCCTCTTTCGCGCCAACTGGACTGCGTCGGTGAGGAGATTCAAACTTTTTTGCGGCTGCCCGAGGTTGCGGTAAGCGTCCGCCATATGAGAAAGGGTGTGGGTCTCGCCGGCCAATTGAGCGTTTGCGCGATGGAGCGGCAAAGCGCGCTCGCAGTACTCGAGCGCGCGTGGATAGTCACCCAGGCGAAGGTAGGTCTCGGCGATGTTGTGAAGTGTGGTTGCCTCGGCATGGACATCGCCCAAATGCCGCCAGCGCGTCAGAGCAAGCGAGTACGCTTCGAGTTGTTTTTCGGGCTCTTCGGTTGGGTGATAGGCGAGGCCGAGATTGGTGAGGGACTGAGCCGCCCCCCACGCATCGCCGGCGCTCTCGCGCAGGGCAAACGCTTTACGGTAAAGATCGATTGCCATGCGACGCTCACCCGCCATCATGCGATGGGTAGCCAGGTCATGCGTTGCAGCGGCAATACCGGCCGCGTTGCTCTCCCTGCGGAAGATGGCGAGCGATCCTTCGAGCCAGCGGTCAGCAGGAGCAAGTTCTCCAAGGGTGAGGTAAGCTACTCCGAGGCGGCGGCTGAGATGGGCTTCGAGCATTGGCTCCACCGCTTGCCGGGCCAACTCGACAGCATGCTCAAACCGGGTGATGGTCTGTCTGGCAGTCGCAGCGTTCCGGTCGCCGGAGGGGTCGGCCGCCAGGAGTGTCTTCACCGCTTCGGTGCTGGCACGCGCCAGGTCGTCGGCGGGTTGAATGGAGATGCGCACGTCGTAGGAACCCTTGCCCCGGCTGCGTGCCCGCACCTGGATGCGATGAACGCCATCCACCTGGGCGATGAACTGCGGGAGCGTGTCGATCTGAGTGTGCCTGGACGTGTCATAGTTGATTTGCTCGCTGCCGGCGGGATCGCGGATCTCGATCGAAGCGTGAATGCCGTACGGCCGGAACACGGCACGAAACCAGTCGCCTCGCCGCAGGCTTACTGAGTAGTCGTGTGTTTCGGCAGTGGCGAGTTCGCGCCGAAACCTCTGCCCGTTCTCCAAAGAGGCCGGTTGCGCCGGCAGAGTTGACTGTATGCAGAAGAGGCCGACCGCAAACCCCAGCATATGCGGGCCGCTATGGCTACGACTGTCCGATCACTTGACGGAGCTTCGCGAGCAGCCGGGGGACGGCCGTCGGAGCCGGTTCTTTCTCTTCGTACTCGAGCGCGAGGTAGCCCTTGTAGCCGGCCTTGCGCAGCATGCCGGCAATGCGTGCCCAGTCCGATTTCTCCTGTGCGCCGTTGACGCGAATGTTCTCCTTCACCTGAACATTGGCTGAGTAGGGCAGGCAGATGGCGAGTTGATTGTAGGCATCGTCCTGGAAGTTGCCGGTATCGAGATTCACGCCGACCCACGGCGAATCCACCTGTTTCACGATATCGACGATGCGCTCGGCCTTGGCAGTGATGCCGCCGTGATTTTCGAGACCAAGAATGATGCCCTTGGTGCCGGCATACTCCGCGCCGCGTTTGAGTATCGACGCCACCCATCCGGCGGCTTCATCGTCCGTGCGGCCCTTCGGGACCGTGCCGCCAAACACACGGATGTGGCCCGCGCCGAGCTTGTTCGCCACATCGACCCACTTCTTTAACTCCACCAGTTCCTTCTCCTGCAAGTCCGGAGCGGGCTGGCAGAAGTTACTGCGAATGGAGATGCTGTACAGTTCCACTCCATGCCGGTAGGCGAGGCGGCGCAAGGGCAGCAGGAAATCGTCGTTGTTGGAAGGGAACCAATAAACCGTGAGGTCGAGCCCATCGATGTTCCAATCGACGGCCATGCGGACCAGGTCTTCGTAGGTGAGTGTCTTCTTCTGCAATTCGGTGCGGAAAGAGTAAGCACACAGCGCCGAACGCAGCCGCGGCTTGCCACCAACCTTCTCGACGCCGGCCATCACCGGCAACGCCCAACCCATCGATGCTCCGGCCAACCAGGTACGGCGATTCATAAGAGCCTCCCATGCACGCTAGACTGAAACATTAGACCACTATGGATATTACCGTTATTTCACAACCACTGGCGCAAGTCGACGCCGGCGCGCTGGCCGTCATCGTATTTGAGAACACGTCCGTCACAGGCGATCACGCCATCGCCGCTGATCAGGCGAGCGGCGGCTGGATCACAGAGCTATTCACATCGGGCGAGTTCACCGGCAAGGCACTCGAGACCGCGGTGCTGGCGCGGCCGGCCGGGCTTGCCGCAAAGAAGCTGGTCGCTATCGGCGGCGGCAAACTGGATACGTTTTCCACTGTGGAGATGCGGCGCATCGCCGGAGCGCTGGTGCGCTTGCTGAAGCCGAAGAAGAGCGGTACTCTCGCCCTTGCCATCGACGCCGCGCATGCCACCATCGAGATGGCGTCGGCGGCAACCGAAGGGGCCATCCTGGGCGATTTCGAAACCGATCAGTACAAAACCGACCCGAAGAAGAACGACGCGAAGGTCACGGCGTTCTCGCTTGTGACCGCGGCATCGGACGCCATCACTGCGGGCGTCGCGCGTGGACGCATATTAGCCGAGAGCCAGAACTTCACTCGTGATCTGGTGAACGAGCCGGGGAACAAACTCACGCCCACCGTGCTTGCGGAACGCGCCAAGCTGATGGCCGCCGAAGTCGGACTCGAATGCGACGTGCTCGGTCCGGACCGCATGAAGCAACTCGGCATGGGTGCGCTGCTCGGCGTGTCGATCGGAAGTGCGGAGCCGCCGGCGATGATCGTCATCCAGTACAAGCCCGAGAAGCCGTCGGACGCGAACGTGCATCTCGGGCTTGTCGGCAAAGGCGTGACCTTTGATACCGGCGGCATCTCCATCAAACCGTCGGAAGGCATGGAGAAGATGAAGTACGACATGGCCGGCGGCGCTTCTGTGCTAGGCGCGATGCGGGCGCTGGCGCTGCTGAAGCCGCCGATCCCGGTGACGTTCGTCATCCCCACAGTTGAGAACATGCCGGGCAGCAAAGCGCAACGCCCCGGCGACATCGTCACCACAATGAACGGCAAGACCGTCGAGGTGCTGAACACCGACGCGGAAGGCCGGCTCATCCTTTGCGATGCGCTCGAGTATGCGAAGCGGCTCGGCTGCACGCACCTTGTCGATACCGCGACGCTCACTGGAGCCATCGTGGTTGCGCTCGGCTACATCAACGTCGGCGTGTTCGCCAACGACGAAGCCTTCCGCGGACGGCTGCTGGAATCGGCCCGCGCCGAAGGCGAGAAGATGTGGGCGATGCCGATTGATGAAGACTACAAGGAACTGCTCAAGAGCCCGTTCGCTGACATGGCGAACATCGGTGGGCGTTGGGGCGGAGCGATCAGCGCGGCAATGTTTCTGAAGGAGTTCGCTGACCCTGTGCCATGGATCCATCTCGACATCGCGGGCACGGCATGGCTGGAAGAGAACAAACCCTTCATGGCCAAAGGACCCAGCGGCGTAGGGGTCCGCACGTTCGTCAGTCTTGCGATGAACTGGAAGTAGCGCCGTTGTTTATGACCTGGCGCGCGGATAGATCGAAACGCTCGCCCGCGTTCAGGAAGAAGTACCGTTTGCCAGTGGGCTCGGGCGCGCGCTTCGGATCATAGATGGCCACCTTGCTCTTGCCGATCACTTGAAACTGATCGCCGGTGACAACGATGGCGGTGCTCTCATCGATGCCGATGCCGAGCAGTTCGGGGTGCTTTGTGATGACCTGCACGAGATCGTCCTGGCGCTTGCGGGCGAGCAGGTGTTGATCCACGGCCACCTTGCGCAGGAAGCCGAGGCCCACTTCATAGCCTGGGGCCATCATGATGGTGTTGCCGGACCGCGCTCCGCGCACGAGGTACGATCCTTGAATCGTTGCGCCGGCGGAACTGCCGCCGACCACACCGCCGCGCTTCAACACGTTGACGATCTCGCGATGGGTGCGAGTGTTCAGATAGGAATCGACCAGACGCCACTGACGGCCGCCTGAGAACCAGACGCCGCTCGACTTGAGCAACGGCGCGGAGAAGGCCTTGGTGTTGGCCAGTTTGCGATCGCGGGTGTGGAGCACGGTGATATTCTTCACGCCGGCCTTGGCGAGGAACTGCTTGTCGAGCCAAGTCTTGTCGTAGGCCTGATCCTCGCCTGCCGTCGGGATGAAGACGAACGCGGCATCCTTGCCGCCGGCAAGTTCGATGAACCTGTTGACAATGTCGGGGCCGAGCGTACCACCTCCGACGACGACGAGGCTGCCCTTTGCGGGACCGACGTGAACCGTTTCCGCCGCGGCGGAAAGCACGAGAAGCGCGAGAGCCAGCAATCGGGATGTCATAAGGAGGTACTTACCGTTTTGTACCACGGACCATCGGAACGAAGAGAACCGGGATGCTGGCGCGGCGCTGCAGCGAGCCATCGGGCTTCTTGTCCAGGATGACGATCACTTGTGTGCCTTCGCCTTCGGGCGCCACCAGCCGACCGCCCACTTTGAGCTGATCAATCAGGGCCTGTGGGATCTTTGGCGGCGCGGCGGTAAGAAGGATACGATCGAAGGGCGCGCGCTCGGGCCAGCCGAGATAGCCGTCGCCATGGCGCACCATGACGTTCTTGCACCCGGTTCTCTGCAACGTAGCTGCGGCGAGTTTGGCGAGCGGCTCGACAATCTCGATGGTGAAGACCTGCGCGGCCAGCTTCGACAGCACCGCGGCCTGATAGGCGGAGCCCGTTCCGATCTCGAGCACCTTGTCCTGCGGGCCGGGGGCGAGTGTCTCGGTCATGAGCGCGACTATATAAGGTTGCGAGATTGTCTGATCGTAGCCGATGGGGAGTGGGCGGTCCTCATAGGCGTGGGCCTGCAACTCGGCGGGAACAAACAGATGACGCGGTGTGGCGCGGAAGGCGTCCAGCACGCGTTTGGTTTGAATGCCACGGCGTGCCATCTGTTCGCGGAGCATCTTGTCGTTGAGGCTTTCTGGCACGGTTGTCTCTTTGGTTCCAGTATGACGCGTTCCGCAGCCGTGCGCGGACGTGTATACTACTAGCCATGCAAGCGCATACACGAAGGCGATTCCTCGCATCTTCTCCACTCCTTCTTTCATTGTCGTCCCGCGCCCAGCAGACCGATTCGCGGATCGAGGTGCTGCTGAATGAGCCCATTGGGACAATCGCTCCGGAAATCTACTCACACTTTGTGGAGCACCTTGGAGCTGTCGTCTACGACGGCATCTGGGTGGGCGAGAACTCGAAGATCGCCAATGTCGGCGGCATTCGCAAAGCACTTGTCGATGCGCTGAAGAAGACGAAGCCGGCGGTGATTCGCTGGCCGGGCGGCTGCTTTGCCGATCAGTACGATTGGCGCGACGGTATCGGCCCGCGCAGCAAGCGGCCGAAGCGAACCAACTTCTGGGTGGACTCGCGCGAGTGGTCGTCGAAGGCCAACAAGACGGGGCCGCAGGTGTATGATCCGAATCATTTCGGCACGGTGGAGTTCGCGCGCTTCTGCCAGCTCAGCGCATCGCAGCCGTATTTCGCGGCCAACCTGCGCAGCCTGCCGGCGCAGGATTTCTGGCACTGGGTGGAGTACTGCAATTCGCCGAACGGGTCGACTACTCTGGCGGCGCAACGGGCGGCCGATGGAGCTGCGCAACCGCTGAATGTGCGCTATTGGGGCGTCGGCAACGAGAGCTGGGGTTGCGGCGGCAACTTCTCACCGGAAGACTACGCCATCGAATTCAAACGCTACTCGGCGTGGGTGCCGGGCTATGGTGTGCCGTTACGTCTGGTTGGCTCCGGACCGAATGGCGGCGATATTGAATGGTCGCGACGGTTCTTTGCGAAGGCGGCCGAACGCGGTGGACTCGGCAAAATGTGGGGCTGGGGCTTGCATCATTATTCCTGGAACGCGAGCGCGGGCCGGACTCGCGAATGGTTTGCAGGCAAGCGCGACGCGGTCAAGTTCGACAATGAGCAATACTACGAAATCCTTAAAGAATGTTTGTTGATGGAAGGGCTCATCACAAAGCATTGGGACGCCATGGGCGTTGTCGATAAGGCGCACCGGGTGAAGCTGGCGGTAGACGAATGGGGCGCCTGGTACGCGCCGGGCACGGAACCATTTGCCGAAGCGCTGCTCGGCCAGCAGAACACGATGCGCGATGCGGTGCTTGCCGGGCTCACTCTCGATACCTTCAACCGGCATGCGGACAAAGTGGCGATGGCGAACATCGCGCAGCTTGTCAATTGTCTGCAGTCGCTGTTTCTAGCGCATGAGGACAAGTTCTGCGTCACGCCCACCTATCACGTGTTCGACATGTATGCGGCGCATCAGCAGGGGCAGTCACTGCGGGTTGTGACGAATGCGCCGGAGGTTCGTTATGACCGCAATGGGTCGCCGGCGACGCTTGTTGGGCTGAGCAGTTCGGCGTCGCTCAAGGGCAAGCAGTTGGTGATCACGGTGACGAATCCGAGCTTGGATCAGACGCGGGAGGCCGAGGTGGCGATCAAAGGCGGGGCAGGGAAGTCGGTTACGGCTACGGTGCTTGCGGCAGCGGATGCGCATGCGCATAACACGTTCACGAATCCCGATGCGGTGAAGCCGGCGGCCGCGCAGGTGGCAGTGCGGGGCGGGGCCATCGTGCACCGGTTCCCGCCTGCCAGCGTCACCAAACTGGTGGTGGATCTGGCCTAATAGGAGGATGATCACAAGACGGACGGCGTCGGCTTCACTTCTGGCCGCGGGCGCCAGTGCGGCCGGGTTCGCGGATGGGCCCGCACGCGCGGTGGCGATGGATGGTTCCGCGAGCGAGCAGTGCCGTGTTAGCCGGAGTTGGCGCGGCAACGTGTGCACATCCGCGGTCACCAATGCCGGCAAGAGTGCGGTCCGGCTGCGCGAGATCATCCTCTTTGAAGGGCCGCATAGCTACTCGCCGCAGACGCGTTTCTATGGCGAAGGGTTCACGATGTTGAGCCAGACAGGCGGCACGTTGGACCAGCCGCAGCAGATCGGCGGGTATCTCGATCGCAAGCATTACCGGATACCCGAGCCCGCGGATGCGGTGACTGCATACAGCGTGGCGTGGCTGTCGCCGGCTGCCGGTCAGCATGATCTGATGGCGTTCACTTCGTCGCGACGGTTTGTCGGGAGGTTTCATTTCCGGCCCTCGACGGTGCAGGTGACGCTTGATTGCGAAGGGCTCGAACTGCGGCCGGGCGAAACATGGCGGTTGGAGGAGTTCACGAAACTTGCGGGCGGCGACCGTGCCCGGTTGTTTGAACAACTCGGTGATCTCATTGCGAAGAACCATCCGCGGCTGAAATGGCCCGCTCCTCCGGAGGGGTGGTGCTCATGGTATTGCTTCGGACCGCGGGTGACGGCGCAGCAGGTCCGGGACAATCTCGAATGGATTTCGAAGAACGCGCAGAACCTTAGGTACGTGCAGATCGACGATGGCTATCAGCCGGCGATGGGTGACTGGCTGGAGACCGGGACGGCGTTTGGCGGCGATGTGCGCGCCGTGCTCAAGGAGATCAAGCAGCGCGGATTTGAGCCGGCCATCTGGGTGGCGCCGTTCATCGCTGAGGAGAAGTCGAAGCTGTTCCAGCAGCATCCGGAGTGGTTCATGAAGGACGATGCGGGTGCGCCGCTGGCTTCGAACAAAGTCACGTTTGGCGGATGGCGGCGCGGGCCATGGTACGCGCTTGATGCGACGCAGCCGGCGGTGCAGGCGCATTTCCGGAGCCTGTTTCGCACGATGAATCAGGAGTGGGGCTGCACCTATTTCAAACTCGATGCCAACTTCTGGGGCGCGATGCATGGCGGACGGCTCGCGGACGGCCGGGCCACGAGGGTGGAGGCCTACCGGCGCGGGATGCAGGCGATTGTGGAAGGCGCGGGGCGGAGTTTCATCCTCGGATGCAATCATCCGATGTGGCCTTCGCTTGGGCTGATTCACGGGTCGCGGTCATCGGGCGATATTTCGAGGCGATGGTCGACGGTGAAGAAGGTTGCCGGAGAGAATCTGCATCGCGCCTGGCAGAACGGGCGCTTGTGGTGGAATGATCCGGACGCGCTGGTGTTGCTGGGAACGCTGCCGGAGAATGAATTTCAGTTTCACGCCGCGACGACGTTTGCCACCGGCGGGATGCTGCTCTCCGGCGATGATCTCACCAAGATGAGCGCGGAGCGGACGGCGCTGTTGTTGAAACTGCGGCCCACGGGGACGGCGGCGGCGTTTGATGCCGAGTTCCGGGTGGGCCGGATGAAGCGGCAGGGCCGGGAGATTGTGTTCCTGCTGAACTGGTCGGATGAGGCGCAGGATCTGTCGTTCGAACTCGCGAGGCCCGGCCGTGTGACGGACTTTGTTACCGGTGCGGACCTGGGGCGCCATACCGGGCGCTATCAGGTGACCGCGATGTCCAGACGGTCCGGACGGGTGTTCGAGATCGGCCTCTGACTACCGCCTCTTCTTAGCTAACTGCTCTTTGAGGTAGGCATCGTATTCGGCTTTCAACGCCGGATCATGCGGTGTCGGGTACAGCTCGCTCGACTTGTACTTGCCGGTCATGAACTTCGCCTTGGTCCACTCGTCGTGGATCTTGGTGGTATCGGCCTTGGTCACCACCTGCTGCACGAGCGCGGGCGGGATGAAGTAGACACCTTCGCGATCGCCGAGGACGACATCACCGGGCATCACCGTTGCATTGCCGATGCGGACGGGCACGTTGACGGCGGTCAACATAACGTTGCGAATGGCGGAGGGATGAACGCCGCGGAAATAGGCCGGCATGGGGATTTCGAAGATGCCTTCGAGGTCGCGAATGGAGCCGTCGATGACCACGCCACCACCTTTGGTAGCCGCGTGTACGGCGGTTGCGAGGTTGTCGCCGACGAAAGTGCCGCCTTCGACTTTTCCGAAGATGTCGACGACGAGTACATCGCCGGGTTGGAGCATGTCGATCACGTACTGGTTGGTGCTTCTGCCGCCGGTCTTCTCCTTAGCGGTCTTTTCAGAAAGGGCTGCGACATCGGGCCGGTGGGGCATGAACTGCGCGGTGACGGCGCGGCCGGCCAACTTCTTTCCGGGGTGGAGCAGTTGAAAGCCGCCCTCGAATTGATTCTGGAAACCGGCGCCGGGGAGCACGCCGTATACATCTTCGGCACTGAGCTGTTTGACGCGTTCCAATAGCGAGTCCGGAACTTTCGGGCGGCCGTCGGGGAACCGCTCGAAGGGATTCTTTTCTGTGTACTGAACCATCTGGTCGCGCGTGAACATGAAGACCTGCGCATGCACATCGGGTATGTAAGAAGCGAGAATAGCGATTAACAGAATTGGTCTCATGGCCTGCACTGTATCACGCCGTTGGGGTGTAATAAAGGGAGCCATGCAATTCCTCGAATCGAGCCTCCTCGAACTCATCACTCAGACTTCGACAAACCTGCCGCCCGACGTACGCGCGGCAATGAAGGATGTCATCTCCACGGAGACGCCGGGAACGCAATCCGCGCAAGCGTTGAGCGTCATCGCGTCGAACATCGACATGGCGTCGACGGATGAAGGACCCATCTGCCAGGACACGGGGATGCCGACGTTTATCGTGCATACTCCGATTGGCGTGAATCAGCTCAAGATTCGCGATGCCATTCGCTCCGCCGTTGCCGAGGCGACGAAGCGCGGCAAGCTGCGGCCGAACTCGGTCGATTCGCTGACGGGCAAGAACTCGGGCAACAATCTGGGGATCGACACGCCGGTGATCCACTTTGAACAGTGGGAAGGGGACGACATTGAAGTGAAGCTGGTGCTGAAGGGGGGCGGCTGCGAGAACAAGAACATTCAATACTCGCTGCCTGCGACGCTGGATCATTTGGGCCGGGCCGATCGGGATCTGGATGGTGTGCGCAAGTGTCTACTGCATGCGGTATGGCAGGCGCAGGGGCAGGGCTGCGCACCGGGAGCGCTGGGCGTGTGCATTGGGAGCGATCGCGCGCATGGATACATGCTGGCGAAGATGCAATTGTTCCGAACGCTGGACGATGTCAATCCTGTGCCGGAGCTGGCCCAACTCGAGGCCGATGTGATGGAGCAGGCGAACAAGGTCGGGGTAGGCGCGATGGGCTTCGGCGGCAACGCGTCGCTGATTGGCTGCAAAGTGGGCGTCGCGAACAGACTGCCTGCGTGTTACTTTGTGTCGGTTGCCTATGATTGCTGGGCGTTCCGGCGGCTGGGCGTGCAGTTGGATGCGGAATCGGGCGCGATTAGGAAGTGGCTGTATCGCGATCCTTCGCGCGAAGTAGAGAAGATGGCGGTGAGTGAAGGGTTCCCGCTGACCGGCCGCGAGATTGTGTTGCATCCACCGCTAACCGAGGCGCAGATGCGGGGGTTGAAGGTGGGCGACGTGGTGCTCATCACGGGCGAGATGTATACGGGGCGCGATAACGTACACAAGTATCTGATGAAGAACCCGCCCCCAGTGGACCTACACGGGTCGGTGTTGTATCACTGTGGACCGGTGATGTTGAAGCAGGGCGAGAACTGGGTGACGAAGGCGGCGGGACCGACCACGAGCAGCCGCGAGGAACCGTATCAGGCCGATGTGCTGCGTAATTATGGCGTGCGCGCGGTGGTGGGCAAAGGCGGCATGGGCGCGAAGACGCTGGCGGCACTGCAGGAGTGCGGCGCGGTTTATTTGAATGGCATCGGCGGGGCGGCGCAGTATTATGCGCGGTCGATTAAGAAGGTCCTCGGGGTGCACTTGTTTGAGTTCGGCGTTCCGGAGGCGATGTGGCAGCTTTATGCGGAGAACTTCGTGGCCATTGTCACGATGGACGCGCATGGGAACAGTCTGCACGCCGAGGTGGAAGCGAAGACTGGCGAGGCTGTGGCCGCGATGAAGTAAGTCTGGCCCCGGCCCGGCCCGTAGCGGTCGCCCGATTGGCGGCAACGCTACGGGGTGCTGTACGGCTTGTCATACAGCTATTCGATTTTCAAGGATCGGCGGGGCCGTTGCCCTTCGCAGGGCCGCCCCAACTGTCGAACAGGATTCATGAACTCATCATGGCTGGCCTGGAAAGGCCAGCCGCGGCCAGGATTGGCCGCCCCACAGGACGGCTAGGAGTTTGGCTTCGTTTCCGATTGCGCGACTCTCGCTCTGAGCGCGGAGAGGAGGGCGGCGATTTGCTGTTGTTGCTCGGGGGTTGCGCCGGAATTGGGTTCGTTCTTTGCGGCGAGGGTTGCTTTGAAAGCCTCGGTGTCCTTCATTGCTTTTACTACGTCGCGGAGACGCGCGAGGACGGAAAGGCTATGCGGGTGCTGCTGCGACAGC
>JACQZR010000258.1 GCA_016213775.1 Acidobacteriota bacterium
AGTTTCTATTGCCATCAGATCTTGCGGCGCGATAAACCGCTGCGTTCAACCGCCGGATGCGGAAAACCGCACGTCCGGTGGTGTGGGAGGGTGACGGGGCACAAACCCCGTCACTCGACCCGATCACGACGGCGGAATGTATAAGCTCCAGAGCGCCGAGATGAGTGTTGGCGCGAAGCGCAAGACGTCGCGGCAGACCAGGGGTCTGCACCTGTCGAACGTTTCCTTCGAAATGTGAATCTATTCTTGCGCCGGCCCTAAGGTTCGGTCCGGTTGCCGTAACTGTTGGATTTCGACAGCATCACAAAATGCCCGTGGATCATCGCCGCCACCCGCTCCACCATATCGCTCGAATCGGGAACAAAGCTGGTCATCACGCTGAGCGCGTACGGCCGGTTCTTCAAATACACGACGCCGGTCTCGCACTTTACCCCCGGGATCCCACCTGGCTTGGACGCGATATCCACACCCGGAATCGCTTTCTTGAAATGCGCCTTCACCAGCCGCAGGATGTCCAACATCTCCGCGCTCGCCGCTGGTGTCACTGCCTTGCCTTGATGCAGCAGCGCCGCGAGTCTCGCCATCTCTTCCGGCGTCGCGATGTTTTCCGCCCCCCCACGTGCTGCTCCAGAGTCCATCATCACTCGCTGCAGCCGCGTCTTCTTCATTCCGTAATCGGCCAGCGTACGATTCACGGCCTCCATCCCCACCATGCGAATACAGTGATTCGTCGCCGTGTTGTCGCTCGTCTCCATCATTGCCGTGATCACCTCTTTGATGGTCAGAATCACGGGCCCAACCAGCAGCCGCTCCCGAAGGTGCCCGCTCCCGCCCACTGCCTCGCGAGCGGTCAACGTCACTTTATCCGTCAGTTGAAACTTGCCGCCCGCCGCCGTTCGGAACATCGCCATCATGATGGGGATCTTGATAGAGCTCGCCTGAGCGAACTGCGTGTCTCCGTGATAGGAGAACATTCGCTGCGTGGTGAGATCAAAGGCCGCGAAGCCTGCGACGCCTGTTTCCCGCGCCTCCAGTCGCTTCACCTCATCCACAAGCTTCGATTCCAGGATCTCGATAAGAGTCGGTTGCGCGTGCGCCGCCGCGCTCGCCGCCGCCAGCAACAGTAGAATCCGCATGAATCTGATTGTGTCACGCGAACCTACTTCGCGGTCTCCGCGGGCTTGCTCAACTGCGCTTCCAAATCGGCAATCCACTTGTCCAGATCCTTCGGCACCGGCTTGCCGGAAGCTTTGGCCTTCCTGTAGTAAGCCAGTCCTTCACGCGGCTGCCGAAGCTGCTCCGGCTCAATCTGCAGGGTAGTGAACGCGTAAATCAGCACGGACTGCGGATCGGCGTTCGGATCATCGGCAATCTCTTTGCGAATGGCCAGCGCCCGCCGCGCATTGCGATCGGCCTCAGCGGCATTGCCTACGCGCATATACGATCGCGCCGCACACCGCAGCAGGTCTGCATAGCTGTCCTTGCGGCCCGCGTCCTTCGGATCGCGAGCAAGCATCTTCTGCACCATCTCCCCGGCCTCGCCGTAATCCGTCAACGATTCCGCGAAGTGCCCCGCCGCGTATTGGATGTCGCCGCGTACCTTGACTGTATGAAGAAGGTCCAACGCCGCCTGCCGGTTCTCCGCGTCCGCCGCCACGATATCGCGGCGTTGTTGGATGAGGGCGCCGAAGACCTCCAGCGCTTCCGGATACCGTTCCAAATCCGCGAGAGCCCGGCCTTCGTTCATCCTTGTGATTCCGGCCAGCCGTTTCCACTCGGGCGTGGATTTTTCCGCCGCGGCCATGCTGCTCAACTGCGACCAGGCGGCCTGGAAACGCGCGAGGGCCTTGCCGCTATCCTGATCGCCCTCCTCCCCGCCGATGCGAACCAGGCACAGCGCCACCGCTCGTTGCGCCCGCGCATCCGAAGGCCGCAAACGCAGTACTTCACGCCATTCGCCGAGCGAACGGTTGTAGGCCTCCACGACATCTCCCGGCCCCGCCGCTCGTGCCCAACTGTTGCCGGTGATGCTATCGGCAAGCGCGCCCCACGTGCTCGCCAACTCACTCCGGTGAGGGATGCTGTCAGGCTCGCGCCGAACCAGCGACTCAAACAGCGTGATCGCTTTTTGAATTTCCGCCTTCGCCTCATTGCGGGCATTCAGAGATACACGTAACAAGCCGCGTTCGCGATGCAGCTTCGCCCGCGCATGTTCCAGATTCGCTGTGCCTGCGCCTTCCGGAACCGCCGCCAATAATTCGATCGCCCGCGTGTAAGTCTGCAAAGCCTTGTTGGGCTCACCCAGATTCGGCGAGTACGGATTGCCCTGCACGTCCGCGAGCCGTAGATAACTCTCCGCAAGCTCAGCCAGCAGTTTCGAATCGCCCGAGGCTTCCTTGGCGAGGCCCTCCAGGTGCTGCAAAGTCTTGTCGACCAGTTCGCGCTGTAATTGTGTCGAGCCGGGCAGCCGCTGCACGCGGTCGTGAAAATCGAACAGGATGAGACGGGCCAGTTCCCGAACCTGGTCGAACCGCCGTTCCGCTCGCGCCCGTTCGCGTTCGGCCACTCGTGCTTGATACAGCGTCGCCGCGCTTCCTGCCACCAGCACCAGCGCAATCAGCACCGCGGCAAGCACCGGTCCGCGGTTCTTCCACACAAACTTGCGCAACCTGTACCTGAACGTCTGCGGCTGCGCGAGCACCGCGTCGCCTTCCAGATACCTTCCCACATCCGCGTCAAACTGCTCGACGCTGGCGTAGCGTTCGGCCGGGTCCTTGCGTAGCGCCTTCATCACAATATGATCGAGCTCGCCCGACAGCTCCTCGACCAGTACCTTGTCCTTGACGCACCGGCTCGGCGCAATCGCTTCCTGCAACTCCACGGCGCGCATCCATTCCAACGGCGTCCTGTCCTCGTCCCCATACGGACTCCGTCCCGTCAACAGCTCGTGCAGAATCACACCCAGTGAATACACATCGCAACGCGTGCTCACCGGTTTCGATTGTGCCTGTTCCGGACTCGCGTACCGCGGCGTAAACAGCATCGCCGTGGATGTCTGCTGCGCGGAATCCGATTCGTTGGACAACCGTGCAATTCCAAAGTCGAGTAGGATCGGCTCCGCGTCGGCGGTCACCAGAATGTTTGAGGGTTTAAGATCGCAATGAACAATCAGGTGACTGTGCAGGTAACGCACAGCGGAGCAGACCTTGCGAAACAGGAACAGCTTTTCCTTGGTACTCAATCCCAGTTCACGGCAGCAGACGTCGATTCGCTTGCCCTCCACCTGCTCCATCACCAGATAGGGAAAACCATCGTCAGTGACGCCACCGTCCAGCAGCCGGGCAATGTTCGGATGCTCCAGCTCCGCCAGTATCTGCCGCTCGCGGTAGAACCGGCGCATCATCCCTTCACTGTCCAGCCCGAAGCGCACGATCTTCACCGCAACGCGCTTCTGAAACTGCATGTCCGCGCGCTCGGCAAGGTAAACACTCCCCATACCGCCGGCGCCTAAGGGACTCAATAGGCGCCAGGGGCCGAGCAGCCGGCCGAGCCTGGGATCACGGGCGAGCATGAATTGGTTGTCAATTCCAGCTTTCAGCTTTTCCAGTGGCCCTGTCAACCAGGCCTCTATGCTCTTCCTTTGCGCCAGTACCACCACCCGAGGTAGAGCAACACCATCGCCCCCGCCGCCTGCGCCACGTGGACCAGGTTGTGATGCACCACCTCCAACAACTGCTGCCACCGCTCGCCAAAAAAGTATCCCAGAGCAAAAAACGATGTCACCCAGAGGAACGCGCCCGAATACGCGTAGGCCGCAAACACTGGATACTCCAGCTCCGCGCTGCCCGCGACATACGCCGTGAAATGCCGCACACCGGGAATGTAGTAGCCAATCGTCAGGGCGAACTTGCCCACCCGTTCGAACCAGTAGTGCACGCGGTACAGCCGCGTTTCCGTCAAATGAAGATACTTCCCATAGCGGTGGAAGATTTTCAGCCCCAGCCACCGCCCCAGCAGAAAACTGATCGTGATCCCGCACACCGATCCGCCGAATGCCGCCAGGAACGCCCCCCACAACGAGAGCTTCCCCTTAAAGATAAGGAACCCAGTGAACGTGAGCAGCGTTTCGTCCGGCACCGGCAGTCCGACGATACCGAACACCAGCAGCGAAAAGATGGCCACGCAGCCGTATTGCGTAATCCACGCGAGTACAGTATCGACAAACATGCAATGGACTATGGTAGCCCACCCTCTGCTATCTTCAGAATCGACATGCAGCGTTTTCTCGAGCGCGCCGAACGCGCCGCCCAACTCGCCAACCGCTATCCCGCGGCGCGCGAACCCCTCAAGTTCTTCGCAGGCGTGTCGCTATTTCAAGACTCTCGCGGCGATGCCGATCAACTTTGCGCGTTGATCCTCCGCATCGGACCGCCCGCCATGCGCGATGCTGCTCGCCACCCTGAAGACAACGCGTGGATCCAACGTGTCCTGGGCGAAATGGATCCTCCGCAATCCGCCGCAACGCACTCGAATCGCGCCTGTCCGAAATGCGGATCGCCTCCGCAACTCGGCGTCCTCCGCCCGTGCGGCGACGGATCGGCCCTCTATCTCGCCTGCTCCCTCTGCCGCCACGAATGGACGTATCCGCGCACCGAGTGCCCGCACTGCGGACGCAACGAAGAGGACATACTGCAATTCGCGCAAACCGAGGACTACCCGCACATCCAGACCCTCACCTGCGAGGAATGCCAGCGCTACATGCACATCATCGACCTCGGCAAGGATTCGCAAGCTATTCCCGAGGCCGACGAAATCAGCGCGCAGCCGCTCGACATATGGGCCATCGAAGGCGGTTACATCAAGATCTACCCGAATCTCATAGGGCTCTAACAACATCCAAAATGCTAAGGTGAACTGCATGGCCGAGGCCAATCCGTTTCTCGACTCTCTGCGCCTGGAGCGGCGTGTCCCGCCGTGCGCCATTGTGATTTTTGGGGCCAATGGCGACCTCACCAAGCGCAAACTGATTCCCGCGCTCTACCGGCTTGCTTTTGAGCGTAAACTGCCGCCCGCATGCGCCATCTTCGGCAATTCGCGAACTCCCATGTCCGACGATGACTATCGCGGCAAGATGAAGGAAGCCACCCAACAATTCCTCGAAGACAGCCCGTTCGACGAAGCGCTCTGGGAACAGTTCGCGCGCAACCTCTATTACGTCGCCGGCGATCTCAAGGACCCGGCGTTCTACCAGCAGCTCAAAGTGCAACTCGCCGCGCAGGAGACCGCCACGGGCGGCAACGTTCTTTTCTATCTCTCCACCCAGCCCAGCCATTACGAACCCGCCGTGGAGGGACTCGGCGCAGCCGGACTCAACGTTGGCGGGCTCCCCAAGGCGTGGCGTCGCGTCGTAGTGGAGAAGCCCTTCGGTCACGATCTCGCCAGCGCGCGCGAACTGAACAAGGTCCTCCAATCCGCCTTCCCCGAGCGCGACGTCTACCGCATCGACCATTACCTGGGGAAAGAAACCGTCCAGAACGTGCTCGCATTTCGCTTCGCCAACGGCATCTTCGAGCCACTGTGGAATCGCCGCTACATCAACCACATTCAGATTACGGCGGCTGAATCCATCGGTGTCGAAGGCCGCGGCGCGTACTACCAGGAATCCGGCGCGCTCAAGGACATGATTCAGAATCACCTCCTCCAGGTGATGGCTACCATCGCCATGGAACCGTCCGCTGTCTTTGAGCCAACCTCCGTCCGCGATGAGCGCGCCAAGCTTCTTCGCTCCATCCGCATTCATAGCGAGGCGGAACTCGCTACCCACACTGTCGCCGGCCAATACGGATCAGGCCGCGTGGGCAACGCTGACCTGCCGGGCTTCCGACAGGAGCCAGGCGTCAGCCCCGACGCGCAGACCGACACCTTCGCCGCTGCCACCTTCTTCGTCGACAACTGGCGCTGGGCCGGGGTACCGTTCTACATCCGCACCGGCAAACGCATGCCAAAGCGCGTCACCGATATCGCCATCCACTTCAACGCCGCCCCACTCTCCATCTTTGAGCGCGATGCCCCCGGTCAAACCGCACGGCCCAACCTTCTTATCATTCGCATCCAGCCGGAAGAAGGCATCTCTCTGCGCTTCCTCTCCAAGAACCCCGGCGGAGGCATGCGGCTCCGTCCCGTCTCCATGGACTTCTCGTACGGATCGAGCTTTGGCGTGCGCACGCCCACTGCCTACGAAACGCTGCTTGAAGATGCGATGGCGGGAGACGCCACGCTCTACACGCGCCAGGACATGGTGGAGGCCAGTTGGCAGGTTGTCCAGCCGATCTCCGATTACTGGCGCTCCCACTATCACGTTTTTCCCAACTACGAAGCAGGAACCTGGGGCCCGCAGGCAAGTGATGAAATGCTCGCGCGGCGTGGCCACGTCTGGAGGGTCCCCTAAATGACCACCGTCACTCCCGACCGCATCCTGAAAGAGATGCAGCAACTCTGGATCGACATCGGAAAAACCGCCATGGAGCCCGGTGTCAAAGGCGAGCATGGCATCCTTCGCGCCTGTGCCATGACGCTCGTCATTGCCGCCGACGAGGAAGAAGAGACCGCCGATATCGGTGAGACCATCGCGGAATTGATGCACCATCATCCCAGCCGCGCCATCGTCCTCCGTGTGCGCGACGGCGGAGATGAGTTTCTTGAATCGCGCGTCTACGCACAATGCTGGCGCCCCTTCGGACGCCGTCAGCAGATTTGCTGTGAACAGATTGAAATCCGTTCCTCCGAAGCCAGCCTTCGCGACATCCCCCGCATCGTGCTCGGCCTTATGGTTCCCGATTTGCCCGTCGTGCTCGTGTGCCGCAGCGCTTTGTGGTTCGGTTCAAACTCATTCGCGCCGCTATTGCGTGTTGCCAATCGCATAATCCTCGATACGCGCCGCGCGCCGCACCCCGTTCAGACTATGACGCAACTGGAAGCTGCCCACCAACAAGGTCTCCGCGTTTCCGACCTCGCCTGGACCGCCATCACCGAATGGCGCCGGCACATCGCCGCCCTGTTCGATGACGCGACTCTGCTCGCGCGCCTCCGCGAAGTTCACCACATCCGCGTCACTACCGGATCCATGGGCGCGTCCGCTGAAGCCTGGTACCTCGCAGCGTGGTTGCAGCGCAGCGCCGGTGTCCAGGCAGGCGTCAGCTTTACCACCGGTACTTCCACCAACTCCATCCACGCTGTCGATCTCAAGGGCGACGCGTTCTCGCTCTCTCTTCAGCGCGGGGAGGGCAGCGTCCTGGCCATCCTCCGCGACGGGCTTGCCGCCAGCGTTTCTTTCGCTCTATCCTCTGACTGGGAACTGCTGCGCGAAGAGCTTTCCATCACCGGCGACGATCGGGTTTATCATGCCGTTCTGCCCCGTGCGATTGCCCTCGCTGCAGCCGGGAGGTGATTCATGCATTGGCATACCTATTCATCCGCGGAGAAAGCCGCTGAAGCCTGTTGCCGCCATATCCTTCCTCGTTTGGAAGAAGCACTATCCGGGCACGGCGTAGCCTCTCTGGCGGTCTCAGGCGGATCCACACCCCGCCTCTTGTTCGAATACATGGCCCAGACCGGCTTCGATTGGAAGCGCGTGCATCTGTTCTGGGTGGATGAACGGATTGTCCCGCCCTCCGATCCCGACAGCAACTACGGCAACGCCGAGCACAGTTTCTTACAACCTGCTCATTTCCCCCACCGCAACGTTCACCGCATTCAAGGCGAGCTCAAACCCGACCTCGCCGCGCGCAACTACGTCCACGACATTCAGGACTTCTTCGAACTCGCCCCCGGCCAACTGCCCAAGTTCGACATCGTCCATCTCGGCATGGGCGCCGACGCCCACACCGCCAGTCTTTTCCCCGGCGATCCTCTCATCGACAACTTCGATCGGATTGCTGCTCCGGTCTATATTGAGAACCTTGCCAAATACCGCGTTACCCTTCTTCCTGGAACGCTGGTGAACGCCAAGCACATCATCTTCCTCGTTGCCGGTGAAGACAAAGCCGAAGCCGTCCGCAACGTCACGGAAGCGCGCTACGAGCCTCTCAAATACCCGGCGCAGCTTATCTCGCATCACTGCCGCCACGTCACCTGGTTCCTTGATGAGGCAGCCGCCTCGCTCACCACCGCATGAGCCCTCTCCTGCTGGCGGCACTCGCTCTGGCCCCCGCCGATCCACCGATCGTCCACCTCGTCTTCGGAGGCGACGTGATGCTCGGACGCGGCGTTTATGCCACGGCGCAACGGCACAAGGACCCGTCCTGGCCATTCCGCAAAATCGGCGCGGAATTCTCGGCCGCGGACATTGCCTTCGCCAACCTCGAGTCCCCCTTCGCGGCAGCACCGCCCTACACGGAGGAGCGCATGGTTTTCCGCGCTCATCCCTCCATGATCGATGGGCTGCTGCACGCGGGCATCGACATCGTCTCCACGGCCAACAACCATTCGCGCGACGCCGGCGACCCCGGCATTCGCCTCACACTCGAGATCCTCGCCAAGAACAAGATCGCCGCCGTTGGTACCGCTCTGCAACCCGCCGCTCTTGCGCAAGGCGTCATCCTGGAACGCAAAGGGATACGCTTTGGATTTCTCGCCTATACGTATGATCAGCGCAATGGCAACCATCCCGACACCGATCCGCGCATCGCGATGCTCGACCCCGCGCTCATCACCACGCAAGTACGCGAACTGCGCAAGCGTGCCGATGTCGTGATTGTGTCCATGCATGCGGGAGCTGAGTATCAGTCCAAGCCGAACGCCCAGCAGGCCACCGCTGCCCGTGCAGCCATTGATGCAGGCGCCTCCGTAGTTGTAGGCCACCACCCGCACGTCGTGCAGCCCGCGGAGCGGTACAAGAACGGCGTCATCTTCTACTCACTCGGAAACCTGGTCTTCGATCAGGATCCTCGTCCGCACGAAGGCGCAGTCGCCGACGTCTACTTCAAAGGTGAAACCCTCACTGATTGGAGGCTGCGCGAAGTTCGCATCATCCACTCAGTCCCAGTCATACAGCCGGCGAAACCGCCAGCACCAAAGCGTGCATCAGTGCCCACAACTCCTGCGGCGTCTGGTAGCGGTAAGTAGCCGCCGACTCTTCCAGCCCGACCTTGATCGTAATGTCCTCCGGCAAAACGCGGAAGGCATCTTCATCGGAGATGTCGTCGCCCGCGTACAACACCAGCGCGTCCTCCAATCCCAGTCTGCGCCGGATCAATTGGATTGCCTGCCCCTTGTTCCAATCCGTGTCCGGAACAATGTCGAAAGCCATACGCCCAAGGCGGCAGGAGAAGGTCTCGTATCCCACCAGCACACCGCGAATCGCCCGCTCCACGTCCAGGGCATCCACGGCACTCATCCCGCGCACATGCACGGTTGCGGTCAGCGTCTTGTCCTCAATTCTCGCGCGCGGATAGGGGATGAGCGCATCCTCCAACTGGGAGAGGATTCGACGCAGTTCCGGCTCATGCCGGCACGCCTCCGGCTCCACAAACTGGAAATCCGGCGCATGGATCTCGAGACCGTGATTCCCTCCAAAGACGAGCCCTTGCAGCCCGACCCGATGTTGCAGGTCCGC
>JACQZR010000259.1 GCA_016213775.1 Acidobacteriota bacterium
CATTCCCACCTGGGCGTCGAGGAACTTGAAGAGCTGGCCCAGCAAGCGGTCGGTTCGGATGGAAATGTCCTGAACCTGCGGATCCTCAGGGCCGACGGCGTGGCCGATGTAATCATTGGAAGAGAAGCTGATGGCGAGAACATCGGTGGTATCGCGCTTGCCAAGCTTCTCATTTGTGACGGCGAGTTCGGCGAACTTTTCGACAAGCTCGTTGCCGTAGGGCGTCGATTCGAGCGAGGTGAAATAGGCTTTGTCCGGCTTGGCTGCCATGGTCTTGAAGGTGGCGCCGCCTGTGACGGGTTTCCATTCCGCTCCGGTGAATTTGTCGGCGGCACGCGAGGCATTGAACTCGCTCACCCAGGCGGGGAGTTCCTTGAAGTAGTAAGTGGAAGAGACGAAGTTGCCGCTGGTGGCATCGAACCAGTAAGCTCCGTCGGCCAAGTGCCCCGCGGGCAGGATCGCGCTACGGTCCTTGATGGAGACGCCAATCACTTTGGAGCCGCGTCCAGCCATTTTGAGCTCGTCACCAACCGTGGATACGAGCATGCGGCGGGGTGATGCAGCCGCGCCGGTACCGCGGCTGGCGCCACCGAGCATCTTCTCGTTGTTTTCAGTAACGCTGGTGACCTGCTTGCGGGTGGCGCGGTCGTACCACTCGTTGCCGACAATGCCGCTGATGGAAGGAGTGGCGCCGGTGAGGAACGTCGAGTGGCCGATGGCGGTGACGGTTGGGGCGTGGTCGTAGAAGGCGTTGGTGAAGACGGCGCCCTGATCGAGCAATCGGGCGAGACCGGAGTTGTACTGCGTGCGGAATCTCGTCAAATAGTCGTAGCGGAACTGATCGACGACGATCCCCACCACCAGCTTCGGGCGGCGCACGGTCTGAGCAGGGACTGCCAGCGGCAGCGTCAGGAGAAGAGCTGTTGCGAGTCTCATGGATGGCTTTGGACCATTCTATTCAAGAACGACAGCGCCTGTCCCGGCGATCTGGTAGATGGTGGTACCGGATTTGATGGTGGCGGGGTCGAATTTGCGGCCTTGCTCTTCGGCTTCATGTTTGGCGCGGTCGATGGCCTGCTCTTTGGTGAGGGCGAATTTCTTAAATGTGCCTTCCGCGATTGCGGTCTTACCGACGGCTTCCTTAGGGAACACAATCTCGCCGTCGTTGACCTTCACTTTGATCATCTTGTTGTCGGCGTCGACGAGGTTGGTCCAGCAGCCGGCTTTCTCGCAGACCTCGGTGATGCGGCCTTTCACCTGGACAGTCTTGTCGACGTACTGGTCAGGCGATTTGACGATATCGGCAATCGGGGTTTGGGACCGTAGAGCGAGGGGCTTGCCCAACTTCTTTTCGGCGGCAAGACACGGCAGGGCGCAAAGTAACAGGGCGGTAATGAATATTTTCATACTACTGAGGGTAGCAATGTCGAATGGCTTCTGCGCTACCTTAAAATTGTGCCCGCCGTTCCTGAAGCAGTTGATTCGTTGCCGTTGCATTCCCGTACGCCGCTTGCCTGGGCGGAGGCGGTTCTTGCGGATCCGATAGCCCTGCTGGTGGACCATGTGTTTCTGGAGAAAAAAGCGGCCAACAACGCGATGGATCTCTTGACGCACTGGCCGAACGAGTGGCTACCGGGATGGGTGGAGACCATGACTAGCGTGGCTCGTGATGAGGCAGCGCATCTTGCGCAGGCAACGCGGCTGCTGATGAAGCGCGGTGGGCGGTTGACGCGCATTCACAAGAATCCTTATGCCAATGCGCTACGGCTGCTGGTGCGGAAGGGAACGGAGGGCGAAACAATTGATCGGCTTTTTGTTTCGGCGCTGATTGAAGCGCGGTCGTGCGAACGTTTTGCGGCGCTCGCAACCGCGTCCAGCGATCCGGAGCTGGCCGCGTTCTATAAGGCGCTGTTTTCCTCTGAATTCGGGCACTACAAAGTGTTTCTGCGGCTGGCAAACAAGATTGCCTCGAAGGCGCAGGTAGAAGTGCGGTGGCAGGAGATGTTGGCGGCTGAGGCGCGGATTCTCGCGGAGCAGCCGCCAGGCTCTCGGATTCATTCGGGGTATTGAGGCGCGAAGATGACTGGTGGTCACGGCATGGATTCTCGCGGAGGCGCTGAAGGCGCGGAGAACACGCGTGACTATCGGTCACGATCAGTTAGCGCCAATGGCCGTGCACCCAGCGGCGATGGTGGCCGTGGTTGTCAAAGCGGCCTGGTACCCAGACGGAGTGCCGATGCGGTGGGCGCACCCAGGCACCACGCCCTTGGTAATATCCATCGACCCAGACGTAGCCCACTCCGGGAGAGCGGCCCACATAGCCGTATGGAGGCGGAGGACCACCATAGGCCACGTATCCACGGGTTGCGCATCCAGTAGCGCCAATCGACAATGCGCCTGCGAGTATCGTCAATAGCCCATATTTCTTGAATTGCTGTTTCATGGCTCATATGCTCCTGCACAGATGTACGCAGCGCGGGGAGGCGAAGTTGCCAGGATGAACGTGTCGTAATGTTAATGGACGTTCACGATTCTCGCTATAGGCTCAGGCGATTAATGCCGTCGAAAGCGGCAGTCTTGTAGCATTCGGCGAGGGTCGGGTAGTTGAAAACGGTTTCAATGAAGTAGTCGATTTTGCCGCCGAAGGCAAGCACCGCCTGCCCGATGTGGACGAGTTCGCTGGCGCCTTCGCCAATGATGTGGACCGCGAGCAGCTTGCGATCCTGCGAATTGAAGATCAACTTGAGCAGGCCGGTACAGTCACCGATGATCTGGCCGCGGGCGATTTCTTTATAGCTTGCTCTGCCCACTTCGTAGGGGACACCGAGCTTGGTGAGCTCCTCTTCGTTGCGGCCCACCATCGAGATCTCGGGGATAGTGTAGATGCCGTAAGGGAACAGCTCCGGCACGGATTTCGCATCGAGCATGAAGGCGTGCGAAGCGGCGATGCGGCCCTGTTCCATGGAAGTGGAGGCGAGGCTGGGGAAGCCGATCACATCGCCGACAGCGTAGATGTGGCCGACGGCAGTCTGATAGTGCTCGTTGACCGCGAGACGGCCGCGATCGTCGGGGGTGAGTCCGGCTGCATCCAGTCCGAGGCGGCTGGTGTTGCCGGTGCGGCCGATGCTGTAGAGAGCCTTGTCTGCGACAATCTGTTTACCACTGGCGAGATGGATACGAACCTTGTGCGCGTTGTCGTCCTCAAAGATTTCTACACCGCTCACTTCTTCGCCGAGCCGCATGGTGACGCGGTTCTCGCGCAGATGGTAGGTGAGGGCGTCGGCGATCTCTTCATCAACGAACGGCAGCAGACGGTTGCGTTTGTCGATGAGGGTGACGCGCACGCCGAGAGTCGAGAACATACTGGCGTACTCACAACCGATCACTCCGGCCCCGGCCACCACGAGCGTGCGCGGTAGTTTGTCGAGCTTGAGAATGTCGTCGCTGATGAAGACACTCTTGCCATCGAAGGGGATGTGGGCATCGAGAGTGGATTCCGTGCCCACGGCGATGATGATGTTCCCCGCGGTGACCGTGCGCGTAGTGTGGGTGTCCACTGAATCGAGGCGGACGGTGTGCGGATCGACAAAGCATCCGGTAGCGGGAATGACTTCGACGCGATTGCGGAGCAACTGGTGGCGGGTAACGTCTACTTCGTGGCGGATGACCTGATCGGCGCGGAGCAGCAGATCTTCCATGGTGATGTTCTGCTTGACGGAGTACGACGCGCCATAGAAGCTGCGTTCGCGGAAACCGGACAGATAGAGCACGGCCTCGCGCAAAGTCTTGCTGGGGATGGTTCCGGTGTTGATACAGACACCGCCGACAACGGCTTTCTTCTCCACCACCGCGACGCGTTTGTCGAGCTTGGCGGCTTGTATCGCCGCGCGTTGGCCGGCAGGACCGGAGCCCAGAACCAACATGTCGTAGTCGTATGCAGCAGTCACTCGTCGTCCGCTCCTACTCTACTGTACCCTTGAAGACTGGGCCATGATGGGGCTAGGAATGAATCGAAGAAAGGCGCTGGGCGCGCTTCTGGCGGGCTGCGGCGGGGCGTCATTCTCCTGTTCCCAGCCGGTGCGCGCGATGCGCGGATATCGTATGGCCGAGCGGATGGAGGCCATTCATCGTGGGATGAGTTTTCTGTACACGTGCTCCGGAGTGGAAGAAAATTTCCTCCGGCACGGGGAGGATCTTCTGTGGTGTTTCTATTCCATCGCGGAGTGCATCACCGATCCTGAGATCAAGCGCAAAACACTCGAAATCGGAAGGCAACGGGCGCTGGAATGGCGGCGGCTGCACCCGAAGGTTCCAGCGGACGCCGGTGTGGGCGACGTCACTGAGTACGCGTATGGATCGTACTGTTCGGACCTGCTGGGACTGCGTGATGAGCGGATCAAAGAGGAAGTGCGGAGCGCGGCGGCGAAGGTTCCACGAGAGGAGTTTTTTGGCTTTGATCCGACGAAGGAGGGGCCTCCGGGAGATATTCCCAGGCGGTGCAAGACCTGCAGGAAGAAGAGCGTGCGCGGCGTTCAGATGTGCCCGAAGTGCGGGAATCCGCTGCGTATGGAGGACCGCTACGACATCCTTTGCGATGCCGTGATTTGCAGCTATTCCGGGGACAGGTATGGTGTGCGGCTCGGCGGCAGCTTCGCGGAAGTGGCGCAGTGGATCCCCACGATGCGGCCCTACAGAGTAAAAACGCGCGTGCTGGACGACGACTTCTATGGGATTGCCTACGCCGTCACCCACATCATCTACGCCTTCAACGACTACTCGCTGTGGCGCTTGAAGCGCGACTGGCTGCCGCAGGAGTACGCATTTCTGCGCGAGCATCTCGATATGGTGATCGACGGCGGCGATTTCGAAACGGTGGGCGAGTTCATTGATTCGCTTGGTGCGTTTGGCGTGACGGATGAGGACCCGGGGATTCGCCGCGCGCTTGACCTGATCCTGTCCAAACAAAACAAAGATGGAAGCTGGGGCGATCCGAAGACGAGCATCATCTACGACTACTACCATTCGACGTGGACGGCGGTCGGCGGCATGATGGAGATCGGATGGCGGGGCGAAGGCGTCATCGACCCGGCGGCGTTGCAGGCGATGCAGCAGGCGGAGGCGGGCGCTTAGGGCAGTACGGCGCCGGAGTTGAGCACGATGTCCTTGCCGCCGCGCGGTTTGATGACGATGCGCGAGCCGTCGTAGGAGACCTTTTCTACTCCAGTGAAGCCGCTCGGGATTTTGCAGAGGAACGACACGTAGGAGCGTGTGTGGGTTTCTCCGGGTTCGAGCCATGCCACGATCCGCCGCCCGAAAATGCCGCCTTTCTTGAGAAGAACGCCGAAGGGTTGATGCAGGCCGGTGGTTCCGAATTCGAGGCCGCGAGCAAGCGGCGCGCCGTTGTTATCGACGTGGCGCCAGATGTTGAGCCAGGGATACTCGGACGTGCGCCACAAGTAGCCGATGAGCAGCCCCTTGGATGCGTTGGCGGCGGTCACCCAGCCGATCTCGTCCTCCACGACGAACGAAACCACATTCGGCATCGGATCGTTGGTGAGGTGGCGGAGGTTCACCGGTTGGCCGTCCTTCAACGCCTGCGGCCAGAACACCGAGGGCTCTTCCGGATTGGGGAGCGGCGACGATTGCATGAAGCCGCGGCGGGCATTGGAATCGACCACGACCGAGGCGTCGAGGAACGGTGGCCCGATGGTGGGGTGCTGCACCATGTTGTACGGGCGGCCGAGTTTGTTCTGATTGGTGACGCGCTCGGTCACCATCAGCAGTGCCTCGCGTTCGTGCACACGCGCGGTGCGCGAGACGGCGAACCCGGCCATGGGGAGTGCGGCGGAAAGCGTAGCTAGGCCGCCCGCGGCGCGATCCTCCTTCCACATGACGCGCGTTGCCTCGCCGTGGAAGGGCATCCCATTTTTCAGCTCGGCTTCGGAGGGTTGGCCCCAGCGGTCGAGACAGAGGAAATGCGCCATGGATCGCGGGCTGGTGCCGGCGCCGTCGCTGTTCCACCGAAGCGGGTTGAGTGCCTGGTCTTTGAATTCGAAGCGAACGATGGAGCCGCCGGCACGGTCGATGGTGACGCGGGCGACGGAGCCTTCTATGTTGGTGACGGGGCGCTGGGCGAAAGCTGCACTCGCCAGCGCCAGCGCGAGTACGAAAAGGGATCGCATGGTTATTGTTCCTTGAGCTGCCAGCGTTCATTGAAGAATCCGGCGTCGGCGATACGGCCGGGCCAGCGTCCATCGGCGGCGGTGGTTGCGTCGATCATCGCCCAATCCGGCAGCTTCGGGATCTGGCGCGCGTTGTTCAGATAGTCGTACTCGCGATAGGTGAAGCCGCTGTTGATCACCACGTAGCGCTCCTGGTTGAGCGGATTCGGATAGAGGAACGCCGGGTAGTGGGTGGAGGGATCGAAGCTCTTACCGCCGAATTTGATGGAGCGCTCGGTCCAGACCACGGGGATGCGATCGGCGATGCGCGCGATCATCTTGTTGCTGAAGTTGTCGCCCCAGAGGATGAGGTTGGAAGAAGCGATGTCGGCATCGGTGATTTCGGAATCCTTCTTCACGATGGCGTCACCGCGGAACTGACGGCGCCATTCCCTGATGGCGCGTGCCTGCTCTTCCGCGATACGCTGCACCGCGACGCCCTTCTGCAAGGGCTGACCGGTGGGCAACACGAAGATGAAGCGGCGGAGGAAGGCATCGTCGATGGGGCCTTGCAGATGATGGCGCTTGGCGAGGGCTTGCTCGCGCGGCGACTCGGCGCCTTTCCATTGCGAGCCCGACTTGCGGAAGTGCACGCGCCAACTGCGGTCCGATTCAAGACCGGGTGCGGCGACACTCTGCCCGTCGATCTTGACGGTGGGTTTACCATCGGGATGAAGCGGGCAGCCGCCGGGGCCGAAGTCGAGCGTGAAGGCTGTGACGTTCTGCGTGTCCACCACCACCGTGCGCGGGTCGGAGACGTCCGCCTTCACGATGGCCTTCTCCCAGTGCTCGGCGAGCGAATCGACCGCCACCCACTTCATGCGGTTGTAGGCGAGCGTGTAGGTGGTGAACTTGACGGTGCGCGGATAGGGGTCGCGGCCTTTGGCGAGGATGACGTCCATGCGGCGGTCGATCTCCACTTTCGAATCGGGATGGTAGCGGTGCGGCGTCTGCGGCCCGATGATGTGGGTCATGCGCATGCCTTCCTCTTCCAGGTACTTTGCCATTATGTCGGCTGCCTGCTTCTGGCGGTCGATTTCGCCGCTGTAGGCGACCAGCGGAAGGTTGAAGAAGTTGAGCGCGTATTCGGTGGCGTCGTACATACGCCACAGCTTTTGCTCAAACCAGGCTGGCTTGACGGTTTCCGATTGGAAGACTTTGAGGAAGTCGGCTGTTTCGCTGAAACCTGCGCCAGGAGCGGCTGCGGCCCACAATCCGGCGTAGTGGGCAGCGATGTGCCAAGCCGCGGCACCGCCCATGCTGAAGCCGCGGACGGCGACACGGTTGTCGTCGATGGCGTAGTGCTTCGTCACGTCGGCGAGAGCTTCAAACAGATCCACCTCACCCGCGAATTTGTTGGCGTTGCAGTAGCGGCCGTAGAGGTGGAGGACGATGGTGTCGGTGGGTGTGAACTCGCCGGGGCGGGTTTGACGTTCGGTGAGGAAGTTCACTTCGCTGAGCGTTTCGTTGCGGCCGTGGAACCAGGCATCGAGACGCCAGCGGCGCTGCGCTTCGGCGGACCAGGTAGGTGGCACGACGAGTCCGTAGGGCTGAATGCTGTCGTCGATTCTGGAGCGGTAGCCGCGAACGACGAGTCCGGTGGCGCGGGTCCACGGCGCCTTGCCGCTGAGAAGGGCGTCGGCGCGTTCCTGCCCCTGCCGCAGCAGATCCTTGGCGCGCGCAATCTCCTCCACTTTGAAGAACTCATTGTAGGTGAGCGCGTAGCGGACGGCTTCGCAGAAGATCATCACATCGGGCGCGTAGACGTGATCCTTGATCTTGTCCACTGCGGCGGACAGGCGCTTGAGCCCGGCTTCGAGATCGGCGCGATCTTTGTCCGGAACGGGCACGCCCGAAGGCGGGACGGGTCGCTCTGCCGCCAGCGCACACACGGCCAGCAGCAGTGGAATGAGTAGTCGCATCAAAATAGCTCCCTCAGCGAAGAATCAGATCCTGTGAAAACCTTTTAGAATATCGCGAATGGCGTAGCGCAGGGCGACTGGGCGTCCGTGAGGACAGCTCATCGGATACTCGGTGGCGGCGAGTTCGGTGAGCAGGTAGTCGATCTTGGTTGCGTCGAGACGCATGTTGATCTTGATGGCCGCGCGGCAGGCGATGGATGCGGCCATTCCTCGACGCAAATCGTGGAGCGACGCTTTGCGCATTTCCGTTTCGGCGATTTCGAGGATTTCGGTGAGGATGCGTTCGGCCTCATCGGAAGCCACCGCGGCGGGGACGCTTTTCACGGCCACGCTGCGATTGCCGAACGGCTCGGTTTCGAACCCGGCGGCGAGCAGTTCTTCTTGAATGCGCTCGTATTCGATCCACTGCCCGGCGGAGAGTTCGAGGATCAATGGGACAAGGAGATGTTGCACGGCGACCTTGCCGGTGTTCCATTCGCGCAACACTTTCTCAAACAGGATGCGTTCGTGGGCGACGTGCTGGTCGATGATCCAGAGGCCGTCGCGCCCCGCGGCGATGATGAATGAATCGTGGAGCTGGCCCATCGGACGGAGGTCACTCAGGGCTTCCATGGTGGCGGGGGCGTCGAGGATCGCGCCGGCCGGGAATGACCCGTGCGTGTCGGGGACGCGCAGTCTTACCGTCGCGACGGAGTCAGGCGGTGGTGTTGGTTCAGTGGAGTTGTCGATGGCGATGCCGGTTGCACCGAAATCGAAGCGCGGCGTCGTGCCGCCAGGAGTGATGGGGCGTAAGTGGAACTCCGGCAGCGCGGCTTCCTGTTCCGGGGTGAGCGGCCGCATGTAGCCGGTGAGGTCGACGCTTTGCGGGACGTTCTCCATGCGCTGCGTGAATTCGGAATAGGGCAGTCCAGCAGCGGGCTGCGGCGTTTCGCGTATTGGCACGCTCGATGCCGGGCGGCTGCGGATCAAGGCTTCGCGAATGCCGTCGCGTACATAGTCGTGAATGAACGACCCTCGCTGAAACCGGACCTCGGTCTTGGATGGGTGGACGTTCACATCCACCTCGGAGACGGGACAATCGAGAAACAGCAGAGCGAAAGGGAAGGCCGAGGGCGGAATCAGATTGTGATATCCGGAGGTGAGCGCGTGCAGCAGCAGTTTGTCGCGAATGAGGCGCCGGTTGACGAACAGGTAGATGGAATTGCGGTTGCCCTTCTGCACCTGTGGGCGCGAGATGAAACCGCTGAGCGCAATGCGCGCCGTGCCCTCTTCCTCGGATGGAATGTCGCGCGCGATCTCGCCAAGGTCGATCAGGTCTTCCAGCAGCTTGCTGCCAAACACCTGATAGACGCGCTCGCGAAGCGTGTCCACGGGCGTTACATTGAGTAGCTCCGCCGCGCCGTGGCGAAGCTCGAAGCTTTTGTCGGGATGCGCAAGGCTGTAGTGGGTGACAAGGGAGGCGATGTGCGCCAGCTCGGTTTGTTCGGATCGAAGGAACTTACGCCGCGCCGGGACGTTGAAGAACAGATCGCGCACGGTGATTGTGGTGCCTCGCGCGAGGGCGTGTTCTTCATAACGAATGATCTTGCCGCCGTTCACTTCAACGATGCTGCCGATGTTTTCCTCAGCCGACCGCGTTTCCAGTGTGAGGCGCGACACGGAGGCGATGGACGGCAGCGCCTCGCCCCGGAATCCCAATGTGGCGATGGAGAACAGATCGGCGGCCACGCGCAGCTTGCTGGTGGCGTGGCGCTCGAAGGCGAGCAGCGCATCGTCGCGCAGCATGCCACAGCCGTTGTCGGCAATGCGAATCAGGCGCCGGCCGCCGGAGTCAATGTCGAGCCGGAGGTCCGTCGATCCCGCGTCGAGTGAGTTTTCCAGAAGCTCTTTCACCACCGATGCCGGCCGTTCCACTACTTCACCGGCGGCGATTTTATTTGCGAGATCGTCAGGCAGAACCTGAATACGGCCCATTTCGCCTATTGTAGACTGAGGTCGATGCAGAACGTCCCCATCTCCCGCCGCAAGTTGATGAGCGCAGCCGCGGCGCTGCCCTTGATTCCGAACGCGAATGCCGCCACGCAGCCGAACGTGATCATCGTGCTGGCCGATGATCAGGGATACGGCGACATGTCGTGTCACGGCAACAAGGTTCTGAAGACGCCGGCCATGGACAAGCTGCACGGCGAGTCCGTGCGCTTCACCGATTTCCACGCGGCGCCGATGTGCACGCCCATGCGTTCGCAGTTGATGACCGGCCGGAATTGCCTCTCCAACCGCGCGATGAACGTGAGCAGCGGACGAACGCTGTTGCGCCGCGACTTCCCGACAATGGCGGAGGTGTTTCGAGACAGCGGCTATCGCACGGGCATCTTCGGCAAGTGGCATCTCGGCGACAACTATCCGTACCGCCCGCATGATCGCGGGTTTGAAGAGGCGGTGTGGTTTCCGTCGTCACATGTGGGGTCCGCGCCGGATGCCTGGAACAACGATTACTTCAACGACCGCTACCGTCACAACGAAAAGCTGGAGCAGTACTCCGGATACTGCACCGATGTCTTCTTTGGTGAGGCGAAGAAGTGGATCCGTCAGCGCGCGGCGGCCGGTGAGAGGTTCTTCGCTTACATCCCGCTGAATGCGCCGCACGGGCCGTTGTTTGTCGAGCCCAAGTACGCGGAACCTTACAAGCAGATGCCTCCGAATGTGGCGCGGTTCTATGGCATGCTCGCGAACCTGGACCAGAATCTCGGCGCGCTCGATGCCATGTTGGGTGAGTTGAAGCTTCGCGAGAACACTGTGCTGATCTACATGAGCGACAACGGCGGCACCGCGGGGGTGAGTCAATACAACGCCGGGCTGCGCGGCAACAAGACAACCTTGTATGACGGCGGTCATCGAGCGCCATGCTTTGCACGATGGCCGGGCGGCGGGATCGGAGGTGGCCGCGAAATCGCGGATCTCACGCAGGCGCAGGATCTACTGCCCACGTTCATTGAGCTATGCGGGTTGAAGAAACCAAAGAATGCCTCGTTTGATGGGGCGAGTCTCGTGCCGCTGTTGAAGGGCGCCGCGAAGGAGTTGCCCGAACGGACTTTGATTGTGCAATTCTCGCGCATGAACGCGCCCATGCCGCAGAAAAATGATGCGACGCTGATGCGCCGCAAATGGCGTCTGGTGCAGAGCAAGGAGCTGTACGACGTCGCCGCCGATCCGGCTCAGGCGAAGAATGTGATCGACTCGCACCCCGATATCGTCAAGCGCATGCAGGCCGATTACGACAAGTGGTGGAAGACCGTGGAGCCGCATCTGGGTTCGTTTTTGCCGGTGCATATCGGATCGGACCAGGAGAACCCCACTGCATTGTCACCCTGCGAATGGGCAGACTCCTTTCTCGATCAAGGCGGTCAGATCAGGCGTGCTGAGAAACGGAACGGCATATGGCACCTGCATGCAGAGCGCGCGGGGAATTACGAGATCACGTTGCGGCGGTGGCAGCGCGGCATCGATCTGACAATGACCGAGGCGACTCCTCCGCACAAAGGCGAAGTCGGTGAATACGCCGCGGGCGTTGCGCTGCCCGTGGCGGAAGCAAGGATGAATCTCGGGACGCAGGATTCGAAAAAAGCGGTCTCGGCCACGGATCGCGAGACGGTGTTTCGGGTGAAGCTCCCAAAGGGGCCCACGACTCTGCAGACGTGGTTTCTGGATAAGGACGGCAACGAGCTTTGCGGGGCGTACTACGTGTACGTGGAGTTCAAGCCCTAGACATCTCCACGCGATTGCCAGCACCAAACCTCCGGCACCGCCCGCATGGTAACCTGAAACTTATACCTTCGCCGGTATGCCGGCGCGAATCAGCGAGTCATTCATTCTGAGAACGTACCCATTCGGGGAGGCCGACCTCGTTGTCAGCTACTTCACCCGTGATGTGGGGAAGTTGCGCGGAGTCGCCAAACGGGCTCGCCGTCCAAAAAGCAGTTTTGGAGCGGGTCTGGAAAGGCTGTCGCTGGTCCGTCTGCAGTACTTCCAAAAGGAGAATCGGGAGTTGACGACCCTCGATTCCTGCGAAATCGTCCGGAGCGTGTTTCCACTGATGGCGAGCTACGAAACGGGCATAGCGCTGGATTACCTGGCGGAGACGACCGATGAGTTGCTGCCTCCAGGCGAAGCCAACGAGCGGCAATTCCGGCTGCTGTCAGCCGTGTTGGAACATCTGCTGGCGTGGAAGAACGACCCGTCGGCGAGGTGGCCGGCGGTGCTGTACTACGCGCTGTGGTCGGTGAGGCTTCAGGGTTTTTTGCCGGCGCTGCGGGTGAGTCCCGAGTCGCAGGCGATTGCGCACGAGATGTTCGAGAAACCTATACGCGATCTCACGCCACGCGAATGGTCGCGGCACACTGCCGCGGATCTGAGGCATTTTCTCAACCGCGCCATTGAGGATCAGATTGAGCGCCGCCTCATGACGGTCCCCATGCTGGAGACCGCCGACTGATTCTCAACCTCCTCACGGATGAGCAACCACATGGACACATTCCAAGAAACCATATTCAAGCTGAAGAAATACTGGTCCGACCGCGGCTGCATTATCCAGGAGCCCTACGACGTGGAAGTGGGCGCAGGCACCATGTGCCCCGAGACGTTCCTGCGCGTGCTCGGCCCGCAGCCCTACCGCGTGGCGTATGTACAGCCCAGCCGCCGCCCCGCCGATGGCCGTTACGGAGACAATCCGAACCGGCTCTACAAGCACCAGCAGTTGCAGGTGATCCTGAAGCCTTCGCCGTCGGACATTCTCGATCAGTACCTCGGCAGCCTCGAAGCCATCGGCATTGATCTGAGGAAGCACGATCTGAAGTTTGAAGAAGACAACTGGCAGTCGCCGACACTGGGTGCGTGGGGCATCGGATGGCAGGTGATGATGGATGGTCTCGAGATCACGCAGTTCACTTACTTCCAGCAGTGCGGCGGCGTGGACCTGGATCTGGTTCCGGCCGAAATCACATATGGGTTGGAGCGGTTGGTGGCGTTCCTGCAAGGGCAGTCGAGCGTGTACGACATCGATTGGACGCGTGACACCAAGTACGCGGCGGTGCGGCACGCAGAGGAATTGCAGCACTCGGTGTACAACTTCGAGATGGCCGACATTGGCACCCTCTGGCAGCTTTTCGATTTGCACGAGAAGGAGTGCCAGCGGCTGATTGATGCGTTCAAGGCCTATGAGCCGAAGACCCGGTTTCCGGTGTTGCCTGCCTATGACCAGGTACTGAAATGTTCCAATCTGTTTAACTTGCTTGACGCGCGCGGGGCCATCAGCGTCACCGAACGCGTAGGTGTCATCGGACGCGTGAGAAAACTGGCAGTGGGTGTGGCGAATTTGTGGCTTGCATTGCAGCAGCCGGAAGCGGCGGAGGTGGCCCAATGAGTACCCTGCCGCTGCTGATTGAGATTGGAACGGAAGAGATTCCCGATTGGATGATCGTCTCGGCGGTGACGCAGTTCCGCGAAGCTGTGGAGAAGGCGCTGGCCGAGAATGCGCTTGGCGGCAAGGTGCGGATGGCCGACGCCACCCCGCGCCGGATCGCGCTGATCATCGACGATGTGCTGGAGCGGCAGCCGGACCGTGAGGACCTGGTAATGGGCCCGCCAAAAGCGGCGGCGTTCAAGGACGGAAAGCCCACGGGCGCGGCGATGGGGTTCGCAAGGAAGAACGATGTCGATGTCAATGCGCTGCACATCGAATCGACCGCCAAGGGCGAGTACGTGGCCGTCCGCAAGAGCGTCGCGGGCAAGCCGGCGTCCGAGATTCTAGGCGCGCTGATCCCTGAGGCCATTCTCAAAATCTACTTCCCCAAAACCATGTATTGGACCGGGAAGAATGGTCCGCGGTTCATCCGTCCGATTCGCTGGATAGTGGCGGTGCAAGGCAGGGCCGTGATCCCGTTTGAGTTGGCCGGCGTGGCGAGCGGAAGCACCACCTTCGGGCATCGCCGCATGAGCTCCGGCGAGCTGGCCGTTACGGCGGACAACTACGTCGAAACGCTTGCGGGCGCGGGTGTGATCGTCAATTCCGCCGCGCGGCGGCAGCGCATGGTGGATGGCATCGCCGCCTTGACCGCTCCGGCTGGGTTGCAGGCCAAAGTGGACGAAGCACTGCTCGACACGCTCGTCTACATCACCGAATATCCGACGCCGATCCTCGGCGGGTTCGATCCTGAGTATCTGACCCTGCCCGCCGAAGTGCTGATCACCGTGATGCGGCACCACCAGAAGTATTTCTCGGTGAATGATGCGCAAGGCAAACTGGCGCCGAACTTCATCGCAGTGATGAACATCTCCGGCGATCCCGATGGTATCGTGCGGCATGGTAATGAACGCGTGCTCAAAGCGCGCTTCAACGACGCGCGGTTCTTCTGGGATTTCGATCAGCGGCGTAAGCTGGCCGATCGCGTGGCGGATCTGGCGAACGTCACGTTCCAGGAGAAGTTGGGCTCGTACCTCGACAAAACCACGCGCATGATGGCGCTTGTGAAGGAGCTCGGCGGCAACGCTGCTGCGGCGCGGGCGGTGGAGCTTTCCAAGTGCGACCTCACCACCGAAATGGTGAAGGAGTTCACCGAACTGCAAGGGCAAGTCGGTGGCCTCTATGCGCGCGCGCAAGGCGAACCCGAAGCTGTTGCGCAGGCCATCTACGATCACTACAAGCCGGTGAGCATGGAGGATTCTATCCCATCAACGCCGGAAGGCTGTGCCGCCGCTCTCGCTGATAAGGTGGATACGCTGCGAGGCTGCTTCGGCATCGGACTCATCCCTACCGGATCAAAAGATCCGTTTGCCTTAAGGCGTGCCGCGCAAGGCGTGGTGAAGATTCTCACGGAAGCGCAACTGCCGCTGGCGCTCTCTTCACTCGCTGGCGGCAATGCCGCGTTGAACGAGTTCCTCCTCGACCGCGTTCGCTACTACTTCAAGGATGTGCGCGGCTTCGCATATGACGAGGTGAACGCCGTGCTGGCCGCGGGCAGCGACAATCTGCCCGATGTGGATCAGCGCGTGCAGGCTATCAAGGAAGTTCGTCCGAGCGCCGATTTCGAGCCACTGGCCGCGAGCTTCAAGCGCATCAAGAATATTCTCAAACAGGCGGAGTTTACGGCAACAGGCACAGTGAATGCCGCCCTGCTGGAACAGGGTCCGGAAGCGGAACTGCACGCCGCATTTGACCGCCTCCGTGCCGACGTGGCTGGGAAACGCGCCGCCAAGGACTATCGTGGGGCTCTGGCCGCCATCGCCTCGTTGCGACCGGCCGTGGATCTGTTTTTCGACAAGGTTCTGGTGAATGCACCGGACGAAGCAGTTCGGCGCAACCGCCTCACGCTTCTGGCCACGGTGTTGACCGAGTTTTCCTCGATCGCCGATTTTTCGGAGATCGTCACTGGTTCATAAGTAAGGAGAAGAGAAGGACTCAAAATGAGCAAACATGTCTACAGCTTTGGTGGAGATTACACCGAAGGCGACGGCAAGATGAAGAACATCCTCGGCGGAAAGGGTGCCAACCTCGCCGAGATGTGCCGCACTGGAGTGCCCGTGCCGCCGGGTTTCACAATTACGTGCCAGGTCTGCAACCTGTATTTCGAAAACGGCAACAAGACGCCGAAAGAAGTCAACGAGCAGATGTATGCCGCGCTCGACAAGTTGGAAGAGACGATGGGAAAGAAGCTGGGCGATGCGGCCAATCCGCTGCTCGTCAGCGTCCGTAGCGGCGCTCCGTTCTCCATGCCCGGCATGATGGACACCATTCTCAACCTCGGCCTCAACGATAAGACCGTCGAGGGCATGGTGAAGAAGACCAGCAATCCGCGTTTTTCCTATGACAGCTATCGCCGCTTCATCCAGATGTTCGGCAACGTCGTGTTGGACATTGAGAAGGATGAATTCGAGCACCTGCTGGATGCCCAGAAAAAGAAGGCAAAGGCGAAGGTGGATACCGACCTCACCGCAGATGATCTGAAGGCCATCATTGTTGAGTACAAGAAGCTGGTGAAGAAGAAGACCGGCAAGGATTTTCCGCAGGAAGTGAAGGCGCAGTTGGAAGGCGCGCGCGATGCCGTGTTCCGCTCCTGGTTCAATGACCGCGCAAAGTTCTACCGCAAGCAGAACAAGATCGCCGATGATCTGGGCACCGCGGTGAACGTGCAGTCGATGGTGTTCGGCAACATGGGCGATACGTCGGCCACAGGTGTGGGCTTCACGCGCAATCCCGCCACCGGCGACAACGAGTTCTACGGCGAATTCCTCGTCAACGCGCAGGGCGAAGACGTGGTGGCCGGTATCCGCACACCGCGAGCGATTGTGCAGTTGGGCGATGTGATGCCGGAAGCGTATCAACAGCTCCGCGACATCACGGCGAAGCTGGAAAAGCACTACCGCGACATTCAGGATTTCGAGTTCACCATCGAAGACACCAAGCTGTGGATGCTGCAGACGCGCAACGGAAAACGCACCGGCAAGGCCGCGGTGAAGATCGCCGTGGACCACTGCAACGAAGGCCTGATCAGCAAGAAGGAAGCGGTGCTGCGCGTCGATCCGAATCAGTTGGATCAACTGCTGCACCCGATGTTGGATCCCAAGGCTCTGAAGTCGCTGGTGAAGTTGGGCAAGGGTCTGCCGGCATCGCCGGGTGCTGCTGTCGGCAAGATCGTGTTCACGGCGGATGCGGCGGTGGAGCAGGCAACCAAGGCTCCTGTTCTTCTCGTCCGCAAGGAAACCGCGCCGGACGATATCCATGGGATGGAAGCCGCCAAGGGCATTCTCACCTCGCGCGGCGGCATGACGTCGCACGCGGCGGTAGTGGCTCGCGGCATGGGTACGCCCTGCGTGGCCGGCGCCGAAATGGTAGGCGTGGATGAGCGCAGCAAGACCCTCACGGCAACCGTGGATGGAAAGAAGGTCGTGTTGAAGGAGGGCGACTGGCTGTCGCTCGATGGCTCGACGGGCGAGATCTTTGCCGGTCAGGCGCAGACGACCGAAGCTGATCCTTCCAGCGGCGAACTGGCTCAGTTCATGAGTTGGGCCGATGAATTCCGCGGCAACTTCGGCGTTCGCGCGAATGCCGATATTCCGCGCGATGCCAAGACCGCACGCAAGTTCGGAGCTCAGGGCATTGGCCTCTGCCGCACCGAGCACATGTTCTTCGGCGAAGACCGTCTGCCGTTCGTTCAGGCGATGATTCTCTCCGAGAACGAGAAGGATCGCCGCAAGGCCCTGCTGAAGCTGTTACCGATGCAGCGCGCCGATTTCGCCGGCCTCTTCAAAGCCATGGACGGTTTTCCCGTGGTCATCCGGACCCTCGACCCCCCGTTGCATGAGTTCGTTCCCAAGCGCGAAGAGCTGATGGTGGATCTCGCTAAGCTGCCGCACGCGGATGCGAAGTTGAAGAAAGAGATGGCGGGCCGGTACAAGATGCCGGTGGGTGAGTTGAAGAAGGCCCTGCCTGCGTTGCTGAAGCGCGTGGAAGAGTTGCACGAGTTCAATCCGATGCTCGGCCATCGCGGCTGCCGTCTTGGGATCACCTATCCCGAGATCACTGAGATGCAGGCGCGCGCCATCTTCGAAGCTGCCGTTCAGGTGGCCAAGAAGGGTGTGAAGGTGATTCCCGAAGTCATGATTCCGCTCATCGGTAGTGTCGCTGAGCTGGAGAATCAGAAGGCGATCGTGAAGCGCGTTGCGGAAGAAGTGCTCGAAAAGGCCGGCATGAAGAAGATGCACTACCTGATCGGCACCATGATCGAGATTCCGCGCGCCGCCCTCACGGCTGATAAGGTAGCCCAGGAAGCCGAGTTCTTCAGCTTCGGTACAAACGATCTGACGCAGACCACGATGGGTCTGTCGCGCGATGACTATACGAAGTTCTCCAAGGACTATGAAAACCGCAAGATCTTCAAGGCCGATCCGTTCGCCGTTCTTGATCAGGAAGGCGTCGGCAAGCTGGTGAAACTGGCGGTGGATTTGGGCCGGAGCACGCGTCCGGACCTGGAAGTGGGAATCTGCGGCGAGCACGGCGGCGAACCGAGTTCGGTGGAGTTCTGCTACAACGTCGGGATGAACTACGTGAGCTGCTCGCCGTTCCGAGTGCCGATCGCACGGTTGGCGGCGGCGCAGGCTGCCCTGAGCGATGGCGGTGGCGAGAAGATGCGCACGGCGTAGTTTCTGATAGACCGGGTTTGACACATCGGGCCGACTCCTTCCTGGGGATCGGCCCTTTGCTTATCGGCCATGCATCGAAATCAACGTTCGATGAGCTTGTAGGCAAACAACATCGTCTCGAGATCACCGAGTCTGAAAGTCGCTCGATCCCGAATGCTCTTTCGACAAGGTGCATCAATGCTCTCGCTGAGATGAGGCAGATGCTTATCACTCGCGCATCAGCCATAGCTTTGCGCGGGCACTGGTCCTGAAGCCATCACTTCGTAACGTGGCAAAATGAATGGAGATGAGGATTGGATTCCTATTGGGCGCAGGAGTTTCACTTCCAGCAGGAATGGAGTCCACACAAGACCTTACTAGCGCGGTGCTGCGTGTAGATGACTACACTCGCCATACAGACGGATCATTTGTCAGGGCAGCCCCGCATCTTGGTGCTTGCGGCTGGAGCGAGACCAAACCTCTCTTGAGATCGCTGCTCCAGACGGTCAAGGATCAGTGCCAACATTATTTCGACGCTCAACGGAATCGTCGCGAGGTAAACTATGAGGATCTCTTCTTCGCCATGAGCCAACTTGAGGAACACTTGTCGGAGGAGTACGAGAACCCAGCGATCCAGCCCTTCACGGAAGTGGTGATGAAAGGTATCCGCACAGTTCATGAGCGGATGAAGTTGGCCCAACTCGTGGACGACGCAGGCAACTACATCCGCGACGTGGTTGCGCTGCAGTTGTGCAGGTCTCCGAAATCCCGGGACCACCTGACATGCCTTGTGGAGGCCATGAGTGACCAGGCATTCGAAGGCTGCGACATCTTCACGCTCAATCACGACTTGCTGATCGAATCGGTCCTCAACAGCAAGGAGTTATGCTTTGTTGATGGTTTCGGAGTGCCCGACGGAGATGTTGCATGGTGGGAGCCAGAAGTCTTCGCGCGACCTTCGCGTCACTATTTCCTCAAGCTGCACGGCTCCATCAACTGGGTACAATACGATGGTCGTCTCGCCAAGGCCCTCAGCATTGATCGCGCACATTCCCGCACTGCTGGGGGGAGAATGCTAGGCCTTCCAGATCACGCGGTGCTTCTAATCGGAACATTCAATAAGATCAGGGATTACTTCAAAACCCCGTACTTCGATCTCCAGGCAACGTTCCGGCGGCAGATGTCCAAAATCGACTGTCTAATGGTAAGTGGGTATAGTTTCGGCGACAAGGGCGTTAACGCGGTGCTAAGCGAATGGATGCACGAGAGCGCTGAATCGAAGCTGATAGTGCTTCACGCTGATGGTGATCGATGTCTTGAACGCGGCCGAGGCGCTATTTGGAAACTATGGGAGCGCTATGCAAGGACGCGGCGTATGCTTACTTTCCCGTCCTACTTAAACAACACTAGTTGGGGCATCTTACGCCGTGATCACAAGATTGGAGTGGAGTAGTTTCAGCAAATTCGCCGCCTTGAAAGAGGGCAATCATCACAAAGTACCTTTGCGCCAGAGATCAGCACCGTGGCTGCGGGATACTTCAGGAACTTCCTATCCTATGTTCCCAATTGGTGATCGGCCCGATCGCGCTTTGGAATCAATGACGACGGCGATTTCTCTCATGTCGGGCAAAGGCCACAGTATCAGCGTTCCTTCCGGATCCTCGGTACGGAGCAAGCGTGATTCCACGGCCGGCGCAAGATCGATGCTGGTTTCCATCTCGCGGATTGCCCTTACGATATCAGCGTTCAGGTCGGCGTCAGGCTGAAAAGCGAATGCTCACGCGCTATTCTCAGCGATACGGGCTTTGGCTCGTTGGATTCGCTGCCAGAGGGCCGGATTGTCAATCTCCAGCGGAACACGCTGCGCTTCAAGCTCGCGCGAGGATATCTCCAAGTATTGGTCAATTTCGGCCTTGTGATCCAGGTAGAAGGCGATAGCGCCGTAGATGCGTGACAGCATCTCGATCAGTGGAAAATTCTCCAGGATACGTTCCGGGGACTCTCCGCGGTTGAAGGCGTACACCACCGAATCCAGCGAGACACGAGTGGTGGCGACGTAATAGTGGCCCTCGCGCTGTTCTACGTACTCGCTGTGCATGGCTGACCTTCAGTTCCATTGTAATTGCAATCGCGCTGGCAAAGGGGCATCATGAGGCAATGGCCCAGAAACCTCGCAAGCAGCCAAGAGTTGGCTGGATGTCCTCAAGTCCTGCCCAGTGAGCGCGGATGACGTGCCGCCGCGCCGGCTTGCTCCACCGAGGCGCGAACGGGTTCCGTCACCCCGTCCGAAGAGGGACAGGCACGACCCCGGTTGACGTTGCGAGTTGTCTGGATTAGACTGTTGTCCATAGTGGGCAACATGTCAAATTCAGGCAACATATTAGTGCGCCAGTCCATCACGCAACTCTCGGAGAAACTGCCGCCGGGCTGGCGAGTGAGTACCTCCGCTCCCGGCCGCCTGCGGCTCCGCGGACCAGGCTCACAATCCGCCTCCATTGTAGTGGAGCCCAAAACGCGGCTCGATCCCAAGGAGGTGGACTACTTGGCGGCTGTCCACCCAGCCACCTCCACGGCACGACTGATCGTGAGCCCCTTTCTCAGTCCGCGAACAAGGGAACGGTTGAAATCAGGCGGTTTCAATTTCCTGGATATGGCCGGCAACGCGCGAATCGTTCTGGCGACACCTGGACTATTCGTGGAAACGCACGGGGCCGAGCGGAACCCACAAGCATCTCAACGCGACAGAAGGTCACTCAAGGGGGCCAAGGCGGGCCGGTTGATCCGCGCGTTGACGGATTACATCCCGCCATTCGGGCTTCGCGAACTGGCCAAGCGAACCGGTTTGGATCCGGGCTACGCTTCGCGGATCGTTGACTACCTGGATGGAGAGGCACTCCTCACGCGGGAGGTGCGTGGACCGATCACGGGAGTTGACTGGCCGGCGTTGCTCCGTCGCTGGTCCCAGGAATCCTCTCCGTTCAAACGCGGACGCGTGCAGTGGTTTCTTGCGGCAAGAGGCGTTGCAGCGGTCGTGTCCAAGCTGAGAACCACCGCCGAGAGGTACGCGGTGACGGGCTCATGGGCAGCCGCACAGCTTGCGCCGATAGCACCACCGCAGTTGTTGCTTGTCTATGCCGAGGATGTTGCCAGTGCCGCTGCGTCTCTGGATTTGCTGCCCACCGATTCCGGCGCGAACGTGGCCCTGGTTGCTCCACTTGATCCGGTGGTGTTTGACCGCTGCCAGGAACATAAGGGCATCCGGATAGTGGCTCCCAGCCAGATTGCGGTTGACCTGCTGACGAGCCCAGGACGCGGCCCTAATGAAGCCGAAGCACTCATAGAATGGATGCGCGAGAACGAGCATGTCTGGCGAAGTTGATCCGCTCTACGCCGCCGCCAGGACTGTCTTGTTGGATGCGCTGGAAGCGCTCGGCCCCCAACGCGAAGCTCTGATCCTGGTCGGGGCACAGGCAATCTACATGCATACGGGGGCCTATGAATTAGCGGTCGCCGAGTACACGACGGATGCCGACATCACTATTGATCCGGGTCTGTTGAAGCGAATTCCTGAAATCGAAGCGGCATTGACCAGCGCCGGCTTCTTCCGCTGGAAACGGGTCGGTGCCTGGGCTAAGATGATGTCCGTCGGCGGCGTTCCAGCCGCAGGCCACGGAAAAGAGGTGGCTCGCAAGGCGAGAGGCTTTGAAGCGGCACTTGTTGACAAGAGCGTCATGAGTATCCAGTCTCTTGATGTGTCCGACACTCGGGTGTTCTCGCTCGCTGTGTCAGGCCCCGCCGCCCTGCTGGTATCGAAGCTGCACAAAATCGCGGAACGGCTGGAAGAATCCAAACAGAGTCGCTTGGACGATAAAGACGCGTTGGACATTCTGCGCATCCTGCAGGCAGTGGGAACTGCGGATCTCGTCGATCGCTTCTTAACACTGCTCGCGAAAAACGAAACAGTGCAGGTGACACACGAAGCCCTGCAAGCTCTCAACAGGTTGTTCTCGACCGCAGTTAGTGCTGGCTCGGTGATGGCAGCCCGAGCCGTTGGGCCCCTGGCTGTAGTTGGGCAAATCGAGCAATCCTGTGCTGTCCTTGCTACTCAAGTTCTGCGCGCAATCCGCTCAGAATGGGCTTGAAACGACCGCCGTCACTGCCGCAACGCGGTTTCCCGTGCCCGGAACTTCTCGATCATCCCCGCGGCCGACTTGCCGTGCAGCTCCATCGCCTCCTGGATGAGGGCCCGCTTACTGGCCCGGTCCACCACTTCCGGCATCGAGCGATTGCGCTTGTTCTCCAGGAAGGGGGCAGCCTCCAGCAGGGCTTTGAGATTCGCAGGCTGCGCGAGGATCTCCCGAATGGTGGCGAGCAGCATCGCGCGGCGCGAACGCAGTTGCGCCACCTTGTCGTCCGGTCCGGATGACGAGCCATCGGCATAGAGCGCGGCCCGCATTTTCACGTAATCCGGCGCAGCGCCGACGGTCATGTTGGCGATCGGAAGGCGACGCAGCTTGCCGGCGGGGAGCGGGTCGCCGCCCTGAGCGAGCTCATCCTGCGAGAAAGCGAACGAACTGCCAGGGTAGTCCACCAGTTCCACCAGATAGGCCGTCAGCGCCGCCGAAGGGTGGATGTTGCGAATCACGAGCGCCGAGCCGCCATCCGTTGCTTCCACCACCATTTCCGGAAGCGGTGTCTGTGCGACGGCAACTATCGTCGGCAGCAACAGACAAGCGATGGTATTAAGATGAATTCGGAGTTCCACAATTCCGATGATACGCTTTGCCGCAATCCTTCTTCTTGCACCTCCCACCCTCGCCCAAGTCAAGATAGCCCCCGGCTCGATCAACATCGATGTCGACGGGAAACCCTTCACCACGTTTCAGTACGGAGTCGATGCATGGAAGCCGTTCTTCGCCCCGCTGCGGAGCGCTTCCGGCAAGATCGTCACCCGACGGTTCCCGATGGAGATGATCCAGGGCGAAAGCCGCGACCACCTGCATCATCGCGGCCTCTGGTTCACCTACGACGATATCAACACGGTGAAGTATTGGGAGAACGATCCGTCGTATGCAAACAAGCCCAACAAAGGCCGCGTTGTGGTGAAGAAGGCGGATTGGAAGGAAGGGCCAAAATCGGGGACACTGGACGCGGTAATGGAATGGCAGGATGGCGCGGGGAAGGTGCAACTGGTTGAGAACCGCCGCACCGTGGTTTACTCCGACCCCAAGCTGCGCATCATGGATTTTCACATCACGCTCACGGCGGCCATCGACGTCACTATCGGCGACACGAAGGAAGGAGCGTTCGCGATCCGGCTCGCCGAGGAGTTCACCGAGAGGCGCGGCGGCAAGATCACCAACGCCGATGGCCTGGAGACGATGAAGCAGATATGGGGCAAACGGTCGAATTGGGTGAACTACTCGGCCGAGTTGCAGGGGGAGAAACTAGGTGTGGCGATCTTCGATCACCCCTCCAATCCGGGGTATCCGACTCGCTGGCACGCGCGCGATTACGGCCTCTTCTCACTGAATCCTTTCGGGCAGCAGTCCTTCGATCCGGCGCAAACGGAGAATATCACTCGCCTCGCCGCTGGGCGCAAGTTGAACTTCGTATGGCGCGTGGTGATTCATCCGGACGAGATTCCAGCGGCCGATCTCTACAAGGCTTTCCTGGCATCACACCATCAGCGGATTGACAACAGATAGGAGCGGTCCCACAAAGGCGACTGACCAATCGGATCACCAGTGATTACGATTTCCACTCTGCGGTTCTGCAGACGCCCGGCTGTGGAGGTGTTGGCGACCACGGGTGTGGAATCCCCGTAGCTCCGGGCGACTACCGCGTTCAGAGGGAAGTTCTCGCGAATGAGAATTCTGCGAACCGACTCCGCCCGCTCACGCGACATACGTTCAAACTGAGCAGTATCGCTGTGCCCTTGCACCTCAATGCTCAGGCCAGTGTGCGCAGCCAACAGACGCGCTATCCGGGACAATTCGGCATATGCGTTCCCGCGCGGAACGTTTCTCTGAAAGGCCACGTCCGGCAGAGTGACGACGAGACCGCGGGCCGTGTCGAGCACGGGCCATGCTCCCCCTAATTGGGCGAGCAGTGAGGCACGCAAAGCGGACCGCTGGGCGGCAATGCTCTCCCGTTCTTTCCGCTCCCGCATGGCCGCATTCGCCCGGCTCACCTCAGCTTCCATTTGCTGGCGAGCGATACGTTCGGACTCGGCGCGCGATTGCGCGGCCGCGGCCTCGGCGCGTGCCCGGTTGGCGTCATCCTGGGCACGGGCCGCAATCTGGCGCGCCGAATCGGCTTCGTTGCGGGCGTTCTGCATCTCGCGCTCGGCCTGCCGCTTCGATTGCGACACCGTCGTCTGCGCCTCCCGCCGTGTTTCGGCTAATAGCTCCGCTTGGGCCCGCTGCTCGGCAATGAGACGAGCATCCTCGGCCGTTTGAATGGCCTCGCGCGCAATCTGCACGGAACGTTTTTCGCTGGCTTGCGATGCCGTCAATCGTTGCGCCTCATCCATCAACCGTTGCGCCTTGGCAAGTGTATCCGGGGCGTACCGTTGCGCGTCCGCCTGCTGCGCGATGCCAATGGCATTCTGGGCTTCGTACAGTTGCAGCATCGTTTCGTACCTTCCCATTGGCACCTTCTCGGTATAGGGGGTAGCAGGCCCCCTGCGGTCGGGAGCGTCCCACACATACTGGCCACGGGGAAGCAGCTCGTACTTCGCTTGGATCGGCTTCACGATACCCACGGTCCCCGGCCGCACCTTATTTTCCAGGACCACTACGTCGCTCGGCTTGCGGACCGCGGAATAGGGCTCCGCGGTAACAATCATTCCGAACGCCTGTAAGTCTGTAGTTACGCGAACGTGGGCCTTGTCTGAAGCGCCCGCGACAAGTTCTCCTAAGTTATGCGGACGGCCTTCCGGCGTAACGGCCCAGAGCACATAAGTAAGATATTCCCGCCCGAAACGCTGAGCTGCCGGGAGTTTCTCGAACCTCACATCGATCTCGGTTCCTCCGCGTCTGGACTTCACAATTGCCTCGCCCTTCGAAGCGGGAAGCAGCACTGTGCCAATGAAACCAATACTGGTTGGTTCCGCGCGATAGGAATAATTTACCGCCTCGATGCTGCGCTCGATGACCGTTACATGATAGATGGGCGCCCCGTTGCCTTGCGCCAGCGCACCAACTACCATCACCAACGCTATCATCAATAGCATGAAGGTTGACTTGGTCATATGTAAGAAACTCCTTCCTGGCTGATTCAGTCGCAATTTCCTTGCCATCCGAGCGGCGCCGTGAGCAAAGTGATGCTGCAATTTTTACAGTATGCGCGCGTTATCAAGACTTCGCCTCTGCCAAGTGATTGGTGTTGTAAGAGTGGTGATAGGGTTGCTTCCAGGTGGATGCACGAGTGAATGCATTATTGCCCGATTGCAAGGAGATTCCAATGAAAGACCATCCCATGAGGAAACCGGTGCTGATTTCCTGCCTCACTGTCGTCCTGCTACTGATCGGCGCCGTCGTCCTCCACGCGGAAGAAATGACCGGCTGGGTAACCGACCTGCAATGCGCCAAGGCCGGCCAATTCACCGGAGCCGATCACAAACAGCACATTATCCAAGGGAAACCGCCGGTGTTTGTGAATGAGTCCGACAAAAAGATTCTTGCCATCACGAATCCGGACAAAGTGATGAGCAGGATTGGGGAGAAGGTGAAGCTCACCGGCACCATGAAGAACAATGAGGCGATCGAAGTCCAGTCGATCACATCAGCACGTCCCATCGGCAACTAGGCGCCATCCCCTCCCACTGTGGCGTGTGCGACTCCCCGCCGGCTCCCACCGTGCACTCTTCCGGCCCGCGGCGGGTCGTGCACGCCACATAAGCTCTCTCCAGTAATCCTATCCTATACCCCTCCCACCCCTCCCCTACGTTCCACCAGTTATTTCCGCGATCGCTTGCTTGTAATAACTACCATGTGTGGGTGTCTTAGTTCGTTCGCGTCATTGATTCTGAACGCAGTTGGCTGGATGGCAAGCGAGGTGCACTATCAATCGCGTGGGCGGATTGCTTCGGACGCCGTGGCGAATCCGCAGAGCACAGAGAGTATCTGTGCCGTGCTCCCCGAAAAGAGAAAGGATGTAACTCCATGATTTCGCAGTCACGTGCACGACTATTCACACTACCCGCCCTGGCTTTGGCCGGCGTTGTTTGCCTTTGTTTGACTGGAACGCGCGCCAGAGCAGATGCGTGGGATAAAAAGACAATCCTGACTGTCGATCAACCAATACAGGTAAGAAACACTTATCTGGAACCGGGCACTTACGTGTTCCGGCTTCTCGATTCCCCCTCAAACCGGCACGTCGTTCAGATCTTCAACAGCGACCAGAGCCGGATTATCGACACGGTGTTGGCTATTCCCAATTATAGGTTGCAGCCGACGGGCGACTCGCGCTTTGCCTTCTGGGAAACGCCGCCGGGAACAGCCAAGGCTCTGCGCGCCTGGTTCTATCCGGGAGACAACTTCGGGCAGGAATTCCCCTACCCGAAGCAACTGAGGCAACTCGAAGTGGCGGCTTTGATAACAAGGACTGAACCCGCACCGGCAGAAGTGAATATGGAAGAACCAACGCCAGCGCCTGAGCCGGCGCCAGCCCCGGTAGCAGTGGAGCCTTCCACTGAGGAGACGCCTGTGCCGGAACAGAAGTCTGAGCCCGTGGAGATAGCTCAGAACACGCCGGCGCCAAAACCGGCACAACAACCTGCCGAGCCAGAGCAACCGCAAGCGACCCCACAGCCAACTGAGCTGCCAAAGACAGCCAGTCCCTACCCAGCCTTGGCGCTGATTGGGCTGCTGTCGCTGGCGTCGTACGCCCGGCTCCGCAAGTAGCTACGCAAGCTGTGGGTGTATACCAGGAGAGAGAGGGATTCTATGACCAGGCGCCAACTCATCTACAAGCTCGGTACCGCCGGGGCGTTGACCCTCTCTCGCCCCGGCTGGACCTACCTGCAAGACAATTCACGAGATCTCGTCCTCCGCAGTGAAACCCGGTTGGTGCTGCTCGACGTGAGCGTCAAGGATCGCACCGGGGCACTCGTGTCAGGGCTGTCCAGGAGCAATTTTGAGGTGCGCGAAAACAACGTCCAGCAGCCGATCACCGTCTTCTCCAATGCGGATGTCCCGGTGACAGTGGGCATCCTCGTGGATGAAAGCCGCAGCATGACGCCCAAGCGCGCCGAAGTGCTGGCCGCTGCAGAGGAATTCATCAAGGAGAGCAATCCGCAGGATCAGGTTTTTGTTTTAAGCTTCAGCGAGACAGTCAAGCGCGGGCTCCCGGACGATGTCTCATTTTCGAGCGATCTGGAACAGTTGCGCAGGGCGCTTCATCGTGCGGCTCCCGAGGGACGAACTGCCCTTTACGATGCCGTCGTCGAAGGGTTGAAGCACTTGCAGACGGGCCGCCGCGAGAAGAAGGCCCTGGTTGTGATTAGCGACGGTGGCGATACGGCAAGCACGCATACCCGCCGGGAGGCGATGCATGCTGTGGAGAGCACCAGCGCGACGGTGTATTCCGTCGGCCTGTTCACTCCACAGGATCCTGACCGGGATCCGGGGACCCTCAAACAGATGTCCAGGATCAGCGGTGGGGAAGCGTATTTTCCAGAGAGTCCTTCGGGAATGACTGCCGCCTGCCGTGCGATCGCCACTGATATCCGCACGCGCTACACGGTCGGCTACATTCCCAAGGCCGATGACGGCAAGGGAGCCTGGAGGCGTATCCATGTCGAGGTGAAGGTCGCCGGACGACCGCACCTCAGCGCGCGCACTCGCCTCGGCTATCGTTATGAGCCAGAGCCAACCGGCGCGGCGACCGCGGGGAGGGTGTAAGATGCGGCGTTGGCTGGAACGGCTTCTCCTGGTTACCGCCATCGTCTGCCTCGGCCTATGGGGCTGGTCGACGATTGGCGGCGCGCTATATCAGCACTATCAAAACTACGCATTTGAGCAATCGTTGCGAGGCGCCGCTGCAACTCCTACCAGTTACCTTGGCGAACGATGGAGCGGTCTGGTGGATACCGCGCGGGATTGGGTGGGGCTGAGACAATCGCCTCGACGCGCAACGGCGCGGCGCGGCACCGCACTAGTTCCCCACGACGGACTCGTGGGCCGCCTGGAGATACCGCGTCTGCGGCTACGTGCCATGGTGAGGGAAGGCCTCGGCGAGACCACCCTCGGCGTGGCGCTGGGCCACATTCCCGGCACGGCATTTCCCGGCGAACCGGGGAATGTAGGCGTTGCCGGACATCGCGACACACTCTTCCGCTCGCTTCAGGACATCGATCGCGAGGACCTGATTGTTTTCCATACTCTCACGGGCCGCTATCACTATCGCGTGGTGTCCACCGCCGTGGTCCCTCCTTCGACGGTGAGCGTGCTGAGGAACGGCGCCGGCGCGGACCTGACCCTGGTTACCTGCTTCCCGTTTGGCTACGTCGGCTCAGCCCCCAAGCGATTCGTGGTGAAAGCCAAGCTCGTGGGAGGGCGTGACGTGGCCACTAATGCGTCGGCTTTGACTGCGGGGGCAGCACGGCCCAGAAGTCCTGCCGGAAGCGATCCTTATACCGCTGCATCAACTCGACAACCCGCGCATGCACGGGCGACCTCACGATGAGACCGGCATGATGCTCCCGCTGCATGCGCCAGACAATCTCCGGATCGTCGTAAGCGGAAAGGTCCGGCCATTGCTGTTTCGCCAACGATACCAGCAGCCCGGCGTAATCGTTGCGTGCCGGCGGAGCCTGATACGCCGTTTTGCCGCCGGCGAGTTCCACCTTCGCCCATTCGCGCCACATGTTGACGCCCGTGGCAGCTTCGATCAGATCCGCGATATGCGCTCCACCGACGCGTGCGGAAGTCTCCAGAAAGTACACCTTACCGTCCTCGTGGGCGATGATGAACTCCGTATGCGAAACGCCGCGCAGCAATCCGAGCCCGGCGAGAACACGGGAGTTCTTGGCCAGCAACAGCTTCTCCCGCTCTGAACCGCGCAGGCAAAGGCTCGCCGTGAAGATGTCGCCGCTATGGGAGACGTCCAACGGCGGCCGCCCGTACTCCGATGCCACGGCGAACATCAACTCGTTCTCGTACACGATAGAGTCCACGTGGCAGATGTCGCCGGCGACAAAGCGCTCCAGCAGGTGGAAGGACTGTTGATCGCCAAGGGCGTGGATCAGTTCCCAGGCGCGCTCTCGCGTATGGACTTTTTGGATCCCGATAGCCCCGGCCAGCAGCCGCGGCTTCAGCACCCAGGGTGGAGGCACGCGGTGGAGGAATTCATTCACGCGCTGATGGTTGAGGATGGGGACGAAATCGGGGATACTGAGCCCCACTTCTTCGGCCTGGATGCGCATTGCGAGTTTGTCTCGAAAGTGGCGCGTGGTGGACTCGCCCATGCCGCCGATACGCAGATGCGCGCGCAGAAACGCGGCCATTTCCAGATCAAAATCATCCAACGGCACGATCAGGTCGATCACGTTGTCGCGGCAGAGATGCGCCACGGCGTAGAGCGTGTGGTCGCGGTTCCACACGTGATTGTCGTCGGGCATGTAGAAGATGTTGTCGATGGCCTCAACGGGCCATGCCGCTTTGTGCTGCAGTGAGAGCGAGGTGAGCAGAAAGACGCGGGCGCCGGACTCCTTGCACTGGCGCAGGAAATCGTGCCCTTTCTCGTAGCTGGCGATGCAGAGTATAGCCGGCGGTGTAGCCATATGCGCCAAGGTTATCCACGGTAGCGGGTCGGGCCGCGGAATTCAAGCGAGCCGCGAATGATATGCTAGAAGTCGCCTTCGACTTAGTCTCCTGTCACCCGTTTCGCGGGCAAACAGAGAACCACATGGCAGCACGAAAATCCAAAGCCTCCGGAGCAGCGAAGCAGGCTCCCGAGACAAAAGTTCCGTCTCCCAAACCGATATCTTTGGAAGACCAATCTCTGTACGTCAATCGCGAACAGAGCCTGCTCGAATTTCAGCAACGTGTCCTGGAGGAGGCAGAAGACGAATCGAACCCATTGCTCGAACGGGTCAAGTTCCTTTCGATCCTCGGGTCCAATCTCGACGAGTTTTTTATGGTGCGCGTGGCCGGTCTCAAGAACCAGGTTGACGCAGGCATCCACGACCCCGGTCCGGACGGCATGTCGCCGGCCAAGGCCCTGGACGCAATCCGTGAGCGAGTCAAGCGGCTGATCATCGACGGGCACACCTGCCGGCGCAAGCTGTTCGCCTCTTTGGATCGCCAGGGGATTCGCGTGCTCAACTACGCTGAGCTGACGCAAGCGCAGCGCGAATACGCGGAACGCTATTTTCGCGAGACGATCTACCCTGTACTCACGCCGCTTGCTTACGATCCCGGCAGACCGTTTCCGCACATCTCCAATCTCAGTCTGAACCTTTCCGCGCTCATTCGAGACCACAAGAACGAAGACCATTTCGCACGCCTGAAGGTGCCCGATTCGCTGCCGCAGTTGCTGCCCCTGCAGCCTGTTACCCGGCCAAACGGAAGGCCGCTTTCGTTCGTTTGGCTGGAGCAGGTCATACAGGCGAATCTGCATCATCTGTTTCCAGGAATGCAGGTAGCGGAGTCGCACCCGTTCCACGTCACACGCGATGCCGATACTGCGATTCAGGAACTGGAAGCAGGTGATCTTCTGGAAACGGTGGAGGAGGGCGTGCGCCAGCGGCGGTTCGGGGCGGTGGTGCGCCTGACCGTGAGCAGCGAAATGCCGGACAGCCTGCTCGACATATTGCGGCAGAATCTGGAACTGGAAGACGCGGACATCTACCGCGTTGACGGGCCGCTTGCTCTGGCGCGACTGCGCAGTCTCGGCTCGCTCGATCGCCCGGACCTGAAGGACGCGCCGTTCGTCACCGCAAATCCAGCGAAACCAATCGAGGATGAGGATATCTTTGCGCTCATTCGCCGCGGCGACGTGATGCTGCACCATCCTTTCGATTCCTTTCAGCCCGTCATTGATTTCCTGAAGATCGCTGCCCGCGACCCGAACGTACTGGCCATCAAGATGACCCTCTACCGCGTAGGGAAGAACGCGCCTGTTGTCGAGGCTTTGCTCGATGCGATGGAGCGTGGCAAGCAGGTGGCGGTGCTGGTGGAACTCAAGGCGCGCTTTGACGAAGAATCGAACATTGAATGGGCGCGCGCGCTGGAGCGTGAGGGCGTTCACGTTGTTTATGGCCTCGTCGGATTGAAGATTCACGGGAAGGTGGCACTGGTGGTCCGGCGCGAGGGCGATATAATCCGCCGTTACGTGCACATGTCCACCGGCAACTACAACGCCGTGACCGCTAATCTTTACACCGATCTCGGACTGTTCACTTCTGACCCGGACATCGGTGCGGACGCTTCGGACCTGTTCAATTACCTCACCGGATACAGCGCCAAATCGGATTACAAGAAACTGCTGGTAGCGCCGATCAATTTGCGGAAGCGGTTGGTGAGTCTGATTCAGCGCGAGATTGCGAACGCGCAGGCGGGCAAACCTGCTCGCATCATCCTAAAGGTGAATGCGTTCGTGGATGCGCCGTTGATCAAGCTGCTCTATCAGGCCTCGCAGGCGGGCGTTCAGATCGATCTCATTGCCCGCGGCATCTGTTGTTTGCGGCCCGGAATTCCTGGCGTCAGCGACAATATCCGGGTTCGCAGCATCGTCGGGCGCTTCCTGGAGCACACACGCATCTTCTACTTTGAAAACGGCGGTGACGAGGAGCTCTATCTGGGCTCCGCGGATATGATGCCCCGCAATATCAACCGGCGCGTCGAGGTGCTGTTCCCTATTGAGAAGCCGTCTTTTGTGCGGCATCTTCGGGAGAAGGTTTTGTCGGTCTACCTGGCCGATAATGTGAAGGCGCGTGTCATGAATGCCGACGGTTCGTACACGCGAGTGGTGAGGGCGAAGAGCGAGAAGCCTATCAACAGCCAGGCGATCCTTCTCGATCGCCGCAAAGGACGCCATTAAGGAGGAACCGATGCTCCGCTGCGCATTCGCATTGATTGTGTTCACCGCGCCCGCCCTCGGCGCCGATTGGGTGAAGCTGATTCAGGGCAAGACGCTCGAGGGCTGGGAATCCATCGGCGATGGCATCTGGAGCGTGATGCGCGACGGCACCATTCTGGGGCAGCGTCCGGCCAAGGGCTCTCACCAGGCGTGGCTTTATACGAAAAAGGAATACACGGAGTTTGATCTGAAGTTCGAATACTGGTCCCGGGACCGTGGGAACAGCGGCATCTCCATTCGCGACACCTCGCGCGGCGCGCACTCGGTGGGCGAGGCGCACGTGGCCGACCGCACTCCTTCGCACATCGGCTACGAGATCCAGATCTGGATGGGGTCAGAGAACACCGCCTACCCCAGCGGCAGCATCTATCTGTTCGCCAAGGCCAAGACGGGCGTCCAGATTCCCAACGATTGGAACCTCATGGAGGTGGAGTCGCGCCGCGACAGCATTCGTGTGAAGCTGAACGGCACGCTCGTTTCTGAACATGCCGGTGATCCGAAGCGCGGCAAGACCGGTCCGATCGGCCTGCAACTGCACGACCCGAACTCTGTCGTGATGTTCCGCAATATCGAGATTCGCGAGCTGCCCTGAGAGCGAACAACGACAAGATTTGTCCACTTTGTGACTAAAGTCATATCGGACTGTTTGTGCCTCCCTTAGTCTTGGACTTGGAGTCATTAACATTCTCATGAACAACGCTTACGTATCTACTCCCGGAAGCAGCGGGCTTTGGAAGCACGGCCTGCTCATAACATTGCTGTTCGGCTTCACGGTCATGCTGGTCGGCGGCTTCTTTATGTATCAGACGCGCGCGCCGATCCCGGCCCAGGTAGTGGCCTCCAGCGGGCGCGTCCTTTTCACAGCCGCCGATGTACAGGCGGGACAGGAACTGTTTCGCAAACGCGATTTGATGAACTACGGATCGGTGCTCGGGCACGGAGCTTATCTTGGTCCGGACTACACAGCCGAAGCGCTGCACTGGATGACGGAAGCTCTCCAGGAAAACTACACCAACGGTAACTACGCCTCGCTCGACGTGGCCCAGCGCGCGGCGGTGGACGCTCAGGTAGCAACGGAACTGCACACCAACCGCTACGAGGCTTCCACTCAGAAATTGCTGTTCACGGATAACCAGGTGAAGGGGTTCGATCGCATCACGGAGCGGTATGCGAAACAGTTCCGCGCCGGCGACGATGCACGGGCGCTGCCCAAGGGCGCGCTGCTGCCGCCGGAGGAGGGAGGGTCCGACCCCGCAAAGCACATGGAGGCGTCGCGCCAGTTCGCGGCCTTCATCACCTGGACCGCGTGGCTCTCCGCGGCCAAACGGCCTGAGGCGGATCACAGCTACACGAACAACTGGCCCTTCGACCGGCAGGCCGGGAATGGGCCGACGGCCGGCGCAATGATGTGGTCCGCCGTGTCAGTGGCGGGGCTGATCTTCTTCCTCGCTGTGATCCTCTACTTCCAGCATCGTTACCGTTTGCAGACAGACGATGTGCCGGGCGCAAAACTGGCCTTCGACATCCCGGCGATGGCGCTCACCGATTCGCAGAAGGCCACCGCCAAGTACTTCGTCGTGGCGTTGCTGCTGTTCCTGTTTCAGTCAGTGTTGGGCGGCAAGATGGCGCATGACTATGCCGACGGCGCGACCTTCTACGGCTTCCCGTTGAACGACATTCTTCCCTTCAACGTGGCTCGCACATGGCATCTGCAACTCGCGGTCTTCTGGATCGCAACAGCGTGGCTGGGAATGGGCATCTTCACGGCGCCGCTGGTGAGCCCTCGCGAACCAAAGCATCAGAAACTGCTCGTGAACATTCTGTTCGGCGCTCTGGTGGTGGTGGTAGTGGGCAGCCTGGCCGGCGAATACCTTTCGGTGAAAGGCCTGCTCGGCGAGAACTGGTATTGGCTTGGCACGCAGGGTTGGGAGTATCTGGAACTCGGACGGCTGTGGATGTACCTGCTGATCTCGGGAATGGGCATCTGGCTCTTCATCGTCTACCGCGGCTTGCGCGATGCGCTCAAAGCCGAGAAGGATAAGGGCGGCCTCACGCACCTGCTTCTCTACTCCGCGGCGGCGATTCCGGTGTTCTACTGCTTCGCGTTGTTCATCGGCAAGGACAGTCACATCACGATGGCCGACTACTGGCGCTGGTGGCTGATTCACCTCTGGGTGGAAGGCATGTTCGAAGTGTTCGCGGTGGTGGTGATCGGATTCCTGATGGTGCGGCTGGGACTGGTAACGGCCCGCTCGACGCTGCGCGCGTTGTACTTCCAGTTGATCATCCTGCTGGGCAGCGGCATCATCGGCACCGGCCATCACTACTACTGGATCGGCGCGCCGGAATTCTGGATGGCGCTCGGCGCGGTGTTCTCGGCACTGGAAGTGATCCCACTGTCGCTGCTGATGGTGGAAGCCTACGGCCAATACAAGATCATCAAGCAGGGCGGCATCGACTTCCCGTACAAGGCGGCATTCTGGTTCCTGGTGGCAACCGCGTTCTGGAATCTGTTTGGCGCAGGCGTGCTCGGCTTCCTGATCAACCTGCCCTTCGTGAGCTACTTCCAACACGGCAGCTTCCTGACAGCGGCGCATGGACACGGCGCTCTGATGGGTGTCTACGGGATGCTCGCATTGGCGCTAGCGACGTTCTCGCTGCGCAACATGATCCGTCCCGACCGCTGGAAAGAAAGGTGGGTCATGACCGGCTTTTGGGGTGTGAACCTCGGACTGATGGGCATGATCGTTATTACGCTGTTGCCAGTGGGCGTGATGCAGCTCTACGCCAGCTTTGAGAAGGGCTTCTGGTGGGCGCGCTCGTTTGACTTCTACGCGCAGCCGGTAATCAACAAGCTGCTGTGGCTGCGCATGATCCCTGATACAGTGTTCATCGTGGTGGGCGTGCTACCGCTGGTCGCAGCAGGAGTCTACGGTCTCGTGAACCTGCGCGACCGTCGCCTGGCTCCGCGAAACACACCCGTGTGGGTAGCGGATACAAATGACGACTGGCAGCCGTCCGTTGCCGGTGATTAAGGAACTGGGCGTCGGTTACGAGATACAAGCCCCATCACCGCCAGCACGGCCCCTACCAACACCGCGGGCCCGGGTTCGGGCACCGGGTCCGCGACGTTGCCGCTGATGGTGAGCGCAGCCCCCAACGTGTAGTAGACCGCGTCAGGGTTGGGTATGCGCGACATGATGAAACTGAACGGAAGCCCGAAGGCGGCACCCTTGTTCCCCAGGTAGCTGGGGGGTGCATTGGCCACCACTGCTACCTGCGAGCCGAGCGTGTTGCTGCTCACCTCCATCCCGTTGGCGCCAACCGCGATGTTCTGCGCCGAGTTCCACCCGCTGCCCACAACAAAGTGGTCCGACCAAAGGCCGGCGAAATTCGGATCCTGAAGGACCAGCCCGCAAGGCGTGGTGTTCGGGAAGCAAGTCTCGTAAATGTACACTGCCGTGACGTCCACCAGGACCGCCTGCAAATCGGCGTTCGTCGCCGGGCGATTTCCCTGGTTTGACACTACCCACCCGGCGGCCTCCTCCAGCGGGATGGAAAACCCCGTGGGCGTGTCCGACGTGGTGAAGTGATGCTGGAGGAAGATCGATGTGCCCTGGCACAAGCTTGGGCCGGCGACGCTGGCAGCTAGTACGGCCGCCACAACCACACGTGAGAGCATAGTACATTGTCACACGCGCGCTACCTCCCCAACCCTTCAATATGGCCGCGGCAATCGCAGCAGGCTCATCATCCACCGCGCGCGCCGGCTACTGCGACGGGAAAGAAATGGAATGGGGCAGCCGCAGGAGATGTTTCTGTCGCGACCCCGCGACAAGAAATTGAGAGCCGATCGCCGCTTGCTATCTTGAATCATGCGTTTGTTGGTGTTCTCGGATATTCATAACGATGCGAAAGCGTTGGAAAGGTTGCTGGCGGTGGAAGCAGATTACTACTTCGCCGCCGGCGACCTTGTTACTTGGGCCAAGGGATTCGACCGTATGGGGGGCATGTTGGCGCAGCGCGCCGGGAGGGTTTATGTGATTCCGGGGAATCACGAATCCGAAAGCGACATTGCGCGGTTGTGCGAACAGCACGGGTTGCACAACTTTCACGGGCGGTCGCTGCAGACGGGTGGTTTTCAAGTGGCGGGACTCGGGTACTCCAACATCACACCATTCCACACTCCGGGCGAGTACGGCGAGCCGGAAATGGCAAGCCGGTTGGAACCCTTCGCCGCGCTGCATCCTCTGATTCTGGTGTGCCATTGCCCACCTAAGGGAACACCGCTCGACCGCGCGGGCGAAGGCCAACACTTCGGCTCTCAGGCGGTGCGCGAGTTCATTGACCGTGTCCAGCCGGAATACTTCTTCTGCGGCCACATCCACGAAGCCGAAGGCACACAGACGCAAATCGGCAAGACAAAGTGCGTCAATGTTGGCAAGCGCGGCTTCCTGCTTGAGATAGAATAACGTTTTCCATGAGTTCGACAGTCCTGTTTACGGGCGCCCATGCCGCAATCATTACACCCTCGCGTCCGGAATCCTATCAGATGGACCTCGCCGCCACTCTCGAGGTCATCGACTTTCTGTGCGACTGCAAGGTCAGAGGAATCGCGATGTTCGGCGCCACCGGTGAGTTTCCACATTTCGCGGTGGAGGACCGCATTCGCCTGACGCACATGGCAATCAAAAGGAGCCGTGTGCCGGTTCTGGTGAACGCCACTCATTCGTGTCTCGCCGAGGCTTCGGCGATTGCTGAACACGCGGCGTCGAATGGCGCGGCCGCCGTGATGATCCAACCGCCGGCTTACTTTCGTTACGACGGACCGGAGGTTCGCGAGTATTTCCTGCGCTTCATCGACGATGTGGACGGGACGATTCCGGTGCTGCTCTACAACCTGCCGGCGTTTAACAACGCGATCCCGATTGCTGTGGCGCAGGAGTTGTTGGAGAACGGAACCGCGGCGGGCATCAAGGATTCGAGCGGCGATTGGGACTACTTTTGCGGGCTCATGGAATCGCGCCGCAAGCGGGATTTTCCTCTGCTGATGGGCAACGACAGTATCACTGCGCGGGGCCGGGCCGCGGGCGCCGATGGCTGCATTTCGGGGTGCGCCTGCGCGATCCCGGAGCTGTTGGTTGCTCTGGATGAGGCCACCCTCGCTGGGGAACGTGAGCGTGCGGACCGGCTCGCCGCGCTTCTGGCGGAGTTTGTGGATTGGGTTGTGAAGTTCCCCGGGCCTGCGGCAGTGAAGGAAGCGACGGCGGAACGCGGCTTCAAGATAGGCGCGCGGGCTGTACCGTTCTCGCCGGAGACCAACCGCCGCGCGGGGGAATTTCGCGAGTGGTTCCGTGGCTGGCTGCCGGCGATGTTGAAATCCTGCTGAGCTAATGCCACCGCCGCGTTCGCAGAGTGTCAGCGGACTTCGATGACGCGCTCTCCGGAGAGTAGAGCTGCCATGATTCCCAGCCACGCTGATCCGACAACCGACAGCAGCATTCTGGTGCGGCAGTTGCCGAGGCGGATCCAAACGAGACGGGCAGCAGGGTTCGGCGCGTTCGCCATGTGAAGGAAGTCGCCGTCTTTGCTGATCAGGATGGCGCCCGTCTGTCCAGCGTAGGCCCAAATCACACGATCATCGGCGTCCTGCAGATTGACATCCAACACGTGCTCACAGTCTACTCCGCGGGAGGCCAGGAACCGAGCGAGCGCCGTGGGCAGTTGATTGTCGACGAGGAATTTCACGAGGTCTGGAGGACGCTGTGGTCGGCCTGATGCGCGGCGTACTCGATCGCGGCGTAGATGTCTTCGCGTTCCAGGTAGGAGTAGTCGGTTAGGATCTCCTCGAAGCTAGCTCCGCTGGCTAGGAGTTCGAGGATGTCAGTGACGCGAATACGAAAACCGCGAATGCAGGGGCGCCCGCCGCATTTGCCGGCTTCGATGGTGATGCGATTGCGTCTGTCTGGGGTCATGCGCCTACCTTCAGTCTACATCGGGAGTCTTTAGGAAACCGTCTCCCTAACTAAACGGTCGCGGCTCGGAATCGCTCGTGCTGATTTGGCAAGAGTTTCTGAAGCCGCGAGCGTTAAGCAAGTCGGACGCATTCCCCGCTGCTGACGGGGCGAACTTTACGCGCGGGCCTGACGCAGGCGCGCGATACGCTCCTCAGTGGACGGATGGGTGGAGAACAACCGCATCATCGACTGGCCGTTGAACGGCTTGATGATGTACATGTGCGCCGCGGCTGGCGACACATCCATCGGGATGCGCTTGGACCACATTTCGAGTTTCTGCAACGCGGCCACCATCGCCCCGGAATCGCCAGTGTACTTCGCGGAAGCACCATCGGCGCCGTATTCGCGAGTCCTCGAAATGGCCATCTGGATCAGCATGGCGGCGATGGGAGCGACAATCATCATCACCAGGCCACCGAGGAGACCTCCGCCTTCCTCTTCGTCATCGTGACGGCCGCCAAAGAAGAACGCCATCCGGCCAACGAAAGTGATGGCCGTTGCCATTGTGGCGGCGATCGAGCTGATGAGGATGTCGCGGTTGAGGATATGCCCCAACTCGTGGCCGATGACGGCTTCGAGTTCGCGGTCATCCATTAATTCCAGCAGGCCGCCAGTCACCGCCACTGAAGAATGGCTGGGGTTGCGGCCGGTGGCGAAGGCATTGGGCGCGTCTTCCGGAATCACCCACAGTCGAGGCATCGGGAGACCCATCTTCTCGCAAAGGGCTTTGGTCATTGGCGCGATCCGCGCATGGACGTTGGCGTTTTCCGACTCGGTGACGGGCAGGGCGCCGCTCGACATGAGTGCCATCTTCTCGGAGAAGAAGTAACTAAAAAAGTTCATAGCGAGGGCAAGACCAAGACCGATCCAGAGTCCGCCGCGGCCGCCAACGGCCTGGCCTCCGGCAAGAAACAGTCCGCTCAGTAAGCCCAGCAACAAGACAGTTTTGACGCTATTCATACCACTCCCTCTCTTATTATAGGATGCAGCCGGTGGGAGGAGGTTTCATTTACCGGATGCGCCGGGACCGGCGGCGGCGCTCCACGTCGCGGCGACGTTCGGCGCGCAGCACTTCCTCCTCATTGAGCCCGAAATAGTGGGCCACTTCATGCCATACGGTGTCTTCAACGATTTTCCGTAAATGGTCCTCATCATGTGCCATGCGCTCGTGCGGACCCTGATAAATGGTAATAGTGTCAGGCAGACTGGCCGGCTCTGAAACGCTTCGTTCGGTAAGTGGACGCCCTTGATACAGGCCCAGCAACCCCGGTTCTGGCGGCTCGCTCTCCACCAGAAAGGCGATATTTCGCAGCCGCCCGAGAAACGGCGGCGGGATACGGCGGATGGCGCTATCCACTATCGCATCGAATTCGCGGGAAGGAATCTGCATCATGGTGAACGGCGTGGCTCACAAAGCCCGGCCCGTCTCGCTCAAACGGTGGCGGAACATAGCGGCGAAGTCCCGCGGCAGTCGCGCGGTGCGCAACTCCTCCACCGTATATTTCATCTTGCGCCGCCAGTTGGGATATTGCCAGGTGCTCGCCGGAAGATTCTGCTGGTCGGGCTCCTTGGTGAGATCTTCCTGGTTGAGCACCAACAACATCGATGGCGTACGCACAAGGAATCCGATAATGGCGCTGTGCAACTCGCCAGTCAGTTCCGGCACGTCGGCGGCGCTGCGAGGGAACCACGGCGGAAGCAGCTTACTCTCGTGGAGCATGTCGAGCATCCGCTGTTTGTCGGTGGCACGCTCGCTCAACTGGCGCTGATAGCTGGCTTCATCGGGAAGCAGCCCGGCGGCCTTGCGCGCCTCAATGTCGCGGTTGATCCAGAAGCCGGCGAGCGTCGGCAGATCATGAGTGGTGGAGGACACAAGCGCCTGACGCGCGTACTCCTCCGGCTTGCGATAGCGAGTACCGTCCTTCTCAAAGTAGAAGACCTTGTATCCGAGCACACCGAATGCATCAAGCGAAAAGCGCACAAGGTCGGACACAGTGCCGAGGTCCTCGCCCACCAGAAAGAAACGGCCGCGATGACTCTCCAGAGCGAGAATCCGCAACAGGTCCTCATAGAAGTCCTGCACGTATGCGCCGTCCTTGGCCTCCCATCCGTCGGGGATCCAATAGAGGCGGAAGAGCCGCATCACGTGATCCATGCGCAGAGCACCGCCGTGACGGCTGTTGGCGCGGATGGAATCAATGAAGAGCTGGTAGCCGTCCTCACGAAGCCGCAGTGTGTTTGGAGGAGGGAACGCCCAGTCCTGGCCGTTGGGCGCGAAGCCGTCAGGCGGAGAGCCGACGCGGCACCCGGAGACGTAGTACTCGCGATAGGCCCAGAGGTCGGCGCCGCACTTGTCGATGGCGAGGGCCAAGTCGTGATATAGGCCTACAGGCAGTCCGAGCTCGTGGGCGTATTCCTGCACGCCGGCGAGCTGCTGATCCACGACCCATTGCACGTAGCAATAGAAAGTGATTTGGCGCTGATGCGTCCGGATGAACTCGGCCACCTGCGCAGACTCCGGGTCCTGCCAGTAGGCCGGCCAATCGGGCCAAATCCAGAGATCGGGGTCGCGCCGGTGGATATGGTCCCAGAGCGCGCAGTATGTGGCGAAGCGCTGGAGCCTCTCGCCCTGCCCGGCGGCGTAGGCCTGGAACTGCTGCTGGCGTTCGGTATCGCCACCGCGCAGAAACTCGCGAAAGGCCAGTTTGAGAAAGTACTTTTTCGCGCGCCAAACGGGCTCGTATTCCACGAACTCCGAATCGCGCCACTTCTTAAGATTGCGTTGCACACGCTCGCCGGCGAAGATGCGCCGTGCCGCATCGGATGCCCTGAACTCGGGCACACTCTCGATGTCGATGTAAATGGGATTGCGGAAGAAGGCCGAATTCGGCAGGTACGGGCTGATGTTGTACGGCTGGCGGTTGTCGATGGCGTGTAGCGGATTAAGAGCGACGAACGCACATTGCACGTCCATCTTCAGCCACGGGAGCAGATAGGCAAGATCGGTGAAATCGCCACAGCCCCAATTGCGATGCGACCGCATCCCATATAGGCTCACTGCAACCCCGGCAAGATGACCACCGTGCTCCAGGACATCGGGGAACCAGGCGCGATCGGGGGTAACGATCAGCCGGCAATGGGCCGTGTGGCCGGCAAGGGTAGTGGAGACGTCATGGTAACCGCGCGGGATCTTGGGGCAGTGGAGTTCGATCTCCACCATGTCGATGCCGCCGACGTTTTCGTGTTTGGTCCGTTGCAGCCTCGTGGTCTCGATGGAGAGCCGGGTGGGCTGGCTACCCTCCAACGTCAGCGTCAGAGTGACGGCGCCCGGGAGGCTCCCGGCGGCAGCGCGCAACGGCAGCACGATCTGTTGATTCTCGGAAACCACGAGGGTGGGAGGGAGCAGATGCTGCCATTCCGTCACGCGGCGCATGCGTAGCGATTGGTCGAGGTCGTCAGGCGTATCGCAGGCAACGCCGAGCGCGCGCAGTAGCGCCTGCTTCACCTCAGGGGCGGGAATATGCTTCCGGCCCCAGATATCCCAGTATTCCGGCTCAATACCCCAGAGCCGGGCGGCCGCGTCCAGTTGCTCCAGGAAGGCGGGCGAAGGGGTTCCGTCGGGAGGGAGGTTCATTCGCAAGGGGAACTCTTATTCTAGCGGTTTCGTGGGATAATCTGGAATTAGACCCATATGCAAACCAGCCTGGGAGAGAACAAGCTCAATCTGACAGGTCCCGAGGATCTGTTCGCGCGGCTCGACAGCGAGGATTTTTCTCACGTGGCCCAAGGCGTTGTCACCACCACGATTGACAACGTGATCAATTGGGGCCGCAAGAACTCCATCTGGCCGATGACGTTCGGGTTGGCCTGCTGCGCCATCGAAATGATGGCGATGAGCGCCTCCCGGTACGACATTTCGCGCTTCGGCGCCGAAGTGTTTCGCGGCTCCCCACGGCAGAGCGATTGCATGATCATTGCCGGCCGCGTCTCCAACAAGATGGCGCCGGTGATCCGACAGCTCTACCAACAGATGCCGGAGCCGATGTGGGTAATTTCGATGGGCGCCTGTGCGACATCAACGGGTGTGTTCAGCAACTACGCGCTGGTTCCGGTGAACCAGATCATCCCGGTGGATGTGTACGTGCCCGGCTGCCCGCCGCGGCCGGAGCAGTTGATCTACGGGATCATGCTGCTGCAGAAGAAGATTCAGGCCGAGCGCGGCAGTTTGATGAAGACCCTGAATCTGGCCTAGGTCAGGCTCCCGGCGCCTGAACGGCGGAAAGGAGTGCAGAGCCGATGGGTGGTTCCGTTACGCAGAAGGCGGTGGTGGACTGGTCGGAGTGCGGCATTGTTGAGCACAATGCGCGAATCCAGGGGGGACGTCCGGTTCTGCGAGGGACGCGGATGCCTGTCGATGATATCGTCGATAACTATCAAGCTGGCGTCGAGGAAGAGGAGATTGCCGAGATCTTCGAAATCCCCCTCGAACAGGTTCACCAGGTTTTGATGTACGCCGCCCAGCATAATGTCGCTCCGCGTCCTGTCTGACAAGAACGTTCCTGTGCCGCTGCGGCGTCTACTAAAGGGCTGCCAGATCAGAACTGCGGCTCAAGAGAGTTGGGACACGTTGGAGAACAGGGAACTCCTGGCAACGGCTGAATCTTCGGGCTATGAGATCCTCGTCACCTGCGATCAGAATCTGCACTACCAGCAGAATCTGAAACACCGGAGAATCGCGCTTGTCGTACTCGGTTCAAACATCTGGCCCGCCGTGCAAACCAGGTTATCGGAGATTCAAAAGGCGCTGGATAAAGCTCGCCATGGCTCTTTCGAGTTCATTGAGATTCGCGCGCCAGTCCGGCGTCGCCCGCTGCCTAAGTGAATCTCATGAGTCCGCTTGCTTCCGCGTTCAGCCCAACTCGTCGTGCGTGCAGGCCGTGATCAGCAGCATGCATCCATTGCGTGTGAACACCCTGCCATGGCGGCTGCCCTCCGCGGCGCGACTGTAGTCACCCGTACGCAGTTCCACAGTGCCGAGCACAATATCGCCACTGATGACGTAGCATTGCTCTTCCTGTGTGTGCGTGTGGTTGGGGTATTCGGCACCGGGCTCCATGCGAATGAGGCTGGTGGCAACGGACCGCTCCGGATCGAATGCCATCTGCTTGACGAACACGCCGGCAAACGGTGTCGCGGTCCAATGCTGATCGGATGCGCGATGCACGAAAATTCCCGGCTCCGCCTCTACAAGCAGTGGACGGGGCGGCCGGGCGCATTCCAGACGCGAGCGCAGCGCGGCGGGCGGAGAAATCGCCGGCGCTGCCAGCGCGAGCAGACCAGCCACTTCACAAAACTCGTCGAATTCGCGGGCAACCGCGGCATCGGCGGAGACCTCCGATTCCACCAACCGCCGTTCCTCCTCGTTCAACAAACCGAGTGGATAGAGCGGAAGCCATTCGTTCCGGAGACGGGACGTCATGAGACTGCTCCTTGTCCGGCGGGCACAGCCGCCTGCACCAGCAGTTCACGGAGTTTCATCATACCCAGACGGATGCGCGTCTTGATAGTCCCCAGCGGTTCTCCCAGAGATTCGGCAAGCTCGGAATGCGACATCCCCTGAAAATATGCCAGCTCCAGCGCCCGCCGCTGATCGGCGGGCAGTTGGCCAAGAGCCGCGAGAACGAGTGTGCGTTGCTGTGCGGCCGCAGTCTGATCTTCCGGCGTTTGCGTGGGAGAGGGCAGATCGAATTGTTCGGGGAGCGGGTCGACATTCTTGGAGCGCGAGGCTCGCGCCCGGATCTTGTCCAACGACCGGGTCCGCGTCAACGTCATTAACCAGGCCGTCACGCTACCTCGTTGAGCATCAAAGCTCTTGGCGATTCGCCAGACCTGGTTATACACGTCCAAAGTTACCTCCTCGGCGTCTTCCGCGTTACCGAGCATCCGCATCGCAAGCCCGTAGACAAGCGCGTTGGTCTCGTCGTAGAGAGACGCGAAAGCGCCTTCGTCCCCGAAGGAGGCCTGCTGCAGATATCCCAGCCAGGCTCCTTCGCGAGGCAGTCTCTTAAAGGCTACGCCTATTGGATTGCCGCCGGATTCATCCATGAGGTAGATCCACATTATACCTTTACAAATCAAGCCGGAGACGGCAGGATTGGGTACCATAGGAGTATCCGCGCGCCTGCCGGACGCCGTAGCGTGCGCGTTCGCCTGGACCCCTTACATACGGAGACCCCATGAAGATCTCGATTGGCGCCGACCATGCAGGATACGCCCTGAAGGAAGCGGTACGCCGCGGCCTGGAAGCTGCCGGTCACGAGGTGACCGACCATGGCACCTCGTCGCCGGATTCCACCGATTACCCCGACTATGCAGTCCAGGTAGGCGAAGACGTCCAACAGGGAAAAGCAGAACGCGGCATTTTGGTCTGCTCTACCGGAGTCGGAATGTCGATTGCCGCAAACAAGTTACACGGCATTCGCGCCGCCAATGTCTGGAACGCGGATGAAGCCACACTTTCGCGGCAACATAATAACGCGAATGTTCTCGCGTTGGGCGCGCGATACACCAATGCCGAACAGGCCGCGGAACTGGTGGACATTTTTCTAAATACCCCATTCGAGGGTGGCCGTCACGCACGTCGTGTGGCCAAGATCGCGGCGGCGGAGCAGCGCGACAAACCGAAGGAATCCATAGAAGGAGAAGCGAAGTAGATGAACGAACAGGACCGGATGGCGCGGCCGCTGGCCGAAGTTGATCCCGATGTCTTTGAGGCGATCCGCAACGAAGTGGAACGCCAACATTCGGGGCTGGAACTGATTGCCAGTGAGAACTTCACTTCGGAGGCGGTGCTGGAGGCAACAGCCAGCGTCTTCACCAACAAGTACGCCGAAGGCTATCCGGGCAGGCGCTACTACGGCGGCTGCGAGTTCACCGATGTGGTGGAGAACCTGGCTCGCGATCGTGCAAAGAAGCTGTTTGGCGCCGAATACGCCAACGTTCAGCCGCACTCGGGTTCGCAAGCCAATCAGGCCGCCTACGCCGCCGTGCTGGAACCGGGCGACACCATCCTGGGTATGAATCTGGCCCACGGCGGTCACCTCACCCACGGGCATCATCTCAACTTCTCCGGCAAGACATACAAGGTTATCCCCTACGGCGTGCGCCAGGGCGACGAGATTATTGACTACGAAGAGCTGGCAAGGCTTGCGGCGGAGCACAAGCCCAAGATGATCATCGCGGGCGGCAGCGCCTATCCGCGCATCATCGACTTTGCGAAATTTCGCCAAGCCGCCGATTCCGTTGGTGCGCTGCTGCTTGTCGATATGGCGCATTTCTCCGGACTTGTGGCCGGCGGCGTTCATCCGAACCCCTGCAAGTGGGCCGATATCGTGACGTCGACAACGCACAAAACTTTGCGCGGGCCACGGTCGGGTATGATCCTGGCGCGCGAGCAATATGGGCCGTCCATTGATAAGAATCTGTTCCCCGGCATTCAGGGTGGACCGCTGGTGCATGTGATGGCCGCCAAGGCGGTGGCGCTGCTGGAAGCTATGTCTCCCGAATTCGCCGCGTATTCCGGGCGCGTGGTTCGTAATGCGCAGGCGCTCGCCGGTTCGCTGGCTGAGGAGGGTTTCCGCATTGTCTCGGGGGGCACCGACACGCACCTGTTACTGGTGGACGTGTTCGCGAAGGGTGTGAGAGGCAAGGAAGCGGAGAAGGCGCTCGATCGGGCGCACATCACCGTGAACAAGAACGCGATTCCGTTCGACGTGAATCCACCGCTCAACCCAAGCGGCGTCCGGCTGGGTTCGCCCGCTGTCACCACTCGCGGCTTTTCTGAGATTGAGATGCGCCAGGTAGGTAAGCTGATCGCGGAGGTGCTCTCCAACGTGAGCTCTGAAGAGACCATCGCTTCGGTAGGCCGGCGCGTTCACGCGCTCACTGAACAGTTCCCGCTCTATCGCTGGAAGCTCGCCCCTCTGGCCTCAGCGCGATAGAATCAGCGCATGCCGCTGCGGATCGCATTCGATGCCCGGCACCTGCGGGACTTCGGTGTAGGCACCTACATCCGGAACCTGCTGCAGGGCTTGGCGAAGCTGGATACCGAAAACCAGTACACGCTGATAACGGCGAAGGCTGATGCCGCGGCGTTTCCCAATCTCACCCCTAATTTCACCCTCGCCCATTATGAAGGACGCGATACGGAATTGGCCGAGCACGTGCGATTCCCGATGTTCGTGCGGCGGCTCCGCGCCGACCTGTGCCACATTCCGCTGAGCATGGTCCCTCTTTCAATGCCGCGGCCCTATGTGGTGACGGTGCATGACGTGAGCCGCCTCCTCTACGAACAGCCTCCGGGGTGGCGCTATGATTTGCGCCGCTTCCGCTTCCGGCGCGGGCTGCTGCGCGCGAACAAAGTGATCACGGTCTCGGGGGCCACCAAAGGCGATCTCGAGGGTCTGCTCACCATCCCCGCGGATCGCATCAGCCTCATCTACAATGCGCCCGATCCGCGCTTCTTTGAACACGCGCCGCCCTCCGATGCCCGCTCGGCTGGACCCGATGCCGCAGGCTACGAACAGCGGCGCATCCTGGAACGCTATCAGATCAACTACCCGTTCCTGTTGTATGCCGGAACCATTCGTCCGCAAAAAAACATTCCGCGTCTGGTGGAAGCGTTTGCGGTGTTGCGAGGGGAGCTGGAAAACCATCCGGATTTCAAGGATCTCCGGCTAGTGATCATTGGAGATGAGATCAGCCGCTATCCGAGCGTCCGGCGCGCCGTTGCCCAAACACGCACGGGCAGCGCGGTGCGATTCCTTGGCTTCGTTCCCTTCGACACGCTGCGCGTGTTTTATGAATCGGCCGAGGCGTTCGTGTTTCCGTCGCTGTATGAAGGCTTCGGATTGCCGCCTTTGGAAGCGATGGCCTCGGGGACGCCGGTGGTGGCTTCCAATGTCAGCTCGCTACCGGAAGTGGTGGGCGAGGCTGCAGTCACTGTCAATCCGGAGAACGTGTTCGACATCAGCCGCGGAATGAAAGAAGTGCTGCTCGACCGCAACTTGCGCAAGCGACTGGTGGCTGCCGGACTCGAACAGGCGAAGCGATTCAGTTGGGAGCGAACGGCACGCGAGGTCCTGGAGACGTACAAGGAAGTGGTGGCGTCGTGACTGCCTATCGTCCGCCGGAAACGTCAATGATCGTACCGGTGACATAGGAAGCCTCTTGAGACAACAGCCATAGAATGGCGTTGGCGACCTCCTCCGGTCGCCCGCCACGTTGCATCGGAACCAGGCTCTTCACTCTCTCCACCCGTTCTGGCTCGCCGCCTTTGGCGTGCAGTTCCGTATAGATGAACCCCGGCCGGACGGCATTCACGCGGATGCCTTCCTGCGCTACCTCGCTTGCCAAACCTACGGTGAAGGTCTCAATGGCTCCTTTGCTCGCCGCGTAGTCGACGTATTCGCCAGGCGAGCCGAACGTCGCGGCGCCTGAGGAGACATTCACGATCGCGCCGCCTTCACCGCCAAACCGCGTAGACATGCGGCGCACCGCTTCCCGCGCACAGATCATGGCGCCGAACACGTTTACCGCAAACACTCTCTGGATGCGCGCGGCGTCAATGGAATCCAACCGCGCCTGAAGCTCCAAAGTGGCGGCGTTGTTGACGAGAGCGGAAACGCGACCCATCTCGGAATCTACTCGATCAAACAACGATTCGATTTCCGTCTCGGAGCTGATGTCCGCTTGCATGGCAATGGCGGGGCCGTTTCCTTCATTGATCCGCGCAACCACGTGCCCGGCAGCTTCCTTGTTATGAAGATAATTCACGCAAACGGCGTAGCCGCGTTGAGCCGCAAGCAAGGCGGTCGCCGCACCGATTCCGCGACCGCCGCCCGTGACAATCATGACTGGTTGCTGAGCCATTCCTCATACACTGTAACGATATTTCGCATCTGACCTGTGGCCTTGCACCGCGCAATAATGGAGGCGGAGGTACCCTTCCATATGATTGCTGAAGCGACGCCAGCCCTCGAAAGGGAGTTTAATCCCTGGCTGGCAGCAGAAGCGCGCTTTAATAATGCGGCTGAAAAGCTCGGTCTCGATGACGGAATGCGCAAGGTATTGAAAACGCCTACCCGCGAAATCACAGTCGCAATTCCCGTCATGCTTGACGATGGACGCTTGGAAGTCTTCACCGGCTACCGCGTCCAGCATTCCATTGCGCGCGGTCCTGCTAAGGGAGGCATTCGTTATGCTCCCGATGTGACGCTCGACGAAGTTCGGGCTCTTGCGAGTTGGATGACATGGAAATGCGCCGTTGCCAACATACCCTACGGCGGCGGAAAAGGGGGCGTTATCTGCGACCCCAATGTAATGAGTCTGGGCGAACTGGAACGGATTACGCGGCGCTACACCGCGGCCATCATTGATTTCATCGGACCCGAGATCGACGTCCCTGCGCCGGACATGAACACCAACGAGCAGACCATGGCGTGGATCATGGACACTTACTCCATGCATAACCGGCAGACAGTCACGGCGGTAGTGACGGGCAAGCCGATTGACCTTGGTGGATCCCAGGGACGCACTGAGGCCACGGGCCGCGGCTGCATGATCGCCGCGCTGGAGGCGCTGAAGCGCTTCAACCTGTCGCCCTCCGATTCCAGCGTTGTGGTGCAGGGATTCGGCAATGTCGGCGGCATGGCCGCGAAGCTGATGTCGCGGACCGGTTTCAAGATCAACACGGTGATCGAATATGATGGCGCCGTTCACAACAACCATGGCCTCGACATCCTGAAGCTGATGCAGCACAAGAAAGAGACCGGGTCCATTATTGACTTCGCGGAGGCGGAGAACGTCGATCGCGAAGAGGCGATGTTCCAGCCTTGCGATATCCTGATTCCGGCCGCGAAGGAGAACGTCATCACTTCGCAGAACGCTCACAGGATTCGCGCGAAGATTCTCTGCGAAGGCGCCAACGGGCCTTGCACAGCGCCTGCCGACGAGATTCTCGCGGCCAACAACGTCTTTGTCATTCCCGACATCCTGGCAAACGGGGGCGGCGTAACGGTATCTTACTTTGAATGGGTACAGGACAGACAAGGCTTCTTCTGGAACGAAGAACTCGTCAATGCGCGGCTGGAGGAAATCATGGTGAATGGTTTCCACGCCGTCACCGGCTACGGCGAGAAGCACAAGGTGGACAATCGCACCGCCGCCTACATGGTGGCGCTGGACCGCGTTGCTTTCGCCATCAAACTGCGTGGGATCTACGCTTAAGTGGCCGGCATGAGCTGTGACGCTTCGACGCCGCTCATGCGGCAGTATTTTGCTCTCAAACAACAGGTCCCTCAGGCGTTACTGATGTTCCGCCTGGGGGATTTCTATGAGCTGTTTTTCGATGATGCTGTGACGGCCGCGCGTGAGCTGGAGATCACGCTCACCTCGCGCAACAAAGAAAAGGGCCAGGCGATTCCGATGTGCGGCGTGCCGCATCATTCCTCGGAATCCTATCTCGCCAAACTGATTCAGAAGGGCTACCGGGTAGCCATCTGCGAGCAGATGGAAGACCCGAGGTTCGCCAAGAAGATCGTCAAGCGCGAGATCACTCGCGTGGTGACACCCGGCACCACAACGGAGTCCGGTGTGCTCAAGACGAAGGAGAACAACTACCTCGCTGCGGTGTTGCACGATGGCGATCGCGCGGGGCTGGCGTACGTGGACGTGTCCACCGGTGAGTTCCGCGCCACCGAGATGTCGACGCCGGAAGTAGCGAGCGTATTGGAGTCGCTGGCTCCGCGCGAGTTGCTCTATCCGGATGTGGCGACAGCACCCGATGTGGGTCCAAAGGTGTGCCTGTCGCCGGTGGAATCGTGGGTCTTTGCCGATGACTATTCCGAGCGGGCGCTGAAGGATCACTTCAGGCTGCTGAGTCTGGAAGGCTGCGGGCTCGGCGGGCGCAAACTGGCCATCGGTGCGGCCGGCGCGATTCTCCACTATGCGCGTGAAACCCAGCGCTCTGCGCTCGATCACCTGGAGCGGCCGACGTGGTTTGATCGCGCCGATGCGTTGATCCTCGATGCCGCCACGGTCCGCAATCTCGAATTGACCGAGCCGCTGTTTGCCGATGGCTGGAAAGAGGGCACGCTGCTCCATGTGCTGGATGAAACCAGCACCGGTATGGGTGCGCGTCTGCTGCGACGGCGCCTGCTGCGGCCGGCGTTGGAACGCGCCGAGGTTGAATCGCGGTTGGATGCCGTGGAGATGCTTCGTGCCTCCAGCATCCAGCGCGGCGAATTGCGTAAGGTGCTCGGCGAGATCCTCGACATCGAACGGCTGCTGTCCAAGGTGACGCTCGGTACCGCCAATCCGCGCGAGATGCGGGCGCTGGGCGTGTCGATGGCAAAGGTCCCCCAGGTAAAGCGTATTTGCGCCGCGTTTGGAGGGCGATTGGCGGAGATTGCTTCGCGCATGGACGAAGTGAGTGAGGTGCGCGAGGCGATTCTTAGTGCCATCGCCGATGAGCCTCCCCCGACACTGGCTGATGGCGGTGTCATTCGCGACGGCTTCCATCAAGGGCTCGATGAGCTGCGCGACATCTCGCGCAACAGCAAACAGTATCTCGCGCAGATTGAAATTCGCGAGCGCGGCCGCACCGGCATCGGGTCTTTGAAGGTCCGGTTCAACAACGTCTTCGGTTATTACATCGAAATCTCCAAGGCGAACATGCACCTCGTTCCGCCAGACTATGACCGCAAGCAGACCCTGGTGAACGCCGAACGCTTCACCACTCCCGAGTTAAAGGAATTGGAAGTCAAGATCCTGGAAGCCGAAGAGCGGATGCTAGCCATCGAGAAGGACCTCTTCACAGAACTGCGAAGCAAAGCCGCGGCGGAGGCGGCGCGCATTCGAGCTACGGCGTCGGCCATCGCGGAAGCGGATGTGACGGCATCGCTCGCCGAAGTGGCCGCGCAGAACCGTTACGTGCGGCCGAAGTTCTCAGAAGAGGGTGTGCTGCATGTGATGGGCAGCCGGCACCCGGTGATCGAGAAACTCACCGAACGCGAAGCCGTGCGGTTCATTCCGAACGATATCTTTCTCGATCCCGCGAAGAAGTTCGCGGCGGTGATCACGGGGCCGAACATGGGCGGCAAATCCACCTACCTGCGCCAGGCGGCGCTACTGATTGTGATGGCGCAGATGGGTTCGTTCGTACCGGCCGAATCAGCCCTGCTGCCGTTAACGGACCGTGTCTTCACGCGCGTGGGCGCCAGTGATAACCTGGCTCGCGGCCGATCCACGTTCATGGTGGAGATGACCGAGACGGCTGCCATTCTCAATACCGCCACCGCGCGAAGTTTCATCGTGCTGGATGAGGTGGGCCGCGGAACATCCACATATGACGGGATGGCGCTGGCGTGGGCAGTGATTGAATACATCCACGAGCGGATCAAAGCGAAGACGTTGTTTGCGACGCACTACCACGAGTTGACCGAACTTGCCGATCAGTTGGAAGGCGTCGTGAATTTGCAGGTGGCGGTGAAGGAGTCCGGCGATCAGATCATCTTCCTGCGTAAGGTTCAGCCAGGGAGTGCGGACAAGAGCTACGGTATCGAAGTCGCTCGCCTTGCCGCTCTGCCTGGTGCGGTGATCGAACGGGCACGCGAGATCCTCTCGCTGCACGAACGAACCGAACACGAAATGTCGGATGAACTGAGCCACAAGCCCAAACCCGCCCCTATGCAGATTTCCTTGTTCGAGCCAGTGGGTTATCAGATCGCCGACCGTATCCGCGCGCTGAAAGTCGACGAGCTGCGCCCCATTGAGGCACTGCAACTGCTGGCAGAATTGCAGAAGGAACTGAAGCGTTCATGATTGTCGCCGGCCTCATGAGTGGGACTTCGCTCGATGGCATCGATGTCGCCATCGTAGAGATTACTGGCACTGGTTGGAACAAGCGTGTGCAGACCATCGCGCATTCCACCACTCCGTATCCGGAAGAAGTGCGCAAAGCGCTGCTGGGTGTGTCCAACACCAGCACGCACACTGCCCAGATCGCCTGGCTCAACTTCCTGCTGCCCGAGTTGTACGCGAAGTGCGTCCAGCGATTATGGCGCAAGTCCGGCGCGCCGAAGCTGGATCTGGTGGGGTCGCATGGACAGACCATTTATCACAGCGGCGCGGGCAAACGCTGCACGTTGCAGATCGGCGACGGCAGCGTGTTGGCGGAGCTGGTGGGCGCCCCCGTGGTTTCCGACTTCCGCCCGCGCGACATGGCCGCCGGTGGGCAAGGCGCCCCGCTGGTGCCGTACGTCGATTACCTTCTGCTGCGCGATTGGAAACGTGGGCGCGTGGCGCTCAACATTGGCGGCATCGCGAACATCACAATCATTCCAGCGGGGGCGCTCGCTGAGGAGGTGTACGCCTTTGACACCGGCCCGGGAAACATGGTGATCGACGCCCTCATCACCGAACACACACAGGGCCACAAACGGTTCGACCGCGGTGGCGTCATCGGACGCAGGGGGCACATCAACGACGCTCTGCTGGCCGGATTGCTGCGCGATCCCTTCTACGGGAAGAAGCCACCCAAAAGCGCCGGCCGCGAACAATACGGCACGGAATTCATCGCCCGGCTGCATGCCAGCGGGCTGCCCGCGGAGGATCTCATCGCCACTGCGACCGCCCTTACCGCGCGCACCATTGCCGATGCCGTGCGCCGCGTCGCCGTTCCGGTGCACGACGTAGTGGCGGCGGGTGGCGGTGTCCACAACGCTTTCCTGATGCACCTGCTGCAAGCAGAATTGCCGGATCTTGAAGTGCAATCGAGCGCCACCTTCGGCATTGACCCTGACGCCAAGGAAGCCATCGCCTTTGCGATCCTCGCGCACGAGACATTCCACGGACGGCCCTCGAATATGCCTCGTGCGACTGGAGCGCGGCACCGTGTGATCCTCGGCAAGATCAGCCCGGGTCCACTTACGGTCTGACACCTTCCACATTCAACCTCATGCGATACAACCCGCCTCGGGCGCACAGGTAGAGCGTCTTGCTATCCGCATCGCCCCATGCGAAGTTGTGCGGATGCATCGGCGAAAGGATGGTCCCGAGGTGCTTGCCCTCCGCCGACAGGATCCACAATCCGCGCGGTCCTGACACATGGAGGTTGCCTTCGCGATCCACCTTGATTCCATCGAGCGCATTCTCGTCCGGCGTCGACGTCATATCGAAGAACAGCGACCCGTTGCGCAGCGTGGCATCGGGCTGCACTTCATAGCGCATGATGACCTTCTTGTGATCGTCCCAATTGGCGACGTACAGGTACTTCTCATCCGGCGAGAAGGCGATTCCGTTGGGTCCGGAGAAGTCCTTGCTTACCACCTGCAGCTTGCCGTTGCGCAGGCTGAACACGCCGCTGAACGGTAGCTCCCTCCGCGGATCGTCATGGAACTTCGGCAATCCAAATGGCGGGTCAGTGAAGAACAACGCGCCATCAGAACGGTACACCAGATCATTCGGGCTGTTGAGACGCTTGCCCTCAAACCGGTCCGCCAGCACCGTCACCGTGCCGTCCTTCTCCAATCGCACCACGCGGCGATTCCCGTGTTCGTTGATCGTCAGCCTGCCCCGCGAATCGAGGGTCAGCCCGTTCGATCCCGGCTGGCCGTACTGCGCGATGTCCGCGCCCGCATATCCACTGGGAGTGCGAAAGACACTCAGCTCCGCATCCGGCACGTATTTGTAGATGGTGTTCGCGTTGGGATCGCTGAACAGTAGGTAGCCACCGTCGCGCACCCATACAGGACCTTCAGTGAACTGAAAGCCCTCTGCCAGCTTGTGAATCTTGGCGTTCAGAGGCACGATGCGGTTGATGGCCGGATCGTTGCGCTCCACCGTGACGTTCACCTCGCGCGGCGTCACCATCACCGGACCTTGCGCGCCATCGAAGAACTCCAGCCGCGCATACCGCATCCAGACGTAATTCGTTGGCGGATTCGACAGCGGCCCGTTAGCGCCGAACACCGCCAGTTGGATCTTCTGGCCCGGCTTCACATTGCGTCCGATCACCAGCCGGTTGCCTGCGTTCCACCCGCTAATGACAGATCCGCCGCTTTGACCGGGAGCGCGCGAAAGCTCGCCGTCCACCCAGATCTCCGCATAGTCGTCGATCGAAGTCTCAAACACCACTGTTGAACCTTTCGGATCGAACGCGCCGATTCGCTCCGGAACGGTCACAGCGATTCGATACCAGTTGAAGCTCAACCGGCCATTGCCGCGCCGCTTATCCAGAGTCGATGGGCCGATCTTTTCCCACGCGGCGTCATCGAAGTCCGCGCCGCCGGCATGCGGCGTGAAGTCGTAGGTCTTGTTGCGCGCGAGGCTGGGTTGGCCGTCCTCACCCGCCGCCAGGAAATCCGTTTCAATGATGCGCGTATCGCTGTAGCGCCACTGCCCTTTCACCATTCGCACGCCATCTTCACTAGCCAGATCAATCGACGCCCGCGGTTTGCCGGAGGGGGTCTCCGGCGATACGCGCATGTTGGCGAATGCGGCCAGCCCCACCACGGCCGCACTCACCGCAAGTACAAAGATTCGTGCTCGCATCACCGCACCTTCACTACGTAGTATTGGAACGGTTCGGAAACCTCCTTGAACCAGTGCGGGACGTTGGCGGGAATGATGATCGCATCGCCTGGTTTCAATTGCCGCTCTTCTCCGCCCTCGAGTTGCGTACCCCGAACCTCACCAGGCGCGGTGGTCTTGCCATCGCGCAGCTCGCCGCCTGTCACCAGCTTCGCGGTGCCGTTCAACACGTACACGATGTCGGCGTCACGGTGGTGCACCTCCACCTCGCCGGGCTTTTCGCGGCGGCTGGCATGCACCATATACTTGTCCGATCCATCGAACAACACGGCGCCTTTGTCGAACCCGGCCTTTACGGTCTCAGCTTCGAAGAAGGTGACCTTGGCCTGGAGCTTGTTCATCACAGCCGCCACGCCTGACCGCGCGAACTCTTCATCCTGCGCCGCGCTGTTGGCTCCGCTCACACCCACTGCGCCGACGATCTGTCCGTCAATCAGAATCGGCACACCGCCCTGGAGCGGAGTGAAATCGTTCAGCGCCACCATCGATGTCCGTCCCTTGCCGATCACCTCTTCAAAGAATTTGGTGGGCTTCTGGAACAATGCCGCCGTACGGGCCTTGCCGATGGCCACGTTGGCGCCGGCGGCGAACGTACCGTCGATACGGTTCAAGGCCATCAGATTGCCGCCATCATCCACCACCGCCACCACGCCGCCCGCGTTGTTCTTCTTCGCTTCGGCGATCACGGCGTCCATCGCCATGCGAGCGCCTTCCAGTGTTAACGTCCGTTTCGACATCACGGTCATCTCAGCGCCAAGAGCCGCAACCGCCGCCAGAAAGAATGTTGTGATTGTTTTCATATTGGTTCTCCTCGTGCTTCTCAAAAAAAGAAGGACGCAGCCGCTCGCGAACGAATCCGGATTGGCCGCGTCCTGGTCTTCAGGGAAGAAGATTGTTGTTTACTTTACGGCGCTGGAGAAGCTCGCTTCCCCAAGCAGCACTTCCGCGAAGGCGCAATACACCTGAACCTTGGCGATGTTGTGCACATACGACGGCACCTGGATCATGCGCTTCTCGCCGCCCTTGATCTTGAAAGCGTCGAGCGTGTAGATGTTGCCCTTGCTGTCCACGATGCGCCACGTCGGAGCCGGCGTGTCGGGGACCTTGAAATCGTTGGACACCTTCAGCATGCTCTTGCTGCCGTCATAGTAGTGGACCGCGGTGCCGGTGTTTGCCTTGGGTCCCTGGAAGCCATTGGTCATGTGCTCCCCTTTGTCCACAGCCGAAGCGGTGCCGATGCCGAGCGCGAGCGCCATGAAGGTAGCCGCGAATACACGAATCATGTTCGAACGAAGCATAGTTTGTTCTCCTTGTTTGAAACGGTCAATTGTTGTTCTGTTTTTATTCCGCGATCTGGACAGCGTGTCCGTCGGGATCGCGAACGATACAGGATTTACGGAAGCCGGGCTTCGAATCCGGGAACTCCACAGTCCCGCTGGAAACGAACCGCGCCCCGCTATTCCTCAGGTGCGAGCAGCTTTCTTCCGCGCTCGCTGCCGAGAATCTGGTTTGCCAGTGCCACAGGTCGTTGGCTTGTGATCCGGCCGGATAGGGCCGTCCATCCGCCGGAGCCAGGTATTCGAGAAACTCGACGCCGGGTCCACTGGCCGCGCGCAGGGCGGTGATCCGCAGCCGCGCGCCGAAAACATTGTTCAGGCGTTCCTGCTCGACGCCGTAGTTTTCACTGGCGCCCGCCACCTGCATGCCGAGCGTGTCGCGATAGAACCGCAGACTGCGATCGGTGTCCTCCACCACGATGGCGGTATGGTCAATGCCCAGGAAGAGCGCGTCCGGTGCCCGGTGCCACTTCGCGGCGCCCTTATTGGGAGGAAACGCGAGGATCTCGAGCGCATGCCCATCCGGATCACGGAAATAGAAGGCTTGAATACCGCCCGCGTTCTTGTTCCAATCGGGCAATCGCTGCGGGCCGGTGGAGGCGTGCTTCACTTTGAACTGCCGCAACCGCGCGTAGGCTTTATCCATGTCGCTCACGATGATGGCGATGTGTTGAAAGCCGCGGTCGTTGCTACGGGCATCCAGCGGGTTCGGCCGTCCCTGCGGAGCAAGGTACTCGGTGAGCTCTATCGTTTCCTCACCCAACCTCATCCGCGCCGTTCGCACCCGCGCTCCGAAAACGCCTTCCAAGTGTTCTAATTCCGCCCCGTGTGTCTCGTATTCCCCGATCTTGCGGAAAGTGAGAACGCCCGAGTAGAACTCCACCGCGCGGTCCAAATCGGAGACGGTGATGCGGACGGAGTCGAGTGCGCGCACGGCGGAGCGAGGCTCCACGGCGAACGCGCACGATGCAATGATGAGAAGCAGGCTGCGGCGCAACATGTTATTTCATCCTTTCGATCAGGTGGTCACCGACGCGCAATGCGTTCGCCATGATGGTGAGCCCCGGGTTCACCGCCGCGCTGGACACAAAGAACCCGCCATCCACCGCGTACAGGTTGTCCAGATCGTGCGCCTTGCAGTTAGTGTCTAACACCGACGTCTTGGCGTCCGTTCCGAACCGCAGCGTGCCGCACTGATGAGCGACTTTCTCGATGGGGATCTTCTTGCCGATGTAATAGTTGCAGGGCAGCAGCGTGTTCTTGCAGCCGATCTCCGCGAGCATCTCTTTCAACTTCCCCGCCAGTCGTTTGTGGCCCTCTACATTGTTGTCGCTGTAGTGAAGCTGGATGCGGCCATCCTTGTCAACCATGACGCGATTGTTGGGATCGGGCAGATCCTCCGAGGTCAGCCAGAAGTCGAGAGCATGCTTCGCCATCTCATCGAACGTCACGCCGGGCGCGGGCACCGGCGCGCCTGACTTCAGCGCATCGCCATCCGACTTGTTCACCATCGAAATGTGCCCCAGCGGGAACTCGAAATCCGGGGCGCCGAAGTAGTAATCATTGATGGCGATGGTTTTTTGAAATCTCGTCGGGTTGGGCTCAAAGGACAGCGCCAGAAGAACCGAATTGTTGTGGCACATGTAATTGCGCCCCACCTGATCGGAGGAATTGGCCAGGCCGCGCGGATGTTGATCGCTGGCCGAACGCAGCAGCAGCGCCGCGGAATTGATTGCGCCAGCCGACGTCACCACGATGTCCGCCGTGAAGGCCAGCTTCTCGCCGTTACGCTCCACATGCACGGTCTTCACCCTCCGGCCCGAGGAATCGGTCTCCAGCCGCGATACGTAGGCATGCGTCAGCAATTCCAGATTCGGATTCATCTCCAGCGCCGGATCCACGCACGTCACCTGCGCGTCCGACTTCGCATTCAACGGGCAAGGAAACCCGTCACAGTTCGCGCAGCGGATGCACTTGCTGCGGTGCAGCCGTTGCTCGTCTAGTTGCACACCCACCGGCAAATGGAACGGCCGGTGACCACTACGCTCCAAATCGTCATGCAGCTTCTGAATGCGCGGCTCATGCGATAAGGCCGGATGCAAATACGCTGCGCTCGCCGGCGGATCAATCGGGTCCTCCCCGCGGTTGCCATGCACATGGTAGAGGTGTTCGGCCTGCGTGTAATACGGCTCGTAATCGTCGTAGCCGACAGGCCATGCCGGCGAGCAACCGTCGTGGTGGCGAAGCGCCCCGAAATCCTGTTTGCGAAAGCGCAGCAGCGCCGCCCCATAGACCTTGGTGTTCCCCCCGACAAAGTACTGCGTGCCTGGGTGGAATGGATGGCCGTCCTTGTCCTTCCAGGTTTCATTGGCGCGATACTTCGAATCAATAAAGACAGCCTTCGTGCTCCAGTTGTCCTGTTCGCGCGGCAGGTAGCCGCCGCGCTCCAATACGAGGATTCGTTTTCCGGTTGGCGCCAGCTTCCAGGCAAGCGTTCCGCCGCCCGCGCCGGAGCCGATGATGATGAGGTCGTAGTGTGTTGCGCTTGGCATTTTTTCTGCTCGTTGCGGAAATGCCGACTGCCGCTGCCTCTATTCCGAAAGCCGCACAAAATTGTTTTCACGCCGGGCGGGAATAAAGGACTGCGCCCTATGGATTTAGCGGCCAGGGAAGAAGACATGGCGGAACGGAATCATCATCTGGTTGAGGCGAACAAGACGCTTCTGGAGCAGGGCCTGGAACTCTGCCGGCGGCTCTCCGCCAGCGCATACACAGCACGAATGGCGGAACTCGGGGGCAGCATCGGCGGCCACATGCGGCACGTACTGGAATTCTACGAGTGTTTCTTCAGAGGTCTGCAGGGCGGCTGCGTGGACTACGATTCCCGGCGCCGCGACGAAGCCTTGGAAGCGAATCCCGAAGCTGCCACGCAGTCGATGCTCGGCTTCCTGAAGAAGCTCGACGAGGAGCCGCTTCTCTATGAATATGGAATCCTGCGTGTGCGAATGGAAGATGCCCCATCACAATTAGGAGGCGACGTCTTTCTCGCTTCGTCCGTTGCCAGGGAATTGCAGGTGCTACTCAGCCACACCACCCATCACTATGCATTGATTGCGGTGGCGCTGCGTCTGCAAGGCATCGCTGTTCCTCCGCAATTCGGCGTGGCCTCTTCCACGCTCCGTTTCTGGGAACGAAAGGCGGTCGCCTGATGTGTACCGTGAGCTGGCTCCACGACACCGACGGATACCAGGTGCTCTGTAATCGCGACGAGAAGAAGACGCGCCGCAAGGCACTGCCTCCGGTGGTGAACACTCGCCAGGGTGTGCGCTACATTGCCCCGGCGGATGGCGACCACGGCGGCACCTGGATCGCCGTCAACGATCGCGGCCTCACGCTTTGCCTGTTGAACGGCGC
>JACQZR010000045.1 GCA_016213775.1 Acidobacteriota bacterium
AATCATCTCGGCAAGCGTGTGCTCCACACTCTCCCGGCCCACATACCCGTGCGATTCGTTAGGTAGAAACACCAGCCTGACCGTCCCTCCGTTGCCGCGCACCGCCTGGTACATGCGGTCCGATTGAATCGGAAAAGTGCCTGCATTGTTATCCGCCTCGCCATGAATGAGCAGTAGCGGCTCGTTCACTTTATGCGCCACCAGGAACGGCGACATCTTCAAATAAAGATCGGGCGCTTCCCACAAGGTACGGCGCTCGGCCTGAAATCCAAACGGCGTAAGCGTACGGTTATACGCGCCGCTGCGCGCCACCCCGGCGCGGAACAGATCCGAATGCGCCAGTAGATTCGCCGTCATGAACGCGCCGTAGCTGTGCCCGCCGACGCCGACCCTCGCCGGCCCACAATCTGCTCCACGTAGGTATTGTTCTGCGTCTCCGCCGAACCCACCACCGGCATGCTCGCATCATCCAACACCGCGTATCCCGCCAGCTTCCGGGTAACGCGTGATCCGCAGATGAACGCCCCGATGACTCAACCTTCATTGGCAACCAGGGAGGACGAACTTTTCAGCATACCCATTCAGACAATCTGTGTGCGAAGCTTAACTCATAGGAGTCTACCGTTCAAGCTATGAGTCGTTCGCTTTCCCGAAAACAGGCGGTGGAGCTTCTGGCGGCTTCCGAAGCGGAGATCCGTGCGCTTGGTGTCGCTCGGCTTGCCTTGTTCGGCTCCGTCCTGCGTGGCGATGCCCGGCCTGACAGCGACGTCGACCTCCTGGTGCAGTTCTCGCCTGGTGCGAAGACATTCGATCGTTTTCTGGCGCTTTCCGACCTTCTCGAAGATCGGCTAGGACACCGGGTAGAACTCGTCACAACGGAGGCGCTTTCTCCGTTCATTGGGCCGCGTATCTTGGCAGAAGCGCAAGATGTCCTCAGAGCCGCGTGAATACCTCCGCCATATCCTGGTGGAGGCCGACTACCTGATCTCCCGGAGGAGTGGCTTGACGTTCGAGGATTTCGTGGCCGACGAGACGCTCCGTCGCGCAGTTGTCCGGAGTCTCGAGATTATCGGAGAGGCGGCGAAGAAGGTTCCCTCGGAATTGCGAGCGCAACACCCGACGGTCGGGTGGCGGGCTATGGCCGGGATGCGCGACCGTTTGATTCACGACTACTTCGGCGTGGACTACGAACTTGTCTGGGACGTCGTTCAGAACCGCATTCCGGTGCTTCGCGCCCAGATCGCATCGATACTCAACCCATAGCGGCCCCGGCTACCAAGCCGCACGGCCCGTCGCTCGCTGACCGAAGCTGGCACAGATGCTTGGATAGAATCCGCGCGCGATCCTCGACCGGTACCCTCAGCTTCGTCGACGCCACCAGCTTCGCGTTCATGCGGGCCGAGCGCATCCGCCACGCGTTTGCATTCGACTCGCACTTCGCCGCCGCCGGATTCCTTCGTGTGCCCTCGGACGTGGCGGCTGCACAACTCGGGGACGGAGTACGAGTCTGCTGGAACAATGCTGCCGCTGACACACATTGGAACGGTGTCTCCAGTGCCAACAAGAACACTTGTGGAGGGCCGAGCGGTTGAAGTAGCGCCGACACCATAGTATTGGTGTTGAGAACCACGCGGATAATGCACCGTGGCTCGGATCCGCTGCGCGACGGGCTTGCCGCGCGGCCGGGCTGTGTGGTTGTGCTCGTCGCTCTTCCCGCCCACGCCTGGTTCTGCAAGTCGTGACCCGCGCATGTTCTTGGACAGGTGGTGATTAGAGCGTGCAATCTTGACCAATGGAAGAGTGACCCTCAAAATATACGCAACTATGGTTCCGGCGTCGCTTCCACCTTCTTCGAATGCGCGACCAAGCCCGGATCCATCCCCGCTGGAATAGCGAAATCGATCCACGCCGCCAACATCTCCTCCCAAGTCTGCGGACCCCAACGAACCTCTTTCGATGGATCCGGATTGTGGCGATTGTTAGCGGAGTTGTCATAGTGCGCCACAATTTCGAACTGCGTCCCCTTGGGCAGCACCTTCGGATCTCTCAACCGATAGGTAAGCTGCCAGTTAAAGTCGTATTTGGGAACATTGAGAAGCGTTTCTTTCCTGCCGTCCGGATAGGTTACGCGGACCTCCATCGCCTTGCCACGCACGTGCATATGCGGAGACATGCTTTGGAGCTTCACATCCTCATAGATTGGAAGACGCGCAACCACTTCCGCATTGGGATCGTTTGGCGGGATGCGGAGCATCATGTTGCCGATGAACGTGTTCACAACGCGCTCCTTAGGCGGTTTTCTTGCAAAGACAATACCAATCCTGCTGCGATCTGTCGTCTCCTTGCCGTTGGCCGTATAGTGCATCTGCAGGATCAGATCACTCCCTGCCTTTATCAAACGGGCTTGTCCGGGGCGCATATCCGAGGCGTCGCCACCGGGGTGGTAACTACTCACCATCTCTACACCACCACCCAATCTGAAGAAAAACCCGCGGCCCGTATCGTCGCCGTTGGCTATCTTGGCTGGCGTTGGAGAGAACGGCACTCCCGGCTTGGCTTCCGTCATGAAAGGCACGCCCGGAGCCCGCGACTGCACCAGAATGTGGTGGAGGACTCCGCGGTTTCCGGGACGTACTTCAATTCTCTCCGCCCACTTGTCTTCGGTGAAATTCGTGGGAATCACGATGTACGCATAGTCGATTGCGCCGGAGGCGGGAATCTTGTACTCGTCTCGCATCTCGAAGATCACGTCGGGCTTGCCGATGGTCCAGCCATCGGAGTATGTCACTGGAGCAGGAGCGTCCTTCGGATTCCCCTCCCGTGCATTCGAATCGGCCCACGCCACCAAGGTGTCGATCTCCGATTGGCTCAGCCGGCGGTCGTTGGCGAAAGAACCGTGATTCGGATCGGCGAACCAGGGCGGCATCGTCTTGCGCAAGAGCGCGTTCTTTATTGCCTTCGCCCACGGCCGGGTTTCCTTATATGTAAGGAAAGACATGGGCGCGGCCTCGCCAGGACGATGGCATTGTTGACAGCGATTCTGCAGAATGGGTAGGACGTCTTTGGAGAAGGTGACGGATTTGGGCTCGGTAGCCCCAATCGCCGCAGCAGCGAGGAACACGAAGACGGTGAAGGATTGTCTCGACATCCTTGATAGCCCTTGTTTGGCTATAAGTCTAACATGATAAGATAGCGGCGGCTATGACGGTTGGCCGCGTAGGCGATGAGTGGGCTCTCTTGTTCCTGACGGCGAACCACCAACCACACGCGAAAGCGCCCCGCGGTAACGCCGCTCTCGAAGCCACCAGTCCACCACGCTACTGGGCCTGCGTCCCCGACCCTCCCCCCCGTCCCCACCGCATTCTTGACGTACTTATCGAACCATCCAATCATCTCGGCAAGCGTGTGCTCCACACTCTCCCGGCCCACATACCCGTGCGATTCGTTAGGTAGAAACACCAGCCTGACCGTCCCTCCGTTGCCGCGCACCGCCTGGT
>JACQZR010000260.1 GCA_016213775.1 Acidobacteriota bacterium
AAAATCGCCGCCGACGCCCACGAGCCTGTCGGAGTCAATATGGAAGGCCGCGGCTTCGACGTCGCCATCGCCGCCCCGTTCGGCCGCTCTATAGCCGAAGGCCTCTCCACCACCGCCCGGCAAGCCGCTGCTCTGTGCCCAACCGGCGCTATCGCACTGCGCACCGCCCGGTCCTGCGATATGAGCGGGTGCGGCGTAGCCAACTGCAAACCTACTCTCACGCCGCTAAGTCCACCACTGCTATCATGAGCACATGCCCCGTCTTACCTTTTTTCTACTTTTCTTTTATGCCTTTTGCTGCAAGTCGCAGCCGGTAACTTACTCGGTACCTGGCTCGCTCTTCTGGGCTGGTACCTGCCCCGGCGCTGACGCTGAATTCACCAGTTCGATCTCGGAAGTGTTTACCTATAACCCCGCGCCGCAATACAACTTGACCGGCAAGTACGTCATCTCGGTACAGAGCTACCATTCCGGCACCGTGGATCCAACGACCAACGCCATTACCAGCGCACCATTTGTCACTTTCCTCATCACTCGAGTAGACAGCCCGAACCTGGACCTGTTCACTTACATCAACCGTGCATGCTGGAGGACGGAATTCGTGGTGAACGCACAGCCGCTCGGCTCCTCCGCCAATCTCCTTGTCCTGCAGCAAAGTCCCGGCGGCCCGCGCGGAGTCTACCTCGTCAATCTCGCAGGCGGCACCTCGCTCGGTGGCGGTCTCGGTGCCGGTCTGCCCGCGCGCCAGTTCCTGTTCGATGACAACACTCCCATGCCGGCTACCGTGACCGTGCCGATCTACTTCAGCCGCGGCTCCTTCACCATGACGCCCCAGTCCATTGACATTACTCTCCCCATCGGAACCAGCAAATCCGTTGAGGTCGGCTACACCTCCACAGTTCCTGGAGCCACGGTGGTGGAATTCAATGACTACTACATCAGCCATTCCCTAACCACGGGCCCCGGCAGCTTGCCGGGCCGCGCACGCCTTACGGTCACCCCTCGTGCCGGACTCGGAACCTTTGTGTTGTTCGCGAGGTTCCGCATCCCCGGCCTGCCCGATCAGTCTGTTCCCCTCAACATCACGGTTACCTCCGACTCCGTGCCGCTTACGGTTACTCCCTCCAGCCTGCTGTTCACTTACACCCGGGGCGGCCCCGTACCCGGTCAGAAGCAAATCTCCTTCCAAAGCCCCTTTGGAATGCCGTTGCGCTTCACCAATTATGATTCTGCCTGGCTCACACTGTCGGCACAGAATATCCAGATCGATTCTAATACCCTCGCCTCTATCGATCTCATCCCCAACATGACCACGAAATCTTCCGGCTCGCACACGACGACGATTCAGGTTTACAACACTGCCGGCAAGATAGCGGACGTCCCGGTATCTTTCTATGTTCTCGACAATCCCGGGCAATTGAATATCACCTCCCAACCCAATTCCGGAGGAACCGTCGAGTACACCAGAAACCCTGAAAACGGTACTTATTCCACCATCACCGCACGCGCGGCGCCCGGCTTTGTCTTTACTCGCTGGTCCGGCGCTTTTTCCAGTGTCGATAATCCGGCCACAGTCTTCGTCCTGGGCAATATGAACATCGTCGCGGAGTTCACCACCACAAACGGCAACTGCGTCTACACCGTCTCACCCACGAGAATCTTGGCTCCCGCCGCCGGCGACGTTGGCCGCATTGACGTTCAGACACAAACCGGTTGCCCCTGGTCATTCACCCAACTCCCCACCTGGATGTCCTTTATCGGCCCTTCTGCGGGATCGGGCAAAGGATCCGTCTCCTACACCGTCGCCGCAAACACTGGCAACGCCTCGCGCCAAGCCACGCTCCTCGGCGCGTCGGCAGCCGTGGCGGTCGATCAGTCAGGCTCGGGCTGCGCCACCATCTCCGCCGCCTCTCCGCCATCCTTCTCCGCTGCTGGCAACACCCAGCCCATCTCCCTTTCGAACGCCGCGGACTGCGCCTTCACCCCAGTGCCCATCGACAATTGGCTCACCGTCACGCCTCCCAACCCTTTCCAGGGCAACTCGATAGTCAACGCCACAGCCGCCGCCAATAATGCCGCGGCGCCGCGCACAACTTCGGTCTACCTCGGCGGCTTCCGTCTCCCTCTGCTTCAAGCCGGAGCTGTCTTCTCTAGCGTGTTTGGCGACGTATATGCCAATACCGCGTTCGCTGACTACATCAACATCCTCGAACGGTCCGGCATCGCGGATCTTTGCGCTACTGGCTTCTGCCCCGATTCTGCGGCCACCCGCGCCCAAATGGCCGAATACATCGTCCACGCCCTCTACCGCGCCGCCGACTTCACCAACTCCGCTACCCCGTGGTTCACGGATGTCCCGGCCACACACCCGCGCTTCCGCTGGATTCAAAAACTGTACGAGCTCGGCGTCACCACCGGCTGCGGCGGCGGCAAATTCTGCCCCGACGAATCCCTCACCCGGGGCCAGATGGCTACCTTCGTAGTCCGCGCCCGCGCGGGAATCAACGGCTCCACCACATTCCCCTTCCGCGCGACAGGCTACTTCACCGACGTCCTCTCGACGCACCAGTTCTTCCCGTTCGTTCAGAAACTCCGCGATTGGGGCATAACCGCCGGCTGCGACGCCACGCGCTTCTGCCCTGACAGCATAGTTTCCCGGGGTCAGATGGCCGTCTTCATTGTTCGCGGATTCCTCACTCCGTAGCCTGGAGCGTTAACACCACTACCGCGCCGGGCACCCCGGATACGCCCGCAACACCGAAAACACCGCCCCTTCCTTCGCAATGTTGAACCGCGCCGTGTGCGACGTCCCGTCCGGCCGTGGAGTGGTGTACGTCACAAACTGCTGGTTGCTCAACGTCTCCGCCAGCCGCGACATCACACTTGCCTGGTCCAGTTCCTGATCATTGAACATCCGGCCATTCGAATCCACCGCAAACTGATTCAGGATACTCACCACGGCATTGTTTGTAGCCCCTGTGCCAAGCGGGAACGTGTACACCGGAATGCCCGAGCTCTGTAGCAGGCGTGCCAGATCGTCGTAGGGAATCTGCGCGTTTGGATACGTGTTCGTGGACGTCGAGAACACAACAATCGCTTTCCGCCGCCCGGTCTGGCCATTCAACCGCCGCACGGCATCGCTGACCGCCTCATACAACGCCGACCCGCTGCCGATCGGATCCCGCAATCCGTCGATCGCATCCAGCAATGCATCCCGGCTATCCGCCTCAGTGAAGTCGATCAGGCTCCGCACGCCGTTGTCGAACTGCGAAACGCCGACCCGGTCCACCGTCGTCATCGTCTTCACGAGCGCCTGCGCAATACGCCGCTGGTTCAGCAGAGAGATCCGCCGTGCCGCCGGGTCCGAATAATCCGCTGTGGCATGCAGAATCAGTTGCACCGATAGCCTGGACCCGAGGTTCAGCGCTGGAATGGCTCCGCACGAAGCACCCGTCCCATCCTCGCTGCAATTGATGTTGCCGCCATCGAGCACAGTGATCGGCAACCCGACATTGTCATAAGCGGTCAGCGTCGAAGTGATCACCGGACAAGCCGACAAATCCATGTTCACAATCTGTGCGCTGGCCCCGTTCGGGTTCACCACAAACTGGAGTGTCGTGTTTGACGCTCCCCCTGGGGCGGGATTTGTCACACCTACGGTCACCGCGGTCGCATTCGCCACATCCTCAGGTGCAATCGACGCCATCAACCTCGTGCTGTTCCCGTACACGGTCGGCCGGTTCGCGCCGTTCCATGTCACCATAGACGCCTCTGTGAAATTCGTGCCGGTCACGGTCAGATTGAATCGCGGCCCGCCTCGCTGTATGGACGACGGTATTAACGTCGTGATCCGCGGCGATGGCGCTGGTCCGACGGCAGTCGCCGTACCCGTTAAGGTCACCGTCACTCGCGGGCGTGCCGGATCGTTGCTCGCGATGGCCAGCTCACCGCTCTGCGCGCCAGCCGCCGATGGCGCAAACTGAATCGAAATCACCTGCGTCCCGCCTGCATTCAACGTAAACGGACCCACTGGCGAAGCCACGCGAAACGCGCCGTTGTCGATGTTGAGCGAATTTACGGACAACACCCCGGTGCCAGCGTTCCGCACGGTGGTGGAGCGGCTCTGCACCTGCCCGGCGGTGAGCGACCCGAAATCCAAAGCCGTGGTCGAAACTTCGATCGCCGGAGTCGTGGTCGTCAGTCCCTCGCCGCGCAAATCAATCCGGTGCGAAGGCAGCGACGGATCATTCGACCCGATGCTCAGGCTTCCCACCTGCACTCCACCCGCGTTCGGCGTGAATCGCGCCGTCACCGCGCGCAATTCCCCCGGCTGTAACTGGAACTGCCCTGTTGGCGAAACCACTGCAAACCGCGCATTCAATGTGGAGAGGCTCGTCACGGTCAGCGGCGCCGTGCCTTCATTCCCCAGCGCAAATACCATCTCGCGTGTTTGCCCCACGCTAACCTGGCCGAAGTCCAGCGACAACACCGAGACGGTGATGCTCGGCACCGGCCGGTCATATGCTGAGTCCCTCAAGGTCACCGACAGCGACGGATTGGCCGGGTCGTTCGTGTCCGCGGTCAGCGTCGCGGTGTCGCCACCGGAAACCCTCGGAAACGCCCGTACCCACAACTGCCGCTCCGTGCCGGCCCGCACAGTGAAGGGGACGGGCGTCACCACCGGAAACGCGTCCGATGACGCGAAGTTCTGTAATACTAGCGGTCCCTTGCCCGTGTTGCGAACCCGGACGCCGCGCTCGGCATAAGTGAGCGTCGTCACGCTCCCCAAATCAAACGTCGTCGCCGGCAACTCCATTGTAGGATCGGCCTGGTAATTCACCGCATCCGTTGTCGCTGACCCGACATCCACACCCGCGCTCGCCTGCACCCGGAACCGCAGATTCCCCTGCAACATCACCGCCGGATCAAACGCGAACTCCGTCTCCGTCAAATCCACACCCAGCGGTGTCCATGTCGCACCATCGTCATTCGAGTACGAGAGCAAATAGGTTAACGATCGCCCCTCCGCATCCGCCGCCGACCAGCGCACAACGTTCTCTCCCGGCACCGGAGCCGTGATCGAAACGGTAGGCGCGTCGCCGGCGGTGGACAGCCGGGCCATTTCACGCATGCCGCCTTCCCGCAGCCTCGTTCGTGCGGCGCCGTCCTTTGCGACCGTCACGAGAAACAATGGCTCTGCGGCGGACACCGCGCCCGGCACAGGCCGGCCCGCCAGAAACTTCGCCAACCCCACCGACGTCCACACCCCGGCAGCCGCCGTGGTGCAGTATGAAGTGAACTCCAACCGCGCCGCAGTCATCAGCCGCGACGCCACCGGATCATACCCCGGTTCCTGAATCGTGTTCCCACACGAATCCCCTCCCGCATAAGCCGCCGCAAACTGCCGCGCCAGCACCTGTTCGCTCAGCGCTGCATCGGACTGCTCCACAACCCACACCGTTCCACCTGCTCCGCCGCCGGGCGCAACCGTCTTCGTCCCCCGCGGCAGCCACCCCACCAGCAGATCCGGCTTGAGCGGCGACTCCTGCAACAGAATCCGCCATTTCTCCAAATGCGCCAGCAACGCCACCGATCCCTCATCCGTATCCGGCGCCACCGGCACACGCACCGCCGGCACTGGCACATCCGTGTACCGCAGCGTCCCGTCCGCATAGGGAAACAGCTTCTGCATCAGCCGCGTATGATTCAACGCGCCAGTCGCGCACCGTCCGTCCGCTGTGCACAACGGAAGCCACACAATCGACGGCGTCGCAGTCGCCACAAACTCCACTTCCCGCACCGCATTGTTGTTATCGGAAGGAAACTCAAAAACCCCCGAGGGCAGCCGCAACTCCGCCCGCAGTTCCAGCTTCCCGGCCTCCGTCCACGCCAAAGGCATAATAAGATCCAGCGAATGGAGCGGGTTGTTCCGGTCCGGCGACACTTGTGCCGATATCGCCGGATTTACCGGCCGCAGCGGCGATAGCGGAATCTCCACCCCCCCACGCAGCCCCCGCACTACCGCCGTCACGTTCGAGATCAACGGCGTCGCCTGACCCGCCTGACGTACGAAAACCCGTACAGCCGTCGCTTTGCCGGCCACCAGCGGGACGCTCTGTTCGTCATCCTGGATGGTCTGCACCACTTCTATGCGGCTGATGGTCACGTCGGGGACTTGCCCCCGCAACGCGCCAGTTACAAAGAAAAGGATCCAAATCCAATGTGACATTCGCTTCGCTACGCGCTCCTACGCATTTCTAACGTCATTACAAACATGGTTCGCCCCACCACATGAACACTATTGTGCGGGATTAGACGCGGAAGCTGCCACGGCAAGGGCACCGTGTACGGCGCGGGACTAACCTCAGAATAGCGCGTTTGCGGGCATCAGGCATCGGAGAAAGACATTAACGCGCCGTTAAGGTGTAGGCGCCCGATCCCATCCTTCCTGCCCCGCTGGAGTAAGGGCTTTCGCTCGTGGTCATTGGTCCGCAATCGACTTACCATGAGGGAGGATCAAGAGTCCTCCAGCACATGAAGTGCCTTCATTGCGGCAAAAAGCTCGCCTTGCTACGGAAGCTCACTGACCGGGAGTTTTGCTCGGCAGCGCATCGCCGCGTCTACGAGCAGAACCAAGACAAACTCGCGCTCTCCCGCCTGCGCGAAGCACAGAAGCATTTGGTTGGATTCGCCAAACCCGAAGAACCAAAAATCGGCCCTCCCATCATCCCGCCTGTCGATTTCAGCAATCGACAGGAAAGCGAGATAGGCGGATTTCTCGCTCAATCCCCCGACCCCATTCCCCTCACCGGGCACATGTATATCGATTGTGGCGGCGAAATGCGCGTTCTGCGCGAGGTCCTCCCCGAACGGGAACTCCCCGGAGCCGTCTACCCGCCACCCTCGCTGGCCAATGCCTGGAGCCCCACCCCCCGGCCTATCCAAATCCCTCCACGCAGTTGCGCCGAACCGGCGATCGGTTTTAGTTGGGTTCCCTCCCATCCAGCCGGCCCGGCGATGCGTCTGGAATGCCGCGGCGTCTATCAGGCGAGTTCCATCGAATGGAACGTCTCTCCAGCCCCGGTAGCACCAGTCACCGCTGCAATCGACGCCGCCACCGCCGGACCAATCACAAAATCCCCCATCATCGCGGTCCCCTACATCGCACTCGACCGGCTGCCCGAAATCCTCACCCCCGGCCCGGCGGCTGTCTCCCAACCAGCCAAGGCCACGAAACAAATGAAGCCGGCGCCGGCGCCGCAGTCCGAGCCGTTCCAACGCCGTCCGGCCGTCGCTCGCCGCAACGATCTCAACATCGTGGATGACCGCGAGTTGCCGAAGCCTGCCGCTCAGCCGGGTGACGAGCCGGCCTTTGCAGACCTCGTAGCTTACCCGGAACCCGGCATCGCCGAGCGCAATTCCGCCGTGAGACGGGTACGCCCGCGTGAGCTGTTCTTCCCGCTGCCCCGGCTCGGCCACCTCCCCTCGCTCGCCGCTCAAGTTGCCGGTAACTCCGTGCACGCACCCAAGTATCAAGGTACCCGCGGCAAGCGTTGGATCCCCGACCGTCTTCCGATGTCCTTCCGCCTCGCCGTCGCCGACAACGGCCGTGGACGTGGCGCTACGCCATTTGATGCGCTCGCTTTCCACGAAGGCACACAGCCCAGCATCGTCACGCGAACCGGATACGTCACTGGTGCCGAACTTCCCCATGCGGATGAAACCGCAATTAGCTATCTGCTGGCGGCGGAAGCACCTCCCCCCATCCACCAACGCCACCCTCTGGTGGAAGTGCTAGCCGCCATCCCAACGAACCCGGGCATCCCCTCCAGCCGCATCACCATGGCTCCCCCGGCCATCTGTTGGCCCGCGCTGCGGCACGACGAGATCCGCATGGCGCGTGCCGGCGTACCCATGCAGGCCATGCTTCCGGACGCCGAAGCCGCCGTCGTCCCTAAACCGCTCTTTACGGGGACTATAGGGCAGGTAGGCGCCTGCGATGCCTCTCATCTTGTGTCCGCAACCGTCGAACTGGTTCAGATCAAACTCTCCGTCCCCAGCGCCGGACGGCCAATCTGCCATATCGAGCCTGAACTCGCGGAGATCGCGGCCATCGCCAGTGGAGACAAGCTCAGCATAGATCCGCACTCCACCCGTGCAGGTCAATTCCAGGTCGCGGAAGAGAATTCCGTCTTCCCGCTCGACCATCACATCGCTTTCTCCGCTACCTATTACGCACCCTCCTCGGGAGAGCTCGCACCCCTCTGGGCCGAACTTCCGAAGCTCCTGCCCCGCACGGCTCTCACTGTCCTCGAAGATTCCGAAATGCGCGAAGCCGCCCGCGCCCTTTCCGCCGAGATGGCCATGCGCCGCGAGCAGTCCTGGTTCTCCGGATTCACCTTCCCTCACATCTCCCTCCAGGTGAATCGCGGCGACTTCAAATGGCTTATGATGTCAGTACCTGTCATCCTCCTGCTTGGCGTCTATACCCTTACTGAAAAGGGTGCGCCCGTCGGCGTCAGTCATCTTCCGCCGGTCGACCGCCAGATCGTGGAAGAACCCGAAAACGCTCCCGTCGAAACAGCCGCATCGCACGTCGCCGCACCACAACCGGAACCGATCCGCAGGGTGCCGGTTCTCAACCCGACACAACAGGCCTCTACGCACCTGAAACAGCGTTCCCCGTCCAAGGAGCCCGCTTCCGGCGGCCTTTCCAAAGCTTCGGCCTCATCCAATCAGGTCCCTTCGCTCACCCCGGCTTCCAACCCCGGCGTCCTCGCTGGAATCCGCCAGTCCATCCTGCATCGCGCCGCCGTTTCCATGAACGACGATTTCCGTTCCGGTCTGGCCGATTGGGAGGGCAAGGGAGAATGGTCAAAGCACTGGGAATACGATGATGCCGGGTTTCTCAAAGCCGGTCCCCTCGCGCTCTACAAGCCCTCCGCCCCGCTTGCCGACTACCGCATGGAGTTCCTTGGGCAGATCGAAAAGAAGAGCATTGCGTGGGTATTCCGCGCTGCCAACCTCGAAAATTATCACGCCGTCAAAGTAGTGCTTCTCAACGAGAGCCCGTTGCCCAAAGCGGCTATCGAGCATTGGACGGTTATCGATGGGAAGGAATCCCCGCATGTCCGCAGGCCGGTTCCCTTCCAGATGCTGAGAGATTCGTTCTATCGTTTCCGGATGGACATATCTGGATCCGCATTCACACTATCGATCCAGGGCCAAGTTGCCGATCATTGGAGTGATGACCGTTTGAAGTCCGGAGGCATTGGTTTCTTCAGCAGCAAAGGCGAGCGTTCCAGGCTCCGCTGGGTGGAAGTCTCCCACCAGTACGATTTCCTCGGGCGCGTCTGCGCGTTTCTGGCTCCCTTTGGTATCCAGAGCAAAGACCCGGCTGTGAAGTAGAACCTCCTCAAGAAAGCGCAAACGAGGCGTTTGCATGTTGGAAAGTCTGAACGTGGGAGCGAGAAAGCATGAACCCCGACAAGAGCATCAATCAAAGAAAGCGTACTGAAAGCCAGCAAGCTACACCGCCTGGACAGGCGCAGGAACCCTCCCGTCTCGCCGGGCCCTACGCTAAAGCTCTGGCTAAGGCAGTCTCGCTGCACCTGGAAGGAAAGGCAAAGGACGCCCTCCGCGAATTGGACAACGCCGTTGCCACTGGTGCCGATTCCGTCGAGATGCACTCCGCCCGCGGCCACCTTCAGTACGACCTCGAAATGTACGAGGACGCCGTCCAGAGCTACACCCGCCTGCTCGCCCTCGACCCTCGTCATCCCAACGGCAACTTCAACCTCGCCGTCTGTCTCGAAAAGCTCGGCCGCTGGGAACATGCCGGACAGCAGTTTGAGCGCGCCCTGGACGCCGATCCGCAGCGTCTGGAAGCCTGGCTCGGCTTGGGCATCTGCCGTCTCCACACCGAAAAAGCGGAACAGGCCCTCGATGCCTTCGAACGCTGCCTCGCCCGCGATGCCGACCACGAAACCGCGCGCTTCGGAAAGGCCGTCGCCCTCCAGTATCTCTGGCGCTTTGACGAAGCCGCTGAACTCTACCGCGGCATCCTCGAACGCAACCCCGCCTCCGAGGAATCCCTCGTCAATCTCATCACCATCGGCATGGCTCGCAAGGACGAAAAGATGATCCGCGAGTACTCCGAACAGCTCCTGACCATCCGCCCGTTCTCGCAAGCCGCGCTCGAAGGCCTGGCCACCTGCGCATTCTCCAGCGGCGATTACGAGGCGGCTTCGCGCTGCTGTGCCAAGCTGGTCGAATTCACGCCCAATCACTTTGAGCGCTGGTTCAATCTCGGCGTCGCCTACCAGAAACTCGGACGTCTGGAACAAGCTGCTCAGGCCTATTCGGAAGCCGTGCGCGTCCGTCCCGATTCCAAGCAGGCCTTTGTCAACCTTGGCATCGTGCGCCAGGAACTGGGCGATCTCAAGGGCGCCCGTGAAGCCTACGAACGCGCCCTGCAACTCGCTCCCGACATCCCCGAGATTCTCTACAACCTCGGCTCCGTGCTCGAACAACAGGGTCAGAAGGACGAGGCAGAAAAACTCTACACCCGCCTCCTTGTCAAGAATTCCGATTGGGAAGACGCGTGGTTCCGCCTGGGCTACCTCCGCCTCACCCGCGGCGATTATCACGGCTCGGCCGAAGCTTTCGACGCCTGCCTCCGCAAAAAGAATTCCTGGCCGGAAGCTCTCGTCAACCTCGGCCTCTCCTACTGGAAAATCGGAGATCGCGACGCCGCCCGCCGTTCCTATGAACAGGCGATCGAAGCCCAGACCGACAACGTCGACGCCTTGCGCGGCTTGGCAGCTCTCGCCATCGAGCGCGCCGACTTCCAACAGGCCCTAGACTATCAGGCCCGCCTCATCGACCAGGGCGAGCGCAGCCCGGAGCTCTTCTACAACACTGGTCTGCTGCTCCAAAAATCAGGACAGGTGGAAGACGCCATCCGCCTCTACAAAGAAGCGCTCACCGAGCGTCCCAACTTCGCCGAAGCCCTGCTCAACCTCGGCCACGCCCTCAAGGCCAAGGGCCAACAGGATGAAGCCCGTTCCTATTGGCGCCAGGCTCTGGACGCCAAACCCGAGCTGGCACAAGGCTACTTCGAACCTGCCCACACTTAGCGATTGTTACCGCTCCGTGGCTGGCCTCTCCAGGCCAGCCATCTCATTCCAGCGGCCCCCGCACTACCCCCGCCGCCTGATAGTGCCCCACCACATCCTCAGGATCAAGCGCCCGCGAATAGATCGCCACTTCGTCGATCCGACCCTCGAACTCCTCCCCAAATACCGCTTGCGCAGGCACTGACTCCTCAACCGCCGCCTCGACCTCTAACTTCCCGTTCCGGTACACCCGCACCGTCTTGGAGTCATGCACCATCACCAGGTGTTGCCATGTCCGCAGCGGAACCTCTCCCGTCCCGGTCACCTCACCCACCACCAGCCTCCCGCCGCGCAACCGCACTTCGTCCTTCCCAATCCCCAACAGCAGCGCGTTCCCCTCCCAGCCATTCCAGAACCACATCTCGGCGCTCCAGGCCCGGTTCAGGATCCCTGTCGGCGCCACCATCCGTCCTCCCACAAGTTGCACCGCACGGTTCACCGCCTTCCCCGAAAACGCCTCCGATTGCGGCCCCGGCAAACCCCGCGCGTAGTTGCCCTGAATCGACGCCCTTCCTCCCCACACGATATCCCGCAACTCTGTTCCTTCCATCTCCCCCATCCGGAAATAGGCGAATGGCCGTGTCTCCAGAACCTTCTTTGCGAAGGTCCCCTCCGGTTCCTCCCCCTTCCGCCGAGGCTTGCCAGACACTTTCTCCAGCAAACCCAGCAGGATCTCCACAATCGCCGGCTCCGTCTCCACCACCAGGCCCGCCGACCGCGCCGCCCACGACGTGTACCCGCCCAATGCATGCTGCTCTGGCGGCGGAATGTACCCTTCCGCCCCATTGGCCAGCTCGATATTGAAGGTTGTCTCCAGCGGACTCCGCATCTTCAACTTCAGCCCCGTAATCGCGAAAACCTCGTTCGGAATGGCCGTAATGCCTAAATCGCCAATCCGGATCGCCTGCAGTTTCAATTCCCGCGCTGGTTCGGCGGCTATCAGCACCTGCTCCCGTGCGAATACCTCCGGTTGCGACTTCGGCTTCCTCCCGTCCATCTCAGCCACTAGCTTGCGGGCCCATTCCATCCTGGTCCCGTCCGCCAGCCGTCGCCGGAACCGCACAGCCTGTTCCTCCATCGCCAGCGATACTGATTCCCGCCACTGAATCCGTTCCCACGCGCGCAAGCCCGACTGCGCCAAACCCTCGACATACTCCTCCACCGGCGCGTCCTTCTTCTCTTTCGAATAATCCATCCACATCTGATCGCCGCTCGTGCCCTGCGACAGGATCCCGACAAACTCCTCGTCCCCTCCCACCAGCGCCGTCAATCGATCGGAAAACACGCCGAAGTAGTCCGCCGAAACCGGAGCCGTCCCATAGTAGTGCTGCGAATAGTTGGCCAGCAGCGCGAGCGGTTTTCCCTCCGCCGTCTGCACTCCCAACACGCTCAATCCCGGGTCCACCGGACCCGACGGCGAGATCACATTCGGGTTCTGATACCCCGGGTGCATGTTCGCTCTCGCGGTTACAAACCCGAAGGGATCAGTTAACATTTTGTCCGGTTTGTAAATCCACCGCCGCGTGTGGGTGTGCTCCCAGTCATCCTCCACGGCCCATCCCACCCGCGCCGGCTGCAGTCCCGAGGCCGCTTTCTCTATCGCCTCCGGAATCCGCCGCACCAGCAACTCCACAAACTCCGGATCCGCCTCCGACCCCAGACACGCCATCGCCGCCGGGGCCGAATGCGTGTGCGTCGCCGAAATCATCATCCGGTTCACCGGAATCCCTGTCCGCTTGCTCGCCGCTTCCTTCGCCCGGTCGATCAACTCCCGCGGCATCATGCAGACGTCCACAACCACCATCGCCATCCGCACCTTGCCGTCATCCAACACCAGCGCCTTCGCGTGTAGCGGCGTCGTCACCGCCTCCACGCTCCGCTCCAACATGTAGCAGTTCACGATCACCGGAAATTTCTCCGGAGTCACGTTCACCCGCGCCGCCCCCGCCCGCAGACCTTGCCCAAATACACTCTGCGCGAGAGCGGCCAACACCAGCAGCCCCTTAGCGTACATAGAGATACACCGTATGACTGACACCCTCCCCGTCGTCCTCCACCAGCACGGTCTTCAACGGAGTCCACCCTGCAATCTCAAAATCGTGCGCCACCACCCGCGTACCTTTCTTCAACTGCTTCTCCAGCAACGGCTTCAGCTTCGCGTTGAACGACGGCAGAAGGTACACCGTCACGACATTCGCCGAAGAGTAATCCTGCTGGAGCGCGTCCCCATGAATGATCCGCGCCGCCTTCTCCAGCCCCATGGTCCGGATCTTCTCCGTGCTCTGCCGCGCCAACCCCTCGTCCAATTCCACGCCCTCAGCCCGCGCGCCGTACTTTTCCACCGCCGCGATCACAATCCTCCCATCGCCGCTCCCGATGTCGACCAGCTTCTCCCCGCGCTTCAACTCCCCCAGTTGCAGCATCTTTTCCACCACGATCTCCGGAGTCGGATAATACGGCGAGAGTTTTTGTCCTGTGGACTCCTGCCCAAAACAAACCCCGACCCAGACCATAGCCAACCGCAGCATCATCGTTAAATTGTCCCAAAAAGTAAAGCGGGCCGCTGCTCCAGGCAGCGACCCGCATTCTGGCTTCTTACTTCTGTCTTCTGTCTTCTTAGAACATCAACCGGATACCTAACCGGATCTCACGCGGAGACTGGTAGGCGCCCGTTCCGCCCGTACGGTAGTTGCCGCCGGGCTGTCCGTAAATTGGGTTGTACTGCGGCAATCCCGATACCGTGAAGTTGCCCGGATAGACGAACTTCGTCACGTCGTAGCCCTTGAAGAACTGGGCCACCGGCAGACGCGCATCGCTGATCGCGCCGGCCCTGTTCATCTGCGTTACGCGCGAAATGACCACATTCTGATTGAATAGATTCACTGCGTTAGCGTAAATGCGAACATTGGTGCGTTCGCTTACCCGGATGGTATGCGCAACGGACAGGTCGCTCTGCGTGTAGAATGGCGTACGTCCCATATCCGCACGGCCGAACGGAGTCGTCGGAGCCGTGTGGTACACCACCGTGGTCGTATCCGGAGTCCCGCTGAATGCAACCTGGTTCAACCCGAACTGCGTGCCTCCCAGCTTCGTCTTCAGATCGTACGCCGCAAACAGCTTGAATTCGTGCGGACGATCCGTGCCCAGCCGTCCAAACACCGTCTTCTGGCTGCCCGTCTGGTCGATGTAATAGTATGGCGAGTCGAACGCGCGCGAAACACCGGGGTCAGACCGGCCCGACTCGTCTGCGTTCGCCAATCCCGACCAGTTGCCATACAAACGGCTCCAGGTGTACGAACCAAGGAAATTCAGACTCCTGGTTTGCCCCTGCAACCGGAACTCCACTGCGTTATATTGCCGGGTCGCTTCCGGAACCAAAAAGTCCTGCCCGTTCGGGAACTTCTGTCCCCATGCCGACTTCGGATTCCGCGTCTCACCTAATCCAGGGTTCCCAATGAGATACACTTCGTCGTCCCCTGATTCGATACCGATGTCTTCGATACCGGCCAGAACGTCCGTACGGGTGTACCGAACCCCTACCGTCAAGCGGTTCGCCAAAGCGTGGTCCAACGCGACATTGATGCGCCGTTGCTTGAAGGGTCTGATGTTCGGATCGATGCCTTCCAACTCACCGGCTGCGTTGATCGGCACAGTGCGGTTGTCATAGTTGACAATCTCTCTGCCCAGCGCGGCCGGGTTTGCCTTGCCAAGCGACAATACGTTCGGGTTGTCCAGCAGGTACACATGGCTTACCCAATAGTCGCCGCCGAACGATCCGCGCGCCAGTTCATACTTCATCACATCGTAGTAGTAGCCGAAGCTGCCGGACACTTTCCAGCGGCCGTCGCCCTTCACGTCCCAGGCGCCGCCCAGACGGGGAGCAATCTTGTCGTTCCATCCGAATGCCACCGGGTTGGCGATCTTTTTGCCACCCTGCTCGGCGCGATACGGAGGCAGGAATTCGTTCTCCAAACGCACTCCCAGGTTCAATGTCACCCGCTTGTGAATTCTCCAGGAATCCTGAACGTAAAAGCCCTGGTTGCGGCTGTTCACCGCTGCCTTGTGGCGCACGCCATCTTCCCAGATGTAATATCCGTAGGTGCCCTTCTGTCCGGTGATGCTGCCGCGGCTGAAGGAATCACCCCAGAAGATGTTGAAACGGCCGTTGGTGTAGTCGTCTTCCACATCGTTGCCCAACCGCGCAAGCGCGTAGCCGAACTTGAAGATGTGCTGCTGGCCGGAGATATTGGTCAACTTCGAGGAATCCAGGTACACGTTGTGCCGGTCCGTGACGTCTTTCAAAACACCAAACGTGGTCGACACGTTGGTAAATCCAGTCGCGCCCGGCAGAGGCACTCCCGCCGGCGCCGCGTTCTGATAGACAACATAAGGAGCTCCCGAGAGTCCGTAGTTGCCGTCTTTGTCATTCTGGTACTTGTAGCCGTACTTCGCACTGATGAGCCAGGTCGGCGTCAGCGAGTAGTTCGCTTGCGCTGTGTAGGCATTCGAAGGCTGCCAGCCGCCCTGAACCGTCAGATCGTTCGACGGAGCCGCAATTCGCGGGTCAACGTTCGGAAGCCTGCCCTTGCTCCGTTGCGGCGACCAGATCCAGCTTGTGTTCACTTGCAGCTTCGAGCCGGCCGCGAAATCCAACCGTCCCAGCCCGAAGTAGTTGATGTCCTCCCGGTTGAAGGCACGCGTGCCGCTGGCGTACTGCGGATATCGTTCCGTGCGAGTATACGTCGGGTACAAACCAGCCGTGAAATACACCCGGTTCGGCAGCAGCGGACCGCTGAAGATCGCGCCCGGATAAAACGTCCGGTATGTGTCTTCCTTGGGCGCGAAAAACTCCGACCGGTTCGCGTCAGCCGCCGCGCGCTGATACCATCCACGCGGACGCGGATTGAACTGGTTGTTGGTGAATTCCAACTGCATCTGTCCGTGGAATTGGTTCGACCCCGCGCGCGTCGCCACGTTGATCACGCCGCCCGCCGCGCCACCATGCTGCGCTTCAAATCCGCTGCTCTTCACTTCGATTTCCTGCACGAACTCAGGGGGGATCGCACTCTGCAATCTCAGTGACCCTCGCCGGATATCGCTGACATCCACGCCGTCGATCACAAACGAGTTCTCCGATCCGCTCGCGCCGTCCACCTGATAGCCGCCAACGCCGGCGTTCCCGTTCTTCACTTCCAAACGCACGCCGGGCGCCATCTGCAGCAGGCTGTTGAAGGTACGCCCCTTCGGCAGATTGTCGATCTGCGTCTGCGTGATGTTCGTCGCCGTGCGGCTCGATGTCGTGTCAATCGACACCGCCGCTTCGGAGACTTCCACGATTTGGCTGATCTGCCCGACTTCGAGGCGCGGGTTGTAATCCACCTGCGCGCCGAGCTTCACTTCCAGGTTGAATTGCTTCACGGTTGCAAAACCTGACTTCGCAACCGAAATAGTATATATACCGATAGGGACAGCCTGAAACGTGAAACGCCCATTGCTGTCGCTTGTTGCCGTCAGCATGCCAGGCGTCGTCGGGCTGGTTGCTGTCAACCTCGCATCCGGTACAACGCCACCCGTGGAATCGGTTACCGTTCCCACGATCTTTCCGGTGTTTCCCTGTCCCAGGAGGATGCACGCCATCAGAAACATGCAGGCGGTGATTCGCCACAGCTTCCTCATGGCAGGATGAAAAGTATGCGTTCTGTGGTTTGTAGACACAATTTCTTCCTCTCAACTGCAAGTGTGATTTGGGTACTCAGTATTGCCGAGAGACAAGGAGGTGGTGTCGTAGACAATCTTGCCTGCGACGCCAAAGCGTTAACTGCCGGTAAGCGATGCTTGCCTCGATTGAACAAGTTCGGCCCTGATGCAGAAATGTTAACACGATTTGCAACTGTTACGTCCAGAAAATACACTTGTGAGCTCGTGGACCGTTAACATTTCCAACACCTGCCCGCCCGCTGTGGTGTGTCAATTCTCTGCCAACCGGTACCGACCATTCACCCCAAATACCGCCGCATCCGCTCCAACGCTTCCATCAGATTCTCATGCGAATTCGCTATCGAGAATCGCAAATACCCTTCGCCATACGCCCCGAACGCCGTCCCCGACAGACACGCTACACCAGCCTCCTGCAAAAGCCCATTCGCCAGTTCCCGCGACTCGCGCCCCGTCCCCCGAATATTCGGAAACGCATAGAACGCCCCCTCCGGCACCGCGCACCTTACTCCGGGGAGCGTATTCAACCCAGCAACAAACGCATCTCGCCGCCGCCGGAACTCGGATACCATCTTGTCCACATCCTCCTGTGGACCCGTCAACGCCGCCATCCCCGCCCTCTGTGTGAAACTAGCCGTACACGAATTGGAATTCACCATCAACTTGTTCACCGCATCGGCCAGCCATGCGGGCATCACTCCGTACCCCAGCCGCCAACCCGTCATTGCATACGTCTTCGAGAAACCGTCCAGGATGATCGTCTTTTCCGCCATCCCCGGCTCGCTCGCAATCGACGCCGGCTCCTCCCCAAACCAGATGCGCGAATAAATCTCATCCGACAACACCACAATGTCCCGCTCCCGAACCATCTCCGCAATCGCCTGGATGTCCTCGCGCGGAATGACGCCGCCCGTCGGATTCTGAGGCGAATTCAGAATCAACAGCTTCGTCCGGCTGCTGATCCGCTCCCGCAGAATGCTCAGATCGAAGGAAAAGCTCCGATCCTCCAGCAGCGGCACCGGCACAGGAGTCGCCCCCAAAAAACCCGCCATCGATTCATAGATCGGAAAGCCTGGATTCGGATAAATCACCTCATCGCCGGGCTCCAACAATGCCAGCATCGGAAAGAAGATCACCGGCTTGCCGCCGGGCACCACGCAGACGTTCTCCGCGCCAGCCTTGATCCGGCGTGTTCTACTCACATACTCCGCAATCGCCTGGCGGAAATCCGCATACCCGGGCGTCGGCCCATAGTGCGTCCACCCCTCATCCAACGCCCTCTTTCCGGCGTCGATGATGTGGCGCGGCGTCTCAAAATCCGGCTCACCGATCTCCAGATGGATCACGCTCCGGCCCTGCGCCTCGAGCGCCCGGGCCTTCTGCAATACCTCAAACGCACCCTCCACCAGGATGCGATTCATCCGTTGGGCTAGTTCCATGTTCCGTCCTACGGTATCTTCGTCGTCTACGGTATCTTTGTCGTCTGATGCGCCACCAGCCGCCACATCCCGTCCTGCTTGATCCACACGTGCGTCAGCAAAACGGTGTCGTCAAACGGACCCGAGCTGTTCTTCCCCTGCATCCGCATCCTCGCTGTCACCACGCCGGCGTTACCATACTGCTTGGCTTTCATGTTCATGTGCGTCACGGCCTCATAACGCCGGTCGCCCTTCTTCTGATCTGCCATGTAGCTCTGCTTGCTATCCACCACGCCAGTCGCATGCGTGTAGACCAAGTCCGGAGATAGCACCTTGTCCATCAACGCAAAGTCCCGCTTGGTGATCGACGTTGCCCAAGCCTTCTCCGCCTCTTCCAGCGTCTGTTCGGCCGCAAACGCCAAACCCAAAGCCATCACAAAGCACAACAGTAATTTCATATCCAGTCCATAATAACCGAAAGGCCGTCGTGCTCCGCGGCATATCCACACGAGGAACAACCATGACCTACGCTTTCCGCTACATGCTCCTGATCGCGGCCGCGCTCCCGGCCGGTGCACAACCTAAGTTCGATCGCGCCGTCCAGTCTTTTCAGGACACGTGGCGGCAGGCGTTCGCCGGCGCCAGACAGTCCTTCCCCCTGCCGCGCCTCGTCGCCTACCGCGGCAAACACACAGGGCGTTGCGGAAGCATGGGCGCCAACGCGGCCTTCTGCCCCGCCGACAACACCATCTACTACGATCAGATCTTCTTCGAGGAAGTCCGCCGCGAGGTGGCCGCGCGCACGCGTACCGACGGAGACTACGCACCCATCGCCATCCTCGGCCACGAGCTCGGTCATGCCGTGGCCCACCATCTCCAACCGGGAGCCACACTCCACCAGCGGCTCAGCTACCGCGTCAATGGAACCAAACACGAGGCCATGGCGGATTGCCTTTCCGGCGCAGCCACCGGAACCGCCTCGCGTCAGGGAATCCTCGACAACACGGACTATACTGAAGCTCTCGCAGTCCTGGACTTGGCCGGCAGCCCCTTCGTCCTGGAGCCAACCCTCCGCGACCAGATTGCGAAACACGCCGGCGACCATCCCACGTCCGGCAATCGCGTCGAATCGTTCCGCAAAGGTTACACGCAAGGTCCCGCCGCATGTGGCGACCTAGTCCGCCGCATCGCGCAATAGTCTCAACGCACCGCCGTCATCACCACCTCAATCAGAGCATCTTCATCCACCGGAGCCAGCCGCACCGTAGCCCGCGCCGGCGGCTCCGGCTTCACAATCTCCCGGTAGACCGCGTTCATCTCCGCCGCATGCCGCGCGTCGCGCAGCCAAACCGTCGACTCCACCGTATTCCCCCACCCCATTCCCAACTTCTTCAACTGCTCCTCAATCCGCCGCAGCGCCTCCCGCGTCTGTTCTCTGATGCCCGGACCGGCCCCAGTCGCTCCGATCAGCGCCATGGCGCCGGCCTTATCCGCCGACGCATGCATCTGCACCAGATGCCCCGGAGCGTACGGATTCATCAGCACCGCCCCCATACCCAACCCCGGCCGCACGCGCGCACCCATGCTCGGCCTGCTCAAGAACACTCTCGTCCCCACCAATTCCTTCTCTGTCAACTTCGCTACCGCCAACAACGCGTCCATATTTCGTTTCACCTGATCCATCTGCGCTTCAGCCGTGCCTCCGGCAAACACCCCAGTGGCCGGATTCACCGGTCTCACCGTCGATGCGAACACCACTCCCTCCGCATACACGCCATGGCTCCACGGACCACCCGGCTCCTTCCACCCCGGCGGCCGCAGAGAGATCGTCTTTCGCGGATCTCCACGTGCCGCAATCACACTCACCTCCGCCAGCGCCTCCGCAATCAGGAGGGTTGATTCAATCTCCACCCGCGCCGGATAGGGCGCGCGAAAGACCTCGCGCCACGCTGCATCCGCCGCATCCAGCGTCCGTATGTCGGTTAGGTACAACGTCGCGCTCACCACGTTCGCCCAATCAAGCCCCGCCTCCACCAGCACCTTGTGAACCAGTTCCAGGCAACGGCGCGTTTGCTGCTTCACGTCCCCCAGCGCAAATCTTCCATCGGGCTCCGGACCCACATGCCCCGACACATACACAAATTTATCCGTCACGATCCCCGCGCTATATGGACCAGCATTCGCCGACGCCGGCGGACGGATTGCCTTCCGTTCCCCAAGCGCCGCCACCGCCACACACAGCAGTAACAACGATCGCATCACCGGTCCTCCTTCAGCGGCGCCAGAAATAGAGCCATCGTCGCCGTGGTCCGTTCCCATTCCTCCACGGCTTTGGTCAAGTGCTTCCGGCCCGCGTTCGTGAGACTGTAGAACTTCGCTTTGCGATTATTCTCCGACACACCCCACTCCGACGTGATGAACCCCTCCTGTTCCAACTTCAACAATGCAGGATACAACGTCCCGTAATTCACCGCCAGCGCGTCTCGACTAATCGTCTCAATCCGCCTCGCAATCCCATACCCGTGCAAAGGGCCCAGCCCTTCCAGCGTCTTCAACACCATCAGAGCCAGGGTCCCTTGCCACACATCGCTCTTCTTCTCCATATCCGTGTCGTTGCTCCGAGAAAGTCTGCCGCCCTGCGGGGCGGGCTTCAGCCCCGCCTTGGGCTGGCCTGGAAAGGCCAGCCGCGGCCAGGATTGGCCGCCCTACACGACGGCGGAATGTACAAACTCCAGGCGCGGCACTTCAGCCCCGCCTCCGCGAGTCATCTGTGGCCGTTAGACTGTTACAGGGGCCACGTCCACCCATTCACCTCCGGTGAGTCCACCCCATGCTCATACGCATAGTTCCTGCAATCAATCTGCAAATTCCGAAACCGCTCTTTCGCGTGCGCGCCTACCCGTTGCAGCTTCGGCGTGCGGTCAATAGCGTCAATCGCCAAACTGAACCGGTCGATCTCGTTGTTGATCGCCAGTTCCATCGGAGTATTGATATTACCCTTCTCCTTGTACCCGCGCACATGCAGATTGGGATGATTCTTCCGCCGGTACGCCAACCGGTGAATCAGCCACGGATACCCATGGAAGTTGAAGATCACCGGCTTGTCCGTCGTAAACAACGAATCGAAATCCCGATCGCTCATACCATGCGGATGTTCCGACGCCGGCTGCAGCTTGAACAAATCCACCACATTGATGAACCGGATTTTCAGATCGGGAAATTCCCGCCGCAGCAAAGCCGTCGCCGCCAGCGCCTCCTGCGTCGGAATATCCCCCGCTGCCGCCATCACCAGATCCGGCTCGCACCCGCCGTCATTGCTCGCCCACTCCCAAATCCCCACGCCTTTGGTGCAGTGCCGCACTGCTGCGTCCATATCCAGATACTGCAAGTGCATCTGTTTATCGGACACAATCACGTTGACGTAATTCTCGCTGCGCAGACAATGATCCGCTACCGACAGCAGCGTGTTCGCATCCGGAGGCAGATAGATCCGCGTCACCGCTGCGCTCTTGTTCACCACAACATCCAGAAAACCTGGATCCTGATGCGTGAACCCGTTGTGATCTTGCCGCCACACTGTGGACGTGATCAGGAGATTCAACGAAGCCACCTCCTGCCTCCACGACAAGTGATTGCAGATCGACAGCCACTTCGCATGCTGATTGAACATCGAGTCGATCACATGGATGAACGCCTCATAGGAGGAGAGGAATCCGTGCCTGCCGGTCAACAGGTAACCTTCGAGCATCCCCTCGACGGTCTGCTCGCTCAGCATCTCCATCACACGGCCGTCCGTCGACAGCTCCGTGCCATCGGCGTCTTCTGGAAAATACTCCGCAATCCAGAACTTCTTGCTCACTTCATAAATCGCATCCAGCTTGTTCGACGTGTTTTCATCCGGCCCAAACACGCGAAAGTTCTCCATGTTCCGCTGCATCACATCGCGCAGAAACACGCCCAGAGGACGAGTATTCTCCGCTGTACCCACGGCCGGCTTCTCTACCTTCACACCGTAGTCGCGGAAATCCGGCAGCCGCAGCGCCTTCTTCAACATCCCGCCATTGGCATGCGGATTCGCCGACATCCGCCGCGTCCCCGCCGGCGCCAGTTCCTTCAACTCCGGAATCAACCGCCCTCTCGCATCAAACAACTCCTCCGGCTTCAATGCCCGCATCCATTGCTCCAGCATCCGCAACTGGTCCGGCGACTTCTTCACATCCGCCAGCGGAACCTGATGCGCCCGCCAAAACCCCTCCAGGCGGTGACCTCCCACCTCCACCGGAGCGCTCCATCCCTTGGGTGTGCGCAACACAATCATCGGCCACCGCGGCCTCACCGCCACCCCGCTCTCCCGCGCTTCCCGCCGCGCCTTCTGAATCTCCTGGACACAATGCTCCATCGTCGCCGCCATCGCTTGATGCATCGATCCCGCGTCCGAACCTTCGACGAAATACGGTGTCCAACCGTAACCCTGGAACAGCGAAGTCAATTCCTCGTGACTCACCCGCGCCAGCAGCGTCGGGTTGTTGATCTTGTACCCATTCAAATGCAGAATAGGCAACACCGCCCCGTCGCGAATCGGATTCAGAAACTTGTTGATGTGCCAGGATGTCGCCAGTGCCCCTGTCTCCGATTCGCCATCCCCCACCACCGCCGCCACAATCAGCTCCGGATTATCAAACGCCGCCCCGCACGCATGCGACAACACATACCCCAGTTCGCCGCCTTCGTGAATCGAACCCGGCGTCTCCGGAGTGCAATGGCTCCCAATCCCGCCCGGGAACGAAAACTGTTTGAAGAACTCCCGCATCCCGTCTTCGTCTTCACTCTTGTCCGGATACACCTCCGAGTAGGTTCCCTCCAGATACACCGGACTCAACACCCCGGGCGCGCCATGCCCCGGACCCGCCATGAAAATCATGTCCAGATCCAGCATCCTGATCAGCCGGTTCAGATGGATGTACACAAATGACAGCCCCGGGCTCGAACCCCAATGACCAAGCAGCCGGTTCTTGATTTGCGCCGGCGTCAGCGCTTCTTTCAGTAGCGGATTCTCCCGCAGATAAATCATCCCGAGACTGAGATAATTGCATGCCCTCCAATAGGCATCCATGCGCGCCTGATCCCCGGCGCTTAGCGGCGATCCCGAAACCGTGGATCGAGCCACTCCATACGCACTCAAAGAAGTCGAAACCATTCCGAATCCTCCTCGCGGGGCAATGCGTCCCGCTGCCCCCAGGATAATCCCTGGAGTGTTTCAAAGTGATAGCATCAAGCCATGGAATCAAAGCATCCTGCCACCCGCCGGTTCTTCATGGGCTCCCTTGTTGCGGGTGCGGTACCCGTGGGCGGCTTTGGCAGCACACCTAGCCTCAAAGCGCTCGGCTATAAATCACCGAATGAGAAGATGAATTTCGCCGCCATCGGCGCCGGCGGCAAAGGCTACACCGACATCAACGCTTGCAGCAGCGAGAATCTGATCGCCCTCGTGGATCCCGACGAAAAA
>JACQZR010000046.1 GCA_016213775.1 Acidobacteriota bacterium
AATCATCTCGGCAAGCGTGTGCTCCACACTCTCCCGGCCCACATACCCGTGCGATTCGTTAGGTAGAAACACCAGCCTGACCGTCCCTCCGTTGCCGCGCACCGCCTGGTACATGCGGTCCGATTGAATCGGAAAAGTGCCGGCGTTGTTATCCGCCTCGCCATGAATGAGCAGTAGCGGCTCGTTCACTTTATGCGCCACCAGGAACGGCGACATCTTCAAGTAAAGATCGGGCGCTTCCCACAAGGTACGGCGCTCGGCCTGAAATCCAAACGGCGTAAGCGTACGGTTATACGCGCCGCTGCGCGCCACCCCGGCGCGGAACAGATCCGAATGCGCCAGCAGATTCGCCGTCATGAACGCGCCGTAGCTGTGCCCGCCGACTCCGACCCGCGTGGGATCGGTAACGCCCAACTCCGCGGCCTTGTCGATAGCCGCCTTCGCACTCGCCACAATCTGCTCCACGTAAGTATTGTTCTGCGTCTCCGGCGGACCCACCACCGGCATGCTCGCGTCATCCAACACCGCGTATCCCGCCAGCAGATAGAACAGGTGCGAGGTCCCGGTGATGGTAGTGAACCTCTCGGTCGATCCCCCAAACTGCCCCGCCACTTCCGCGTCGGCATACTCGCGCGGATAGGCCCACACCACTGTAGGCAATCGCGTACCTTCTTTAAAGTCAGGCGGCAGATACAGCGTAAACGAGAGGTCCACCCCATCCGGCCGCTTGTACGTCACCAGCCGCTTCTGAATCTTGCGCAACTGCGGCGTCGGATCGGTGAAATGCGTCAACGCAAGATCGCCCGCCGCCGAGCGCACCACGTAGTTCGGCGGCTCAGTAGGACTCTCGCGTTCCGTCAACCACTTCGATCCATCCGCGGCGAGCAGTGCCCACGGCCGCTCGTAACCTTTTTCCGCCGAGCGGAAAATGCGTTTCGATTCGCCCGTCTTGATGTTCAACCGGTCCAGAAAAGGCCGCGCGCCTTTCGGCGTTGCGCCGGTCGAATTCAGCAAAAAGATACTGTCGCCGTCCTGCTCCAGAATGCGATGCCCCGTGCTGGAGAAATGTTCCAGCGGTGTGCCGGGGTCGCGGTAGCGGTCCTGGGAACTGCGGCTCGAAATGATCTTTGGCGCGGCGCCAGTGTCACTCAGGTTCAACACGAGAGTGCGCTGCCAGCGGCGGTCGCGTTCATAATCGCGTACCAGAGCAAAGCCCTTACCCCAATCGACACCGCGGAATCGCTGTTCCAGTCGCGTCCATTCCGCGGGCTGCCCGCCCACCTTCCACGTCATCAGCTTGTCGCGATGCGGAACTTTGCTCTTTGGGTTGCCGCCATCAAGCGCCTCCACCCAAAACAGCGTTGCCGGCTCATCGGGCCGCCACCCGACAAACCGCGGCCCTGTACCGACGCCTTCAATCGGCACCGAATCCTCCAACGGCTTCTCAAACAGCACCCGCACCAGCTTGCCGTCGCGATCATGCAGCGACAACGTTTGCGGGAACGACGTCCAGGCATGCAGCAGCGAGTACGGCCGGTGGACCTTCGTGAGCATGACGTGCCGACCGTCCGGCGCGGGCTCGATGGTGGTGTAGACCGCCGGCTCGCCGTAGCGGACAGCAGTGCCCGCCACTGTGTCCACAACCATCAGTTGCGACGTCATGTGGTAGTCAAAGACATCCATATCGTGCGCGCTCGTGAGCAGATCCTGGAGCGTCCGCACAGGGCTGTACTTGCCGGCGCTCTCCTGAATCTTCGGACCAGGCGGCACCTCCGGCGCGCGTGGCGACGGCCCGCGTTTCACCACCGTCTTCACCAGCACATGACGGCTGTCGGGCATCCACTGGAGCGCTTCCGAAATCGATGCGTTCACTGCAATGCCCGGCATCATGCGAAGCCTGCCCGTGGCCGCCTCGCCCACCCACAGCTCTATGTGATCAGCCATCGTCGCCGTGAAAGCGAACCACTTCCCATCGGGGCTCCATTGCGGCAAGTTGAACAGCGCATTGCGCGGCAATGCCAGCGGCACTTTCTGTCCATCCGACACGCGCAAAAGCTCGTAGTCGTAAAAGATCAGGCCGAGATGCGGACCGTTCGTGCGGGGGTTCAGAGGGATCCCCGCCAGACGCAGCATCGGCTGCGACACTTCCGCAATCGACGGATAGCGGCGGCTGCGGCGCAGCAAAACATGCGTGCGCGACGGACTCACCGAGGCAAGCGGCGACATGGGCGCGTTCAAAACATCGAGTACAGCTTGCGGCGGCTTCCTGTAGCCTTGCTGTGCCGTAAGCTGGCTAAACGCGAGCAGGGTGACCCATAGGTGCATGTACGGAGCGTACCATTCTCATGAATGCGGCTGTACGGCCGCCCGCGTGGCCGATCCCCTGATACAATTAGAAATTACAGTCTGGGGCAACAACAGCGTGGAGCAGCCGGCAAGCCGTGTCGCAATCTATCCCGGTACGTTCGATCCGATCACGTATGGCCATCTCGACGTGATCGCGCGGGCGCGGCGGTTCACGGACCTTTTGATAGTGGCGGTGTTGCGCAACGAACACAAGCATCCGCTCTTTTCAGTGGCGGAACGGACGGAAATGTTGCGCGAGTCCGTGGCTGGGTTCCCGAACGTGGAAGTGGACTCGTTCGAAGGATTGTTGGTGGAATTCGCCGTGGTGCGGCAGGCGTCGCTGATCATTCGTGGTATCCGGGCGATTTCAGACTACGAGAACGAATGGCAGATGGCGCACATGAACCGCCGCCTGCGGCCCGATGTGGAAACGATCTTTGTGATGGCTTCCGAGGCCCACTCTTTTGTCAGCTCGCGGCTGGTGAAGGAGGTATGGAAACTCGGCGGCAATATCAGCGGCCTGGTACCACCTCCGGTGCTTAGCCGGCTGGAACGGTTGGGTGGGCAATTTGCGAGCAAAGGACCTTATTGATTTGAGCACAGCAGCATCAGCACTGGCAGAGCGTATTTCCCTGATCAGCGAATCTTCGACGATGAAGGTGGCGGCCGCGGCCGAAAAACTGCGCCGGCAGGGAGTGGATGTAGTGGATTTTGGAGCCGGTGAACCCGACTTCCCGACTCCCGACAACATCAAGAGAGCCGCCGTTGCGGCAATCGACGCCAACTTCACCAAGTACACCGCCGCCGGCGGAACTCAGGAATTAAAAGAAGCCATCTGCGAGCGCCACGCCAGCGATTACGGCACCAGCTACAAGCCCAACGAATGCATTGTCACCGTCGGCGGCAAGCACGTCATCTTCAACCTCATGCAGGTGCTTGTCAATCCGGGCGATGAAGTCATCATCCCCGTGCCCTACTGGGTCACCTACAAAGACGTAGTGAACTACGCCGGCGGCACCTGCGTCTTCGTCGATACCGACGAGGAAGCCGGCTTCACTTTCACGGCCGCGATGCTCGAGCCGCACATCAGCTCGCGCACCAAGCTCATCATCATCAACTCTCCGTCCAATCCCAGCGGCGGCGTGTTGAGCCGCGAGGAGTTCGAAAAGATCTACCACCTGTGCGCCTCGCGCGGCATCCTGATGATGACCGACGAGTGCTACTGCCGCTTCCTCTACGACGAAGAGCCGTTCTCCATCGCCTCGATGCCGAACTCCAAGGAGACGGTGATTGTTGCCGGATCCTTGTCCAAGACTTACGCAATGACCGGATGGCGCATCGGTTTCGGTCTCGCCCCGGCGTCCTTCATCTCGGCGATCGGGAAACTGCAGAGCCACATGACCTCCAACCCGACCTCCATCGCGCAGAAGGCCGCCGTCGAGGCGCTACGCGGACCGCAGGAGTCAGTGGGCATCATGCTTGCGGAGTATCGCGATAGGCGCGATTATGTGATTGACCGCCTGCGCGCAATGCCGGGCGTGCGCATCAACGTTCCAAAGGGCGCGTTTTACGCATATCCCAACATCGGCGTCGCTTTCGGCAAGAACGGGATTCAGTCGGCAATGGATTTTTCGGAGAAGCTGTTGGACCAGGCGCAGGTGGCGGTAGTACCCGGCGAGGCGTTTGGAACCGACAGGCACATTCGCATATCGTATGCGACCTCGATGGAACAGCTCACCAAGGGGCTGAACCGGATCGAGACCTTCCTTAAGGGACTCTAGTCACCAGAGGGAATCAGGCAGTCAGGAGACCAGCAGGGATGCTGAGCCGTATCACACCGTCTTTTCGCGAAAAAGTGTGGGGGTCCACGGGCCTTGCCCCGTGGTTCCCCGTGCCCGAGAAGAAAACGGGTGAAGTGTGGTTTGACAGCGACGGCCGCTTGCCGCTGATCAAATTCCTATTCACGACGGAAAGGCTTTCCGTCCAGGTTCATCCCAACGACGAGTTCGCCCGGGCGCACGAGAACTCGAACGGCAAGACCGAGATGTGGCACATTCTACGGGCATCACCGGCCGCCCGGGTGGCGATTGGGTTTCGCGAACCCGTATCGCCCGAAATCGTCAAGCGGTCGGCCCTCGACGGCACCATAGAAGGACTGTTGAACTGGCTCCCGGTACGGCCCGGCGATACGTTCTTCGTTCCCGCCGGGGCGGTCCATGCCATCGGGGCCGGAATCGCGTTGTGCGAGATACAGCAGCGCTCCGATGTCACCTACCGGCTTTACGATTATGGCCGCCCCAGGGAACTGCATCTGGACAAAGCCATGCAGGTGTCCTTCTGGGGTCCGGCGCCGGGACGTTCCGCGCTTCCGGTGCGGTGTCCTTACTTCAATACGGAGCGCTTCCAGGTGAACGGGACACACCTGGTACCGGCGGTGGCCCACACCAGCGCACTGATCATCCTGCACGGTGAAGGACTGGTAGGCGAGGAGCCGTATCTGCCTGGAGAGGTGCTGGAGGTGGACCCGGGAGTAGCGGTTCCGATCCGCGGCACGGGCACCTTCATACGGACTTTCACACCGTAAGAAACGCCAAAAGGCCCGATCCGTCAAAACGGATCGGGCCTTGGTTGAAAAGCTTAGCTCAGCGCCTCTGAGGCTCTAGGCAACCTGTTCCAGTTTGTGCCGGTTCAGGATACCCGCCATCTGGTCTTTCAATTGGAGCTTCTGTTTCTTGAGCAGGGCTTCTTCCACCTGTTCGTCTTCAGTGGGGTGGGCCTTGTCCTCAAGCTCCATCACTCTCTTTTTCAGCTCTGCGTGCCGGAGCACCAGAGTCCGGAATTCCTCGTTGGTCTGCATCAGATGCGCTTTGAGTTCTTCCTGCGTGATCTCCATAGACAGGGAATCTCCTTCCTGAGATACCACGCCGAGTCGGGTTGTTAGGGATTGCTATTGGCTCGGTGGGTGCGATGATTCGAATGTCAAACATCAACTACAAACGGAGACAGGTCACCGACGGCCTGCACCGTGTATGAACAAACGTTAACACGTTTGGAAGCAGGAGACAAGGGTACTTTTCCCAAGACGCATGGCCATACGGACCGATAAGGGAAGGGTACGTGCTTATAATATCTATTGATCCTGAGGAGGTCCTCACAATGAGGCAGATCCCTGCGTTCCGGTCCAGACGGGAAGTGCTGCTTGCGGCCCTGGCTTTGCCGGCGGCAATGCTGGCGGATGACGGCAAGCAGGCACCGAAGGTGGCGCCAAAGGGTCCGGTGGCGGCGCCCAAGCCGGCGGCAAGCCATGGGGCGGGTACGCAACGAAAGCCTGTAAACACGAGGCATGAACCAGCAGCCGGCCACGGCCCCGCGGACCCACACGCGCCGCGGCCGGTGCCGCATGCGGAGGATGTACTCAAGGAACTGATGGCCGGCAATAAGCGCTTTGTGGCAGGCCAGTCGAAGCATCCGCGAGCCACGCTCGCGCGGGTTAGGGAGACCTCATCGGGGCAACATCCCTACGCGGTAGTGCTCACCTGCGCGGATTCACGCGTTCCGCCGGAGATCTTCCTGGATCAGGGGATCGGGGACATTTTCACGGTCCGTGTGGCTGGGAACGTGGCGAATAACGACGAGATCGCCTCGGCGGAGTATGCGGTGTCGCATTTCGGAACACCCGTCTGTGTAGTGATCGGCCACACCGAATGTGGAGCAGTGTCGGCTGTCGTGAATGGCGATGAGGTGAGTGCCGACATCGGGCGGATGGTGGTTCACATCAGCGAAGCGTTTCAAAAGACCAAGCGGCACAATCCGTCGTTGTCGGGCAAGAACCTCGTGAACGAGACCGCACGGGTGAACGTTTGGGAGTCTGTGGAAGACATGATCAAGGGGAGCGAGGTAATCGCCCGGAAGGTGCGGACCGGCGACCTGCAGATCGTTGGCGGCATCTACAATCTGGACACCGGCAAGGTGGACTGGATGGGCGCCTACCCCGGAGCGCTCAGCGTGCTGCATTAGCGCGAAGGCGAGGGCTGCCGCCGCCGACGAACATCACCACTTCCACTTGGGCGCCTGGACGGACCAGGGTAGCAGGCCAGACGGGCTTGCTGATGATCTGGCCGTCGAGTTCGACTGCGACACGGGACGGGTCCACTGCGAGCGATTCGAGCAGGCCGAGCACGGTGCAGTCGTCGGGTGCTTTGTGCGGCTCTCCGTTGAGAACAATATCCATCTACTTGGTTATACCTGAGGGACGGGCACCTCCGCTCCCTTGCGGTCGGCCGAGACATAGCCGGCGTAAATAGTGAGGGTGGTGTCGATGGCGAGGTCGAGGTCGCATTCGGGGGTGCGGCCGGTGCGGATGGCATCAACGAAATCGGCCATCTCCTGGAGTTGGCCGTTGTGCCAACCGAACTCCGGGTAGGCCGGAATCCAGCCCTCATTGGAGCTGATCTTCTCGAGCAGATCGATCCCTTCGAACTCCTTCTTGTTAGGGCTGTACAGGTCCACCACGTGTACGGGGCTGATGTGGCAGCGGGTGCGGTGGTTGTTGGCGAACACTTCGACGAAGTCGTAGACACCGCCGAGGGTAAGCTCAGCGGTCATGATGTCGGCCACCATTCCGTCGTCAAAGACGACATGGAGGAGGGCGTAGTCTTCGGTGTCCTTATAGTTGGTGCGAAGGTACCCGCGGTCCTCGAATGTGGGCAGTTTGGTGAGGGCATGGGTGCGGGCGGAGACGGCCACCGGACGGATGGGCGAGCCGCGGCGGGCGAAGCCTTCTTTACGCTTCAAGTAAAGGACTCCGCCGAGGGGATGACACCCTTTGCCGATCAATGAGCCGCCGCCTTGTTCGGCCCAGATGCCGTAGAACGGGGAATGCGATCCGCTGTGCGATTCCTCGGCGGCCATGCGGAGGATCTGGGCTTTGGTCTTCTCGATGATCTCGCGCTCGCGCTGGATGGACGGAGCGTAAATGTAGTTCTCGGCATAGCCGAGGGTGACGCCGGTGCGGGCGATGAGCGAGCGCATGGTGAGCATCTCGCCGGCCATGGCGTCGAGCATGGCTTCCTTGGAATGCTCGGAAGGTGAGCCGAAGAAGCCGGCGAAGGGTTTTTCGACGATGACGTGTTTTCCTGCTTCCGCGGCAAGGTGGATGTAGGCCGCATGCGATGAGGGCGGCGTGCAGATGTCGAGGACATCGATGTGAGGCAACATCGCCTCAACGGAATCGAAGGCGGGCACGCCGAACTCGCTCTCAAAAGAAGCCCGGCTTTCCTTCCTGACTGAAGTGACGCCCGCGGAGACGGCGGGGAGACCTCTCAGGTTCCGGTGGTGGAACCTGGAGGCAAAGCCCGCCCCCGCGAAACCGATACGTAGCGGTATGCTATTGGACATGGCATTCACTTTACCTCCACTTCCGTATGGACACGATGCGCTGGAGCCGCATATCGACAAGATGACGATGGAGATCCACCATGGAAAGCACCATCAGGCGTACGTAACGAACCTGAACAAGGCACTGGAATCCGCGCCTGACCTGGCGGGCAAGAGCCTGGAAGAGTTGCTGGCGAAAAACCTGGCGCTGGTGCCGGATGCGATCAAGACGGCGGTGCGGAATAACGGCGGCGGGCACTGGAACCACTCGCTGTTCTGGAACCTGATGGGGCCGAACGGCGGCGGGGCGCCGTTGGGAAATTTCTCTTCGGCGGTAAACGCGGCTTTCGGGAGTTTCGACACGTTTAAGGAGAAGTTCGCAGCGGCGGGCGTGGGCCGGTTTGGCAGCGGCTGGGCCTGGGTGACGAAGGAAGGATCGAGTATTGCGATCTCTTCGACGCCGAATCAGGATACACCGATTATGGAAGGCAAGAGCGTCGTGCTCGGCCTGGACGTATGGGAACATGCGTATTACCTCAAGTATCAGAACCGGCGGCCGGATTACATTGGCGCCTGGTGGAATGTAGTGAACTGGGCGGCGGTGGAAGAGCGGTTTAACGCCGTTTAGTGGTAGGGTTCGTTTTGGATTGCGTAGGCTTTCCAATCCTTGTAGTCGAAGTGCCACCATTCGTTGTCGAAGACTTGGAAGCCTTGGCGTTCCATGGCTGTCCGGAGGAGATCCCGGTGGTAGCGGGCAAGGCTTGTTGAGCCGGGGTAGTCCGGGTAGGAACGAGTAGACATTTCGTCGTAGAGGCCGGTCATTTCGACCGGCTTCTTTGTTCTTAGATCGTAGAGGGTGAGGTCTACGGCACAGCCGCGGTTGTGGCGGGAGCCTTTGGAGGGATCGGCGACGAAGTCGCGTTTGTCGGGGGGCGTGGCGTCCCAGAAGATTTTGGTCACTGACCAGGGGCGGTACGCGTCGTGAACGAGCAGGCCGTACCCGTGCGCGGCCAGTTCTTTGTTTGCCCGGGCGAGGGCTTCGGCCGCGGGGCGCTGCAGCATGGCTGCGGCCTTGGTGTAGACGGGGGTACTGAGAAAGTTTTCGGTGGTCGCGTAGCGGATGTCGAGGCGGATGGTGCGGTCGAGGGAGCGCAGGTGAATGAGCTCCGATTTGCGGAACGGTCCGGTCTCCTGTGGGGGCGTCGCGGCCAGGGCTTCGCGGCGGAGTTCGGCGACGGGGCGGACCGGGATGATGCGGAAGACGGATCCAAGGGATTGGCTTCGTTTTGGAAAGAGAACCCCGGCGGAGGCGCTGCCGAGCCGCGCGCCTTCAGAAGTGAATGTCAGGAACTCATCGGGGTAGAGTCCGAAATCGGGGAAGCGGAAGACTTTGGCGGACACCTGGGTGAGGGGGTAGTAATCGAACCATTCGATTAGCGCCGTGAGTTTGCCTTCGCGCTCCAGTATGTATAGGGTGTTGAAGTCCCAGCCGTATTCTCCCAGGAAAGAACGGAAGGCGAGGGGCGCGGCTGCCGGTTTGAGAGCGGGTTGACGCTGTTCAGAAGTGTTCAGTTGTGTTCCGTAACTGTGCAGGTCGTCGGTAATGATGTCGTCGCCGAGTTGGCGGAGCTCGGCGCGAGAACCGCCGCGAAGCGGGGTGATGTAGAGCTTGCCGTTGCGCGCGGTGAGATCGACGGCCTTGTCGGCTTCGCCATAGCGGCCGGCGAGGGCGGATGCGTTGGGAATTGGTTCCGTTTCGGGAAGCGGGACGAGGGATTCGCCACGGCGCGCGGCGCGGATCCAGCGGAGCGACTGTTGAGCAATGCGGGTGGCAACGGTGTTGGCGCTGTCGACATTGCAGATGACGATGACGCCGAGCTTTTCAGAGGGGATGGCCGTGAGGTCGGTGGCGAATCCGTAGATCGCGCCGCCGTGGGAGACGGTGCGGAGGCCGTCGAGCTTGCCCAGGCGGAAGCCGATGCCGTAGTTGGAGCCGAACTGGGGCTCCCACATCTTTTCGAGTGTCGAGGTTTGTAAGATCTTGCCGCCTCCAGCGAGAAGGGAGGACACGAAGCGGGCGAGGTCCGGCAGGGTGGTGTAAAGACTGCCGGCGGGGGACATGCCGAGCTCGAATTGAGGAGTCTGGAAGCGGCGGCCATCGTAGGTCCACATGAAGGCTTTGGCGAGGTGGGGAGCGAGATTGGCTTCGTTCTGGAAAGCGCTGTTGTGCATGCCGAGGGGCGTGAGAACGGCATCTTTGACGGCCTGTGCGAACGGCTTGCGGGCGAGGGTTTCGACGACGCGGCCAACAACGGCGATGCCCGCGTTGGAGTACTTGGTGCGGCGGCCGGGCTCGTAGATGAGATCAGTATCGTTGAGGCTACGCACAGTTTCTTCGAGGGTGCGGGGCGTGGCATCGAAGTAGTGGCCGACGGGGGGTTCACGAACGAGTCCGGCGCGGTGGCTCATAAGGTCGCGGAGGGTGATGGGACGGCCGTTGGAACTGTGCGGGTGGAAGTTAATGAGGTAGTTGGTGACGGGGGCGTCGAGGTCGATGGCGCGCTTTTCGACAAGCTGCATGATGGCGACGTCGGTGAAGAGCTTTGACACTGAGCCGACGCGGTAGACGGAGTCGGGGGCTGCGCCGCCGGTGGCGTACCGGAAAGTGATGCGCTGATCTTCAATGACGGCGACGGCGATGATGGGGATGTTCTTCGCTTTGCTCTCGCGATTGATGAGGTCGCGGATGGCCCCCTGGGGAGTTTGTGAACTCGCACAGACGGCGCTGAGAAAACAGAGAAGAAGAGCGCGCCGTGTCATGATCGAAGGCCCAGCTTTGATTCCAGATAGCGGAGGCTGATGCGGGCGCTCTCTTTCGGCGGACGGAAGGGCGAGGTGTCGAGTTCGACGGTGAAGAAGCCGCGCCATTGGATCTTATCCAGGTGAGACTTGAGGGCCGGGAAATCGACTCCGCCTTCGCCGAGTGGGAAGAAGCAGGGGTCCTTCATAAGGTCAGGACGTTCGAGGCGCGTTTTGGCACCGCCGCGGTTCTTACTGGCTACATCCTTCATGTGAAATTCGACGATGCGGTGGCCGAGGTTTTTGGCAAGGGCAACGGGGTCGATTCCGGCCATGGTGATGTGGCCGGTATCGAGGACGAAGCCGACGTTGGCGGCGGTGGTGTGCTGCATGAGGAAGTCGATTTCCTTTTGGTTTTCGAACTGGCTCCACATGTGGGCGTGGATGGCGAGGCGGATGCCAATGTCTTTGAGAGCGGCGCCGAGGTTTTCACAAGACGCGGCCATGTGTTTGAGGTCTTCGTCCGTGGTGCCGGTGGGGCGGCGTCCTCCGAGGTTGATCTTGAGATGACGGCAACCGAAGTTTTTGATGAAATGGCCGAGTTTGACGTGGTCGGCGATTAGTTTGGCATGACGCGCCGGGTCCTCGAAGTGCGTTTCGAGAGGGCCGCCGTTGGAGATGGTGACGAAGCGGACGCCGATCTCATCGATCTTTTTTTGCAGGGCCGCGGGGTTATCGTAGTAGTCCTTCACGAAGTAGTGAATGAACGTTTCGACGTAGCGGTAACCGACTTCGCGGGCTTCACGGAACGATAGGAAGACATCGTTTTCCCAGCCACCGCGGGTGTTGGTAGTGATGCCGATGGTGTAGCGCGGATCGGCCGCGAAACCGCAGGCCGAGAAAGCCGCCAGTGTTGAGAATTCGCGGCGGGTGAACATCTTGATATCCGGCATATGGCGGTCATCGTATCACGGGGTTACGCGGCATGGGCAGCGTGAGGTTTGCCGAGGCAGCAGCGTTTGTGCTTGAGACCGGAGCCGCAGGGGCAAGGCTCGTTGCGGCCGACCTTTTCGACGCGGACCGGCTGGGGCTTGGAATTCTGTCTTTCCTGCTCAAATTTGTTCAGCAGCTCGTCGATTTCGGCGTTGACGAGGGTTTCGTCGTAGTCGGGCTCGGAATCCTGTGAAAGGTGTTCCGAAGTGTTCATTTCTGTTTCGGCGGCCTTGGCGAGTCTGGCTTCGGCTTCGCGGACGGCGAGAGGGTGGACGGGCTGGGGGAATTTCCAGGATTCGTCAGCGGACTGTGGCCGGTTGAGGATGGCGAGGGCGGCTTTGAGGCGGACGGAGTCGGGGGCATCGGGCTTGTCCATGATGGAGGTGAGGGTACGGATGGCTTTGCGGGAGGCATCGTGGAGCTCGTCACGAAGGGCGAGGGTGTACTCGGCTTTGGCTTCGTCGAGGGCATGCGCGAAAGCGGGCTGGCGAAACCAGGAATAGATAGTGGTACGGCCGACGTGGTGTGATTCGGCGGCGGCGGAAATGGAGGCTCCCGTGGACAGGGAGAGGACGACCTGGGCCTGAACGGGGCTCAGAGCGGCGAGGGTTGTCTGTGTCATAGCGCTTTCAGGTTAAGGGGGGTGGCCTGGGGGTGCCCCTCAACTGAAATTGCAGGTGGTTGAAAAGAGGGGAGAAATAAATTCGATTTCGGCGTGACTGGTTGCATCAGTCAGGCGGGTTTTTCCAGATGGGTTTGTCTGACCAGCCTATCTGGGGGTGGCAAATGTACAAGGGCGGCCTGGGCACTCGTCTGAGGCGACAGAACCCGTCTTACGCTCCGCTAACGGTAGGTGCATACTGCCGCCATGTTGGCTCGATGGAGTGCAGTCCACCTGGACAAGAAAGCAGGC
>JACQZR010000264.1 GCA_016213775.1 Acidobacteriota bacterium
CGGCGCTGCAGCCGTTCGCGGCACCGAAGCGGGCATCCTCTACGGCGCGGACAGCGTTGCGCGCGGGTTCGCCGACCGTGTTGGCACCTTCCGCGAGGCCCTCGCCGATATGACGGCGTCGCTCTCGCAATCCAAGTTCACTAAAGGAGAGACCATCATGTCCGAAGCTACTCAGGCGGCAACGAGTCCGCCCGTTCCCGATCTCGCCGCGATCGAGGTGGCAGCCCGCGAGCAAGGCTATGCCGAGGCCGCCGAGATTGTCGTCTTGTGCAACATCGCGGGCCGGCCCGCACTGGCCGGCGATTTCATCGCCCGCCATATCGCCCTCGGGGACGTGCGCAAACAACTGCTTACCTTGCGGGCCGAGGCCGACAAGGAAGAAATCCGGTCGCATGTACTGCCAGAGGCCTCGACCGCATCCAATTCCAATCTGGAGGAAAACCCGGTCGTCAAAGCCTGTGCGGCGTTGGCAGCCGGTTCGAAAGGAGCCAAGTAAGCATGCCGGTTCAAACCGAAAGCAATTACCTCGGGGATGTACTCAAGTATGAAGCCCCGAATCTATTCTCACGCGAAGAGGTGACTCTCACTGCGGGGTCCCTGGCGCTCGGTGCGGTGGTTGGGCGGAAGGCCCCCGCCGTGACCGTGACCGTCGGTGGCACTAACACCGGCAACGGCGTGATGGGCGCGGTGACGCTTGGCGTGGCCGCACTGCCGGGCAGCTACGTGGTGACGTGCAAAACCAAAGTGGCGAACGCCGGCGTCTTCACTGTGGTGGACCCGCGTGGCCTGCCGCAGCCCGATCTCACCGTTGCAGTCGCCTACGCCGGCGATCACATTAACTGTACGCTCGCCGACGGCAGCACGGATTTCGAAGTGGGCGACAAGTTCACGATTGCCGTTTCCGTGTCGAGCGAGATCGGTGAATTCAATCCCGCTGCCAGCGACGGACTGCAGTTCGCCGCCGGTGTCCTCATGGAAGCGGCCGACGCCAGCGCTGCTGCCACACAAACCGTCATCATCGCTCGCGAGGCCATCGTGTCCCGACCGGCGCTGGTCTGGAAGTCCGGAGCCACTGCCCCGCAAAAGGCTGTTGCGATCGGCCAACTGAAGACCCTGGGCATTCTCGTCCGGGAAGGAGCTTAACCACCATGTCGATGCTGAATCCATTTGCTACCGATGCCTTCAACATGGTCGCCTTGACGACGGCCGTGAACAAAATTCCAACGAGCTTTGGCAGGCTCGCGCAATTGAATCTGATGCCGCCCGAGGGTGTCCGCCTCCGCACGATCCTCATCGAGGAGTTAAACGGCGTGCTGACGCTGTTGCCCACCATGCCGGTCGGGGCCCCTGCGACGCTGGGCAGCCAAGCCAAGCGCAGGGTGCGCTCGTTCGTGATTCCGCACATCCCGCATGAAGACGTCGTCCTGCCCGAAGAAGCCCAGGGGCTGCGCGCGTTCGGCTCGGAGAACGATGTCGAGGCCCTATCCGCTTTGCTGGCGCGGAAACTGGCGCTCATGAAAGCAAAGATGGAGATCACCACCGAACACCTGCGGATGGGAGCATTGAAGGGCCTCATCCTGGATGCAGATGGCTCGACGATCTACGATCTATTCAGCGAGTTTTCGATTTCGCCGAAGTCGATCAGCTTTGCGTTGGGGACCACAGGTACCGAAGTCATCACGAAATGCTTGGAGGTCAAACGCCACATCGAAGACAACCTCCGGGGCGAGTACATGACCGGAATCATGTGCCTCTGCTCGCCGGGCTTCTTCGACGCCCTGACCACGCACCCCAAGGTGAAAGAGGCGTACTCCCGCTGGCAGCAGGGCCAACTGCTCTTCACTGACAACCGCACAAACTTCATGTTTGCGGGGATAACGTTCGAAGAGTATCGCGGCCAGGCTACCGATATCGCCGGCAATGTGCGCAAGTTCATTGCTGATGATGAGGCGCACTTCTTCCCGTTGGGTACGGCCTCGACGTTCAGGACGTACTTCGCTCCCGCCGATTTCAACGAGACGGCAAATACAATTGGCCTGCCGATCTATGCCAAGCAGGCCCCGCGAAAATTCGAGCGGGGCACGGACCTGCACGTCCAGAGTAATTGCCTGCCACTTTGCACGCGGGTGGAGTGTTTGGTCCGTGGCACGAAGGTCTGAGCCTCAAGGCATCGGTGGCCGGCCTACCGTGAATTACAGCAGCTACCTGCAATCAGGGCGGTGGGAGGAACTCCGTACCGAGGCACTCAAGCGGGACGGATACCGATGCCGGACCTGCAACAGCGCAGATGACCTCGAAGTTCACCACCGCCGATACCCAGCCGCCTGGGGAACTGAACCGGTCGACGATCTAACCACTCTGTGCCGCGAGTGCCACGAGACCATTACTGCGCGGATCCAGCGGCAGATCTACCGGATCCGCACACCGGCGGTTGATGACTGCCGGCGCATCACACCAACAGCAGAGGCAAATACCGTTTATGGCTTACAGCAGCTTGCGCTTTCGGATTACCGGCGTGTCACCCCTTGTGATGCACAATTCCCGGTTGAGCAATCCACTGGACGGCGTTTCCAAACAGATCAAGAGCATTTCTGTCAAACGGAAGAAGACTGAGGCGGACTTCGAGGAGATCGCGCGCCTCGAGTGGTTCGGCGGGCTGTACCTCAGCAAAGGTGAGCCGTGTTTGCCCGGAGAAGTGCTGGAGGCCTGCATCACGCGGGGGGCCATGACCAACAAACGCGGCAAACAGGCCAAGGCAGGGATGTTATGCCTGGGCGCGTTTCCGCTCCAATACGACGGCCCCCGCGATCCGATCGAACTGTGGAAAGTGGATGAGTTCCGCTTAGTCGCGGGTGTGAGGGTGGGCCAAGTCAGGGTGATGCGCACACGACCGATCTTTCGGGATTGGTCGGCGGAGATCGAAGTCCGGTACAGCGCGGCCTTGCTGAACCCAGATGAAATCAATCAGTTTCTGTTGGTCGCCGGCGAGTTGGAGGGCTTGGGCGATTGGCGACCGCGGTTCGGCAGGTTTGCAGTTTCGCAGCTATAGCTCGGTCGCAGTTTGACCTTGTTTGGTTTGGCTTGGCGTGGCAGGACTTGGCTTGGCATGGTGCGGTGCGGTGTGGCAGGGAATGGCAGGACCAAGGGCGGACGGTGATCCACATCGTTCGCCCTTCGCCCTTCGCGTTCCGCACTATCGATGTGAGCTATGAGCGAATGGGCCTCTTTGATGAACACGCTCAACGCCGCCGCGCTCGGTGCGTTCGGTAGGCCGATCGCCTATTTGCCGCTGTCCGGTGAGCCTTTGAACGTGCGGGCGATCGTTCAGACAGGACGGCGCAGCGAGGAAAGCGCGCCCGGCACGTGCGTATTGCTGTTCCTCCGTCTTGCAGATCTTCCGACACCACCCGAGCGTGGCGACGAAGCGCGGATTGACGGTGCCAGCTACAAGGTGTTCGAGATTGAAGCCGATGGCGAGGGCGGCGTGACGGTCGCTCTGCGTCTCGCGTAGTTGCTTATGCCCAGCGTCAGAATTTGGCAGAAGAAACGGTTGGTGCTGGATCACTTGAACTTCCGCCAGCACCAGATGTTCAAGCTGGGCACGGTCGGCGTAGCGTCAGTGAAGAACCGGTTGCAGGCAGCACAGGGCCCGGAAGACTCTCCGGCTAAGCCACTCATGAAGCGGTATGCGATCCGCAAGACCAAGCTCGGCCTCGGCAACCGCCGCAATTTGATGTTCAGCGGCGCCATGCTGCGCAACCTGCAGGTCCGCACGGTGAGCGAGAACCGCGCGAAGGCGGCACTCTCGACACGGAAGGACCGTATCAAAGCCTGGGCCAATCAGAAGATTCAGGAATGGTTGGTGTTCTCACCCAGGAACAAGGCCGCCGTTGTGGAGGCGTCGCGCCGAGTGATGACGGAGGCAGCCAAGCGGCTGTTGCTGGAGCGCAACCTCGAAGGCAAACAGCAATGATTGATCCGTCGACTCTCATCGATTCGCTCGTGGCGCTGCTGCGCGATGTCCCGGACCTTGTGATGGAGGTCGGCGGCGATCCGGACCGGATCTACGCTTATCACGATCAGTATCCGAAGAAGTCGAGCCTGGCGTTAGCGATTCATCAAATGCCTTCGCCATCCATTATGGTCGCGTGGCAAGGGACCGCGCCCGGCAACTTCGGCGGCAATGACGTGTGGAAGCATCAGGCATCGCTATTCCTCCGCGCGCGAGAGACCTTTGATGGCGATCCGCCTACTGCTTACTACCGGCTGTTCCGGCTGATTACCAAGGGCGTTCCGGAATCGGCTGGCGTGCCCATGATCAACGTCACAGTTCATCCCTCTTGCTACCCGATGGACGTGCCGTCGGTTCAGCGTGCCACGGACGCGGAGGGACTGGACTACTTCGAGGTGAACATGTCTTTCACGGAGATTGGCGATGAATAGCGCGAACACGGTCTGGCTGCGCCCGCCATTTGGGCAAGGCGAGCCGAAGGAAGTGGAGGCGACGCCGGCGACTCTTTTGCCGCTCATGAACTCGGGCTGGAGCCAGTGCCCGCCACCGAACACGAAAGAGGAGGTGAAGCCCGATGTCGACGAGTAGGCTACAGGAAGTTCTGATCTGCTTCGGCAAACAGAAGCAGACAGACATCGCCACCGCCAATACCGGCGTGCAGATGTGGCAGTTGCGCAAGCTCAACGCCGCGCTCGCCAACCCGAAACTCAACACCGAAAACGACGCCGAGGAGTTTGGCAAGGGCCACGAGTTCCCTACGCAATCGTTCCAGACTTCCTGGGACGTCAACGGCACGCTCGAAAAGTACCTTGGTTCGGAGATCGGCGCTTGGGCGATGGCCTACGGCCTGGGAAAAGTCGTGAAGTCGGGTACCACCCCGAATTTCACTTACACGTGCACGCCGCTCATCCCGGCGAGCGGCGATGCTGCTGAATTGCCGTACTTCTCCTTCGTCGAGCAGATCCGGCCCGGCGCGGGCGTTGTCGTCGACCGCATGGCCGTTGGTTGCGTCGTTGAAGGTTGGACCATCTCCATCGGCAGCGGACCGGGACGCGCCAACTCGAAGATCTCCGTCGAGTTCGTCGGCGCGGGCAAGACGACCGAACCGTCTGGCATCACGATGCCGGCGGCGACACTTGAGAAACTCCTGCCCTCTGCGTCGCTCGCGCTCACCATCAACGGGGTCAACTACGTCTCGAACAAGAACATCATTTCGCTGGAGACGTCGTGGAAGAACAACGTCCGTCTCGATGGCGGATTCTTCCCTGGCTCCGGTTTCCAGACGCCGGGCGATGGGACGAGCGGCGCGATCCGCGGCCGCCTGGAATTCGCCAATCGCCAGGGCATGCTGAAGTTCGTGGCTCGCTTTGAGAACGGTTCCACGGAGCTCACCAAGCTTAAGAACCAGTCCACCGGCACCGCCATCCTTTCGCTTACCTACGACGCGAACAACTCGCTGGAAATCACTTGGCAGAAGGTCTCATTCGCGATGGCCGAAGTCGGGGAGACCGACGGAATCGTGACGGTCGCTGTCGAGTGCCTGCCGATGTACGACTCGTCGAATGGCATCGTTTCGGCGGTGGCTAAATGTAACGTGGACAGCATCTGTCAATAGGAGAGAAAGATGGAACAGACGATTCCCGTATTCGACGCGGCGCGTCCGATTGCGCTGCAATTGCGGACTTCGGCGGGCGTGAAGACCATCCGGGTCCGCTTTCCTTCCGACGAGGAATGGACCGAGCGCCAGCGACGGCGCAAAGTTATTATCAAACAGTTGGGCCGTGGCGTCTCCGAGACGATCATCGCGAATGGCGAAGACGCCGACGGCGCGCTGCTTGCCAAGATCCGCGTGCCCGAGGAAAACGCGCCCGAGGTGGACGCGTTTGAAGCCAGCCGGATCGTTGAGCAGTTGAGCCAAGCGGAAGTGGATGATGTGGTGCAGGCCGGAGACGCCTTCCGCGTCACACTCCGAGTCCTTGGCGGGACCGTCACTCATTTGCTGAAGATGGCCTCGGCGAAAGACGTGACAGAGTACCGCCGTGGCTTCGCCCGTGTTCTCGACCTGCCCTACAACCGCCAGGAACTCACCATCAACCTCTCGGCTGCTGGTGCGCTCTACAAGAAGCTGATCACGACCGCCGAGGGTTACGCCGGAGACGCTCCGATCATGCACCAGGCGGTTGCCGTGAAAGCGGCCATCGACGCGCTCGATGCTGGATTCCAGGAGCTCGGCGACCCAAACTCGTAGGCGGCCCGTGGCCCGAGCAGCCATCCCTGCGATTCCTGGTTCACTGGGCCCTGCGCCGCGACGAGCTCTGCGACCCGAAGCTTTGCCCCGACGCGCCCGACGACGGCGACCGGTGCGACCACTGCCCGCTCGACAGGCTCGATGAGGCGCAATCATCCGAAACCGGCCTGCTCGTCCGGCGCGCTTTGGACCTCCGGGCCGCGCTCAAGCTGGGCATACATCTCGGCCTCGATGACATTCGCGCGGACGAGTTCTACGCGATGTTGATCCTCGAAGACGAACGCGAAAAGCTGGACCGCGAGCAGTTGAATCCCCATGGCCGATAACAAACTCGAACTGGTCGTTACCGTCGAGGTGGACAAAGCCAATCAGTCCATCAAGAGTGTCAACGCCAGTCTGTCGAGCATGGAAGCGTCCGCCACCAAGAGCGCGAAAGGCGCCACCCAAGGCATCGACGGCATGACGGCCGCCATGGTGAAAGGCGCAACGGCGGGAAGCTTGTTCGCCGACGCCATCAAAGGCGCTCTTGCCTGGGCGAAGGATTTCACTGTCGGCTCCGTGATGATGGCGGCTGAGAATGCAAAGGCCGAAGCTTCTCTCAGGGCGCTGGCTACCGCGCACGGCGTGGGTGCAGCCGCGGCGTCGAAGCAGGTGGCCGCAATCGAAGACATTGGCTTCGAGTTCACGGAGGCTGCGCACGCCGTTCAGCGTTTGATCGTCGCCGACATGGACCTCGCGAAGTCCGAAGGTCTGGCTAAACTCGCCAAGGACGCGGCGGCGGTACAAAACGTGTCGGCAGGCGAGGCGATGGAAGGCATTGTCCTCGCCATCGAGTCGGGCGCCTCGCGCGGCCTACGCACGTTGGGCCTATTCGTCGACTTCCAGAAGAAAACCCAGATTGCGGAGCTCCAACTGGGTCGCGCATTGACGGAGACCGAGGAAAAGCAGATCCGCTACAACGCGGTGATGCGCGAGGGCGCGAAAATTCAAGGGGCGCACGCGGCCGCCTCGCAGACGGTTGAAGGCCAACTGGGCGCGCTTCGGCGCGAGTTCAACAACGTTCGAGAAGACATCGGGGCCAAATTCCAAGCGGACCTCAAGGGGATGATCGTCAATCTGCGCGGCTTGGTTGGGTGGCTCAAGGACAATACCGACGGCCTCACAAAGTTTGGCGAGATAGCACTGTGGGTGTCTGGCATCCTTGCGTCCTACGCGCTTGCCGAAAAGATCATGGCGCTCGCGAAATCCATCGCGGCGCTGAGGCTGGCAAGCCTTAACCCCTACGCGCTACTCGCCACGGGCGTTGTAGCGGCGGGAGCGATCATCTATAACAACTTCAAGAACACGCAGGAGCAACTCCAGGCCCGCTTCGACGAGATGCAGCAGAAGGCTCTCCGCGAGCAACTCTTCAGCGGCAAGACCAGCGTCGAGGCCCTTCGCAAGCAAGGAATGACCGACGACCAGCTCCGAGAACTTATCACCGGGAAGCGGCTACTCCCCGGAGAGCAGCAATTCGAATTCGGCGGACCGAAGCTCACAATCAAGACCGACAAAGAACCGGACATCGAGGCACTGAAG
>JACQZR010000261.1 GCA_016213775.1 Acidobacteriota bacterium
AGATACCGCCTGTATCCGTTGTAGATCAGCCGTGGGGCGGCGTGCAGTGACGGAAGTCACGCGTCACCGCCTCCCTAACGGTCGCGGCTCGGTAAGTGACAACGAGGTGCGAAACAGAGCCGCGCGCGTCAGCAAGCGCAAGCGCCGGGATAAACCGGCGTGAAGTAGGGGATGAAAGAGCCCCACAAGAAAGGAGAGCAGCGTACCATCTTGACCTCGAGTCTTGCGCCGGGTGCCGCGAGGTGCCGGGTGAAGTGTAGACAGAGGCATCGGCGGGCGGGGAATTGAGCTTCGAAAAACACAATCCGGGTGCCGACCGTGTGCTTGTAACGGGAAGGCAACAACGACGGACACGACTAGCAACGCGAAGTGTCTGGCGTACCCGGCGTAGTCCTAGAGCCGCACGCACGCCGAGAAACTGCACGCGCGAGAACCGGGAGACCTCGCCGGTATCCAGGGCCAACCCGGCCCGGGATCGGCCCGTGAAGCCAAAAGCGTAATGCGGGCATGCACGCCAGCGAGGAGTCGAACAAGGGCGTAGTACCAACGAAGCTGCCGAACAAAACCTCATCAGAGGTAGCGGAGGCGGGTGGAGGGAAGGCCCATGACCAAGGAGAACATCGTGGAACCTAACACACAGCCAACACAGAGTGGGGAACGGGTGTCCCAAGGGTTACCAGGAGTGCGCCAAAGAGCGCGAGAACAGAAACAAGAACGGTTCACCGCCTTGCTCCACCATGTGACGGTCGAACTGCTGTGGGAAAGCTATTACGCGTTACAGCGGAATGCGGCGCCTGGAGTAGACGGAGTGACATGGAAAGAGTACGAAACCGGCTTGGCAGAGAAACTAAAAGATCTGCACGGCCGGGTGCACCGCGGAGCGTACCGTGCACAGCCCAGCAAACGACGGTGGATCCCGAAGGCCAACGGAAAACAACGACCGTTGGGCATCGCGGCTCTGGAAGACAAAATTGTCCAACAGGCGGTGGTGAAGGTCCTCAATCAAATCTATGAGGAGGATTTCCGGGGATACAGCTACGGGTTCCGGCCCGGGCGAAACCAACATCAGGCGCTGGACGCGCTGTACGTGTCGCTGAAGCGGAGGAAAGTGAACTGGGTGCTCGACATCGACATCAAAGGCTTTTTCGACAACCTCGACAGAGAATTGCTGATGGAGATGATCGAACTGCGGGTTGCCGATACGAGGATTCTGCGGCTGATCCGGAAATGGCTCAACGCAGGAATCATCGAAGACGGCGAATGGTCGGAAACGAAGAGCGGGACCCCGCAAGGGGCAGTAGCCTCACCGCTGCTGGCAAATGTCTACCTGCACTACGTGATCGATCAATGGACAGACCAATGGATGCGGAAAGCGCAAGGGGACGTGACTATCGTCCGCTACGCTGACGACGCCATCATTGGATTCCAGAACGAAAACGAAGCACGGCGATACCTGAAAGACCTGCAGGAAAGGCTGAGCGATTTCGGACTGGAACTGAACGAGGACAAGACCCGGCTGATCCGTTTCGGGCGATTCGCGCGGATGAACCGGGAGGAGCGGGGGGAAGGGAAACCGGAGTCGTTCACATTCCTGGGGTTCCAGCACATCTGTGCGGCAAACAGTCTGGGGCGATTCGAAGTCAGACGCATCACGGCGGGCGATCGAAGGCGGAAGAAACTGCAGGAGATCCAGCAGGAGCTACGCCGGAGAATGCACGAACCGATTGCTAAGACGGGAGCATGGCTGAGAAGCGTGCTCCGCGGATATTACCAATACCACGCGATTCCTGGAAACATTCCGGTGCTGAAGCTATTCCGAACACAGGTCGCCCGTCGATGGTTTCGCACGCTGGGGCAGCGAAGCCAGAGGCGGCCGACCTGGGAGAAGTTAGGGAAGGTGCTCGATCACTGGCTGCCGATCCCTGAACTTGTTCATCCGTTCCCCGACGCGCGATACGACGCCAGCCGCATTGCGGCACATCCAAGGTAAGAACCGTATGCAGTAGTTCCTGCAAGTACGGGTCTGTGCGGGGGGTGGCTGGAAACGGCCATCCCTACCGCGACGGTCTTCGGGATTGGAGCCTCATTTGGAAGTTCTCTTCCGCGGGGTTTCCGGGCGCGCCAGGTAGTCTTTCCAGCGCTCTTCGGCACCTTCGGAATCGAATTCGTCTTTCCAGAATCGACGGAATGCGGCGGTCTTCTTCTTCTGGTGCGAATCCAGGTAATCGAACAGAGGGCGGGTCTCTTTGGCGGGTTTCGGCTCTTCAGAAAGGACAAGGGCTCGGGTCACGGCGTAGTCGTTCAGTTCCCCAAGGACGGTCTGAACACTTCGAAGTTGTTGAAAGAACAAATCAAACTGAGAGCCATAGAGCGGGCGGAAGAGCTCCAGAAGGTAGCGAAAGTGCTTGGTGGCCAAACGAAACTCGTGCAGGCGCCGGGCGGAAACGCCCTTTCTCGCGGCTTTTCGCCCGCTGAGGAAATACTCAGCAGCGAAGAGGGGCAATTCACGGCCCGCATTCTCGCGGGCGCTGGTCTTGGGAACCCAGATTCCCTGCCGGTGTTTCATGCTGGCCTCCCATTCACCAATGCCTTCCACGAGACGGGGAGTTTGTCACGCCGCCATTTGCGGGCGAGAGCAACGATCTTCTTGCGCTCGGCGTCACGCTGCCTTGCCAGAGTGAGAGGGACCGTTGCATCGGCGGCCACTCCGGCGGCGGCGAAGAGCTCGAGAGCGATATCGCGATTCCGGATGCCGGCGGCGATGTCCATCATCTCGCGAAGGCTGCGGCGCACTGGCTTGATCTCGCCTTTGGAAAACAAGGCGCGAAGGGCGCGCAGGGCTTGCGTCAGACGGCGGATGGAGACTCGGAGGTCGTGGATGGCGTCGGGATCGCACTTGCGGCAGACGTTGTTCACTTCGGAGTCCAGGCGGTCCAACAGGCCGGCCACCCGGCTGCGGGCAAATTGGTCCAATGTGACGGCGGAGGCGACCTGCTTAGCTTGAGGCATTTTCCAGCTCCAATGTTTTGCCATACACCTGGCGGAAGACATCGGCCACCCGTTCGGCAGCCCAGAGGTCCAGGTCCGCTCCCTGATCGGACTGAACCAGTAGACGCACCGAAGCAGGACGCAGTTGACAGTCGATTTGCTCAATCCGCTGCGAGTGGCTTCGATCCAGACTATCGGCAAGGCGAAGCAGAGGCAACAGGCTGAATAGGACATGCTTGTCCGGATCGGGGAGCAGATGATACTGCTCGTGCCGGAGGCCGGGCATCGATTTGCGGTGAAACCGGCAAAGCATCGCGATGAGGTGCCGTTCGGTGTCGGTGAACCCGGGCATGCCGGAGTTGGCCACGATGTAAGCGGAATGCTTGTGATGGGCCGAGTCGCTGATGAAATGGCCGGTGTCGTGGAGATAGGCGGCGGCTTCCAACAGGCGACCGCTTTCCGGCGGCAGGCGGTGCAGAGGCTGCAGCGTTTCAAATAACCGGTTGGCGACGTTCGCCACCTGGCGCGCATGCGGAACCTGGACGCCGTACTTGCGGGCCATCTGCTCCACCACGCGGCGCTGATCGCGATCGAGCAAAGCGCGCTCGCGGCCGACACCGCGGGTGGCGAGATCGGCGATGATGCCTTCGCGCACGCCGGCGGCGCAGTAGATGAGCGGCGAGGTCCCAAAGGCTTCCATGGCGCGCAGGAAAACGGCGACGCCGGGCACAATGATTTCGGCGCGGCGCGGACCCATCCCCTGGACTTTGCGGCGGCTGGAAAGGTCGCGCGGGGTGAGGTCTTTGTAGAGCCGGCGGATTTGCGTCAGGTTGGCCCGCTTGGACTCGGCCTCGTCGCGGCGGCCTTGCGGAGTCCGATGGACGCAGCATATAAGAGCGGCGGCTGAGGCCGAGGTACCGACGACGCGGTCGAACGGAGCCCTGCCGATGCGGTGGACGCAAGGTTCGAGCTTTTCGAGAATATAGTCGGACAGGCGCTGCAGTTCCACCGGCTGGGGAGGGTCGTGGCGGAGGAAGATCTCCTTGAGACGGATGGCCCCGAGAGGTTTGGAAAACGCTTCTTTGCGGGCTCCGTTTTCGGACAGGATGATCTCAGCGCTGCCGCCACCCACATCGATGATCAGGATTCTCCCCGGCGGCCGCCCGAGACGCCGCATCACACCGAGGTGGATGAGGCGGGCTTCTTCCAGACCGGAGATAATTTCGACAGGCGCGCCAATGGCGGTGGAGGCGCGCTCCAGCACGATGGCCTGGTTGGACGTGTCGCGGATGGCGCTGGTGGCGACGGCGCGCAGGCCGATGCAATCGTGTTTGCGGATAACATCGCTGAAGCGCCGGAGTACAACAGTCAGCTCATTCAGGGCGGATTCGCTGAGCCGGCCTTCGCGGAAAACGCTTTCGCCGAGGCGGATGACCTGACGGTCGCCGGCGACTTCGCGGATGAGGCCGCCGGCAGCGACCTCGGCGACGAGCAGGCGCAGGGAGTTACTTCCGATGTCGATAGCGGCATAGCGTGGCATGCGGTCACGCTTTCTTCTTTTGGCCCGCCGGTTGGGGGCTTTCCATAAACCAAACGCCGGACATGGCGGGGAGGGTGGCAAGAAAATGACGTCGTTGCATGCAGGTATCTACTACCGAATCTACACGATCCGGAAGGGGTTGGTTGGGTCTAATTTCGTTCATAGGGTCGCGCGCATTACCGATAAGGACCACTGGGTGGATAAAGAAGAATGTTCGCGATAGTTGGCATACTTGTCGTCATTGGCGCCATCATTGGCGGCTATCTGATGGAGCATGGGAACCTGATGGTTCTGCTGCAACCCGCGGAATTAGTGATCATTGGCGGCGCCGCCTTGGGAACGCTGTTCATCGCGAATCCGCTTCCCATTGTGATGGGGATCTTCAAAGGGATTGTGGGTGTTTTCAAGGGGAGCCGGTGCAACAAGACTTTCTATCTGGAGACGCTGAAGATGCTGAACGAAGTGTTCCAGTTCGCGCGCAAGAACAGCCTGGCGAAGCTCGAGGCCGACGTGGAGGAGCCGGAAAAGAGCCAGTTGTTCAAAAAGTATCCTAAGTTTGTGAAGGACTATCACGCAGTGAATTTCTTTTGCGACACGATGCGGATGCTGGTGACGGGCGGGATACCGACGCACGATTTGAACGAGATGATGGAGCACGATATGGAAGTGCATCATCACGAGGAGACTGCTCCGGTGACGGCATTGAGCACAGTGGCGGATTCGCTGCCGGGGTTAGGCATCGTGGCTGCGGTCTTGGGCGTGGTGATCACAATGGGGGCGTTGGGTGGGCCACCGGAAGAGATCGGCCATAAGGTGGCTGCGGCACTGGTGGGAACGTTTCTCGGGATTCTCTTGTGCTACGGATTCTTTGGGCCTCTGGCTTCGCACATGACGAAGAACATCGAGGCTGAGGGCGCCTACTACCACTGCCTGCGCATCGGTCTGATGGCCTTTGCCAAAGGATGTCCGCCGATGATCTCGGCCGAGTTTGCGCGGCGTGCGATTCCAGCGCAAGTGCGACCGACGTTCAAAGAGATGGAAAAGAACATCAAGGCGGGCGGTGCTGCCGGCGGTGGCGGTGCTGCTGCTGGCGGTGGCGGTGCCGCCGCGGCATAGGCGAAGGGGGACATCATGGCGGATCAGGAACAAGCTCCAATTATTATCAAGAAGATAAAAGGGGGGCACGGAGGGCATCACGGCGGGGCATGGAAAGTGGCCTATGCCGATTTTGTCACGGCGATGATGGCCTTGTTCATTGTGTTGTGGCTGCTGTCATCGGATGAGAAGGTGAAACAGGCTGTGGGCGGCTACTTCACCGATCCGAGCGGCGTGGGCAAGATGGTGGGTTCCAACATGAACGGGTCCGGAGATGGACTCACTCTCAAGGAAGACGACATGGACAACCTGAAGGATAAGATCGAGTCGGCGTTGAAGCAAACACCCGATTTTCAGAAGTTCAAGAAGAACGTTCAGATAACGGTGACGGGGGAAGGGTTGCGCATAGAGATGCTGGAGAACGAGAAGGGGGTGTTCTTCAATAGCGGCAACGCGGAGCCGAGCGTGTTCGGAAAGGAATTGATTGCCAAGCTGTCGTCGGAGTTGGGGAAGCTGCCGAACTTCCTGTACATGGAAGGCCACACCGATGCGAAACCATTCTCCAGTGCGAGCGGATACGGGAACTGGGAACTGTCGACGGAACGGGCCAATGCGGCACGGCGGATCATGCAAACGCATGGAGTGCGATCGAATCAGGTTGGGCAGGTGCGCGGTTTCGCCGATCAGCGGTTGCGCATGCCGGAGGATCCGAACCATGCGTCGAACCGCCGTATCTCGATCATCGTGCAATACATGCAGCCAGCCAAAGGCGCTCCGGAAGTGGAAGAGGCAGCGGCGCCAGGCGGACACGGCGAGAAGACGGACTCGCACGGAGAGAAGAAGGACGCTCATGGGGGTGAGAAGAAAGCCGAACCCGAAAAGAAGCCGGCGAACCATCACTGATTCGCAAAAATTTACCTGCGCTTCCGGCAATTCTGGTGTATAAGTAAAGCCATGAAGAATGTCGAACGTCTCCGTGAAGCTTTGCTAGGGGTTCCCACTCAGGACTATTTCCGGCAACGTGCCTTTTCCGGATGGAAGCCGGTGGCAATTCTCTGGGAACGGGAAATCGAGGGCGAGGGCGCTCAGGGCGCAAGCGAAGAGATCCCGTATGGGCTGCAAATCGCCGGCGATGCGCTGGTGGAAAACTCTGACGAGAAGCAGATCCTGCTCTTTGTGATGGAAGGGATTGTCCAGGACAAACGCGTTTCGCAGATCGCGGCGGAGCTCAATGAAAAGGGTCACCGCACACGGGCCGGCTCCCCATGGACCGCGGCCCAGATTTTCGAGCTGCTGCCGAGGCTGGTGGAAGTTGGGCCGCGCGTATTTCCGACGACGGAGTGGGTAGAGCGGCGTCAGCAGATCTTCGCTCGCATGTAGCGGGCTCGCTATCCTGTTCGTATGAGTATTCCCGCGGAAACACTCCGCACCCAACTCCGTTACACAGCCTGGGCCACGTCACGGATTCTGGATGCGGCCTCAAAGCTGACTGCAGAAGAGCTGGCCCGTGATTTCGGCACTGCAGATAAGAGCGTGCTGGGAACCCTGACGCACACCTTTGCCGCCGACCGCATTTGGATTGCACGCGTGCTGGGGGCGATTCCAGCGCGGTTTCTCGAACTGGAGAAGGACATGTTTCTCGAAGTTCTGCAGAGCGATTGGCCGAAGGTGAATGAGCAATGGCTCGCGTGGGCGGGTGGATTGGACGATGAAGGCGTCAAGGCTACCATCAGCTACAAGGATTTAAAGGGCAATTCGCACACGACCCCGGCGTGGCAGATAGTGATGCATGTGATCAATCATGCGACGCACCATCGGGGCCAGGCGGCCGGGATGATCCGGTCGATGGGGCACACGCCTCCGGTGCTGGACATGATTGCGTACTATCGGTCGCTGGGTTGAACTGCAAACGCGGCGTTAGTGGAAGTGGCGGATGGCGGCGGCGGAGATTCTCGCCATCAGCGCGGCTTTGTCTTTCTGTGAAGCGCGGGAGTCCGCGATGAACGCGACAATGCTGAGGGCTTCGCCGGCGGGCGAGCGGATCACGCCCACGTCGTTGGTGGCAACGGTGAGTCCTTTCCAGGTGCCGCTGGAACCGGTTTTGTGCGCGATCTGCCAGCCTGGGGCGAGGCCGGCTTTGAGACGGTCCGGGAACGTCGCGCATTCCTTCATCGCCTGCATCACAAACGCGGTGGACGATTTGGAAAGTAATGCGCCGCGCTGGAGATCGAATAGCATGGCGGCCATGGCACGGGGTGTTGAAGTGTCGCGCGGATCGGTTTTGTAGGCGGTGTAGGCGGCGCTGCGCCGTTCTTCCGGAATGTCGGCGATGGCCTTAGCCAGGACGACGGGATCGACGAACTCCTGACGCCAGGTGATCCCTATCGTTTCGGTTTGCAGTTGGCGTTCCTCACGATCGAGACGGATGCCCGTGATGCCTTTTGCAGTGAGGAATTCCTGCACCTTCGCGGGTCCTCCCAGGCGCCGGATCAGGATGTCGACGGCGGCGCTGTCGCTGTCGATGATGGCGCGGCGGACGAGGTCGCCGATCGTGGTCTTGTAGCCCGCATCCGTAACGAGTTTGGCGACCGGCTGCACGGCAAGGCTGAGGTCGCGCTTGTAGATGGTGATGGGTTCTTCCCACTTCCAGCCGGCATGATCGACGCGGTCGCCGACGGCCACGCCTACCAGCATCTTTATGACGCTCTGCATGGAGAACCGCTCGCCGGCGCGAACACAGGCTGTCCCTTGCGCATCCTGGACGCATGCTCCGACGCGGCCGTCGAAGGATCTGGTGAGTGCTTGCAGCTCCGCTTCCAGGCCGGCGCGGTCGAGTTGTGCGGCGCAGATTGGAATGGAGAGCGCCAACATCATCGGGAGGAATCGCATTCCCCCATAGTAAGCGGAGTTACGAGCCCATCACTGCCGGGTAGACTTTGCGGATGGCGGCGATGATGTCGTCGGTTTCGCGCCTGGTGTACTTGGGGTCCATCAGGACGCCGCCGAAACGGCTCAGGATGTCGATGGTGCGCGGGCAGGATTCAGGACCGTAGCGCATCGCCTTGCCATGCGGCGTTTGGAATGCCGGCCACTGTGCGCTGAGGGTGCGCTTGGCCATGATGTGCGGCTGCGTGGGAAGGATGACGCTGCCACCGGGGCGGCCGGCGGGGACATTTTCGGCCTTCATTGCACTGAGGAAGCGCTCGCATTTTGCCTTGGTGGGGAACTCGAGGAAGACACCGGTACCGAGCTCTCCGGCAGGATCGTATAGTTTGCGGAATTTGGCTCCGGGGAGGTCGCGGACGCCCAAGTAGACGCGCTGCGCGTTGTCGCGAACCGAGCCGATGATGCGATCCAATTTGCGCGTTTGCGCCAGCAGGACGCCGCCGGTAAATTCGTTCATGCGGAAGTTGGTTCCGATGAACCAATCGAGCTTCCCTTTGCCGATTTGCTGTTCGTGCTGGGAGCGGAAGCCGCCGAGGTCGTGGAAGCGCGAGGCGCGTTCGAAGAGAACGGGGTCGTTGGTGACAACCGCGCCGCCTTCTCCCGCAGTGATGGTCTTATTGAGCTGCAGGCTGTAGATGCCGATGTCGCCATGGGAGCCGACGGGTTTGCCTTTGTAGGCGGCGCCTACGCTCTGCGCGCAATCTTCAATGACGCGGAGCTTGTGCTGTTTGGCGATGGCAAGGACGCGTTCGAGGTTGCAGGGGTTGCCCTGCAGGTGGACCGCAAGGATCGCTTTGGTGCGGGGCGTAATCCGCTTCTCGATGTCGCCCGCGTCGATATTGAACGACTCGTCGATTTCGGCGATCACCGGGAGGCCGCCGGCGAGGACCACCGTGTTGAAGCAGGAGTGCCAGGTCCAGGCGGGAAGGATCACTTCGTCGCCCGGTCCGATTTCGAGAGCCGCCATGGCACACTGCAACGCGGCAGTACCGGAAGTGACGCCGAGAGCGAAACGCGTCTGCATGCGCGCTGCGAATTCCTTTTCGAATTGCAGGACTTTCATTGGGGGCTTGGGGCCGTACCAGCGGAAGGGGGCTTTGGCGTCGAGAACGTCGTTGAGCTCGGCGCGTTCCTTGTCGTCGTAGAATTCCGAGCCCCAGAATCCGGCACGGAGTGTGGCGGAGCGGACGGGCGTGCCGCCGTCGATGGCAAGTTTGGGAGCGGCGTTGGCGAGTGCGGCGGCAGCAGCAGCGGTGGGTACGAACGTTCTCCGGTTCATGCCACTCTTATACACCTTTGCGCAGTTGGGCGCTATGGGGAAGAGGTCTCGGGTTATACTGGACGCTCCCCATGGCAGCCGAACCACTACCGCGATTCCTGCAGGACTTCACCCATCCGCGCTGGCTTGCGTTGTGGGCGGCAATGCTGGGATATCTGCTCGATGCGATGGATGTGCTGTTTTATCTTTTCGCGCTGCAGTCGATACGGGCGGAGTTCGGATTGTCACTCTCGCAGGCCGGGTTGGTGACAGCGGCGACGATGGCAGCCTCCAGTATCGGAGGCACCTTGTGCGGAGTGCTTGCGGACCGGATCGGCCGCCGACGCGCACTCATTCTCTCGATCCTCATGTACTCGTTCGCCAGCGCGGGCAGCGCCTTCTCCACGGGGTTGGAATCGTTGATTTTCTGGCGTGCGCTGGTAGGATTGGGGCTAGGCGGAGAATGGTCGGCGGGTGCGGTGCTGGTGGCGGAATCGTGGCCCACAGAACATCGCGCCAAGGCCATCAGCTTCATGCAATCGGGATGGGCGTTGGGCTACATGGTCTCGGCACTGCTCTCCGCGCTGGTGCTGCCTCGGTTCGGATGGCGCGCGCTGTTTCTCATCGGCGTACTGCCGGCGTTGTTGACCCTGATGATCCGCCGGAAGGTGGTGGAGCCTGCCATCTGGGCACAGGGACGGGAACGGCCCGGGTTCGCGACGATCTTCCGTCCCCCTCTTCTGCGAAGGACCGTGCTGGCGACGATCCTTGCCACATCGATGCTGCTAGGGTATTGGGGGCTGTTCAGTTGGCTGCCGGGCTTCCTGGCGGGGTCTCGTGAGACCGGTGGAGCGGGCCTGACGCTGGTGAAATCGGGGATGTGGATTTTCGTGATGCAGGCGGGTGCTTACGCCGGCTACCTGTGTTTTGGGCTGATGGCGGACCGCTACGGCCGGCGCCCGGCGTTTCTGATCTATGTGCTGGCAGCCGCTGCGTTGACACCGGTTTACGGGCTGATACCGGGGTGGGCCGGCGACTCCGCCGAGCGCTGGCTGCTGATTCTGGGCCCTTTCATTGGATTCTTCGGCACAGGCTTCTTCTCGTTGTTCGGCGCCATGCTGGCGGAGTTGTATCCCACGGCCGTGCGTGGCACGGGACAAGGGTTTACGTACAACACCGGGCGTGCGGTGAGCGCGTTTGCGCCCTACCTGATCGGGGCGGCGGCGGACCGGATGGGGCTGGGACCGGCACTGGCTGCCAACGCCGGGTTCTTTCTTCTGGGAGCGGTTTTGATCTTCGCGCTGCCGGAAACAAGATCATCGAAACTGGACGAGGTGCTATAATTTCGTTGGATTTCGCTCACAAGTTGTATCTGGCCATCCGCTTCAAGCATCTGGAACAAAAGGAGAGGTAATGAGCCCAGCCAAGGCACCCACGGAAGCCAACATTGTGGAGATTCCCGCGCCAGCGGCGCCGGGCACCTTCAAAGTCTACAACCGCATCATTGATTGGATTTCCAATGATCGGATGCAGTTGTCGAACATTACTGACCGCATCAATGATGTGGTTCGCAAGAGCGGAGTCCGGGACGGGATGGTGCATTTGCAGACTTTGCACACCACAACCGCTGTGTTCATCAATGAGTGGCAGGACGCGCTGCTGCATGACGTTCGCACCTTCTTTGAGAATATCGTCGATGGCGAGGGTTACTACCGCCACAATGATCCGGAACATTCCGATTGCGACCGGCGGAACGCCGATGCTCACATGCGGGGCATGCTGATGGGGCAGACCCTTTGCTTGCAGGTACGCAATGCGTCGGTGTTGCTCGGAACCTGGCAGAGCATCATATTCGCGGAGTTCGATGGACCTCGAAACCGCACTCTTGCGGTGCAGGTTTCGGGGGTTTGACCAGGTTTCGGCAGGCGGTATGAACCGTCACTTCACTGTCGCTCAAGCGGAGGCTTTGCTGCCGCAAGTGGAGGCGTCGATCCGCGATGCCATTGAGTTGAAGAAGTTCTACCTGGAGGCGAAGGAGATCCTTGAGACTGAGCTTCAGAGAATCCAGTTCTCGGGCGGGGCGAAGGTGGACTCCATGCGCGTTCAGTCGGAGCGGTCGCGGTTGAATACGTGCGCGGAGCGGCTCAATGCCGCCATTGAACGAATCCATTCCTACGGTTGCGAAGTAAAGGACCTGGATATCGGCTTGATCGACTTCCGTACCCTCTATAAGGGGCAGGAGGTGTATCTGTGCTGGAGGCTGGGGGAATCCGGAATCACGTACTGGCATGGACTGGAAGAGGGGTTTCGCGGGCGGAAACCGATTGACGAAGAGTTCCTTGCGATCCATCGCGCCGGTTGACCCACTATTAAGATTCCAGCATCGATTTTCTTTAGCGCCGGACTGCGATTTCGGTTAAAATCAGTTGTACCCATGCACACGCGTCGTTTCGCAGCTCTGTTGATAGGGGTTTGGCTCTCCCTCATGGTGTGCATGACGTTTGTGGCGACCCAGAATTTCCTCGGTGTGGAGCGTCTGATCAAGAACGCAGACCCGGAAGCACAAAAAGTCATGATAAAACTGGCACCGGGTCAGGCCAGACAGCTACTCCGCTACCAGGCCGGGGAATTGAACCGGTTCCTCTTTGAAGCATATGGTGCGGTCCAGTTGATGCTGGGAGTGCTGCTAGCAGGGGTGTTGCTTTTCGCAACCAACGGACACCGTGCAACAACCATTGTCTCAGGCGTGCTGATTCTGATCACGCTGTTTCAGTTCTTCTTCCTGAACAAGGAACTGGCGTACATGGGACAGACTCTGGCGTACCATCCAAACGAGTTGTTGGAATCCAAGTTCCGCGATCTGCACACCGCCTTTGGCTGGGTGGAGGCGTTGAAAGGCATGCTGCTGTTTGCCATCGGCGCCAAACTGCTTGTGAAGCGGGAGCACCGGCGGCCGATCCGTAGTGCGTTTCTTCCGGATCAGGAGACAATCGAGACCTACCGGTAGATCATTTTACCTTCAACTGGACTCCTTCCGGACTCAGCGAATCGCCAAGCGCGATGCGCACCTCCGGATCGGGAGGGGTGTCCTGCGGAAGGGTCAGATCGATCCGGTACATCCCCGCGGTGCCGCCAACCGCGCCTGCGTAACGGATAAGAGTCTGATCGACGGCACGTCCGTTCAGCAACACTTTGAGCTCGTCGAGGCGCTGCATGGGAGCCTTGTCGGGCGCAACCTGCCGGTATTCCAGCGGTGGAGTGGTGGGGCCAAGTCCCGTGGCAAAAAGAGTCACCTCTTCCCCGGCGAAGGCGGGGTTTTCCGCCGTGATCGCAGCGTTGTCCTTATGGGCGGCGGAGGCCACTCCGGGCTCCAGAAGAAACAGACCGGGCGATTCCCTGTACAAATGGACAGTGAGACGAGGGCCCGACGAGCCATTGGTGGTGACCCAGACAAAGACGTCCTCGGAAGCGGGCAGTTCAAATGGAATGAAGAAGGTGATTTTCTCCGGGCCCACGCTGAACAGCGGCGCCGGCAGGCCATGCACCAACACTGTAACCCCCGTGCCAGGAAATCCTACAGGGAGTAAGCCATCGGCGCCGATATGCGCTGTTTTCAGGTCGCGGGAACTGGTGGCAAGGTCCTTGCCGTAGATACTCACGAGGGTGCCGGGCGAAACGATTGGCAATTCGGTGGCGGAATTGACCAGAGTCGCGGCGGTGTAGGAGGGAGCGGACCGTTCCGCGAAACAGAGCGGGGCAAGCAGGAGCAAAAGGAGGCCCATAAAGAAGAAGTGGGCCGAGGGGGCCCACTTTCTCAGGGAAGTTTCGGATTCTTGTGGAGCGCCGTTAGCGAGCCACGGTGAGAAACACGTTGCTGGAGCTGGCTGCGCCTCCAGCGGTGAGCACAATGGGATAATCCCCATCGGCCAATCCGGCGGGAACCACGAAGCTCGTCTGGTAGAGCCCGGCCGAGAACAGCGTCGGCGTGCCCATCAGAGTGACTCCGGTGTTGTTTACTGTGACAGAGGGACGGTCGACCATGGCCGCTTCTGCTGCCACGGCGCGATCCGCCGTTACCAGCGGCTCGGTCGGACCCCAGCCTGAGCCAAAGATGAAGATGACCTCGCCGGGGCGGGCCGCGCGTGTCACACGAGTATCTGTGCCGGGCCGGCCGAGGATGGCGCCGTTCGCAGCCGCCACAACAGCAAACATGCGGTTGTTCGGTCCGGGGGAGCTGAGGAGAGCAGGTGCGGCAGCAGCCTTGCGGACCATCATTGGCGCACTATCGCCGGCGGGAGTGGAAACCACGACGGGAACGTTTCCGGTGGTGTCGTCAAGGGGTGCGAGTGCGTAGAGTTGGGTGGTCCCGGCGAAGTAGATGGGGGCCGCGCGGTCGTTGATCTTCACCGTGACTCCGCCCAGGAAGATGGGCAGCGCGCCGGCGTTGATGGCACGGTCCCACTGGGTGTTGGCGGCGGCGAAGTTCGCGCCGGAGATGCCAACCCAACCGTTGCTGGCGATGACGGGCTGTCCCGTCCAGGCGTCGCTGATGCCACCGGCGGAGATGGCCGGCCGGGGCGCATTTCCGGCGGGCCCGATTACCAGGCTGGTGGTGTAGATAGAATCACCTGCGTTGGTGTTGTTGTTGTTTGCTGCATTCCCCGCGGCGTAGAAAACAACACCTCCGGCGCTCGCGGCCGGCGGCGTCCATTCGAACTCAAAGGTACGGCCTGTACCTGTACCGGCACCGGTCTCCGGACGGAGATGCGTGACAAACTCAACGGCGTCATCGGCGCAGGGGGCCGCCGTGGCGGTGGGCCCACACACCTGACGAAGCTCGGCGGGCACAACAAACGTGCCTGCTTTTTTGGTTTCATCGCTCATCAGGCGGGCCGTGATCTCAAACCCCCAACGCTGGGCGTCAGGATGTTCGAGACGAACCGTGATCTTCTGACGAGTACCCGGCGTATAGGCTGCGGCAGTGATCAACAGACGGCCCTTACCGTCGTTGAGCGTCCCGCCGCGATGGCAGGCGGTGCACGCGAGTCCGCCATCCACCGGAGCACCCGTCCTCGCACCCGGAGGACCGTTTGAGAAACCGAACATCAGAACGGGCATCGCCATCAGCGTTCCCGCGAAGAATCTAGCAAATTTCGAGTTCACCCTCATCACCTCATAAAGAATTCAGAGCACAGGCACACGTACCCCTACGTAGAGCGATTGCGGAGACTCCCCGTCAAGACGAACGCTGCCTGCAATCCCCTGTGTTGTTAGAAGCCCCTTACCCACGGACGTCGTTGACCCCAGCCGTCCGCAATCCCAGCGAACTTTTCTCGCGAGGGGCCGGCACGGAAATTTCCAGCCTATTATCCACGCAAGACCAATGGCGCCGCGGACACCCGCGGCGCTCCCAAGAGGAATCGCTTTATTGTGCTTTGACAGTAATGTAGACGCCGTTGGAACTCGCTACACTATTCTGCTCGACAATAAGTTGGTATTCGCCGTCCGCAAGCGTACTTGGGACGGTCAAGACTAACTGATAGATGCCAGCATACACCAAATTACCGGTTCCCGTAAGGGTAGCAACGTCTTCATTGAACCGGATTTTCACAGGAACGGTGATTGCGGGCGCGCCTTTCACTACTTTGTTGGTATCGGACACCGGGTTCGTCACACCCAGACCGTTAGCGAAAAGGATGATGGTTTCGCCCGGAGCGGCAGCCCGAGTGGCAGACGGGTTCCCGATGACGGTTCCATCCTTGGCCATCGCGCTGACGTACGACTTACCGTCAGCGGTAACCGGTGCGTACAACGAGGGCTTCACGGCGTCCGTCGCGGTTACGGAGAAAGGAGTGGACTCGCCGTTCGCATTCGTCACGACGACGTTCACCGGACCGGAACCGATGTCATTGGCGGCCAGCGCACGGATGGTGGTGGCGCTGACGGAGGCCAATGTGGAGAGCTTGTCGTTGATCTTCACCGAGACGCCGTCGATGGCTGTGGGAAGCGCCCCTTCGGCAACGAGGCTATCCCAAGTGTTGGTTGCGGAAGCAAGGTCAGCGCCGGCCAGAGTGAACCAGGCGCCCGCGACGACACCAGTGGTCCCGCCAAACAGGTCCTTGATCCCATCACTGGAAATGGAGGGCTTGGCAGGCGGAGGAGGCGTGGTGGCGCCCGGCGTGAGAACGTAGTTCGCGGTGTACACGCGGTCGCCCGTGTTCTGGCCATTGCCGTTGGTGGCGTTGCCGGCAACATAGATGCGAACGTTCCCCACGTCGGTTGCCGGAGGCGTCCATTCGATGGTGAATGTGCCGGAAGCCACTGCCCGCGTGTGTTCAATAAACTCGACGGAGGCGTTGGCTGGACAACCTGCATTGGGACGGATCTGACCCGCGCCGTCACAGAGGATCTGCGTGGAGCTGTCGACGCTGGAGAAGCTTCCCGCCTGGTCTCGGGTCAGGTTCGTTTCGCGGCGCGCCGTTGCCTGGAAACCGAACAGCCGCATTCCCGGGTCAGCTACCTGTACTACCAGCCGCTGCTTGACTCCGGGCGTGTACTTCAACTCGCCCGGGAAGGTGATCGTCACGCTGCCGGGACCGCCGTTCACCGCAGTACCCGTATGGCAGCCAGACTGGGCACATGTCTGGTCGCCGGGAGCTCCGGTGTTACGCGGATCAGGCCCAGAAGCATATGCAAACAAAAGGATGGGAACGACCGCCAGCAGGACAGAAAGTTTTCCCGCTACGATCCTGTGGTTCGTTCGTTTTGTCATGACTTTAGTTGTACCTCGATGTGTCCCCGGACGCGGGCGTTGCTTTCAGTCTACAAGATTCTTTTGACCATCGGGCAAGGCGGTCCGGAACAGGTTTCATCGCTTCCTTCCTATTTTTCTATACAGGGAGATGGCTTTGCGGGCAGTAGTGCTGAAGGGGAAGCGATCATCGCTATCCGGAGTCCACGACATATGCTTGGGAATCTTCCGAACGGTTAATACCGTTACCCGAAACACATACTGATGGTTGGTGATGGCATGGCGAAAGCTGCCGATCGGCTCATCCACGGCGACGCCTGGCAGGTGCTCCGGCTCGGGGAGTTCCCAGAATCCGGCAAGTTTCGCGGACGCAGCGGGCCGTTGCCACATGAGAAAGCTGTCTCCGCGCGGAATCACCAGGAGTGTTCGCTCCACGCAGTGGACAACATGGTTACGCAGTTTTACCGGAAGCTCATTCTGACGGCCTGCGCGACGTCCCTCGCAACTCCCCGCCACCGGGCAGAGAGTACATTGCGGCTGCCTGGGAAGGCAGACGGTCGCGCCGAGTTCCATGATGGCCTGATTGAAGAGGGCCGGGCGGGAGCGGTCGAGGATGCGGTCGGCATGGATCTGCATGCGCTGCCGTGTGGCGAGTGCACTGATGTCGGAAGGATCGTTGTTTAAACGACTGATTACGCGCAGAACGTTCCCATCCACGACGGCGTGAGGCAAGCTGAAGGCAATGGAAGCGACGGCGGCGGCGGTGTAGTCCCCAACACCGGCAAGAGCGCGGATTCCGTCAAACGTTCGCGGAAAAGCGCCAGCCTGTTGAATCTGGCGGGCGGCTTTGATGAGGTTGCGGGCGCGTGAATAGTAGCCCAGTCCCGCCCAGAGCGAGAGGACCTCCTCCTCAGGCGCTGACGCGAGCGCAGCGGGATTTGGAAAGCGATCCAGGAATCGCTCGTAGTAGGGAATCACGGCGGCGACACGGGTCTGCTGCAACATGATTTCGGATAGCCAGATCGCATAGGGATCCTGAGTACGGCGCCAAGGCAGATCTCTCCTGTTTCGCTCGTACCAAGCGATCAATTCGCGCCGGAAAGCGCCTGGAGACACCGGGTTTGCGCTCATGCCATTGCTATACTGGAAGATTCCCCTAACCTCAGCGATGCCCACCGAATCAAGCGAGTTTATCCACATCCGGGGCGCCCGCTTGCACAACCTCAAGAACCTCACCTTGAGTGTGCCGCATAACGCTTTGACGGTAGTAACCGGCGTTTCGGGTTCAGGAAAATCATCATTAGTTTTCGATACTGTGTACGCCGAGGGGCAGCGGCGCTATGTGGAGTCGCTTTCCGCATATGCGCGGCAGTTCCTGGAGCGGATGGAGAAGCCGGCAGTTGACGAGATCGAGGGCATTGCACCACCCATCGCGATCAAACAGAAGAACACCACGCGAAACCCCCGATCCACAGTAGCCACGGCCACCGAGATTTACGACTATTTGCGGCTGTTGTGGGCGCGGATCGGGCGAACCTATTGCCCGTCGTGCGGAGACATGGTGGAGCGCGACACAGTGGACCAGGTTGCGCTCAAGATGATGGCGGAAGCGGCGGGGTCCCGATGGTACGCGCTGTTCCCGGTGCCGTCGTTTCACGATACGGCGCAGCGGCGCGACCATCTGTTTGAGCTGCGGAAGAAGGGGTTCAACCGCCTGTATCAAGGCGGAAAGGTTTTCGAGTTTTCTACGCCTGAGTCGCTTTTGGAGATTGACTTTCATGTGCCACTGTTCGCGCTCGCGGACCGTTTGGCGATTTCCGACTCGCAGCGGCAGCGCATCGTCGACACGACGGAGATCTGCTATCGCGAATCCGGCGAGGCCATCTTCGAGGAAGCCGGAGCGTTCCCCACGCGGCAGGTGGTGTTCAGCGAGAAGTTCGGCTGCAAGAAGTGCCGCCTCGATTTTCCGGTTCCCGAGCCGAGCCTGTTCAGCTTCAACAATCCGTATGGGGCATGTCCGCGGTGTCAGGGATTCGGAAACACCATCGACTATGACATGAACCGCGTGGTGCGGGAAAAGTACCTGGCACTGGGACGGGGCGCGGTGGATCCCTGGAACAAGCCGCAGTACAACTGGTATTGGGCCGAGTTCAAGAAGGACGTGGGTGACACGGTGCGGCTGAATGTTCCTTATATGGAACTGAGCGCCGCCGAGAGAGAGATTGTCGAAAAGCATGTCCGCCTGTTTTTTCAGGAGGTAGAGACCAAGAAGTACAAGGTACATGTGCGGGTGTTTCTGAGCCGGTATCGCGGCTACGCCACCTGCCCGGATTGCAAAGGATCGAGGCTGCGGAAGGAGGCCATGCGGATTCGCGTGCATGGCAAGACGCTGCCCGAGGTCTGCACGATGAACATCGAGCAGGCATGGAAATTCTTTGGAGTTCTGGATCTGACGCCGGAGGAACGCGGCATCGCGGACAAGGTCATGGTGGAGGTGCGGCAGCGGCTGCAGTTTCTGCATGATGTCGGATTGGATTACCTCACGCTGGACCGGTTGTCGTCGACGTTGTCGGGCGGGGAAGCACAGCGGATTCAGTTGGCGACGTGCCTGGGATCGCGGCTGGTGGGCGCGGCGTATGTTCTGGACGAACCTTCCATCGGGTTGCACACACGGGACACGGAACGGTTGATTCAGATCCTGCACGGATTGCGGGATATCGGCAATACGATTCTCGTGGTGGAGCATGACGCCGATGTAATGCGCGCCGCCGATCATATCGTGGACCTCGGACCGGGCGCTGGCGAGAACGGCGGGCGCATCGTCTACGAGGGCACCTATCGCGATCTCGTGCAGAAATCGACGAGCCTGACAGGCCGTTATTTGCGTGGCGAATTGAAGGCGTCGTTGAAGACGGTTCGCCGGCAGCCGAAGCCGAAGCGTACGATGGTGTTTCGCGGCGCCGTGGCGCACAACCTGAAAAACATCGATGTGGAGCTGCCGCTCGACATGATGGTGGTGGTGACCGGTGTTTCGGGATCGGGCAAGTCGACGCTGGTGCACGAGGTGATACACCGCTCGTTGAACGAGCACTTGAAGTCGAGCACGCTGCATCCTTCCCAGCTTGCCGATGAATTGCAGGAATCGCCCGTGCCCACGTGCCGCAAGGTGGAGCGGGCCGATCTGATCACCAGTATTGTGCTGGTGGATCAATCGCCGATTGGGCGGACCCCACGGTCGAACCCGGTGACGTACATCAAGGCCTTTGATCTGATCCGCGAGATTTTCGCATCGACGCCCGAGGCGGACCGGCGCGGCTACACCGCAGGGCACTTCTCGTTCAACATTCCAGGTGGGCGCTGCGAGACCTGTCAGGGAGACGGAACGGTTACGGTGGAGATGCAGTTCCTGGCCGACGTGGAGTTGATCTGCGAGGACTGCAAAGGGACACGGTTCAAGAGCAGCGTTTTGGATGTGAAGTTCCGCGGCAGGAGCATCCACGAAGTGCTGCAACTCACCGTCAAAGAGGCGGTCACTTTCTTCAGCGATCAGCCGAAGCTGGTACACCGGTTGAAGGTGCTGGTGGATGTCGGACTCGGCTATCTGCGGCTGGGGCAATCGGCAACGACACTTTCCGGCGGCGAGGCCCAGCGCGTCAAACTGGCGGCGCACCTTTCCACGGCATCCACAAAGGGGACGCTGTTCCTGTTCGACGAGCCGACGACGGGATTGCACTTCGACGACATTGCGAAGCTGCTGGATGCGTTTCAACGGCTGATCCAGAACGGCGGCAGCGTGCTGATCATTGAGCACAACCTGGAGGTGATTCGCAGCGCCGATTGGATTGTCGACCTTGGGCCCGGGGGCGGCGACGCGGGAGGCAGCGTGGTGGCAGTTGGTACTCCGGAGCAAGTGGCCGCGGTGGAGGAATCGTTCACGGGACATTACCTGCGTCCCATGCTGGAAGAGAGGTGAGATAGGCGATGTACAGCGACAGGAACATTGAAGAACACATAGATGTGCTCCAGAACATCGAGGCCGGAATCATGGCGGTATACAGAGTGGACAAGTCCCTGCTGGACGTCGACGCAAAGGACGCCATCGACGCGCTGATTCGCTGTTACCACGCGGAGGAAGAAGGGCGGCGCGCTCCATATTACAACCTTGCCGCACGCGCCCAGACCGTCTTCGACTCCGTCAAACCGTTATGCGAAATGCGCCTCGGAAGGGAATCAGCCCCGGACGACGCGCCATCCGAATCGATTTCGATATCAGTGCTCGTCTCCTGCCTGCGGACCATTCAGAAGTCGATTGTCCTTTGGAACAAGGAAGGCGGGCGCAAAGGGTATCTGGACTTCATCAGCCGGTATGTCTTGTGAGCCTAGGCGGCTTCGAGTTGCGGGCCCGGAAGATATCCCCGCTCTTCGCGAGTTGATTGAAGCATCCGTGCTCGGGCTGCAATCCGCCGATTACACTCCGGAACAGTTAGCGGGTGCGCTGGGGAGCGTGTTGGGCGTGGACACGCAACTCATCGCGGACGGGACCTACTTCGTGGTGGAGTCGGACGAGGGCCGCGTGGTGGCATGCGGCGGTTGGAGCAAACGGAAAACGCTGTTCGGCGCGGACCGCTTGCCGGGACGCGAGCCGGAGTTGCTCGATCCGGCAATGGATGCGGCGAAGATCCGCGCATTCTTCGTGCATCCTAAGTGGGCCCGACGTGGCATCGGGACGATGATGTTGCAGGCCTGCGAACGGGCGGCAGCGGAGGCGGGGTTTCGGCAATTCGAGTTGGGTGCGACGCTGACTGGTGTGCCCTTGTACCGCAGGCACGGTTATGAGGAAGTGGACCGGGTGTCCGCGCCACTGTCGAATGGCGCTACGTATGAGGTTGTAAGGATGCAGAAGACTGCGTAAACGCACGAAAGCCGCCCGGATCGCTCCGGACGGCTTCGGTTTTGCTTCTGGCTCCTGGCTCCTTACTTCTGGCTTCTTGTTCAGTTCGAGAATTCCCCGAACTCGATAAAGCGCGAGCCGGTGGTGGTAGTGGTGGTCGCGCCGTTGCGAGAGGCGGTCACGCGGATGCGGTATTCGATGCGCTGTCCGGGCGCCAGGACGCTAGTGTTCGGCAGCGCCGCATCGAAGAAGTTCAGGGCGCCGGCTCCGGTATCGGTCATGGTGACGCTGGCGAAGTCCGGTGTGCTGAACTCGATCACGTTGCGGATGCGGAAGAGCGTCCGCACTTGCAGCGTGGCGGCGGTCTGCGAAACCTCCGCCTTGATGCGCTTGTTCACCAGCGGATCGTTCACTTCCACGATGTCGGTGATGCGCGGCGTTTCCAACGGCAGGTTGAAATCCACGGTGGCGCGGCGAATGATAGCGTCAGCATAAGCGCGGTGGCCTTCGACGTTGGGATGCATGGTGCCCTTTACGTTGCCCTGGCGAGCGAAGGAATCGGAGAGCGTGTTCATCCAGCGCTGGCTGGGACCGTTGCAGAAGCCGTGGCGGAGGAAGGTCTGCTCGACGCCGCTGATGTAGCGCCATCCCTGCCCGGCGTGCCGTCCGGCGGCCGCCTCCAACTGGTTGTTGAGCGGCACGAGGAAACTGTTCTGCAGAAACTGGCTTTCCGCCCCGGAGATTCCCGACATGGCGATCTGCCCGATCGGATCCTGCGCGCTGAAGAGCTCAGCAAACTCGTCGCAGAACTGGCCGCTGTCTGACCTGGTGGGGTTCGGATACTCGGTGAGGTAGACGAAGCGGACGTTGTTGAGACGAGCGGCGATCTGGGCCGCGAGGTTGTCGAGGCGGCCCGGCAATACGCTGCTGATGCGCTGGACTGCATTCTGCACATTGGCGTTGGTGGTGCAGTTGCCCGGCAGCATGCATTCGAGTACGACAGTGCCAAAGCCCGCGTCGTTGCCGCCGATGGATACCATCAGAATGTCGATAGGGAGGTTGCCGTTGGCTTGCTGAAAATTAGCTACCCGATCCAGTTGCGCAGTGATATTGACGTTGGGCGTTTCGGGGGCCACGCTGGTCATCGAACCGGTGAGACCGTTGTTGACTGTTGCGCCGGAGCAAGAAAAGTCAACGAAGTTGACGTTCACGCCGGGGAGCGCGTTGATGCGGTCGGAGGCGATGCGGCGGCCGTTGTTGACGGAACGGTGACACGGCGTGTTGCTCCAGCTTGCCGTGGTTCCATTGAATGAGTTGGGGTTGCCTTCGCCCGAGGCGTAGGAATCGCCGATGGAAACGATGGTCAGGTTCTGGGCTTGGATAGCACCAGCCAGCAAGGTGGCGAGTGCGGCGGTGATGATGGTGTTGGGTTTCATTGTCGTGTGCTCCTCAGTGTTGTGTGGGTCGCCTTGTCTGGCGGTCACTGGGTAACGGACAAATCCACCCCGAATGTTGTTACGCCTCCGGTAAGCGTGCGGTAAGGAAACCGTAAGGGCCTATTGCGGCTGCTGTGCGGGCAGCGCGAACGAGTATACCTGGCTGCCGACGGCTATCGCGACGTACTGCTTGTTGTCGAACACGTAAGTCATGGGAGAGGTGTGCAAAGTCTCGGTGAAGGGGAAAGTCCAGAGGCGCTTTCCCGTGGCGGCATCGGCGGCGGAGAGCATGCCGGAATCGTCACCGAAGAAGACCAGCCCGGCCGCGGTAGCCAGTGTACCGGTCCAGCTATCGGCCTTGCCTTGCTGCGGCAATTCCCAAACAACCTTACCGCTGCGAATATCGAACGCACGAAGGAACTTCTGCGCCTTGTCATCGGGGTCGCGACGGCCACCGCCGCCCTGATAGCTGCGGCCCGCCGTCCATGCTGGAGTCTGGCGTTTGGTGTAGATAGTGCAACGTTCCAGCGTGTTGACGTAGAAGAGACCGGTGCTGGGGCTGTACGAGGTGGAAAAGAAATTCGCCGCGCCTTCTACCGCCGGGCAGACGCGCGCGCCCTCCGTTGTCGGCACCTGGTTCGGATTCATGATCGGCCGGCCATCGGGCGCAATGCCCTTCGCCCAGGTGAGCTTCTTGACCAGCGGTTTGGCGAGCAGCAGCTTGCCGTCCTGACGGTCGAGCACGTAAAGGAAGCCGTTGCGATTGGCCTGGAGCAGCAGTTTGCGCGGACGGCCTTCCCATGGCGCATCCACGAGCACGACGGGTTGGACGGCGTCCCAATCCCACTCGTCATGCGGCGTGGCCTGGAAATGCCATTTCAACTTCCCGGTGTTCACATCGAGCGCGAGGATGGAGCACGTGTAGAGGTTGTCGCCCTTGCGGTTGTCGCCATTGAAATCGGGGCCGGCGTTGCCGGTGGTCCAATAGACGGTCTTGTTTTCCGGATCGTAGGAGCCGGTGAGCCAGGTGGGTCCGCCGCCGTGCGCGATGTCGGGACCGTCCCAGGTTTCCGAACCTTTCTCGCCGGGCGCGGGGATGGTCCAAAAGCGCCAGACTTCCTTGCCGGTCTTCTGATCGTAGGCGGCGAGGAAACCGCGAACGCCTTCTTCTCCGCCAGCGGTGCCTGCGACAACGAGATTCTCCACCGCGAGCAGCGATCCGGTGGCGTTGTAGTTCTGGCGGAAGTCGGCCATTTCGGTGTCCCAGAGGACTTCGCCGGTGAATCGGTTGAGGGCCAGCAGGTGCGTGTTGTCCAGTTGCATGAAGAGCCGGTCGCCGGCGATGGTGACGCTGCGGTTGTTGCCGATACTGCGCGCGTTGCCCGTAAGTCCCGGTGTCGGCGGCTTGGAGAACGACCAGAGGCGCGCGCCGCTGCCGGCGTCGAGCGCGATCACCGTGTTGGTGTGCGGCATGTACATAATGCCGTCGAAGACTTGCGGGGTTCCCTGCAGGCGGCCCGATTCGGGCACTGGGAAGACCCACTGCAAGGCGAGTTTGCTGACGTTGGACTTGTCGATTTGCGTGGCGGTTGTGTAGCGATTGCCGCTGAGCTGACCGTGCATGCTCGGCCAATCCGATTGCGAAGTGACTTCGCGATACTTTTCGCCGGCTTTGCGCAGGAGATGAATTCGCTGGTCATCCGTGCGGAGCTGCAGCGCACCGGCGTTCTCACCGAGCACGAGGCCTTCGAGCGTCTTGCCCGAAGTAGTCTCCACTTTGGTGCGCACCTGGAAGAACCGACGGCCGCGGCGTTGCGGAGTGGCGAGGGTCCGGAGGAACGCGACCATCTCCTTCATTTCGTCCGCGGGCACGTTGGCAAAGCCCGGCATGCCGCGCAGTGGAACGCCGGTGTTGAGGAACGCGGTCAACTCCCGGTCGTTCGGTGTGCGCACGATGCGGGCGAGGATCGTCGGGCCATGCTCTCCCCCATTGCCATCGGAGCCGTGGCATCCGGCGCAGCGGGTCTGGAACGATTGCCGGCCCGGAGGCTGCGCGAGTGACAGGCCCGCGGACACGATTGTAGCGATAAGGATGAGAATGGAGCGCATGTGGAGGATGATTATATGGTTCCGCGCGCGGCGGCTTGGTTACCGGGGGTGGCTCCGGCGAGCGCGTCTTTCATGCTTTGCAGGCCTCTTTCGCCGGCGAAGAGGAGACAGAGCGCGGCCAGCATCGGGGCAACGCCGGCAATCAATAATGCGATTCCGAATTGCTTCTCGGGTCCGAGGATCCAACCGGTAATCAAGGGCGCGGCGGCTCCGGCGATTTGCGAGATGGTGTTCAGATACCCGATGGTCCTGCCTACGAGATTCGCGGGAGCGGAGTGCTGCGAGATGGACCAGTAGTTCGCGTTGCCGATTCCAGTTGCGCACACGGCCACTAGAAGGATCGGCAGGACCGCTTCGCGGCTGGGGAACACGAGCAATAGCAGTAATGCCCCCGAGCCGAGGTAGCCCGCTGCGCAGAACCACAACCGCACACGAAACACGGAGCCAACTTTCTTCACCAGGCGATCGGCGACGAAACCGGCAGCGATGTTGAGCACGGCCATGGCGAACATTGGCATAGAGAGCACCCGCCCCATTTCCGCTGTGGAGAAACCGCGCGTGGAGATCAGGTACGTGGGTACCCAGGTAAGCAGGAAATACCAGAAATAGGACGCAAGGAAGACGCACAACGAAGTAGCCCAGAAGGCCGGAGAGGAGGTGACCTCGCGCCAGGGCAGGCGAGTGACTGGGGCCGGAGCCCCGGCGGGCGTGGGAGCCCGGCCGTCATTTCGCGGCGCCAGCCAGATCCAACCGGGCAGCCACACCAGTGCGCCCAGTCCCGTGAAGATGAACATAGCGCGCCATCCGAAATGTTCGATCAACTGCGTCCCGAGCAGCGTGCCGGCCGCGGGGCCCAGGTTCTGGCCGGCGATGTAAATGGCCGTGGGCAGGCCGATGTCGGCTCCATCAAAGTTGCGGCGGATATAGGAGAGGCTGGCGATAGGGCCGACCGCTTCCGCCATTCCCAGCAACATCCGCAGGATGAGGATGTCGGTGAGGCCGCGGCCAAATCCAATGGCAGCCGAAGCGAGCGACCACACCAGAAACGCCCCGGCGTAGACCCAGCGGATTCCGAATTTGTCGACGATGGTGCCGGCGGGGATTTGAAAGAATGCGTAGGTCCAGAAGAAAGCCGACAGCAGAACACCCATCGCTTTCGGATCGAAGGAGAATTCCTTCATGATGGAGGGCGCGGCGATGCCGAGATTGCCGCGGTCGACGTAACTCACGACGATGCCCGCGAAGATCAGGCCCACGACAATCCAGCGTCTTGGCATCCTCTTAAGGTAACGCTTTGTCTTGCACTGCGGCATTGGCGTCTGATAGAAAGACCTGCATGGATCGCCGAAGCTTCCTCAAATCCCTTTCCGCGGCGCCGGCTGCTGCCAGCCTGTTGTGTCCGCAGGTCACCGAAGCCGCGCTGCCGAAAGCGAAGATCACCAAAGTTAAGATCTACAAGCCGCCAGATCTGAATGAGCTGTTCAATCAGAGCAACATGATCTGCACGGTGGAGACCGATATCGGAGTCACCGGCATTGGCGAGGGCGGATCAAAGGACACTCTCGAGCAATGCGCGGGGACGCTCATCGGCAAGAATCCGTTCCGCATTGAAGCGCTGTGGCAGGAGATGTACATCGCATGGTTCTATCCGCCGGGCCGCGAAAAGGTCCACGCGTTGGGGGCGATGGATCTCGCGCTGTGGGACATCAAGGGCAAGGTGCTGAAGATGCCGGTGCATGAGATCCTCGGCGGGTCGGTGCGCAACTATTGTGAATGCTATGCCACCGGCGGCGGGCGTCCACAGGGCAAGCAGGCAGGGCAGACGAGGATGAGCTTGAAGGATCGCGCCAAGGCGACCATGGACGCAGGCTACCGGGCGTTCCGGATGGGCGCTGCGGATGTGCCCGCCGGCGGTGTCTACAACACACATGAGATGGTGCGGCGCGTGGCACAGCAGTGCAAGGAGGTGCGCGAAGGGGTGGGTGAGAACGGCGATTGGTGCATCGACTTCCATCAGCGCTTTGATTACAGCGATGCGGTTCGGGCATGCCGTCTGATCGAGGAGTACGAACCGTACTTCGTGGAGGATCCGGTGCGGGATGAACACGCCCATCAGGATCTGCCGAAACTGCGTCAGATGACCACTGTGCCGCTCACACATGGCGAGGAGTGGGGCCAGAAGTGGGACTTCAACCGCCTGGTGGAGAACCACGACATCGACTACATTCGCGCCACTATCCCCAATGTCGGCGGTATCACCGAGATGATGAAGGCTGCCGCATTGTGCGAGACGCACGCCGTGGGGATCATTCCGCATTTCACAGGTCCGATTTCGACCGCGGCGCTGGTGAACTGTCTGTCCACGTATTCCGGCCCTGTGATTCTTGAGTACAACTACGGCGGGCGGCCAATCGCGCATTTGCCGGAGTGTCTCGACTTCAAGGAGGGCAAGGCGTATGCGAACGACCGGCCGGGATTGGGCGTGACAGCAGACTTCAGCAAGCTCACGCAGATCGGCGAAGTGACGCAGCCTGGACGGCGGAATGTGTACTTCCGGCCTGACGGGTCTTTGACACACTGGTAGATCAGTACGAATACGACGATGATCCGGTGCCGGCGCCGTATGAACGTGGAACACATCAACCCAACAAACCAAGTGGGCTTCGTGCAAATGCATGTGGCGCGATCGCTCACGGAAAAAGCGCAGGGCGAGGGCTGAAAAGCGTGACAGGCAGGCGGGAGTGTTTATGGTGAAGCGGGTGCTATGAAAGAAGAAGGAGATACCGATGGCAACGCCTGTCCCGTCCCGAGACATTTGCCCAGGCGTTTCCTGCGCCCTGCAGCAGAGTCGCGTGGCGGCATTTGGAACTAGGGCGTGTCCCGCTCCCGATACCCGCGGTCTCCCCAGTGAATCAGCCGCGGCGAATCGTCGGACCACCACAGCATCACGCGTCCCGCCAGATCCTGGTCCGTGGCCAGGCGAACCACCGCCCCGGCTACCTCCTCAACGCTGAGTAACCGCGCCGGCACACCATGCTCTGCCCGCTGCTCCGGGGTCAGCGATTCCCAATACTCCCGTGGACCCTCCGTCGCGATCCAACCCGGCGCCAGGCAATTTACACGAATCCCGAACTTCTCGCGCCAATCGGCAAGCGTCGTCGTCAACCGGATCACCGCCGCCTTCGCCGAATCATAGGCCGGGGCCTCATGCACGCTACGCCGCCGCCCGTGCCACAGCCCGGAAATCGAAGCCACGTTCACGATCGCCCCGCCCGTTACCATTGCCCCGCGCGCATGCCGCGTGCACAACAACGTGCCGATATACTCCGTCTGCGCTGTCGCAACCCAATGATCCATTCCGTCACCGGGCACGAACGGCGCGGATGCGTTGTTTACCAACAACGTCAGTCCACCGTACTCCCGCACGGCCAACGCCATCATCCCGCGAACATCGCTCTCCACCCCCACATCGGCATGCACAGATACCGCACGTCCACCGTCCCCTTGTATCAGCCGCACGGTTTCCATGCCGCCCTCGTCGTCGACGTCGCAAACCACCACCGCCCAGCCATCCAAAGCCAAACGGCGGGCAATGGCGCGTCCGCAGCCACTCCCGCCGCCTCCTGTGACAATCGCAACACGGGAATTCATTCCCGCATTATTTCAGACTAATTCGCAGGCCCAATAACCCACACTGAAGAAACCGCCATCTTCCCACCGGGCTTCGACAGCGTTCCCCCACGGACCCGGTAAGGATTCAACCCCAGGGTCTGGCTCTGCCCACCGGGACCACGGTGCTGCACCGACCCTTTGATACCCGTCACCAGCACATCGGTTAGTAATACCGTGTTCCGCCCCGATGCGGGGGACATGCGGAATCCCATGATCCCGATAAACTCCTTCACCGTTTTCATATCGAAGAAGCGCAGTTTGCCCGCCGCGATTACGATGTCCTCGCTCTCATCAACAGTGTCTTCCATCGGGCTGTGCGCGAACACCCGGATGCTCACCGGCACTTCATTCGGATTGAAGATCGCAATACGCACGTCCTCGCCGGCTTTCACCGTCAGCGGGTCGCTGATCGCGATCTCGTCAGGTAGTTGATCCTGGGCCGCCGCCACTGTTGCCAGCATCAGCCCACATACGGCGCCCATCAGAGCCGTCTTCCAGTATGTCTGTTTCATAATCAGTTCTCCTCGGTTTGTAGCGAAGCCGTCTTTCGCGCCCTTTCACTCTCTATCTCGGGGAACCTAACCCAAAAGGGTCACGATTATTTCTTACCCTTCCAATCCGCAACCCGCTCCATTCTGTCCAACCGCCGGCGCAACTCCACAACGCCGGGACCGTTTGGATCTACCGCAGTCAACTCCTCCAGCGCCTTCCGTGCCAGCGCCAATGCACTCAGAGCCTCGCGCGGCGCCCCCGCCGTCCGGAAATTCCTTGACAGATTCGCACTGATCTCTCCCACCTGCAACTTCCTGGTGTAGGACTGATCATCTGCTCCCAGCTCTGACAACAATTGGGTGATCAAGGGAGACCGGAACGGAAGATCTCCGTTCGGTCCGAAGCATACCCGGCGTACAGTCGTGTCGGCGATCAGCAATTCCTCCGCTTCCTTGCACAATTGAGGAAGTTTTTCCTTCGTCCCGCGTTTGCTGTGGATATCAACCAGCCGCGACACGGCGGCGGTCCTCAGGCGGATACCATTCAGTCCACGGCTCGTCTTCTCCAGGACGTACGAAAGAATCTGGATCGCGCGATCTTCCGTAAACGCCCGTTGGGAGGCCATAATCAGCACAAACTGCACCACAGGAAGCCCCATCAGCGCCTCCTTCTCGCTCCCGGGCAGGTTCTCGAACAGCGCCAGCACCAGGCTGCCCTCGGCCTGTGCAGCACTGAAGTTCCTGCGCAACGTCAACTGCTGTACCAGGTGCAGGCGGTTCATCACCTCCGCTGTCCTGGATTCAGCCGATGGACTACGCTGCCGCCACTCACCGGCATAATGGATCGACTTCCTCAGCGAGACCAGTCCACGCGTGTAGTCCCCGCGTTTACACTGCAACGAGCCCAAACGCCGCCAAGCCGTGGCCAGTTCCCCGAGCGCGGCGTTCTCCTTCTCCAACTGCTGGATCAACACCCCGAAGCCGCGCTCCAACACTACGGTAGCCTCGCCGGCCGGACCTGGCTTGGCCGATCCCGCGTCTTCGTCCAGCATTTGCTCCAGCAGCCTGCGGTAGCGCGTGGCGCTGTCCAGAGCCTGTGTCGACGCTGCTTCCGCCCGCGACTTTTGACGGTCGCTCTCAATCGCAGTGAATCGCGCCAACTCGGTCTGACGGCCCGCTTCCGCCGCCGACTGCCGCGCTTCTTCCGCCGATCGTTGGGCCTCCGACGCAAGCCTTCGTGCTTCGTCGGCGCTCCGCAACGAGTTCATCCACCCGATCGCCAGCGAAGCGATCAATAGAGTGGTCAACCCAACGACGTGCCATTGCCGCCGAGCGAAACGGCTCGCCGAGTACAGTAGGGTTTGACGCCGGGCACGGACCGGGTAGCCCGCGCGCCACCGCTCCAGATCCTCGATCAGGGTACCCACTGAGGGATAGCGGGCATCCACCTCCCCAGCAACGCATCTGTTCGCAATTGCCGCCAGGTCGCCTTCCGGTTTCTCCGCTCCCCACATCTCCTGAAGCAGCCGCCCCAACGAATAAATGTCACTCGCCACTGATGGCCCTTCGCCGCGCTTCTGCTCCGGGCTCGCGTAGTGCGGCGTCAGCATCATGCGGGTAATTTCGGTGGATGGAGCATCACCGCCCAACAACCTCGCAGTGCCAAAGTCGAGCAGCTTCGATGTCCTTTCCGGAGTCACCATGACGTTGCCCGGCTTGATATCGCCGTGCACCACCAGCCGCGAATGCAGATACTGGACGGCCTGCGCCACGCCGGCAAACAAATCCACCTTCTGCCGAAGTGTCAGCGTGCTCTTCTCAAGCACGTCTGCGAGGAGCTCGCCGGAAACGAATTCCATTGCGAGACACGACCGGCCCTCCTCATCCGCCCCGCAATCCATGAATCGCGCGATGCCGGGGTGGCTAAGGCTCGCCAGAATCTGGCGTTCCTGCTGGAACCGTCCGCGAAACATGCCGCTGTCGAAGCCCGGCCGCAGGATCTTCACCGCAGCCTCCATGGTCACGCCATCATCGACAGTCTCGGCCCGGTACACGATTCCCAAGCCGCCCTCGCCGATCTGATTCTTGACCCGCCACCGCCCGATCTGCGTTACCTGCTCGCTGCGCAATGCCTGACTGAGCAAGCTCTCAGAGAGGAATGCCGTATCGGTGGAAAGCATCTGCTCCAGTTGCCGCCGCAGCGCCGACCGGCCCGCGCACGCCGTATCGAGAAACTTCCGGCGTTCATCGCCCTTCAGTTCACTCGCCGCGTTATAGAGTGTTTCCAGTTCGTGGATTGTTGTCTCGCGCTTCATCATCGCCCCGGCCCCTCAGCCGTGCATACAACCAAGCTCGTGAAAACTGCCAGTCGCGTTTCACAGTGGACAAAGAAATTTCCAACGCTTCGGCGATTTCCTGGAATTCGAGCCCGGCAAAGAAGTGCATTTCGATGATTCGTGCCTTGCGCTCGTCCTCTGCTCCCAGTTCGTCGAGCGCCCGGTCGAGCTCCAACAACTGGTCGACGGAGAGCGGCATCTCCGGTGTGGCCAGCTCAAAGCCAGGCGCCAGTTCTATGCGCTCCATGCTGCCTTGCCGCTTCGCCGCCATCCTCGCCCGGATGGAATCGATCAACACCATTCGCATCGTCCGCGAAGCCAGCGCCAGAAAATGCGTCTTGCTCTTCCAACCCTTATCGGCCAGCCGGATCCACGCTTCGTGGACAAGCTGCGTCGCCTGCAGGCTGGGCTGGCGTGCCGACCGGCTCAGATGGATTGCCGCTATCTTGCGCAACTCATCGTAGACTTCCGCCGTTTCCCCATGCATGCGTAGCGTTCATTGTATCCTAAGGGTCAGTTGCCAACGATGCCCTACACCAGACGTTCTTTCCTGGCTCTGTCATCGGCCCTGGCTGCCGAGTCCCACCCCAATCTGACCGGAGAATGGCAGCTCAACTTCGCCAAAAGCGACCTTGGCCCGCAACCCCCGCCCGATCGCTGGATTCGCAGGATCCGCCACCAGGAGCCGTCGCTTACGATCACGACCATCCAACAGCGCGGCGGCCAGCAAGTGCAGGCGGAGTTCACACTCACCACCGACGGCAAGGAAGCCAGGTTTCAGATGGGCGGCAACGACGCTTCCGGCTCCGCCCGATGGGATGGCGCGACGCTGTTGATCATGACGACCCGGAACACTCCCGCCGGCCCCATCCAGCAGAATGAGCGCGCCACTTTGTCCGCCGGCGGCAAGACGCTGACCTTCGCGGTCACCATCATCTACGATGGCAATGAAGTCAAGATGAAACTCGTCTTCGAAAAGGCTTAATCCGCACCGGCGGCTGCCACCGCTGTGTGGTCAATATGCACCGGCTTATATCCGCCCCGCGCCTTAAAGAAGTAGAACAGCCCCGCGAACACGAATACCAACACCATCGGCAGAATCCCGACATAACGGAATGCCGCGGCAGCGCCCGCCGTGTCATACCAGCCGCCCATCACCGGCAGCACAAACGCCACGGCGAGATTCCCGGTGCCGCCCATGATGGCGAGCAGCAACGCGCCGCCGCGCGGGAACAACTCACTCGTCACGCCGAGCATCGTAGGCCAGAAGTAGGTCTTTCCGATGCCGAACACAGTCGCCGCGAGGAACGCCTCAGACGGCGATTTCACTCCGCCGAGCAGGAACAGGCCGGCCGCCGAGAGCACAGCCGAAGCGGTGAGCACCGTGAACGGCGAAATCTTATGCGCGATGGCCCCGCCAAAGAACCGCATCAGGAACATCAGCCCGGCCGTGTACACCAGAATCAGAATCCCCTGCATCCCCGTCAGGCTTCCGATCAGCGACCCAACCCACTGGTCGGGGCCAAGCTCAGTTGCCGCAGTCATCCACATGCAGATCCAAAGCAGAAGGAACAACGGCCGCCATGCTTCGCGCAGCATTTCTGAATTGGTGATCCCGGCCGCAACGCGTTCCGTCGCGGGGAAGTTCTGCCCACGGATGAGGAACAAGTACCCAATCGCGGGAACGATGATGGTGGCGAACTTCACCTGCCAGCCCATGGTCGCCAGCGAAGCGCCAACGTCCTTGGCGTCGAGTCCCATCACTTTCGTGATGGCGAATGCAGTCAACCCGCCGATGATCAGCCCTCCCGGCCACCAGGCATGCAGCACGTTCATCTTCGCCGTCTTGTCATCCGGATAGAGCGTTGCGCAGAGCGGGTTGATCACCCCTTCCACCAGCCCTTGTGAAAGACCAAGCGTCAGCATTGCCGCGTATAGGATGAGGGTGCCGGGGTCTGAGAACAAACTCACTACCGCCCCGGAAGGGCGTGGCGCAAACAGGATTGCCGCAACCGCAACGATGTATCCCCAGCCCGATAGCGCCAACAGACGCCGCATTCCGAACAAGTCCACCAGCGAACCACCAATAATAATCGACAGCGTGAATCCCCAAAACGCGGGACTCAGTACCAGACCCGTCTGCTCTTTCGTCAAATGAAAACCCGCGCTCAGCGCGTCAAGAATATCCCCGCGAATGGAAAAAACCATCGACGTGGTGATCAGTGCGAGACAACTGGCTGTAAACAGCCGCCCAGGTTGCATCTGGACAGTTTATAACAGGTGCCTCTTCAGGCGGCGCTTTCAGCGGCGGAATGGCGATTCCTGGAACGCCGTCAAGCGAGTGTACCGGCTGATGATCTCGAAGTCGCGGTCCCGGTGCCACACCGCCGTCTGTGTCTCAATCGCGATCGCAGCGATCAGGCAATCCTTCGCCGACCGGATGGTGAATCCGCGCCGCCGTCCTTCCCGGTAGATCTCCGCGGCCTGCAAATACAGCCCCAGAGGCACCGGGTCGCATAGGTGCTTCATCGCCAGAAACGACTCCCGGACCTCGTCCGACCGCCGGTCCTGGCGCAGCCCCTGCAGTACTTCCTGCGTCACCGGTGGACACGTCACCGCCACGATCAGTTCCTCCGGCCCAACCCCGCGAATGCCGCCATTAATGAGCTCGATCCACACCGAACTGTCGATGAGCAACATACTAGCGGGATGTCGATTTCTTGCGGGATAGCGGCGCCGGTGACGGAGGCGGATCGTCGCCCCGCATCTCCGCCAAATTGCCTTCCCACAACCCCGACCCAAAATGCTTCGCCAATGCCTGCACCTTGCGCATCCGCGTCACTTCCTCCAACGCCTGGTTGATCGCGCCGGAGTAGGTCTTTTGACCCAAGACCCTGGTGGCTTCGTCCAACAAATCTCCATCTAACACAACATTCGTACGTTTCATGTGTATAGTATGCAGCGTGTGCCGCCCCAATGCAAGCGCTTTGTCGCCCTATCCCCCTAAGTGATCACCCTTATCCCCGCCGGCTTCCTCAGTTGCACCATCAGGTACACAGACGCCGCCAGCAGCAGCGGCGAAGAGTAGAAGCCGGGCATCGGGCGGCTGAACTGGACCTCGGCAAAGGTCCTCCCAAAGATCGTTCCCAACGTGTGACCCGCGGCGTTGGCGATCATCAACACCGCAAGCACGTACGCGGCCTTACGCCACCACCCGGAGTTGCGCGCGGCAAACGGAGTCAGCGCCAGCAGCAACAACACCGCAATCACCAGTCCCGACAGCCAGCCCTCGAAGGTGAACACCGGCATGGGCCACCACCCCAAACGCCGCTGCAGTTCCAATACGGTGGGATTGTAGACGGAGAGGAACCCGGTGAGGGCCTCGTCCGCAACGTGGAGAGCAATCGCCAGGGCCAGAACCACCCAAGCCCGGCCCCGCGGAGAAGAGAGCATAGAAGGCCTCCTACGGCCTCAGCGTACCACTTGGAGTTTTGTTGGAGGGCTCGTGTTGCCAGAAACGGTCAACGTCAAATCATATTCCCCTTCAGCGATATCGTCCGGCAATTGGATTCGCGCCTCCCACACCCCTGGCAACTCCGCCACAGCCGCCAATGCGACCTTCGCGCCGATGTTGCTTGACCACGGCGGTGTGCCGCGTCCCACCCCTGTGAGGTAGACATTTACGGTATCGCCCGCCCTCGCCGGCCCTTCGGCAAAGAAGATAGCGGGCGCAGATTCCGTCACCCAAATCAAACGCTCGGGCGAAGTGAGTCCGTTGCTGGTGATGCTGATTCGTGCCGATCCCGTATTCGTCGGCTCGGGCAACACGGCGTTGATTCGTCCTTCTTCGGCCGTCAGAATCGCCGCCTCTCGCCCATTGATGCTAACCTTCGCATTCTCCGTAAGCCCTGTCCCGAACACAGAAAACGCAGCCCCTCGTCCCAACGGCCTTTCGTCAAAGGTTGCCGAATTCAGCACACCGTGAAAATCGATGCATGGCGGCTCCGGTCCTTCCGCGCCCGATTGCGCCACTTCGATCTTTTGATTGTCGAGCGTCACAAACCCCAGTCGCGCAGCGCCTGGATTGCTCCGCGGATGCAGCGCCACGTGGTAAGCGCCCAGTTCCACATCGATCCAGTCGCTTTTTCCGTTGATCTTCGAACTGCAACCTTCCGGCAGAGTGTATTCGACAACCACGGACGCGCCAACACCGGCCGCGCAGAAGTAAGGCCGCGAGACCTCTAGCGGACAATCGCCTTCCGTCAGCGCCCTCGCTTCACGACGCAGCGCCGGCAGCAGCGTGTACACCCCATTGCCTGGACACTCCGTAGTGCTGGTAGCACGCGCAGACAGCCCGGCGTCACGATGTCCGCTGATCACGTTCAGTGTCAACCCGCTTGCCGCGTGCACGGCTCTCCCGCCAGGATCGAGCTTCCACCGGAGCGCCTGCGCTACCAGCAGATCCCGCAAAGTCTCCATCGAGGCCGTTTGCGGCGCAAGAGCCGAGAACGTGCCGAGCATACACACGCCCATCGTTCCGCCGTTCACTCCGGAAAAGTGGGCCCCAAGCACTCCATCGCCGCCGGCGCGGCCCTCATAGAGCACGCCATTCGGATCAATCAGGTAGTTGTATCCGATGTCGTTCCAACCGTTCCCTCGCACATGAAGAACCCAGATCGACCGCACCACTCCCGGCCAGTCCTGCGAAGTGTTTCCGCCGGCGCTGTGGTGCACCACCAGATGGGTCACTGTCGTGTAGGATGGCGCTGATGGCGAGGGGCACGTTTGGGGCGTACATCCCCACTCCTCTCGCGTCACAACTGGCGGCATCTCCGCCCTGCGCGCTCGCTGTTTAGGACTTACGGCGACAGTCGTGGTTACTCCCGCATCAATCAAACCAACCCGGCAGTCACGATCCGTTTCCAGATACCGCTGCAGCTCGCCGAAGTAAACCAGTGCTCCATCGTGCTCGTGAGGAACGGTAATCCACTCGCTCCATGTGTTCCCATCCGTGGAAGCCCGCGCACGCGCATCCTGCTCGCAATAAAGACCGGCCGCGCGAAACGGCATAGGAGTCCGCGCCGCATACCCACCTATAGCTTGCCATTCGCGGTAGGTGGATTCACCGCTAACCACCCCGGCGATGAGCAATACTAGAGCAACGAGCCGCATCCTTCCATCCTAACCTCTGGCGTCGATCAGGAGCACCGAGTTGTAGCCTCCGTGCTGATCCGGAATCCGCCGGGGATTGGCCGGATCTTCCATCCAGCGGTGATCCACGAGGAATTTGTAGATATAACGTCCCGGCCGCAAATGAGGCGCGAAGGCTCTCCACAAGCCCGGCCGCAGTTGCCGCGCCACGATCCCACTCACCCAACCGTTCCAGCTCCCAAAGACCTCCACCAGCGTCGCCGAATTGTGCCGCAACAGGAACATCGTCCCCTGCGGCGTCAGACAGGGCGATGGCGAGAAGCCTTCCATTACTCCGCCCTTGGCGCGTAAGGCCTGTGACACAGCCTGCCCCGAGTCAATTGCGCCCAGACCCTGTTGTTCCGCTGGCGCTCCCGATATCCTGCTGCACGCCTGAGCCAGGCACTGCCGCACCAACTGCGGCGTCAGCGACGGATTCGCCTCCAACATGCACGCCACCGTCGAGGATACGATCGGAGCGGCGAAGCTTGTCCCTTCCACCATCTTGTAGTGCGGTGTGATCAGCTTCTTCTCCTGAATCAGCGACTCTATTTCGGGTTTGCGTGCCGCCCGGCGCTCGAACAGTTCCTTCGCCTCGGCGTGATCAGCGGTACCCGGCAGGATCGGGCCCACCACCGAAATCGATGGCGCCACAAGTTCCGGCTTTAAAGACCCGATGATCGACTCGCCGTAGTTGGAATGCCAGACCAGTCTCCGCGAGCGGTCCAGCGTGTTTTGCTCATCCAACCCCCCCACGGTAATCGCGTCCGGACACGTGGCGGGAGGAAGCAGCCGCCGCACGCCGTCATTGCCGGAAGCGGCAACCACCACCGCCCCGCGATGTACCAGCTCTGTCACTGCGCGGTCAATCGGATTCTTGGGCGAACCCGGTTCGTCACCAGCCACTGAAAGGTTCACCACCCGCACCCGCAGCCGCGCGGCATGCACTGCCAGCCATCGCTGTGCCCTCAAAATCGCGCCGTCCCGTATCCGTCCGGTCGGCTCCGCTACCTGGATGAGCACCACTCCAGCCTCGCTCGCCAATCCGCGGTACAAACCCTGGCTGCTTTTTCCGTTTCCAGCCGCAACCACACTGGTCATCGTCCCGTGCCACTGCGTGGGATGGCCTTCCTCCCAACCGGGCCAACGCGGCTGCTCGGACGCCGAAAAGAACCGTGCCTGGACCGGTTCCCCGGTTGCATCCACCCACGCCCGGATACGGTTCACCGGCTCCGTCAAATCCCGATGCGGATAGAAGCCCGAGTCCACCATGGCGATGGTCACATCGCGCCCCAAGTGATACGGATCCGCATGCATCCGCAATGGCGTTGGTAACGCATCCATCGCGGAAACATCCGGGCTGGGCCCGAGTTGACGTAAGGCGTCTGGCAAGGCGTGAAAAACCAAACGCCGCGCAGGAGACTGGGCTGACCAGCTCCAACGCGGCGTGCTGAATTCTCAGAAGCGGGAGAAGACTAGCGAACTTCCTTCTTCTTTTCCTTCTTCTTTTTCTTTTCCTTCTTCTCTTCCTTCTTCTCGTTGGTGGCGCCGAACGTGGCAGCGGCAGTGCCGACGAGCAGTGTGAGGCCGAGCATGATGCTCATGAGTTTCTTCATGTTGAGTGGCTATCTCCTGGTGGAATTATGACGACTGGAATCGTCTTCGAAACAATAATCTCACACCCCACATGAACCCGCCCTTAAGAGCCAATTAAAATTCCTTCATTCCACTCTATTCCGTCGAGTGTAGGTGGGTACCGAGCCCCATCACCGTCGATTGAATTTTTTTTCTCCTTCAACATCAATGAGATGCGAATTCTGTTCGAGGGTGTGCTGCGCGTCCGCCTGAGAATCTTCAATCAGAGAGAATCCTTATGCGACCCCTCACCCAGACCCCTCGCAATCGAAAAGCCGCCGCCGAGCCGGCTGACCTGCTTGCCACTCTTTCTGAAAGAATCATTGGACAGCAATCCTCCCTTCAATCGATCGTTCCTTATGTGCAGATGTACGAGGCCGGCCTCGCACCGGAAGGCCGTCCCGTCGGCATCTTCCTGCTGCTCGGCCCCACCGGCACGGGAAAAACGAAAACTGTCGAAGCGCTCGCTGAAGCCATCCATGGCAGTGAGCGGAACCTGCTCCGTATCGATTGCGGTGAGTTCCAGCTCGATCATGAAGTGGCGAAGCTGATCGGCGCGCCTCCCGGATACCTGGGCCACCGCGAGACAACCCCGCTGTTGACGCAGCAGAAGTTGAATGCGGTCACCAGCGAGCGTTCGAACTTGTCCATCGTTCTCTTTGACGAAATCGAAAAAGCGGCTCCCTCGCTCAACCGGCTGCTCCTCGGCGTGCTCGACAAAGCCACCCTGCGGCTGGGCGACAACACCACCGTCAATTTCGAGCGCAGCCTGGTTTTCCTGACGTCGAACCTTGGAGCTCGCGGCATGTCCAGAGAGCTGCGCCCGGAATTCGGCTTCGATTCGCTGGTGGACCACGGGCCGCGCAAGAATATGAAACGGAAACTCGAAAGTATCGCACTCACGGCAGTGAAGAAGCGGTTCTCTCCCGAGTTTGTCAACCGCATTGATGTCATCAACACCTATCAGCCGTTGGACGCCGGCGCGCTCAACCGCATCCTCGACCACTTGCTGGAGGAGTTCCGCCGGCACGTGTTGCTACGCATGGGGCCGCGAGCCTTCAACATCGAGTTGTCAAAAGGCGCCCGTGAGTTTCTCATGAAACGAGGAACCAGCTCCGAGTACGGTGCCCGCGAGCTGAAACGGACTGTCCATCGCAATCTGATTCAGCCGATCGCCGCGATGGTGGCCAAGGGCCAGGTGGGGCCGGGAGCCGTAATCTGCGTGCGGGGACGCGAATCCTCCGATTCGTTGGCGATGGAGTGTCTGTCGCTGATGGATGAGGACGAGCTCGCTGCCTAATTCCTCGCCGCAGGCGCCGGCGGTAGGGTCTTACGATAGGCCTCCACGATGCGGTTCACGTAATTCTGGGTTTCCGCGTACGGGGGAACCCCGTTGAACCTCTGAACCGCTCCCGGCCCGGCGTTGTAAGCCGCCAGAGCACGCCGGACCTGATCAGGATACCCCTGATATTGCACCAGCAGATCGCGAAGCAGCCGCGCGCCGGCTTCCACGTTCTGCGCCGGATCATGCGGATCGGCGTCCAATGCGGCCGCTGTTCCCGGCATGAGCTGCATAATGCCGATCGCGCCTTTGCTCGACACGGCATCCTGTCTGTAGCCCGATTCCTGCCGGGCGACGAGATGCAGGAAAGAAGGGGGCAGGCCGTTGTTTACCGCGGCCTGCTCCACAAGTTCTTTAGGATCGATTTGTTTGCGAGGCTGCTGAACAGGCTCCTGAATAAGGGGAGCCGCCGCCGCGGATTCGGGCTTAGAGGGCGGTAGCGGCACATAGTCCTCCGGATCGATGGTGACGACGGAGGAGGCGGGCAGCTCGATGTATCCGTCGGCGGAGGTATACAGACGGATCATCGAGCCTGCCCGCTCATGGCGGTCAATCTTCATTCGAAATCCGCTCTCGAGCACGGCAAACTCGCCGCCCCAGACCCGCGAGCACAGAATCCCCGTTAATAGCGCCAATCGCTTCATGCTGACACTCAGTTTGACGTTTCTACCCCGCAAAGCGTGCAATTCCCTCGGATTACGGCAGCCACCCGTGCACCCGCATCCACTGTTCCAGCCGCGCAGGCCACGTCGACAGCACCGGGTCCTTCTGCGCCAGACCCACCCCGTGCGGCCCTTTCTCGTAGATGTGCATTTCCGCCGAAACTCCCACCTTGCGCAACGCCAGGTAGAACAGAATGCTGTTCTGCGGCGGCACACCCTTGTCCTCGGTGGTATGGAACAGGAACGTCGGCGGAGTACGCGCAGTCACCTGCAGTTCGTTCGACAACGATTCGACGAGCTTCGCATCCGGATTCGGCCCGAGCAGATTGTCGCGAGATCCCTTATGAACATACTCGGTGGTGAACGAAATTACTGGATAAGAAAGAATGGCGAAATCGGGGCGCGTGCTCACACGGTCCGTGGGATCCGCCGCGTCCGCCCTCCCTTCTTCGAAATGCGTCGCCGCAGTCGACGCCAGGTGACCACCGGCCGAAAAGCCCCAGACACCGATCCGGTCCGGCTTCACGCCCAACTCCGGCGCCTGCGAACGAACCATCCGCACAGCCCGGTGAACATCATTCATCATCGACGGGTGATGATACCGCGGCCCCAGCCGGTATTTCAGTAGGAACGCCGACACGCCGCGCGCGTTCAACCACTCGGCGATCTGCTTGCCCTCGTGATCCGTGGCGAGATTCCGATATCCGCCGCCAGGGCACACCACAACGGCGGTGCCATTCGCCTTCGCCTTATCGGCAAGATAGTAGGTGAGGGACGGCTTGTCGGCGTCGGTATCGCCCACCGCATTGGGAGCACCCTTGGGGTACAGCAAATCGGTCCTCATTTGCGCCATCAGAAGGGCCGCCGCCAAAACGAAGCCAATTACGAAACGCAGCATCGCTTCATTGTATCTGCGTGCCTACCAGGCCTGCCGGTAGAGCATCAACAAATCGTCCACAGAGCAAGGCCGCGGATTCGACAAGTGGCAGCCGTCTTCAATCGCCTTCCCCGCCAGCATCGGCAGCGAATCTTCCGGAATGCCGTAGTCCCGCAGCCGCAGGGCAATTCTGCACAGCCCGTTCAACTCCCTTGTCCGCTCGATCAGATCCGCCACTCCGGCCTGGCGCGCCAGCGTCGCCAACCGCTCCCGGCTCGCCTCGCGATTGAACTCCAGCACGTAGGGCAGCAGCACCGCGTTCGCAGTCCCGTGATGCATACCAAACTCACTCGACAGCGGATGGGCCAGAGAGTGCGTTGCGCCCAGGCCCTTCTGGAACGCGATGGCGCCCATCATCGACGACATCATCATTAACCCGCGCGCTTCCACATTGCGCGGATTGTCCATCACCAGGGGCAGGTTTTCCGACGCCAGCCGCGTCCCTTCCAGCGCAATCGCATCGCACAGCGGATGGAAGCCCTTAGCGAGGTAGCTTTCCACGTTGTGCGTGTAGGCGTCCATGCCGGTACCGGCTGTCACACCGGGCGGCAGATCAATCGTCAACTCGGGATCGTTCAACGCCACCGACGGGATGAGAAAAGGGCTGAAGATCACGGTCTTGCGATTCGTCTTCGCGATTGTGATCACTGTGGACCGGCCGACTTCACTGCCCGTCCCCGCCGTAGTCGCAATGGCGATAAACGGAGGCACATCCGCCGACACTTTCTTCCATCCGTCGATCAGGTCGTCGTATTCGGCGAGCGGCAGATCATGCGTGGCCTTTAACCGGATCGCCTTCGCGGCATCCAGCGGCGACCCGCCACCCAAGCCGATCACGCTATCGCAGCCCTGCTCCTTGTAGAACGCCGTCCCTTCGAGTACGTTCTTCTCGGTGGGGTTCGGATCAACGCCCGTGTACAACACCGAGCCCGGTGCGTAGCGCTGCACGCGCTCCAGCACGGCGGTCTTCGCCAATCCCGCATCAGTCACCAGCAGTGGCCGCTTCATGCCGCGCGCAGCCATCTCTTCGGGCAGCCGTTCAATCGCTCCCGGTCCAAACACAATCCTGGTAGGAAAAGAAAAGTTCGAGATCATATGGATTCCAAATATCGTGCTAATTCCCAATCGGTGACAGCCCGCTCGTACTGCCGCGCTTCCCATTCGCGTGTCGCCGCAAAGTGATCGACAAACACATCGCCGAACAAGTGGCGTGCCAGCGCGCTTTCGCGGAACCTGTCAGTGGCCTCGCGCAGATTCCGCGCCAGCGCCGGCGAGTCCTTCGACTCATACGCATTCGTCACCGCGGGAGGCAATTCCAGTTTCCGTTCCACGCCGTCCAACCCGGCAGCCAGTGCGGCCGCCATGGCCAGATACGGGTTGATGTCCGCTCCGGTCAGCCGCAGCTCGACGCGTGTACCCTTCGCGCTCCCCGGAATGGCGCGCACGGAGCAGGTCCGTGTATCCACGCCCCACGTGGCATTCACCGGAGCCCATGTTCCCGGTACCGTGCGCTTGTACGAGTTCACGGTGGGACAAAACATCAACTGCAGAGCCGACATGTTGTGCACCAGGCCCGCGATGTAGTGCTTCATCAGATCGGACATGCCGTCGCCATTGACGGAATGGAACAGATTCTTCGCTGGGTTGCCGCCCCACAAGCTCTGGTGCAGATGCCCGCTCGACCCCGGCAGATCCGCATTCCACTTCGCCATGAATGTCGGCGTCACGTTGTGCCGCGCGCAGATTTCCTTCACTCCGGTCTTGAACAGCGCCGCTTTGTCCGCCGCCGCAAGCGCCCCGTCAACGTTGATCGCCGCCTCATAGACACCCGGCCCCGTCTCGGTATGAAACCCTTCCAGCGGAACATCAAACGCATTCAACTGCGCCATCAGATCGAGCACCAGCGGCGCGTTCTGCGATGCACGCAACACGCTGTATCCGAACATCCCCGGGGACAGCGGCTTCAAGTTGCGAAACCCCTTGTCGCGCAGCGATTCCGCGCTCTCCTGAAACAACCAGAATTCGTACTCGGCCGCGAAATACGGCGTCAAGCCGCGCCCTTCACACTCTCTTACCACGCGCTGCAGTAACTGCCGCGGGGCAACGGAGAGCGGCTCGCCCGTTGGCGTTTGCATGTCAAGCAGAAAGAACGCCGTGCCAGGTTCCCACGGAATGAGCCGGAAGCTGGACAGATCCACGCCCGCGGGTGCATCCGGATATCCCGTGTGCCACCCGGTGATCTTCACGTTGTCGTACAGCACATCGGCGCTGTCCCATCCGAAGATGACATCGCAGAACCCGAGCCCGCCCTCCGCCGCCGACCGGAATTTCTCCATGCTGATGTACTTGCCGCGCAGGATGCAGTCGATGTCGAACACACCCACTTTCACGCGCTCGATCCGATGTTCCTCAAACCGCTTGAGAATGTCCGAAAGTGTCATTTGTCAGGTCCGATGTCAGGTCCGATCAGTGGCGCCGCCCGGTCCACTCCGGCCCCTTGTATTTCTTGCGCGCTTCCACGCGGTACAGAGCGGCCAGGAAGCACAACAGGGCAACCAGAGTCCGCCCGGCGAGTTCATTGGGCGGCATCACGAGAACGAAGCAAACCACAACAGTGTAGCCGATTGCCACCCAGTGCACGAAACGCGAATAGCGTCCCAGGTTCCACACGGCTTCCTTGCGCCAGTCATCGCGCCGCAAAGTGAGAATCAGGGGGATGAGGTAGGCCACATACAAAGCCACCGTGCTGAATGAGGTCACTACGGGGATTGCGCCAGTCCACGCCATGGCAGCCAGCGCCGCAATCGCCATCATCCAGATGGCCGGGCCGGGGGTCCCGTGCGTGGCATTCACCTCGCGAAGCCAATCCGACGCGGGAGTGCCGTGGTCGCGAGCCAGCGCATATAACGTGCGTGAACCGGAAGTGATGGTGGAAAGCCCGCAAAACCACATCGCCATTGAGGCCAGCGCCGCCAGCGCGTTGCCGGCCTTGGCGCCGAGGGAAAGCTGCAGCACGGCGATGGCCGCCGGCACCGGATTGCCACCGGCGTCCTTGGCTCCCAACACTTGCGAGATGCTGGGAATTGCCAGCGTCAGGGCAATCAGCATCAGGTATCCCACCACTCCGCTTACGGCGACGGAAAGGACGATCCCCCATGGTGCCCTGCGCCGCGGGTCTTCGGTCTCCTCCGTCATGTGTGCCGAAGCGTCGAATCCGGTGAAAGTCCACTGTGCCTGAAGCAGGCCAAGAGCAAAGGCCCACAGATAAGGACTGCGGCCGTTGCTGTTCACTGCCTCGCCTAAAAACGCAACCGGCTGCTTTGGCGCCAGAAAGAACACCGCCCCCACCAGCACGAGTACCCCAAGAATGTGGACTGTGACGCTGCCATCGTTGAGCCAGGCCACGAGCTTGACGCTGTACTGGTTCAACAACGTCTGCGTGAGCAGAATGAACGCCAGCATCGCAAAGAGGTTCAGTGGCGTAAGCGGTAAACCGAGAAACGGAAGGATGAACTGCGCGCAACTGTAGTCGATACCCGCGAGCGCCGCGATCAATCCGAAAATATTCAGCCACGCCGTAAACCATCCCCACGCCGGCCCGCCGAGATCCGCCGCCCAGTGATACATCGCCCCGCTGGTGGGATACGCCGAACACAACTCCGCCATGCTGGCTGCGATGGCGAGAGTGAACAAAGTGGCGATGGGCCATCCCAGCGACATCTCCAGCGGACCACCCATCTCCAACCCGTAGCCGTACAGCGTCACCGCCCCGGTCAGAATCGAGATGATCGAGAAGCTGATGGCGAAGTTCGAAAACCCGCCCATGCTGCGGAACAGTTCCTGCGCGTACCCAAACCTGCCCAGGTCTTCCTGATCGCGTGTCGCCTTTTGCATCGATAGGTGTAAGGATACCGCAGGGAGACGCGCAGGATATACTGTTTGCAGAAGGGCGCTAAGAATGCCAGCGGCTCATCCTGCATACCTCGAAATCATCGATTTCATCGCGACTGGAACCACGCCTGAGTCAGTAGTCAACTATCGCCCGTCACCGGAAGCGCAACAGCGCGTCGCCGACCTGATTGCCCGGGAGAAGGATGATGCCTTGACGCCGGAGGAGAAAGCCGAGTTGGACTACTTCGTCCAACTGGAACACATTCTGAGAATGGCAAAGGCGCGCGCGCTGCAGATACTCTCCCGTGGCTGAACAAACTCCCGCTGCAGTGCGACGGCTTGTCGCTTTGCGAGCGGGTGATCGCTGTGAATACTGTCTGATCTCCGCCGATGACACAGGATTCTCACACGAAGTAGACCACATTCTCAGCCGCAAACATGGGGGATCCAACGCTCCTGACAATCTCGCCTACGCTTGCATGATCTGCAATCGCTACAAAGGCAGCGACATTGCCTCCCGTCACTGGGCAGGGCAAATCGTTCGGCTTTTTGATCCAAGAAAGGATCTCTGGGACGATCACTTTGTTCTGGCCGGTCCCGTGATCGAGCCTTTAACGTTGATCGGTGAAGTCACTGCAGTTCTGCTTCGCATCAATGCCGCTGGACGCGTCGCGGAACGTCAAATACTGCAATCTCTTGGACGCTACCCGACACGGAGTGCACAAGCCTAGCCCTCGCTACCTTCCCGCAAGCAACTTCAAAGACTCTGTCCTGCTGTACTGCGTAACCGCCCCTGGCAGAATCGAGAAGCTGATGGCGAAGTTCGAAAACCCGCCCATGCTGCGGAACAACTCCTGCGCATACCCGAGCCTGCCCAAGTCCTCCTGATCGCGTGTCGCCCTTTTGCATCGATAGGTGTAAGGATTACCGCAGGGAAGTGGGTTGGAATCGATTGTGGCGATTTCGCATGAGTTTCTGAGCCGCGAGCGTAAGCGAGTCGGACGCATGCCCCGAAATCGGTAAGCACTCCTCGCCGCCACACCGGGAAACCGGGGTTGATCACCGCAGATTCAAAGGCTCGATGTTGCCGTCCTTCTTCACCCCCAGCCGCACCGGCCGCAGCGGACCTTTACGCGGAATAGTAGCTTCCACCCAAAGCTCCTCGCCCGGCGCCCGTAGGGAAGGATCGGGTACATGCTCGGGAATGTAGAAGACCAGCACCTGCCAGTTGCTGGTCTGGCAATTCGCAGGTGGGCAGTCCTCCACACGGAAACGCACATAGCGTCCGCGCAGCCAGTGGTCCGGATCGTACGGCGCAGTCTTGAACCACTGTTTCGGCAGTGTTTCCCGATCGAGCGAGTACTTAGCGGCGACGCTCAGCACAAGCGCCAATTGAATGGCCAGCAGTATGACGCCCTTTTTCATTGAGCGCCTCCTTTCTGTATGCGATCCACCAATCGCCGCCGCAACCGCTCCAACTGCCAGCCTCCACCCAGGAACAGCACACCCAGGACAATCAGACTCAACGACCGGTCCAGTTTGTCCATCAGAGTGGAGAAGTAGAAAAACATCACTGTGATGACGAAACCTGCCATCCCCACGTTGACGCGCTCGGCTCGCGATTCAAAGATGCCCCAGGCAACCAGGCCAACCGAGCCCAGCCCAGCCCAGGCGTAGACGGGGATCCACTCGCGCTCGGCGGACAACACAGCGTAGATCAGGACCCAAACCGCCGCGGCGAGGTTCATCCAGGCGGCTTCCCTTCGCAGGAACCACGCTAAGGCGAGCACAGGCAGCGACGACAACAGGGCGGGGATAGCCTCCAGATCGCGCCATTCGGGCAATCCCACAGCAATCGCCTGCGGGATCAGCGACAGGCCGCCGATCCAGGTGAGGCACTTCCGCCAGGTAGAGCCATCCTCTCCGCGGCGAGCGGTCAAGTAGGTGATGGCGACCAGAAGAAGCCACGCGTGGACCATCTTTCCATGCCGCGAGTACCGCTCTCCCCATTCGCTCGCGAACCAGGCCGGTGTCAACACCGCCGCCATTGCGACTTGCGGCCATTGTTTCAACAGCCAGACGCCAGCCAAGCTTCCGATAGCCCACAGAAGGATTCCGGTTGGCCAGTGCTCCTGAACGTTGAAGATCTGTCCAGCCAATCCGATGCCTGCGCCGAGTGCCACCGTTCCCAAGGCGTGCATTGTAATGGACAGAGCGCGAAACCGGTCCGCGGCATAGATGCCCGTTCCGTGAAACAGCGCGACCATCGCCAGCACGATGGCCATGCGAGCGGCGGGTGAGATGTTGTCCCAATGAGCCGCCACAAAGAGCAGGACACCAGCACTGAGAAGAATGCCGCCGAAGACGAGTGCCACCAGGACCGGCCATCGCAGGCGGGTGGTCTCCGGACTGGATTGTTCAAACTCCCGGATTCGAGCGGCAACTTCAGCGTCCAGTAGACCAGCCCTCTGCCAGCGCTGTAACCAAACATCCCAAGGAGTGGAAGCCATGACCCACTTTGTGCCGGATGGCCTGGGGAATGCAAGAAAACTCTTGCCACCGCGGGGAAACCGTGACAGAATGAATCAAACGTTTGTTTCAATCGTTCGTTTGTATGACTGAACCGCCAATCACCACAAAAGACCGCATCCTGGATGTCGCCGAACGGCTCTTCGCCGACTGCGGGTTCGAAGCCACTTCGCTCCGGACCATCACAGCCGAGGCCGGTGTAAACCTCGCGTCCGTCAACTACCACTTCCAATCGAAGGAGGCGCTTCTTCATGCGGTATTTGAACGGCGAGTTAACCCTGTCAATCGAAGGCGGTTAGAGCTCTTGGATGCCTGCGAGGCCGAATTTCAGAACGAACCCATTCCATTGGAGCGCCTGCTCGAAGCCTTCTTTCGTCCGCTCGTTCTCGAGCTAGGCGGGGTTTTTCCCAAATTGTTCGTCCGCTTTCTGTATCTGGAGTCGCCCAACACATTTCGCGAACTCTTCGCCAAGCACCTTCGACCGATTGCCCGTCGTTTTTTCCCGGCGTTTCATCGGTCGCTGCCCGGGTTGGACCCGTCGGAGCTGTTTATGCGTATTCAATTCGCCGTTGGCGGGATGGCGCAACTGCTCGCGGCCAAGTCGCTCGCCGAGGTTATTGGCGAGGGGAGTTTCACAATCCCTTCGCACGAGGTTGCTTTGGAGAAACTTATTCAATTTGCCGCCGCGGCAATGCGTTCCCCGGTCTCTCGAGGTGCTCTATGAAGTTCTTCTACCTGTTGTTTTCAGGAGTAGCCGCGTTCGCACAGGAACCGGTGATGCCCCTCAGCCTGCGCAAGTCGCTCGAAATCGCGCTCGCGCCCGAAGGCAACACGCGAATCGAACTGGCGAAGGAGGTCATCCAACAGGCCGAGACCCGGCGCGTGCAGGCCCGCGCGGCGTTGCTTCCGAACCTGGACGGTAGCCTGAGCTACAGCGACATCACTCGCAACCTGCGCACGTTCGGCATTTCGTTCCCGTCGATTTCAGGCTTTTCGTTTTCCTCGTTCGCCGGCCCGTTTAGCGTAGTGGATGCACGAGCCAGCGTGACGCAGTCGGTACTCGACTTCAGCAATATCCGCCGCTACCAGGCGTCGAAGGCAGGCATCGATGCCGCCCGGCGCGATCGCGACAATGCGCAGCGGCAGGTCACCGATCAGGTGGCGCGCGCCTACCTGCTGGGACTCCGGGCGGAGGCGGCCGTCGTTGTCGCGCAATCGAATGTGGAGCTCGCCGAGAGCCTACGGAAACTGGCCCTCACACAGAAGGACGCAGGCACCGGAATCGGTATCGAAGTGACGCGGGCCGAAGTTCAGTTGGCCAACGAGAATCAGCGGCTGCGCGTGGCCCAGGCGGATCGCAAGAAGGCGCACCTGCAACTGATGCGCTCGATGGACCTCAGACTAAGCACTCGGTTGGAGCTGACCGACAAACTGAGCTTTGGCCCTGTGGAAGCCGTGAATATGGAACAGTCAATCACCGGCGCCATGGCCACCCGTCCAGATCTCCAGGCCCAGCAACAACGCGAGGCCGTCGCCCGGCTCAACTACGACGCCACCAAAATGGAGCGCGTGCCCTCAGTGGCCGCGTTCGGTGACTACGGTCCGACCGGTCCTGGCTTCAGTGATGCCCGCGCGACACGCACCGTGGGGTTGGCGTTGAAGATCCCCATCTTTGACGGCGGCCGCCGTGACGCGCGGCGCGCGGAGGGTGCATCCCTTCTTCGTCAGGAAAAGATCCGCACTCGCGACCTGCGTGAGCAGATCGAGCTTGAACTCCGTGTTGCCATCGAAAGCCTGTCGTCTGCGGAATCGCAGGTGGCCACCGCCGAAGAAGGCTTGAAGCTCGCACAAAGGGAATACGAACAGGCCGAGCGTCGCTACAAGGCGGGCGTGGCCAACAGCATTGAAGTGACGGACGCGCAGACGCGGCTCATCCGCGCACGCGACAACCGGCTGAACGCCCTCTATCTGCATAATCTCGCCCGGCTCGATCTCGGCTCCGCTACCGGGGTCGTGGAAAGGTACCTGCCATGAAGAAAGTGATTCGCATTGTTATTCTGCTGGCTGTTGTTGCCGCTGGCGCTGTCGCGTTGATGCGCGGCGGGTTCTTCAAGAAGGAAGACCCGAACCGCATCCGCTTGTCTGGCAACATTGAGATGACGCTGGTGGATGTGTCGTTCAAAGTGCCGGGGCGCATTATTGTTCTCAACGTGCGCGAAGGCGATACGGTGTCCAAAGGCGCGGTGCTCGCTCAGATCGACCAGAACACCGTCATGAAGACGAAGGTGCGCGAGCAGGCGGGGCTCTCGTCCGCCGAAGCGCAACTCGCCCAGGTGATGACCGCCGTGCAGCTTCAGCGCGAAACAATCGAAGGCGATCTACAACTGCGCCGCGCCGAATTGCGAGCGGCGGAGGCCAACCTCGCCGACCTCCTCGCCGGGTCGCGTCCGCAGGAAATTCAGACAGCCAGAGCCCAGGTTGAGGATATGAAGACGTGGCTCAACCAGGCCAAGAGCGACTGGGACCGCGCCGAGGTCCTCTTCAAGAACGAAGATATTTCGCGGGCACAGTATGAGCAGTTCAGATCCAAGCACGACAGCCAGTCGCAGACTCTGAAACAGGCGCAGGAACGCCTCGCGCTGCTGGAAGAAGGGCCCCGCAAGCAAGTGATCGAAGGCGCCCGCGCGCATGTGGAACGCGCCAAGGCGGCGGTGCGGTTGGCCGAAGCGAACCGTATTGAGCTGAAGCGCAAGGAGCAGGAAGTGACTGTGCGCCGCGCCGAGATCCAACGCGCCAACGCCAACATCGCCGTGATTGATTCGCAACTCGACGATTCCACGATTGCGGTTCCGACAGATGGAGTGGTGATGGTGAAGTCAGCGGAACTGGGCGAAATGATTGCGGCCGGCGCAACGGTGGCCACCATCGGCGACATCGCCCATCCCTGGCTGCGGGCCTACATTTCCGAGAAGGACCTCGGCCGCGTGAAGCTCGGCATGGCCGTGAAGCTCACCACCGACTCCTACCCCGGCAAGGTGTATCAAGGCAAGATCACCTACATCGCCTCGGAGGCGGAGTTCACTCCCAAACAGATCCAGACGGCCGATGAGCGAGTGAAGCTGGTTTACAAAATCAAAATCGAGGCGGACAATCCAAACCAGGAATTGAAGGCCAACATGCCCGTGGACGCGGAGCTGGTTCTATGAGTGGGCCTATGATCGAGGTCCGCAATCTGACCCGCGCCTTCGGGCCAGTCACGGCGGTGAACGGCATCTCCTTCTCCGTGGCGCGCGGGGAAGTGTTTGGGCTGGTCGGCCCCGACGGCGCCGGCAAGACCACCACGCTTCGTATGCTGTGCGGGCTCATGGATCCCACCTCAGGAGAAATGCGCGTAGCCGGTTTCGACACAGTGACCCAGACGGAGCAGGTGAAGGATCACATCGGCTACATGGCGCAGAAGTTTGGTCTCTACGGCGATCTCACTGTCGAAGAGAACATGCGCTTTTACGCGGATCTGTTTGGAATCACCGGGCAGGACTGCGAAGATCTGATGGCGAATCTGCTCAAGATGACGCGCATGGAGCCGTTTCGCGCCCGGCCCGCGGCCAAGCTATCCGGCGGAATGAAGCAGAAGCTGGCGCTGATGTGCACGCTGCTGCACCGTCCGCAAATCCTGTTTCTGGATGAACCCACTAACGGCGTCGATCCGGTTTCGCGCCGTGATTTTTGGGCCATCCTCTATCAGTTAGTGAAAGACGGGCTCACCGTTATGGTGACCACCGCCTACCTGGACGAAGCCGAGCGCTGCGATCGAGTCGCACTGATGCATCAAGGCAAGTTCCTGCTGATGGACACGCCGCAGGTGCTGCGCGAAAGTCTGCCGGAGGTTTGCTACGAACTCCGCGGGGACGACATGCGTAGCGTGCGCGACAGGCTGCGGCAGCTTCCAAGCGTCTCGCACGTGGAGCTTGCGGGGAATTCCGTGCACGTGTTTCTACGGGCAGGCGAGCGCGAAACAGAACTGTTCGCCGCCGTACCCGGCGCGTCGTTTCGCAAGGTGCTGCCGTCGTTGGAGGACGTCTTTATCTCCACGGTGAGGAATGCAGGAGCTGCCCGTGACGCCGCATGAGAACACCGTCATCATCGACAAGCTGGTGAAGCGTTTTGGTGATTTCGTTGCTGTTGACGATGTCAGCCTCACGGTGAAGCGCGGCGAGATCTTCGGATTTCTGGGCCCTAACGGCGCGGGCAAGTCCACTACGATTCGTATCCTCTGCGCGCTGCTCGCGCCCACGTCGGGAGTTGCCACGGTGGCCGGTTACGATGTCGCCCGGGAGCCGGAGGCCGTCAAACTCCACATCGGCTACATGTCGCAGAAGTTCTCTCTCTACGATGACCTTACGGTGGGGGAGAACATCGAGTTCTTCAGCGGCATTTATGGTGTTCCGCGCGATATCCGCGACGAGCGCCGCGCCTACGCCCTTCGCATGGCCGGACTGGAGGAGAAGGAGCAGACGAAGACAAGCCTGCTCGCCGGGGGCTGGAAACAGCGTCTCGCGCTCGGCTGCGCGATTCTTCATCAACCGCCCGTAGTGTTTCTGGATGAACCGACTTCCGGCGTCGATCCGCTCGCCCGCCGCGCCTTCTGGGACCTGATCAATGAGCTGTCGCACGCCGGCCACACGGTCTTCGTCACTACGCACTACATGGAAGAGGCCGAGTACTGCCACCGCGTCGCGCTCATGTATCGCGGCCGTGTGATCTCGCTTGGCACTCCGCACGATCTACGCAAGCAGCTTCGGTCCGACACGTTGCCGGAACCAACCATGGAAGACGTGTTCGTGTCGATGATTGAACGTGAGGATGCCGCCCTGGCGGGAGGCAAATCATGATCAGCTTTCGGCGTACCCGCGCCATGGCCCGCAAGGAGTTCCTTCACATCCTGCGGGACTCACGTAGCCTCTACCTCGCGCTGATGCTGCCCGTGGTCCAGTTGATCCTGTTCGGCTATGCTCTGTCGCTGGACGTAGACCGCATTCCTATCCTGCTCTTCGATCAGGACCGCTCGCCGCAAAGCCGCGAGATGCTGGCGCAGTTTCGAGGCTCGCGCTTCTTCACCGTGCTCGGCGACATCGAAAGCTATCAGCCAGGCGAATACGCCATCACGAGTGGTACGGCGATGGCGGTGCTTGTGGTCCCGCGGCGCTTCGGCGAGGATCTCGCGGCAGGAAAGCAGGTTCCGGTACAACTGCTGCTCGACGGCAGTGATTCCAATACCGCCAGCATTGCGCTGGGCTACGCGCGGGCGATGGTGGCCGGATACTCCAACCAGTTGCGCACCGAGTATCAGATCCGCAACGGCGCCGGTGAGATCAAGCCACCTGTTGATCCGCAAATCCGGGTGATGTTCAACAGCGAGTTGAAGTCGAAGAACTACATCGTGCCCGGCCTGATCGCCGTCATCCTCATGATTCTCGCTTCCATGCTGACGTCGCTCGCCATCGCCCGCGAGTGGGAGAACGGCACGATGGAAGAGCTGCTTTCCACGCCGGTGCGCGCCTCCGAACTCGCTTTGGGCAAGCTCTCCGCCTACTTCATTCTTGGAGCGCTCGACACTGTCACCATCGTGCTTGCGGGAGTCTACTTCTTCGGCGTCCCGCTGCGCGGCAGCGCGCTTGTGTTGGGCATCAGTGCCGGCATCTTTCTCTTCGGCGCGATGTCGTGGGGTCTGATGCTGAGCGCCATCACGCGCAATCAGTTGCAGGCCAACCAGCTCGGACTGCTCAGCTCCTTTCTGCCGGCGTTTCTTCTGTCCGGTTTCGTATACGCCATCGACAGTATGCCGGCCTTACCGCGTTTCATGACCTACATCGTCCCGGCGCGCTACTTCGTCGCGATGATGAAGGGCGTCTTCCTCAAGGGCGTCGGTATGGAATTACTGTGGGGTGAAGGCCTGCTGCTTCTGCTCTACGCAACCGTGGTGTTCGTCATCCTCACGCGCAAGCTGCGTCAGAAAATCGCATGAACTTCGAACGGATTCGCGAAATCATCGTCAAGGAACTGCGGCAGAGCTTCCGCGAGCCGCGCACCCGCGCGCTGATGTTCATCCCGCCCATCATCCAATTCCTCGTCTTCGGCTTTGTGGTCAACCTTGACGTGGAGCGCTCCAAGCTGGCCTGGTACGACCAGGACAACTCGCCGGCAAGCCGTGAGCTTCGGGCGTCGTTTGAAAGCTCGGAGTACTTCATTGTCACCAACACGCCGTCCAACCCGGCCGAGTTGCAGGATCTGATGGACCGTGAGAGCGTGCATTCCGGAGTCGTGGTCCCGCCCGGTTTCGCCGAGGACCTCGCCCGCGGCCGTTCCACGAGGATTCAGATGCTGGTGGAGGGCACCAACTCGAACACGGCATCGATCCTGGTGAATTACGCGAGCGACATCGTCCGCACTTACTCCAGCGGACGCATGGTCGATCTGATCACGCAGAAGCGAATGGCGCGCGGTGGGCAGATCGCCAAGATGCAGGCTCCGGGCATCGATCTTCAACAACGAGTCTGGTTCAACCCCGAGCTGAAGAGCCGCAACTACTTCATCCCTGGCGTGGCCGTGAACATCATCACCATCGTGACGCTGATGCTCACCGCGATGGCTATCGTGCGCGAGAAGGAGATCGGCACCATGGAACAGTTGATGGTGACGCCGATCAAGCCGATCGAATTGATGCTTGGCAAGACGCTGCCGTTCGCTGTGGTGGGGCTGTTTGACTTGACCCTCATCGTGATTCTGGGGATCCTCGTCTTTCGCATTCCATTCGCGGGCAACGCCTTTCTGCTGCTCGGCGCGTCCATCCTGTTCCTGTTCACCACGCTTGGCGTGGGCATCCTGATCTCCACCGTCTCCAATACACAGCAGCAGGCGAATCTGTCGACGTTCTTCTTCTTCCAGCCGGCATTCATGCTGAGCGGATTCGCGTTCCCCATCCGCAGCATGCCGGAGCCGGTGCAGTGGCTGACGATGGTGAACCCGCTGCGCTACTTCGTGGAGATCTGCCGCGGAGTGTTTCTGAAAGGCAGCGGCTTCGATGTGTTGTGGCCGCAGTTTGCGGCGCTGGCGGTGTTTGGTTTCTGCATCATCACCTTCAGCGCGCTCCGATTTCACAAGCGTTTGGATTAGGCGAGGTAGCGCTCCAGGGCGGCGCGAAGAGCGACATCTTCGTCATCCGTATCCAGCCGCACCATGATCTCATCCAGCATGGTCAACGATTCTCTGGATACGTCGAGACCGCGATAGAGAACCTTGAACGGAAGCCTGCGGAATTCGGGCGATTCCACAGGCGGCCGTTCCGCGAGAAGCGCAGCCAGCTTGACGGCAGCTTCCGCCGCTTTCCGTTCGTCTCTCAAGGGTTCGTGGGAATTGAGCAATTCCAGGGCACGCCGCACCACATCTGAGGCGCTGGCGTACACTCCGCTGGCAAGCCGCCGTTCCACGGAGGCTTCAAGGTCACCGGGAATAGTGACGTTCATACCTTCACCCTAGCGGAATGGAACGATCCGGTAAACTGGTAGTTTGAAGGGATTCATTCAACTACTGACGTCCTGGGGCCCGTTTGGGGTTTTCTTCCTGGCCATATTGGACTCGGCCGGGGTACCCTTGCCGGCGGCCGTGGACGCGCTCGTTGTCGCTACCGCCGCGATTAATCCGGCATCGGCGTATCTGGCGGCGGCACTGGCGGTGGTTGGTTCGGCCATTGGCTGTATGATCCTCTTCTACATTGCGCGCAAGGGTGGCCAGGCATATTTGGATCGAGTGACGCAGTCGGCGCGCGCGGCCAACTTCCGTATCTGGTTTCAGACGTACGGTCTGATTACGGTTTTCATCCCAGCTCTATTACCGATTCCGCTACCCGTGAAAGCGTTTGTCCTATCGGCGGGCGCACTCGGCGTGCGTCCGTTGACGTTCCTTGGCGTGGTGCTCGCGGCGCGCATTCCGCGTTACTTCGGCTTAGCCTGGCTCGGCTCCGTGATGGGTGATCACACGATGAGCTGGTTGAAGGGGCACCTGCCGCACCTGTTCGTGTTCGCGGTTCTGCTGGGAATTGTGCTCGGATTGGCCGTGAAGATGATCGCCCGACGCCGATCAGGCGGCGAATTCAATTCCCTCGTAGATATCGGATAGCAGCAGCTCCGCGTTGATGCTCTCCAACGGAACGCGAGTTTCCAGGCCTGAATAGGTGCGCATCAGCCAGGAGCCGTCCGCCAATTTGTGAACCACCTCAACTCTCGCCTCAAACTGGTACACAAGCACGTACTCTTCAAACGATTGAAGTCCGCGATACAGACGAAACTTCTCGCCCATGTCGTAGTTCATGGTGGACGGCGACAGGACTTCGACGATCAGCTTGGGGTTGGTGATGGTATCGTGCTCCTCGTCCGTCAGTTCCGGTTTGCCGCAGACCACCGCCATGTCCGGATAGACGTATTTTGTTCGCGTTACCCTGACGCGAATGTCGGTTGACACCCGGCACGCGGTACCTCGAAGTTGTACGTCGAGCGCGCCAAGCACCCTGGGACTAATAAGGGAGTGTTCCCAACTGACCGCTTCCATCGGGAACATCTCGCCGTCGTGATATTCGCTCTTGAGCTCTGCCTGACGATCCAGCGCAAGGTACTCTTCGACACTGAGCCGTGGAACGCGGATAGCCATACCAATATTCTAATGCCCTTCGTGCTCCAGCAGCCGTTCGGCTTCGATGGCCGCCATGCAGCCCGCCCCCGCCGCCGTGATGGCCTGACGATACGTCCGGTCCTGCACGTCGCCCGCATGAAACACCCCCGTTATATTGGTCCGCGCGCCGCCTTTTGACACGATGTACCCATCAGGATCCAACTCCAATTGCCCCACAAACGGCTTCGTGTTCGGCACGTGACCGATGGCAATGAACAGCCCGTCCACATCGCGATTCGCCGACTCGCCCGTCACAGTATTGCGCAGCTTCACACCCGTCACCGCGCCCTTGCTCATGTCGTACACTTCATCAATGACAGTATTGGTAAGCACCTCGATCTTGGGGTGCGACATCGTGCGATCAATCATGATTTTGGATGCGCGAAACTGATCGCGCCGGTGTACCAGTGTCACTTTGCGGCCGAACCGCGTGAGGAAGATCGATTCCTCCATTGCCGAATCGCCGCCGCCCACCACCATGATCTGTTTGTCGCGGAAAAAGAAGCCGTCGCAGGTGGCGCAGGAACTGACACCTTTTCCGATCAGCTTCTGCTCCGATTCCAGACCGAGCCAGCGGGCCGAGGCTCCGGTGGCCACGATCAACACGCGGGTCTCAATCCAATCGTTCTCCACCCGCAGGCGAAAGGGCCGCTGGGACAAGTCAGCTTCGAGCACGGACCCATCGCGATATTCGGCTCCGAAATGCTGCGCCTGCTCCTTCATCCGATCCACCAGTACCGGCCCGTCCAACCCCTCGGGAAAACCTGGGAAATTCTCCACCAGCGACGTGATGGAAAGCTGTCCGCCGGGCTCGTGGCCCGTGATCACCAGTGGCTTCAGGTTGGCGCGCGCTGCGTAGATGGCTGCGGTGTTTCCGGCGCAGCCTGATCCTAAGATAACGACGTTATGCATGAGAAATTTCATGCTAACAGAAGCCGGTATGCTGATCTCATGCATTGGCCAACCCCCGACATGTATACTCTTCCGGTTCCGATGATGGAGAAGATCCTCCGCTCCTTGTTGGTCTACCTGGCACTCATTTTGCTGTTGCGCGTCTTTGGCAAGCGCGAACTGGCGCAACTGAATCCTTTTGACCTCGTGGTTCTGATGACGCTGTCGAACACTGTGCAGAACGCCATCATCGGAAGCGACAACTCGCTCACGGGCGGTCTGCTCGGCGCGCTCACTCTGCTGCTGGTGAATTACCTGGTGGTCCGGTTCCTCTTCCGCCACCGGCGTCTGGACCAGATGATCATCGGGAACTCCACTGTCCTCATTCAGGGCGGTCATATCCTGCGCCGCAACCTGGCCAAGGAGATGCTTTCCGAAACGGAGCTGCGGATGGTGGCCCATCGCCAGGGCTACGAGCTGAACGAAGTTGAGGAGTGCGTCCTGGAACCTGCCGGCGGCTTCTTCATCAAAGCCAAAGCCGGCCGTAAAGAGGACAAGCGCTGGACCGAACTGGTTTCGCGCCTGGACGCAATCGGAAAGAAGCTGGATGCGCTGGAGAAGCGTGCCTGAGCCTGTTGACGGCGTGCGCCCATCGCCCTGGGTGAAGTGGTGGACGCGTCGCTCGAAGTGAGTAGCGCCGTTGTGTGTCCGGGTCGTTCTTTCGCCGTCTGCGCTTAGCTTAGGTATGTGCAGGCTGTGGCGGCAGACGTTCCGGTCTTCCTGGTGGCGCTCCCTTTGAAGTTCGCTCTGGACGTAGTGGTCGCATTTTTCCAAGACAGCCCTGCTCGCGCCGGTTATGATGGCCACTATGCGCAAGTTGATTTTACTGGGATGCCTATCCGGCCTTGGTCTTTTCGCACAATCCACTCAGGACCTCGCGGACCTCGCCTGGATCTCCGGCCATTGGGGTGGACCCGTCGGCCGCGCCTATTCCGAGGAATCGTGGCTGGTGCCAAAAGGCAACGCCATGCTGGGACTGTCGCGCACGATGGTGGGGGAGAGGATGGTCGCGTTCGAATTCCTGCGCATTGAAAAGCGAGCCGATGGCATCTACTACGTGGCCCAGCCAAACGGCCGTCCGCCAACAGACTTCAAACTAACCAAGTCCACCTCGACGCTGGCCGTGTTTGAAAACCCAAAGCACGATCACCCCAAGATCATCACTTACGAGATAAAGGAATCCGGCACGTTGGTGGCCACCATTGAAGGCGATGAACGCGGCCAGCACAAGAAGCAGGCGTTCACCTTCCAGCGCCTGGCCGATCCCGTGAAGAAATAGTCGCCCGGCAGCCGGGCGGTATAATAATAGGATCGATGGATGTCTACGAGGAACTAGTACGTCTGCGGCGTTCCGGCCAGAAGTGCGCCATTGCCACCATTGTCCAGGTGAACGGTTCGATCCCCAGCTACGAAAGCGCCAAACTGCTGGTCCGCGAAGATGGCAGCCTGGTGGGGACGATCGGAGGCGGATGCGTTGAGGCCGAGGTTTGGAACGCGGCCCGCGAGGTGATGGAAACCGAAAAGCCTCGCCACATGACCTTCAATCTGGGCCAGGACGCAGCCTACGACAACGGGCTCATCTGTGGCGGCCAGCTCAACGTCTTCGTCGAGCCGGTATTACCGCAGCCCTTCGCTTATATCTTTGGTGCAGGCCACATCTCGAAAGGCATCTCGAAGGTCGCGACGCTCGCCGGATTCGCCACGGTAGTGGTGGATAACCGCGAAGCCTATGCCAACCGCGACCGCTTTCCTGAAGCCGACGCCATTCACGCCGCCGAGTACGAAGAAGTTTTCCCCAAGCTCGACATTAACGAATCCTCTTACCTCGTCATCGTCACGCGCGGCCATAAGGACGACATGCGCGTGCTGCGCTGGGCCATCAACACCCGCGCCCGCTACATCTCGATGATCGGAAGCAAGCGCAAGACCATCGGCGTGGTTCGCGAGTTGGAGAAGGAGGGCATTCCGCGCGAAGCCTTCGACCGCATCCATGCGCCAATGGGTCTGGAGATCGGCGCCATCACCCCCGAGGAGATTGCCATCTCGGTGGTTGCGGAAATGATCGCCGTCCGCCGGCACGCGGGTTCGGACTGGCAACGGCTGTCCAAATCAATCTTTGTCAACGAATCTCTGCGAACGCTGCTGAAGTGAAGTCAACTGGTATCATCCTCGCTGCCGGCGCCTCCAGCCGGATGGGCCGTCCGAAGGCCTTGTTGCCCTGGGCCGGGGAGTCGTTTGTCGACCGGCTCATCGGCATCTTCACCAAAGCCACGGGCGAGCCGCCGATTGTCGTGCTCGGCCATCATGCCGATGCGATCCGGGCAGGCGTCACCCAGCCGTGCGTCTTCGCCGTGAATCCCGATCCCGACCGTGGCATGCTCAGCTCGCTGCAATGCGGACTGGCACTGCTTCCCGCCACCGCCGAGGCGTTTCTGTTCACGCCGGTGGATTATCCTTCCATCACGACGGACACCGTACGGTCGCTGCTCGACGCATTGGAGGCGCATCCCAGCGCGCTGCTGGCGATTCCGCGCCAGGGCGGACGCCGCGGACATCCGGTAACGTGTCTGGCCGCTGTCGCGAAGGAATTCCTCAGCCAACCGCCCACGGCGCAGGCCCGTGACGTGGTTCACGCACACCTCGATCAAACCATGTACGTCGACACCTTCGACGCGGCCATCCACAATGATGTGGATTCCCCGGAAGACTACCAGCGGCTATTGGATTCGGTGGTGCGCAGATGAAGGTGCGTCGATGAAGAAGAGACTGCTCACCGCATTCGGCGTGATCGCTGTGCTGCTGGCAGTCGTGGGCTACTTCGTGCGCGCCGAACAATTCCGCGAGCGCATCCACCGCGCCCTGGAACAGGCGCTGCATCGCAAGGTGGACATCGGTGGCAAAGTGACGTTCAGCATCTGGAACGGGCCCGGCTTCTCCATTGGCAATGTATGGATTCACGAGGATCCGGCGGAAGGAATCGAGCCATTCGCTTTCGTGACAGCGCTCGACGCCTCGGTCAGCCTTCCCGCGATGCTGATGGGCCGTTGGGAAGTGAACACCATCACGCTCGATGAGCCAACAGTCACGTTGGCGCAATCGAACACCGGCTCGTGGAACGTAAAGCGCCTTGTGATGGCCCCTCCCGATCCCGTGATCACGACGAAGCTCCCGGAAATCAGAGTTCGCAGTGGCCGCATCAACGTGAAATTCGGCGACACCAAGAGCGTCCTCTACTTCATGAACGCGGATCTCGATCTCACGCCGCAGGATGACGGGATGCGCGTTCGGTTCTCCATGGAGCCCGCTCGCACCGACCGCCCGGCGCAGGGCTTCGGAACCATTCGCGGCCGCGGTCGTTATCTTCGCCGCGTCTCTGATAGGAACAACGTCGACCTCGATCTCGACCTGGAGCGACGCGCTCTTTCTGAAATCGCCACTCTCCTGCAAGGCCGGGGTGGTGCATTCCGAGGCTTTCTCGCCGCGCGCGCCAAAGTGCAGGGCCCACTGGATGCGCTGCGAATCGAAGGCAGCATGCGCGTGGAGGACATCCAGCGTTGGGACCTGTTGCGTGCCGCCACGGGCAACTGGCCGCTGCAGTTCCACGGTCAATTCAACTTCCCCGCCGGTGAGCTCGATCTCGAGACCACCGGGGATGCCGGTGGTCCTTTTCGTCTGCGCCTGCTCGGCCATGCGCTGCTGGAGAACCCGTCCTGGGGCGCCATCGCCACCTGCAACGAACTCCCTGTTTCCGCCTTGCGCGACCTTGTGCAATATCTGGGCGTGAAACTGCCCGAGCGTGTCGTCATGGAAGGCAAGCTAAGCGGCGTGCTCGGCTACTCGCGCAAACACGGCCTGCAGGGAATGATGGGTATGCCGCGGGCGGCGGTAAAGGCCGCGAACTCCGCGCTCTCGCTGCGGGAAGCGCGCATTGCCTTGGATGGCGATCAGTTTCGTCTGCTGCCCACGCAGCTTGTGATGGGTACCGGACCGGTTGCCGAGATCGAGGGTTCGTACGCACCTGGACGCCAGGTGTTCGCCATGCGCACCGGCGAAATGGCGTTGGCTCTGCAGGAGACGCTCGCGGGTTTTCAACAGTTCTTTGGCGCATCCATCCCGATGCTGTCCGCCGCGGAAGGAGGCACCTGGCGGGGCGTGATGCGTTACGAACGCGACGGCGACGAAGAGCCTGTGTGGAATGGACAATTCGCGCTCCGTGATACGAAACTTGCAGTGGATGGTCTGTCTGCTCCGGTGCATTTGAAGGTCGCCACCGGCCAACTGAACGCGAGCCGGATCGAATTGCAGGGTATCAAGGGAACCGCGCGCGGCATCAGCTTTGCCGCCAGCTATCGCAAGGACGCAAGCGCTCACCCGCACAAATTGGATCTCGTGTTTGAGGAGCTCGAAACCGCTGCTCTGGAAAGCCTGTTGGAACCCACCCTCCGCCGAAGCAGTCTGCTGCGAACGCTCAGCTTCCGCGACGCTCCCATTCCATCCTGGCTCAAGGATCGGCATTTACAGGCGTCGGTTCAAGTGGATGCGCTATGGGCAGGCGACACGTGGCTAGGGAGTTGGAACGGACGGTTGCTCTGGGACGCGGCGCTGGTTCGCATACAGGACCTGGCCTGGGAGCGGGAGGATTCGGAAGGCACCGGCGCGTTGGCGGTCCAATTGAATCGCGCCGAGCCCGCTTACAGGCTCACAGGCGAAGTGCTCAACTTCCGCTGGAAGGGCGGCGCCGTGGATGGCGAAGTGGACGTATCCACCAACGGTATGGGCATCGGCATTCTTCGCAACGCGCGGTCTCTCGGAAAGTTCGCCGCACGGGATTTGTCGTTCCCCACGGAGAACGACATCCGGACAGCCGCTGGTAAGTATGAATTGTCGGCGGGACGAGGAGCCCCGCTGTTGCGGTTGGACGCCCTGGAGGTTGCGAGCGGCGGTGATGTGTACACGGGACGAGGCGGCAGCGAAGCCGATGGCAAGCTGATAGTCGATCTCGCCAGCGGGCGTAAGAAGCTCCACATATCCGGTACCCTGTGGCCCTTTCAGTTGGATGTGGAGTTGCAGGCCGCCCGCTAGCCGTCTGAGGCCAGGACGACGAGTTGTCCGCTCGTCCATCTGCAATAGCCACGGGGAAGCTGCCTAATCCGGCACATTCATCATCCAGAGATTCACTCTTTCGTGTGTGAGGCGAATGACGATCTTGTCGCGCGCGACCGCTACCTCGCGGGCCATTTGCGGGTAGCCTTGCACTGTGTGAAAGTGTTGTATCGCAAACGCCTGCCCGGATGGTCTCCCGGCGGCGAGATCGATTCGCTGCGCAAACAAGCAACGGTAAATTTCCTCACTCGACAGGAAGTAAACCAGGCTTCCATCCGGCGACCAGGCAAACGACGGCGCCTCCATGTTGGTGAGCGATACCAATTCTGGTTCCGCGGGCCACCGGCCGTCCCGGAAGGGGACCAGGAAGCCGCGCAGCTTGCCGCCAATGCGTGCCGCCAGAGCGATCCAGCGGCCGTCTGGTGAGAACGACGCACTCAGAACCGGCTTCGTGGACGGCAGTTTCCGGTGCTCGCCGGTTTTCAGATCCAGCAATCCCAAGTCCCCCGCCGCCGATGTGTACAAGATGAATTGTCCGTCCGCCGACCAGTCCGACGGGGAGCCGCAATCGCCGCACACGGTAGCGGGTTGGCCGCCCTCTAAGAGAGCAGTGAGGATTACCAGCCGGCCAGCCTCGTGCCGCGCAAACGCGACTCCGGACCCATCGCGCCTCAGGACCGGATCGCGCTCATCCATGTGGCTCGCCGCGAGAGCTTTTTCCTCGCCGGTGGCGAGATTCTGATGCCAGACATCTTCCATTCCCCTGCGGCGCGACACATACACCAGCGCGTTGCCGTCCAATGAAACGGATGGACGAGCGCCATCCAGCCCCCCGCGCAGGGAGGTATCATGCGTGAGTTGCCTGGCCGGTCCCGTAACAACGCCCCGATTGGAGTTCATCGGAATGGCCCACAAGTGGACCGGGCGATCTCCACTGGAAAAGACGAGACTGTGTGTCCCGGCCGCGGCGCCTCCCACTCTGCCGTGGGTTTCTTTGCCGCCTCCCGAGGTCAATTGTTGCGCGCCCCCGGTAACCTGCCAACTGCGTATGGAGAGCGGAATCTTCCACAAGTGGGCAGGCCCGTTTCCCCCCCAATAAGCGAACAGAACGTGATTTCCGAGCCAGTCAAGCGGACGCTGAAAGCCCTGGATCGCGCTGAGTCCCTGACGCTGGAGGGCGGCGGAAACGCCTGTGCGAATCGGCTCGCCACCCCGGAAGGGCACGGCCCAGAAATCGTACTCCTTGGGTCTATCGCGCGACGCACCGACAAACAGCAGGTATTCCCCGTCTGGCGACCAGATAGGCAGACGCGCAAAGATCATCCCTTCCGGCGTCAACTTGCGTGGCGCTCCGCCGGAGATGGGAGCCGCGAAAATCGCGAACGTCGTGTCCGGCAATTCCCGTTCGAAGGCTATCCATGCTCCATCGGGTGAAAACTTGGGATGGTCGCCGTCGTCAATGATACGCGTCTCGTCGCCGCCCAGGACCGAAACCACATAGATGCCGCCGCCATCCCGATAGGAAGCAAAGGCGACCCGTGTGCCGTCCGGCGACAGGTCAGGCATATAGTCCCGCTCCTCATGGTTCGTCAACCGCAAGGGCGAACCGCCGCCAGTGGACTGCACGTAGATATCGTAGTCGCCACGGCCGCTGCGATCGGAGGCATAGACCAGCAGCTTGCCATCCCGCGATATCGCGGGACAGCAGGTGGATCCGGCGTCAAAAGTCAGCTTCCGCCAGCTCTGCGGCCCGGGAACAGTTGCGCGGATCGACGAGATTCGCCATGCAAGGCCGGTTATCACCAGGGCCGCCAGCGTTACAGCGGCGAACCGCCAGGACAGCATGGGCGCCTTCTTCCTCTCAGCCGGAGTGGGAGCGGCGCGGCGGTCAAACACGGGCCTGTAACTTCGCAGAGGAACACTGATCCGCAGACCATCGGCGGATCCTTCGGACCCATAATACAGTGTCAACTTGGCGCGCAACCGGCCCGCTTGCACACGTACCACCGAGTCGGTTTTCGGGTCAAAGGATTCCGCTTTCCCGAGCGCGTCCGTGCCAATGACGTACTCTTTGATCGCTTCGCCAGCGCCACTCAACTCCTGCTCCACCAGATATCGCAGCAACGCCCGCAGACGCTCGCAATCGGCAAACGTCGCCGAAGCGAGAATCCGCTCCAGTGCGGCGCAAACGATCTCATCACGGGCATCCGCCTGCGAAACATTCGGTTCGCTGATGGGCACAGAGGAACAGTTGCGTGCTGGCTCGGCCACGCAGCCATTATCCGACAAAAACTCACTCAGCGCTTCCGGATCGTCATCCTGCCGGTGAGGGAGGTCTGATCCGCGCTCAACGACGCCATATAGGATACGTCAGCGCGATAAAGGTGGCCGAACGTCCTCGTGACCCAATACACTTCTCCCGATTGGAGGACTAATGTGGAACCATCGTCTGTTTTCTCGAAGGTGCCGGAGTAATGCCCTTCCAGCGTCCCTTCCGCGGTCTCCAACTTCCAGAGCGTGGCGATCGGCATCGAGTCTTCTTCGTTCTCCGGGTGTACCTGGGCTACACGTTCCGTGAGTTTACCGGTGAGGTCTCCGGTAACGTTGATGATGACGGTGACGCGGAAAAGGATGGCGCCTTCCGGAGTTCGGTTGATCTGGGGTGGTCCGGCCAGATCGCTGAGCGACAGGTCCAGACGAATCGGGTTAGTGGACGTGCCCGTGCCTAGGGCCGCCAGGCGCCCGGCCATCCCCAAACCGACTCCAGCCAGCGCTCCACGGGTCAAGAAGTTTCTTCTCTGCATTGGTATGCCTCCCGATTGAGCATGCCGTTGAAATTCGCAACAGAGCAAGAGACACGGGGTTACTGTCACCTGGTGTAACGTGACAGATGAGGGTTTTGGCGGCACCCTGAAACCACTCGCGGCTTGCTTTCACCGTGGCGCTAATAGCCAGTTCGCGAACAATCCCTGTGGCCTTTCCAGTTGGATGTGGAGTTGCAGGCCGCCCGCTAGCGCTCAATTCACCGTCTTCACTTGCAGTTCGCCGCAGAATGCCTTGCTGGATCAAATCCAGAATGTTCCTTCCATCGCGCTCCGGCGTTTGTGCAAAGCGTTTTCGCTGGGGAGACCGCGGGTATCGGGAGTGGGACATGCTCTAGTGGATGCGCGCGATGACGAGTTCCTCGCCGCGGTCAGCGCTGGCCGCCAGCACCTGACCGGTTGTTGACCAGATCGCGCTCTTACCAGCGGAAATGAAGCCACCGGAAACTCCACTGTAGTTGGCAAACAGGGTGACCATGTGATGGTCGCGGGCGTAGCGCGACATCCGCTCGCATTTGAGGGAATACTCTTTTTCGATGGTGAGAGCCCCAGTGGCGTACACCGTGGCTCCGGCGGCAGCGGCGTTGGCGGCGTGTTCGGGATGGGAAGCATCGGCGCAGATGCCTAATGCGACGGTGGCATCGGGAAATTTCAGCAGTGGTCCTCCGGCGCCTGGCGTGAACACATGCAGTTCCGTGTGGTGGACGTGGACCTTGGTGTAGGTTTCGACGGGAGCATGCGGTTGGAGGATCAACGCGCCGATGTGGAGTTGTCCGGTGGCGTTGGCGAGCGGAGCCCCGGCAACAATGGTGATACCCGTTTGATTGGCGACCTCGCGGAGCGGCTCCAGTTCCCGGCTATCGGGGCGTAGTGTGTGCGTGCGGGCGAGATCAAGTTCGTAGCCGGTGAGGGAGAGTTCAGGGAAGACCACAAGCTGGACACCTTGCGCGGCGGCTTGCCGGGCGAACGAGGCGTGATGGGCAACGTTGTGCGCGATGTCACCGGCTACCGAGGCCGTTTGCGCGGCGGCAAGTATCACTTGAGCAGGTCCTCCGCGTTGAGCGCTCCGGCGGCGGTTTCTTCGTGCTTGAAAAAGAGGTACACGTCCTTGCCCGTTTCCATCAGGCGCTGTGCCTTTTCCTTGATCCCGGCGCGATCCTCCGCGGTGTACTCGGATTTGCGGAGGCGGCAGTAGACGAAGCCTCCAGTGATGACCTCCGGCACCGTGAAGTCGTCGGATTCGGCCAGGCAAAGCGCGACGCCTTTGGCTTCCAATTGCTGATAGGTTTCCGCTGTGAGCCACGATTGGTTGCGGAGTTCGATGGCGCAGCGGAAGCCGTCGGGAATGGTGGAGAGGAAACCTGCCAGCAGCGCATCGTCGCGTTTGAGGTTGGGCGGGAACTGGAAAAGCACCGGACCGAGACGTTTGACGACCCGGAGCGGGTCGATGGCCCTAAAGAAGATGTCGGTGAATTCCGCGGGCTTCATGCGCTGGATGTGGGTGATGCGTTGATGGGCTTTGAGCACGAAGACGAAACCGGCCGGAGTGGTTTGCACCCAGGACTCCAGCGTGGAGGGCGAGGGCAGGCGGCGAAACGTATAGTTGATCTCCACCGCGTTGAGGCGCGTGGCGTAGTAGGAAAGGTACTGCTTGGAGGGTAGTTTTTCAGGATAGAAATCGGGCTTCCAGGTGTCGTATGCAAAGCCGGATGTACCGGCGAACAGTTGCGCCATGATTTTCGTAGTCTAATCCCAAATAGTCCTTCCGGGCTATAATGTGGCTGACTGGGAAACGGGTATAGGGGCCCTTCTTCCCGGTGAATCTCTGCGGAAGGTTAGTCAAAATGCTATTCGAGGACGATGCTCATGAATTAGCCCATCTCTACGTAGACGGTGCTTTGAATCGACGTCAACTAATGCGCCGCGCGCGGAACATTGCGGGCGGAGCCGCCGCGGTGACCGCCGCGCTCACCAGCTTTGGGCTTCCGGCAAAGGGGGAAAGCGCGTGCGCGGGCGCGGATGATCTTCGCGTTCCCGCGGATGCCGAGGACCTGGAGGTGATCGACATCGAATTCGCGGGACCGGAATCGACGCTGTTTGCTCACTTGGCGAAGCCGAAACGGGAATCCACTGACCCTCTGCCGGCGGTGATTGTGATCCACGAAAATCGCGGTCTCACCGATCACATCAAGGACGTCACCCGCCGCGTGGCGCGTGCCGGATATGTCTCATTGGGTATCGACCTGGTGTCGCGCCTCGGCGGGACACCTTCCGATCCCGCGCAGCAGGCCGGGCGCTACAACATGACTACCCCGGCCGGGCGTCTTGCCGATCTGCAGGCGACCGTCGCTTACCTTGCCACGCAACCGGATGTTCGCGGCGATCGCATCGGGACCGTCGGCTTCTGCGCGGGTGGCGGTAATGTCTGGGCACTGGCGGTGAGCGGCGCCGATACCGCGGCGAACGTGGTCTACTACGGTTCTCCGGTGCCGCCGGCAGACCAAATCCCCAACATCAAGGGGGCGGTGTTCTGTCATTACGCGGAACTCGACCGCAACCTCACCAACAACGCGGCACCGACCATTCCAGCGATGGTGAACGCGCGCAAGACGTTCGGCTTCTCCGTTCATGAGGGCGCCGGGCACGCGTTCAACAACGACACCGGCAACGCCTTCAATGCGACAGTGGCATGCGAGGCATGGGCGCGCACACTACGCTTCTTCGCCACTCACCTGATGAAGGAGTGACGGTTCTCGCTGCTGCATAGGCCCGGCCGACCGCCCTATGGAAAACACGCCTTTCGTTCGATAAGAATGAGTAGTGCAACTCCCCGCGCAAATTGGCAAGTACGAACTGCTGGAATTCCTCGGCGGCGGCATGTCAGAGGTGTACCGCGGCCGCGATACCGTTCTCGGGCGGGCGGTGGCGGTGAAGCTGCTCACCATGCAGGCGTCGCATAGCGAAGACACACGGCAGCGGTTTTTGCTGGAGGCGCGGGTGTCGAGCGGGATCGCGCACGAGAACATCATTACCACCTACGACTACGGCGAAGATCAAGGGCGGCCGTATATCGTGATGGAGTTCCTCACCGGCCAGACGCTGAAGGATGTCTTGCAGGGCCAACTGACGCTGCGGCGCAAAGTGGAGATCGCGCATCAAGTGGCGCGGGCGCTGGAGCATGTACACAGCCGCGATTTGATCCATCGCGACATCAAGCCGGACAACATCCACATCGAAACTAGCGGCCGGGTAAAGCTGATGGACTTCGGCATCGTCAAGACGACGGACAATGCGTTGACGCGGACCGGATATGCGTTGGGGACGCCGCAGTTCGTCGCGCCGGAGGTTGTCTCGGGACTCCCTGTGACGCAGTTGGCGGACGTCTATTCGTTCGGAGTGTTGTTGTTTGAGATTTTCACCGGCCGCCGCGCTGTGCAGGCGGACACCATGGAGCGGATCTTCTTCATGGTCCTCAATGAACCTCTGCCGGTTGCGGAACTGGTGGAGGCAGGCGTGCCGGAGCCGCTGGTGGAACTGGTGAAGAGTTGCACAGCGAAGGACCCCAAGGCGCGTGTGGGAAGCATGAAAGAGGTGACCGCCCGGTTGGAGGGGTGGCTGTCGTCGACGCAACCGGAAATGACGCCGCAGCCGGCATCCACGGCCAGGAGGGTCAGGATCGGGAACCGCGCGCTTTATATGGGGGCCGCGGCTGCACTAGTGCTCGCGGCAGCGCTGTCGTACGGGCTGTGGCGGGGTTTTCTGACGGCGGGTTCGCGCCAGGATGTGGTGCTCTCTGAAAGCGGCGATATGGTGCTGGTCCCGGCAGGCGAGTTTCAGTTCGGGCCCTCGAAGCAGAAGGTCCACCTGCCGCAGTTCTACATCGATCTCATGGAAGTGAGCAACGAGGCATACGAGAAGTTTTGCGCTTTGACGCGCCGGACGCTGCCCCCGAAGTTTCCGCGTGGTCAGCCTGGATATCCCGTGGTGAATGTGACGGTGCGGGACGCGGAGGCGTTCTGCCAGTGGGCCGCGAAACGGCTGCCGACAGAGCAGGAATGGGAGAAAGCGGCGCGCGGCGGGGACGGCCGTGAATACCCATGGGGCAACAAGCCGAATGCTTCGCTGGCCAATTTGAAGGACAATCCTGACGATTCCTGGCAGCACCTGGTGTCGGTGGATGCCTACCGGAGCGGGGCGAGTCCGTACCGCGTGCTGCAGTTGATCGGCAATGCAGCGGAGATCACGGCTAGCATTTCGCACCCGAGCACGACGGAGGTGCGAGGATTCTCCGGCAAGCTGCAGCCTAAGCCGACAGACGAGGAAGCCTGGCACATCACCAAAGGCGGGTCGTTCAAGGACACGCTGGCGGAGTCGCTGCCGCACACATATGATCCCGTGCCTGACCGGTATGCCGCGGAGGATCTGGGGTTCCGCTGCGCGAAGTAAGCGTCGGGCACTGGCTCTGGGCTCTAATGAGTAGGAATGCTCCTTGAGTTCGCGCTCGCCCTCTGGTTCTATTTCATTACACTGTTCTTCACGGTGATAGGTTTGCCACTGGTGCTGCGCGCAACGGGCAGCCGTGATGCGTCCATCGGATTGGCGCAGATTGCCGGATGGTCGCTGTCCGGCTATGTGGTGTGGCTTTGTGCTTCGCTGCACTTGTTGAGTGCGCGGAATCTGCTGGTGTGGTGGCCTGTGCTGCTGCTGGCGGCCGCGGGGTGCGTGGTGTGCCTGATCCGGTCGGGCGAGCGAGGGTTGTTGGTGGAGGCACTGCACACGCAGGGAACCGGTGTGGCGGTGTATGTGGGGTTCCTGTGGATTCGGGCGCATCACGGCGATCTGCTGTCGGGAGGCGAGAAGATCATGGACATGGCGCTGCTGGCAAGCGCCGTCAAATCCGACTCGTTTCCGTTCTTCGATATGTGGTGGGGGACGCTGCCGGTGAACTACTACTATTACGGGCAGTATCTCATCGGGCTGCTGGCGAATCTGAGCGGTGTGGCGCCGTCACTGGCGTACAACCTGGGGCTGGGGTTGGTTGTGAGCATGTCGGCGACGATTGGGTACGCGTTGCTGCGGACGCTGGAGGTTCCACGGCTTCTGGCATTGTGCGGAACGGGGTTGGTGTTGGGTTCGGCGGGCGTTTCGTTCACATGGAAACTGTTGGTGGCGGTGGTGACCGGCGGGCCGCTTCCGATGTGGACGCTGGCGGTGCGGAGTGCGCCGGAGTTGATGCAGGAAATGCCGGCCTACAGCTTTCTGGCAGGGGATCTGCACGCGCACGTGATCGCGATTCCGTACTTTCTCGCGTGCCTGCTGCTGCTTGCGTTTGTGTTTCGCGCGGAGCGCCCGGCCCCGGCGTTGTGGGCGTTGTTCGGACTTCTCACCGCCACCTCGATTCTGATCAACGCGTGGAACGGGATCAGCATCGCGCTGGTTTACGGGATTGTGTTTTTGCGGCGGTGGAAGGACATCGGGTGGTGGAACTATTCGCTGGCGCTGGCGGTGGGGATTGTCGTGCTGATGACGCCGTTCCTGGTGTCGTTTCGAAGCCCTGCGTCCGGGATCGGGTTCAGTCCGTTGTATGCGGCTTCGCGCGGCGGATTTGCTACATACCCGACGCCGCTGCCGCTGCTGATGAATTGGGCGTTCTGGCTCCTGGTGATCGGAGTATGCGCGTGGAAGCTCAGGACGCAGGTTCGCGCGGTGATGCCGTTCTGGGTGCTGTTGGCGGCAGGAGGGGCCGCGCTCATGATCGGGGTTGAGCTGATTTTTCTGAAGGACCTCTATCACCTGACCACACCGGCGTGGTTCCGGAGCAATACGCTGTTTAAGTTTGGAGTGCATTCCTGGATGCTGCTTACGGTGGCCACGGTGGGAGCGTTGCAGCAGTTGGCGGGCGGACGAAAATGGTTACCGTGGACGATCGCCGTGTACGCCTCGATCTATCCAATGCTGACGATTTCGCAGTTTTACGGACTGTTTCTTACACCTGGACCCAATAGCGTGATGTCCCTGGACGGCACCGCGACGCTGCGGTTGCGGTATGCGGATGCGATGGCCGCGGTGGATTGGATTCAGGCGAATGTGCCTGATCGAAAGGTCTTTGTCGAAGCGGCCTGCGATAGCTATTCGCTGTGCGGGATCGTGTCGGCGTATTCAGGGATGCGCAATCCGATTCAGTGGAAAACGCATGAATGGGGATGGCGGCTGACAAGAGACGGCCCGCAAGCCACGCTCGCGCAAATCGAAGCCATCGAGAATGACGTGCGGAATGTTTACCAGACTTCAGACCTTGCGTTGATGGGCGCGCTGCTGCGGAAATTGCAGGCGGATTACGTTGTGGTGGGAGATGTGGAGCGCGGCACTTACGGCGGCATTGACGATGCGCGATTCGGGCGCGTTGGGCAATTGGTGTTTGACCGGCCGCACATGCGGATCTACCGGGTGGGGCGCTAATTAGCCAAGGTCCGCGCCAATGAATATTTCCCCCTGATCACCGCAGGTTCTGGCCGACAAGAAGGAGGCTTATTCCGATGCCGAACCTGGTGAAGTCTGCCGTGCGGCCGAGATGTTCACTCTTGCTCCCTGGCCTTTTCCTTACTCGCTAGCTCCAGGGAGTTCGACGTCGGTGTAACTGCCGGGCGCTGCTGCGTCTATGGTTTTGCTGATACCGCATGTTCTTGTCAGCAGTGACGAGCACGTCAAAGCCAGCGAGTTCCGCGGCGGCTAGCAACTTGCCATTGCCCAACGTATCCCATCCGCGTTCCTTGGCCTTCGTAACGATGCCTTGAAAGAAAG
>JACQZR010000262.1 GCA_016213775.1 Acidobacteriota bacterium
CTGGCGCGGCGGTATCCGGAGGCGATGATTATTTGCGCGCATGTTTGCGGCGGGGGCGATTGGGAATGGACGATTAAGGCGCTGCGCAACGCCCCCACAGTGTTTTTGGACACCAGCGGCAGCGTGATGGACGATGGGGTGCTCGATATGGCGGTGAGTGTGATTGGCGCGGGCAGGTTGCTGTTTGCCTGCGACATGTCCATGACGGCGAGCTCGGGGCGCGTGCAATCGGCGCACCTCACCAAAGAGCAGCGGGCGAGAATCCTCGGGGGCAACATGCGGGAGCTGCTCGCCAGGAGGGGAAAGGCATGATCGACTGCAACGCCTACCTCGGCCATTTCGCGTTTCGGCGGCTGCGCTACAACACCGCGTCCTCGCTGCTTGGCCTCATGGACAGCAAGGGAATCTCACGAGCGCTGGTGTCAAGCGCCGCTGCTATCACGTACCGCAACGCCCATTCGGGCAATGAAGAGGTGGCCGCCGAGATCCGCCGGCATTCCGATCGTTTGACTGGCTGCGCGGTGCTCAACCCGGGTTATGCCGGCTGGCAGGACGATCTGAAAACGTGCCACGAGGAATTCGGTATGCGCGCGCTGCGGCTCTATCCCAACTGGCACCACTACAAACTCTCCGATGCGGCGTGCCTGCAGCTTGTGCGCGCTGCCACCGAGCGCAGAATGCTCATCACCATCCCGTTGCGTGTGGAAGACCGGCGTCAGCAAAGCTGGCTTGTCGATGTCCCGGACGTGAACAAGGACGACATCGCGGGGCTGATCAAAGCCGTGCCGGGCGCACGATTCCTTCTGCTGAACGGATCGGGATTCGCCGGTTCCACGCTGGGGCGGCGGAACAACGGGCTGCCGGGCAACTACGCCATCGACATCAGTCTGATGCGCGCGGAATTGGAAAACGAAATCGGCGCGCTGATTCAAAACCTCGGTCCGGACCGTGTTGTGTTCGGCACCGGAATGCCCTTCCACTTCCCGGATGCGGCGCTGCTGAAGCTGGAGATTCTCAACGCTCCAGCGGAGGTCAAACAGCAGATCGCCAGCGGGAACATGACCCGCCTCTTGAGCCTATGACAATCCTAGCCCTCGCTCTCGCCGCGCAGCTTTGCGCCGCCGCGCCGAAAGAGAGCAGTTCGTTCTTTCCGAAACCGTTGATCGCGCGGGCCCAGGCAAACGTCGCGAAGTACCCGTGGGCCAAACAGCAGCGAGATCGCATCGTGGCGGCCGCGGAGCCTTATAGAAAGATGACGGATGACCAGTTGTGGGACCTGGTCTTTGGTCCACACATTACGCGGTCGCACATGGTGTGGTCCGCCGGATTCTGCCCGGCGTGCCGTAAGCCCATGCCGATGTACGACTGGAAGATCGACGCCTTCGCCGATCCATGGAAGGCCCGCTGCCCGCACTGCAATCAAAAATTCCCGACCAACGATTTCGAGAAGTATCACCGCAGCGGCTACGATGAACACGGCATCTTCGATCCCAACCGCGCTGACCGCAAACTGCTCTTCAACGTCGCACACCCCAATCCGTCCGACCCGCTGCACAAGTTCGGCGTGGATGACGGCGAAGGTTACGTGGAAGGCAACAACCGGTGGCGCTTCATCGGTGCGTACCTTCTCTATGGCCATTACACGCAGTTGATCGAGCGCGGCCTTGCTTCGCTGGCAGCGGCCTACACTGTGACCGGCGACGCGGTCTATGCACGCAAGGCGGGCATTCTGCTGGATCGCATCGCGGATGTGTTTCCAACGTTCGATTACGCGGAACAGGGGCTCGTATATGAGCGGGCGAAATATGGAGGCGGCGTTGCGGGCTATTTCTGGTACGCAATCACTTCTGCACACACTGCGCGGACGCTGGCCATAGCCTACGACCAGATCTTCGACCACATCCGCGGTGACCGCGAGCTGACCCGGTTTCTGGCGGCGAAAGCAGCACGTTACAGACTCGACAACCGGAAAGCCACATTTGCCGATGTGCAGCGCAATATCGAAGACGGCATCCTGCGCGATGTGCTCGCCAAGCCGCTCAAGATCCGCACGAATTATCCGGGCACCGAAAGTACGGTTGCCATCATCCGCACAGTGCTCGATTGGCCGGACGCGCGCAACGAGGTGATGCCGATGCTGCACGGCATCGTTGCCAGCAGCACCGCTGTCGACGGGCTCAGCGGCGAGAAAGGACTGGCTGGGTATTCCGTGATAGCACCGCGATTCCTCGGATGGTTTCTGGAGTTGTACGGGCGCATTGATCCACGGCTGATTCCGGAGATGATCGCGGCACATCCGGCGTTGCGCAACACCTACCGCTTCCACGCCGAAACCTGGATCGGGCGGCAGTACTATCCGAACATCGGCGACTCGGGTGCGTTCGCGACGCGCAACACAACATACGCCGCGCTCCAGCTCGCCGGACAGCAGGAGATCGACCCGCCCACTTCACCGCATTCGTATCTTTGGCGCCTGCACAAAGCCACAAACGATCCGCTGTTCGCGCAGATCATGAATCTCGCGCCAATGACGCACGATATCTTTGATGCGGACCCGGCTGGTGTCGAGGAAGGCATGCGCGCCGTGATCGCCAAGGCGGGCGAATGGCCGAAGTTCGGCAGCGTCAATTACAAGGATTGGAAACTCGCCATTCTCCGGTCGCCGCGGAACCCCGATGCTGCGGTTTGGATCGACTACGATTCCGTCCCCGAGTGCAAGCTGAAAAGCCATTACCATTTCGATGCGATGAACGTTGGGCTGGTGGCGAAGGGCCTCGATCTGATGCCGGAGTTCGGTTACCCGGCGGTGCAATTCGGCGACTGGCACACGCCGCAGGCACTGTGGCATAAGGCGACCGCCGCGCACAACACGGTGGTTGTCGATGGGAAGAACCAATCCGGCGGCCCATCGGAAGCCACGCTGTGGGAAGACGGCCCCGACTTTCGCGCCGTGCGGGCGTCGTCAGCATCGCAGTATCGCGGCGAACGGTATGAGCGAACGCTCGCCATGATCGACATCGACGATAGCGATTTTTATGTGGTGGATGTGTTCCGCGTCAAAGGCGGCACGGATCATGCGAAGTTCACTCATTCGGCATTCGCCCAGGCCACGGCTATCGGATTGTCGCTGCAGCCTGGTCCCGATTACGCGTTCGACACGCTGACCCGCAACCTCCGGCGAGATGCCGCGCCGAGTCCCGGGTGGGGCGTAGATTGGAAGATTGATGGCAGCAACGTGCATCTTCGCTATACGGATCTGACAGAGCAGGCCGAGGCATCGCTGCTGGAAACGTGGACGGTGAAGAACGCCACCAGCGTGGAGCAATTCTGGATCCCGACGGTGATGACGCGGCGGCAATCCAAGGAAGCACCCTTGGAGAGCGAATTCGTGAGCGTGATGGAACCGTACCAATCGACACCGCACATTCGAAGCATCCAACGCAACGCTGCCACGTTGACGATTACGCTTACGGATGGCCGAAGACACAGCCTGTCGATACTGGGCGGGAGTATCTGGAAACTCCCGTAGTCCGATTACCAGGTGAGATGCATCGCAAGCTTAATGAACCGGGGCAGGTTGGCCTGCACCGGATTCAACTGGCCGAACAGTGCGTTGTTCACGTCGGTGGACTGGATGTTCTGGTGGAAAGGATGGTTCAACATGTTCACCATCTCGAACCGGAACTGCAGCCGCAGGGATTCGTGAATCGGAAAGTTCTTGGACAGCGACATGTCCCAATTCTGATACCCAGGGCGCCGGACATCGCTAAAGAGAAGCGGGTGAACACGCAGCGTGAACGGTTCCTGCAGGGCCACTGGCGTTCCATCGGCTTTCTTCCAAAGCGAAGTGTTGAAGACCTGCTTTTTTGTTGGATCGTCAAGTTTCGCGCTGCCAGGAGCGTTCTGGGGAGCGTTCGGATAGTCGGCGACCATGCCGCTCTGATAGGTCACGTTGTAGTTGAGCTGCCAGCCGCCGATGATCTGGTTCACCACGGCGTGAGAGCCGTTGCCGAAGCGCTGACCGCGGCCGAACGGAAGCTCGTAGATACCTGCGATGACGAACTTCTGCGGGATGTCGGTGTTCTGGTCCGGCTCCTTGATCAGCCTAGTCGCTTCAAAGCTGTTGAGACCGCCGAAATCCTGGGCGTTGAGGACACGCGTCTGGCGGAGGTTCTTCTGCGCGGTGTAGCTGGAAAGGAAGCTCAGCCCCTTGGAGAAGCGACGCGTGAACTTGATGGTCATGCCGTGATATTGCGCACGCCCAATGGCCACGTCCGCCAATGACGCGCCGCTGAACTGCGGGAAGGCGAACATCAGAATCTGACGCTGGATGGTTGCACCGTTCAACGCCGCGTTGTTCGGAATCAGACCCGCCATCGGGTTGGGAACTTGCGACTGATAGTAGGCGTTGTCGATCACACCCGCTGGGGTACGGCGGCCTAATTCGCTCGCCGGCAGGTAGTTCAGATTGTACGAGGTGGGCAGCCGGCGGTTCGCGTTTCCGGAGTAGCCGATCTCGAACAGCATGCCGCCGGGCAGCTCCCGTTGTATGTCGAACGACCACTGCATCGAATGGGGAAGCGGGCGCGCGCGGAAAAACGATGGCACGGCTTCGCCGAGGAAACTCGATGCTCCCAGACTCGACCCGATCGGTGTCAGCAACCGGCCGCCAGGCAATCCCACAAACGGATTCGCCGTTCGCATGCCGGCGAGCGGAGTCAGCCCGTTCGAGCTCACCACCGCGTTGGTCTGACGGCTGAATCCGTTGCTTGATCCAATGGCGTCTTCGCCGACATAATACAACCCGAAGCCGCCGCGCAGGACCCACTTGTTGCGGAAATTGTGCGCCACCCCAATACGCGGCTGAATCTGATTGCGAGGAGCGTCCAACAACTCCCGAGGCACTCCATTCAATCCTGCAAACTGGACCGCGCCCTTGAGATTCAATCCGCTCACGCGGCTGGCGATCGGACTGGCTGCGTTGAAGTCGAGCCCGCTTACCATGCGATCGTAACGCTCGACGTTACCGGTCTCGGTATCCCAACGCAAGCCAAGGTTGATAGTCCACCGCTGGCTCAGCTTCCAGTCGTCCTGGAAAAAGCCGGCGAAGTAGAAGTGGTGGTAGGACGGATCGATGTTGAGTTGGACGGCTGCGGCGCTGGGAATGCCCATCAACAGCGTGGCCAGTCCGCTGCCGCTGACAGCATCGGCGCGCGTCGAGTTAGCCTGAGTCCAATTACGATTGAAGGTGTAGATGCCCGAAGGATAGCCTCCGGCCGCGTTGTTCCGGTTGTATCGCCGGCCTTCAGCTCCGAACTTGAAGAAGTGCCGCCCCACGACTTTGTTCAGGTTGGGCTGCACGCTGTAAGTATCTCGCGTACCGGGGCTGACGGCGTTCGACCCCATGTTCTGATAGCCTTCGATCTGAATGTTGGGGAATTGAAACGCGGGGAACTGTCCAACCAGCTCCGGCGAGAAGCCCAGTTGCTTCGGGTCGTATCCTGTTCCAATCGTGCTTCCGCCACGATCCTCCCAACGGTTCAGCCCGGTGCGCAAATCGAAGGTCAAGGTTGGCGAAATCGTCGATGTCCAGTTCATCGTGACGTTTCGCCCGTTGCGCAGAAGAGGCGCGTTGCCAGTCGGCTCGGCGGGGTTGTCGAATCCAAATGTGATGTTGCGGAACTCCCAGAACGGGTTCTCGTTGTAGCGGAAGAAGACGCTGTTTCTGGAATTGACCACAGCATCGGCCCGGCCGACGAATTGATCAAATGCGTTCTTCCAGATGGAAGGGTACGGGTTGTTATTGGCGCGAGCCGGCCCGATGCCCTGGCTCGACGGGGCCGGATAGAACGACAGCAGCTTGAGCGCGACGGGATCCAACTGCGCGGTGGGAATGCGGTTGCCGGGGATCGGCGTGCGGCTGCCATCGGCCCTGGTGCTGTAGGGATCGTAGATGAGGATCGGCTGGCCTTGCCCGTTGAACAACTGGTTGAAGTCGCCGTTGCGGATCTCCATGATCGGGAAGGTGGCCACTCCCGGATCAGCACTGCGCTGTCGCATGCCCTCGTAGGAGAGCATCCAAAACAGCCTGTTCTTACCGTTGAAAACCTTGGGAATAATGATGGGACCGGAGGCCTGTATACCGAACTGGTTGATATGGTTTGGTGGTTTGCGGCCGTTGGGATAGAACACTCCGGCTACCGTCTGCGGCTGGTTCAGCTCGGTTTGATTGGCGTTCAGCTTGTCGTTCTGAAAATACTCAAATGCGGTTCCATGGAAGTTGTTGCCGCCGCCTTTGGTAACCATCGTGATGACGCCGCCTGTGGTGCGTCCGTAGGCCGCGTCGTAGGAATTGGTGAGGACCTTGAACTCCTGCAGCGATTCCGTCGTCGGAATGCTGATCACCGTCCACTCGGCCCGCACGTTGCTAATGCCGTCGAGCAGCACTTCGTTCATGCCCTCACGACCACCATTGATGGAGATGCTGGTCGTGCCGGCAATATCGAACGAGCGCAGGTAGCGCCATGCTGTGCCTTTGGTGACGCCGGACGCCGCCCAGGCAATCTGGAACGGGTTGCGCCCTTGGGTGGGAACACTGGCGAGCACTTCGCTGGCGAGAACCTGCGAACGCGTCGCGGTTTCAGTCTCCAATTGCGAAATCGCGCCGCTGACTGTGACGCTGCTGGACACATCGCCGACTTCGAGCTTCACATCAATGCGGGCGCGGTCCAACGCCTGGAGAACGATGTCCTGCCGCAGATACTTTTTGAAGCCACTGGCTTCTACACTCAGTTCCCATTTGCCCGGGGGCAGAAACGGGATGTTGTAGTTTCCTGTTTCGTTGGTCTGGGCGGTGATGGCGCGTGCGGTGGCAGTATCGGTGGCAATGACCTTCGCGCTCGGAACGGGTGCGCCGGTGGGATCGGCGACGATGCCGGTAATGCTTGCTCGGACCTCTTGCGAATAGGTGGGTAGCGTTCCCAGCAACAGGGCAAGAGCGAACGTAGCTCTCATGTGGAATGCTCTGAACAACACGACGAACCTCCTGAAACAGTCATCTCTCGATAAAGATTTAGCGTCCTCATATCGTATCACTTGCGTGCCGCTTTGGGTTCGGTTGATCGCGGGTGCTAACCGTTTGGGAGATCCTCGCGGAAACCGTCTCCCTAAACGGTCGCGGCTCGGGATCGGTCGTGTTGAATTCGCAGGAGTTTCTAGAGCCGCGAGCGTAAGCGAGTCGGACGCATGTCATCCAACCGGACCGGAGCTGTGAGCGGAAACCGAGGTAGCTTGTTCCCCTCAGAACATCACGCGCGTTCCTGGTAGGTGCCTTCCGAAGTGTTGACGCGAATCTTCTCGCCTTCATTAATGAACGCCGGCACCTGAACCACCAGCCCGGTCTCCATCGTCGCCGGCTTCGTCACGTTCGACACCGTCGACCCCTTCAGTCCCGGCTCCGTCTGCTTCACCACCAGATCCACGGTCGGTGGCAACTCCACGCTGATCGGCTTGCCTTCGTAAAACTCCACCGTCACCTTGAGTTGCGGCACCAGATAGTTGACGCCATCGCCAAGCAGATCCTTCGTGAGGTGCATCTGCTCATAATTCTCGATGTTCATGAAGTAGTAGTATTCGCCGTCGTCGTACAAATACTCCATGTCGTGTTCATCCATCTGCGCCTTTTCCACACGGTCTTCAGATGAAAACCGGTGCTCCATCATCGAGCCGCTGCTCAGCTTGCGCATCTTCACCTGGACGAAGCCGCGCAGGTTACCCGGCGTGCGGTGCTCCATCTTGAAGACGGAGTAAAGTTCGTTGTTGAACTTGATCACCATGCCGGGGCGCAGTTGGGTTGCCGAAAGCATCAATACCTCTCAGAAGTTGTTGTGGGGATGAACCGAATCTCTTAGTGTAGCAAATGGTGCGCCTAGATCGACCGGTTTTGCAGTTTTGCAGGTTCGCGAATAGCGTTACCGGCCAAAGTACCCGCTCACCTCCACCACAACATCGGTCCGGCGATAGGCGTACACATCGATCGCCCCGTTCGCTCCGGCAGGGACAATCGCGGAGTTGGTGACAATCTGTCCTTGGAACGCATTCAGGATCGAAGCGTTGGGGCGCGGCTGATTCGCCGGGTACGCGGTGAGAAACGGCATTGGATTCTCATTCGGCAAGGCCGTCACGTTCAGGGCGTAGCCTTGCGCGTTTGCGGGAATTCCCGAGCACCCAGCCGCCGTGGGCACCGCGATGGTTCGCATCGTCTCATCGGGAAACGGACTACCCAATGCGACCGAGTCATAGGCGCGGCATTGCGTCACCGGATAGTAGAACAGCCCGCGCTGGCCGTCATCCGCCGCGTAGTAGCCATTGATGTCTACGAGAAAATCGGCGGCGTCATAGGTAAACACGTCGATGGTTCCGTTGGCGCTTGCCGGAACGATGATGCTGTTCGCCAGCACCCTTCCAGCAAACGAATTGATGCTCGAAATGTTCGGCTGAGTGGAATTGTCCGGCCAGGCGGTCAAATAGGCAAGTGGTCCGGGCGGAACCGCGGTGATGGTCACCGAATACGCGGCGGCATTCGGCACCGCGCAATAGGGCGTCGCGGGAAACTGGAACTTTCGCATTTCTCCACGGCCCATCGATGGCGGACCGAACGGACCGGCCGGCGACCGGTACAGGATCCGCGTGTCGATGACCCGGCACGGGGTGAGCGGATAGAATGCCAGACCCGCATTCGACGCGCTTTCGTCGTAGTAGCCGCTGATGTCGATCAACATGTCCGTAGCGTGCGAAACGAACACGCTGATCGCTCCGTTTGCTCCGGCCTTGACGATCTGGGAATTGGCTACCACCTGGCCGTCCGGCGAGCGAATACTCCAGACATTCGGCTGCGGTTCACCAGCGGGCCACAGCGTCGCATAACCAAGTCCGTTGGCGCCGGGGATCGCAGTTACGTTCACGACGTAGGCGCGAGCCGCGGCCGGAATGTTGCACACGTTCGAAACCGGAAGATTCAAGGTACGGGTTTCTCCAGTGTTCAGCGCGGGTGGCCCGAACGCTCCCGTGCGGCCTTCAAAATTGTACAGAGCCCGCGTTTCCATTACCCGGCAGGGCGCCATCGTATGGAAGTACAACTTGTTGGGCGGGGCCCCGGCCGATTGTGTCACGGTCACAGTCTGTCCGGATACGTTCAAGGTCGAAGTGCGGGCTGTTGCGGTTGTGTTCGCAGAAACGCGATACGCTAGCGTCCCGTTGCCCGTCCCCGCCTTCGCCCCTGACAGCAATAGCCATGCCGAATTGCTCGAGGCCAACCACGGGCATCCGCTCCCTGTGCTCACATTCAAGCTGAGCTGGCCGCCCGCGGAGCCTACGCTCACCTGGCTCGGAACTGTGACGGAACAATTTGCCGCGCCGGAAAGAGTGAGATCCGTCCAATTGGCCCAGTCCGAGAGGTAGTTCGCTAGCGAATCACTCACCAGTTCGATCAGGACGTTCTGGCCGCGCCACGGCGAGAGGTTCAGACTGCCTGGGTTCCAACCATTCGCCTTTGTGAGAAGTGTCCAGTAAGGGAATCCGTTACCAGCACGGAGAACTGGACGCCATCGTCGCTGTCGGCTCCATCCCCGATGCCGGCGCTCCAATTGAGAGTCAACCCTCCGCTGGCGGGCAGGTTCAACATCCAGGAGAGTATGGTGCGGCCGCCATTGGGCGGATGAGCGAAGATGGCCTGCGTCTTCGCAACACCGCCAGAGGTCACCGTCGCGCGATCGCCGTTCCCGGGCAGGGATCCTAGCTGCAGGTAATCGCCGGTGGCTCCGCTCCAGACCTGGAATGGCAGCGCCGCGATGTTCATCCCCGCCGCCACGGCCTGGCCTGTTTGTGTAAAAACAGTGAACTGTCCCGGCACGGGAACATTCCCAATTGTCGCCGACGTCGAGGACGCAGCCGTATACGAGCCATCGCCAGTGAACACGCCTGGACTACCCGGTGCTAATGCCAGCGGCACGGTGATCGTTTGCACCCGCGGTTGAGTGACGATTTGAAGCTGGCTCCATGCCGACCAGTCGCAACCAGCATTGCTTTGGGGGCCGGGATTGCTGATCAGACGCAGAGATACCGTGCTTCCAGCGTAAGTGGCAAGATCGACGCTGCCATCATGCCAGCCAGTCCGCCCTGCGTTGAGACGCCAGGCTTCCACTCCGTTCACCGTAACGCGAAACGTCACGCCATCCGTGCAGGCGGCACCGTCATCCACACCGATGGAAAACGTGAAGCTCGCATTCGCCGGAACCGGAGCTGAGAATTGGATGTAAGTCTCGCCCCCCAATTGGCCCTGATAGGGCGGGTGTAGAAAGAGATTGGACCGTCCCACTCCGCCGGCGGTGTTAAAGGAAGGCGTAACAACTGCTCCGAAGGCGATTGGCCCGTCCACACCCTGGTATGTCACCCCCTGCTGAGATTGCAGCAGATTGGCCATGAAATCAAAAAGAGGCGGCGCAGCCGATTCCACTTCAAAGTGCGCGAATCCGTCCCCTACCAGCGTGCCGGCGCCAAGCTTGACGCCGGAAGGAATGCTAGTGGCATGTGTCATATTGGCCGGCCGTGCTCCGGGCGCCAGCCAGTATTGTTTCGTGGAATCCAATCCATAGAACGTCGTGTTGTCGAACGCCGCCCATCCGGGAATCAGTTGCGTGCTCGCCAGTTGATTGACGTCGTGTGCTAATTGAAAAAGAGTTGTGCCGGCGCCGGTTAACGTCAGAATCTGAGAGCTGTCAGTGAGGGACGCCGTGGTGTTTCCTGCGCCCTGATAGCGCACGAGAGCTCCGGTCCAATCCGAATTCGCGGCGAGTTGAAACGAGTTGACGGCCCAGTTATTGAAGATGTTCAGCAGGCGCGCGTTATCGCTGTTGGTGGTGTCCAGATCGCCTGCGCTGTCCACGTGAACGCGAGGCAGTACGCCGCGCCGCTCGAGCGTTTGGAGGTGGGCCTTGAACTGACGGTCGGTGGCTTTTGGTTGGACGAGATGCCCGTAATACATCACCTGCGGCGTGAACAGAAACGCCGCTATGGGATGCCCCAGTGAGTCCACTGGATCGGTGGCGACGCTCCAGGCCTGCGCAACGGAATTGAAGCCGTAGAGGATGTCGTTCATCCCTTCTCCACCGAGCGCGAGATTCGGGAAAGCGGCAATGATGTCCCGATGCAGTTGCGCCGATCCTTGCGCGTACGACAGTCCGCCGATCAGTCCGTTTCCGTCGTTATACATCGGTGCGGAAATGTCCAGGTGCAGCGCGTCCGGCTGCACTGCCGTCACGGCGGCCCGCACTCGGGAGATCCACAAGCTGCGGAACTGCGACGAAGCCGGGCTGATATAGGCAAAGCGGCCGGGTGTTGACGCCGGCCGGTCCCAAAACCATCCCATCGGTTCCAGTGTATCCGGCGTCTTCACCTGGTAGGCCTGCAATCCGGCATAATCCGCATTACCCGGCGAAACTCCAGGCAGATCCGTATGGAGCATCACTTTGAACCCGAGCGCGTGCGCTTGCGATACAAAGGAAGCGACTCCGGCGGCAGGTGTGTAATCCGGGTAATTAACATCGTAAGCGTTGCTGCGCCAATTGATGAGATAGAGCAGTGTCGTGCCGGGAGTTAGTTTCGCGGCAAGCGGAGCCAGAAGGCTCGCGTCGCTGTTCCCCATTCCCACGATGCCGCGAAGATTCTGCACCCAGGGATGCGCCGCATTGGAAACCGGCGGCCTGTTGGCCGCAAGCCAGCTCTTATACACCTGCGCCGCCGTGCGCCAATCGCCCGTGAAGGCTTTCAGCCGCCACTCAACCGTAGGAACGGCACTCGCCGCGGGCATCGGCCCGTTGGCCTCAGTGGCGATGCCAAGGTCCAAAGTCGAACCGCCGCGCGTATTCAGATTCAGCCGCTTGAATGCATACTCCTGATCCGTGCTGTATGCCAGCATCGTCCCCTGCGCCGTCTCGTAGACGAACATCTGCGCCTGCCAGGTGTTGGGGTATTGCAGGAATGCCGACAGGCCGGGATGCGCGGCGTCGAAGACTTGTCCGGTGTTGGAAGGCACGATCAAGTGGCCGTTCGATATGTCGAGCCCCGCGATGCTCCAACTGGCCTGGCGCAGGCCCGTGGACGAAATCCGCGCCGCGGACCGGATGACGATCTCCTGGCTCGCGGGGTCGATTTTCACGGTCAGGGTCAACGTACGTACCGCGTCCGATGCAGTGATCGTAGCGGTGTCTCCGGAAACGGTCCAACCGGATAACGTGAGCTGGCCCGTGGAAGCGAGAGTCTGTACGGTGGCCAGTCCAGGAGCGGACGTGGGCAGCCGCAGATAGTTCTCGTTGGTGCCGCGATTGCGGAATCCAGTCAGATCTGCTCCCTGAAACGTCGCCACGGCGTTGGTGGTAGTGACCGTCAGCGTTTGACCCGTTGCCACCAGTTGCGCACGCGCGCCCGTCGCGGATAGCAGAAAGACACCAGCAGCGAAAATGATCCGAAGCGACCTCATTCTCTCCGTGTAACCCCCATTCCTGAAGAATGAGCAGATAGCCGCACCCTGAAACATGAGGGTTAGAGTATCACAGCAACCCATGCTGCAATACTGAGCGGTCTCCACATGCCCATGACGCTGGAAACATGACTAGAATCGCGCTTGGCCACAGAGTGGCTGCCACGTGAGATCGCAGCCGGCGCAATAAGGCCCGCGCCTACAGCGCCTCGAGCAAACTCAACTGCCGCGGATCCGCGCCAACCGCCGCCGCTTTCGCCTTCAACGGCGAAGCATCGTCATGCCCTGGATCGAACTTGCGAATGAGCCCGTTCAGCCGGATGGAGGTCTCCCAGATATCGGCCAGCAACTGGCAGCGGGCGCAGCCGCCCTTGATTCCTCCACGTCCGTCGGTGGCCGGGTTGAAGCGTTTGTGCCGCGAGCAGCGGCCCGAGAATCTGCGCGTGCGGAGCTTTAACACGTTCCTCTCATTGTAGAACGCCAGCCGCGAATCAACATATCCTCCCTCGAAAACGTTGGGGGAATGCGAGAATCCAACGCCCGGATTGCGCATATAAAGACAGGGGAGTTCTATGTCGCATTCGATCGCGCTTCTTCTTGCTCTGTCCGCTCAAAATCCCCAATCAATACGCCGGCGCAAGCGACTTCAAAAACTGCCTCGGGAAAATAGCCTACTTCTCCAGCATCGCGTCCAGCCGCGCATTGTCCGTTTTGTACTTCTCCCAAATGCGCGGGTCCGGCGAGGGTGGCGTGACATCCACCCGCGACGAATCCATCATCTTCTTCAACTTCTCCACAACCGCCGGATTCGCTGCCGCGACATTGTTCTGCTCCGCCCGGTCGGCTTTCAAATCGTATAGCTCCATCGGCAGCGACGGATCCTCCCGGTACCCTTTCCACTTCTCGCTACGCACCACCTGCGTCAACTTCTTCTGCGCGCGCCGCTCCCAATACAGCGCGTGCTGCTTCTGCGACTTGCCCATCAGCACCGGCAGAATCGACACTCCGTCGATCCCCTTCGGTGCGCTCGCCCCCCCAAACTCCGCCATCGTCGGAAGGAAATCCCAAAATGCGGTGGGAAAATCCGTGGTCTTCCCGGCCGGCACCTTCCCCGGCAAGCGGGCAATCATCGGCACCCGAATCCCGCCTTCGCGCAGCGTCCCTTTCACCTCGCGCAGCCCTGCCTGACTGCCAAACCGCGCGTTGTTCCCCGCCCCGCCGCCGGCCCCGTTGTCACTCGCGAAAATCACCAGCGTGTTGTTGTCCAGACCCAGTTCCTTCAGCGTCGCCATCACGCGTCCGACGTCGGAATCCAACCGCTCCACCATCGCCGCGTAGACCTTCTCATTGTCCTTCCAACCCGTGCCGGCGTACTTCGCAATCGACGGGACATTGTTCACTGTGTATGGTCCATGCGGAACAGTCCACGCGCAGAAGAGAAAGAACGGCCGCTTGGCGTTGTCGCGAATAAACCGCAGACTCTGGTCCGCAATCAGATCCTGCGTGTAGATGCGTTTCGTCTTGCTCAACTCCAACGGCACACGCTCCGTGTTGTGCCATACGTAGTCCGTGAAGAACCGGTGAGCATGACGCTGGCAGTTGTAGCCGTAGAAAAGGTCGAATCCTTTCTTGTTCGGAGCCGCCGCCGAATCCGGCCCACCCAATCCCCACTTGCCGCAGATGCCCGTCGCGTATCCCGCCGCCTTCAACACACTGCCCACGGTGACGTCGCGAGCCGCCAGCGGATACTGCCCTTCGGGATAAACCTCCCAATTGTCGCGGACCGTCGCATGGCCCAGATGATAGCCGGTCATCAGCGTGCACCGCGAAGGCGCGCAGACCATCGCGCCGGCGTAGGCATCAGTGAACCGCAGCCCCTCCGCCGCAAGCTTGTCGATGTTGGGAGTCTTTAGGAGTTTTTGACCATAACATCCGAGATCCCCCATCCCCAGATCATCGGCCAGTATGAGAACGATATTCGGCTTCTGTCGCGATTGGGCGAGTGAAGGCAGCGCCGCGGCTGCGCTCATCAGTTGACGGCGGGATATTGTCGGCATCGCCAGCCAGCATACCGCGATCGAGACCGCACTGGCGTCATTACTTCTTCGGAATCGTCCACAAAAAGAACTTCTTGCTCAACCCGCCAAACTCATCCTCAAACCCATCATTCCCGAGATTCGATTCCTTCTCCGCCTTCCAATCCCCCATATCAAACGTGTTCGACACCACCCGCGTCCCCGGCTTCAGTTCCTTCAACAGCTTCGGCCGCAGCTTCAGATTGATCGTGGGCAGCAGGAACAGCGTCACCACCGTCGCCTCATTGAAATCGGCCTGAAACAGGTCTTTTTCGATGAACCGCACCAGGTGCTCCACCCCAGCCGTCTTCGCATTCTCGCGTGCTTCCTTGATCCGCTGCGGGTCGATGTCGACCCCCACCCCGCGCGCCCCATACGTCTTCGCCGCCTCAATCACAATGCGGCCATCGCCACAACCAAGATCGTAGAGAACATCGGTCTTCTGCACATTGGCAAGTTTCAGCATCTGCCGCACGGCCTCCTCAGTGGTGGGCACGTAGGGCACATCGAGCTTGGGCTTGGTCGACTGCTGCGCGCAGGCAACCGCCGAGGGAAGGGTGAAAAGAAATGTGCGCCGGAGCATTCGCCGATTATACCGAACGCGCTACGCCGTCACGATACCCAGCGGCTCCCGCCGTGTCCAGCGCCCTCTGGTGAAGTCCGGAAAATCCACCGAACGGCTGCGGGATGCAATCGACCGTTCACTCAACTCCGTCACCGCCGACAGCGCCGCCGCATCGTAAACATCCATGTCCGGCGCAATCCCTTTCTGCAGGCAGTACATCAAACGGTAGTTCAAAACGTAGTCCATTCCTCCGTGCCCGGCCCCCTTCGCCTTCTCCTGCAGCTCTTTCCACAACGGATGCTCCCACTCGGCCGCGTACTCCTTCAACAGTTGCTGCCACTGATGCTGCCGCCCTTTGCCTTCGATGTAGATCAACGGATCGGGATACTTCTGCACCAGTCCGCGCGTTCCCTGCACCATGTATTTGCGGCTGTAAGGCCGCGGCGAGTTCGTATCATGCACCAGCGTCACCGTCTGCCCGCCACGCGTTCGGATCAAGGAGGTGATGACGTCCCCTTGTGCGTAGTCGATCTTCGTCCGCGGCGAATCCGCCCCGAACTTCTTGCTCGCAAACTCCCTCAGCCCGAGTGATTTCGTCGCCATCGAAACCATGTGATCAAAAACGTTCCCCCGGTTGATGTTCAGGCACTGCGCCACCGGCCCCAGCCCGTGCGTCGGGTAGAGATCGGCATTCCGCCGCATGGCATGATTCAATCGCCACAACCCCTCGCTGCGGTCCTCGAACTTGATCCCGCGCAGATCGTGCAAATATCCGCACTCTGCATTGGTCACATCACCCAGCAACCCCTTCCGGACCATGTGCAACACCATCAGCTCGACGCGGTCGTAGTTGCAGTTCTCCAGCATGATGCAGTGCTTGCCCGTCGCTTCGGCCGTCTCCACAAGCTGCCAGCACTCCTCAATCGTGGTCGCCGCCGGAACTTCGGTCAACGCATGCTTGCCGTTCTTCATCGCCTCCACGCACATCGGCACGTGCCATTCCCACGGAGTGGCCACGTAGATGGCATCGAGATCCGGCTGCGCGCACAGCCGCTTGTAATCGTGCTCGCCCTTCGTGAAACCGGTGGGCCGCGCCTGCCCCGCTTTCTCCACCGCGTTCTGCACGCGCTCCACCGCACTCGGCACGATGTCGCACACCGCTTTCAACTGCACGCCCTTCAACGCAACCAGGTCGCGGACATGCCCGAAGCCGCGCCCCCCCACCCCCATGATCCCGACCCGCACCTCCGGAATGGGCCTGGGCTGCGCCTGCAAAGCAAAGGCAGAAGCAAAGCCAGCGGCGCCCTTGAAAAATCCCCGTCGATTGACAGTTTCAAATGACATGCGAACCTCGTGTGTGATCGGATTATGACCTGCACGCCGAGTGCCATTATGCCGTACGCGCACCGAACAGAATCATGCCCAACACCCCATCACCAGCAGCCCACCCGCAGGCATTTGAGGAACACGCGATGTATCGCGCGGACGGCCAACTATCGTTGCTGCAACATCACCACGCGCAGAACGTTGTTGATCCGGGTTGAATACCCGGCGCCGAACTGTCGTATCCATTCAAACACGTCCGCATCCAAACGCACCGCCACCAACTTCTTCGGGGCACGTTTGAATTGCGCGAGTTGCTTCGCTGATAGTGCGGGAATATCGGAGTAGTCGATATGAGCGTCGTCGCCACGCGCCTGACTCTTCGCAACTCCGTCGAGCACGGTCTTCTGGCGCTTAGTCAAGGGTCTGCTCCAAATAGATTCGGCGCTCACCCGGATTGGCTTCACGGGCCGAGACGATACGGATTGTTTCTTCACCATTTGGCTCCTCCTCGAGGTATACGTGCACTACCAGCAATACGGCTTTGCGAACACCACCGATCGCATGCCAGCGCTGCTCCCCATCCATCACGCGGTCTTTGCGAAGTATCAGATCCGGGTCAGCGAAAACTCGCGATGCCGTCTCAAAATCCAAGCCGGAGTGCTTCTTCTGGTTTGTCCGGCTCTTCTCCGCATCCCACTCAAACCGCATCGCGTTATACATAACGTATAACACATCGCGAAGTTCCCGTTGGGGGACTCACGGTGCCAAACGTGAGGAAAACCGATGGTCTTTACCGTGATCGTCATAAACAGAAGAAGTATCCAATGAAGTCAGCAATCCCAAATGAAACCTCTCACTGATAAACTGGAAGAGGATCTGGCTCCCGTGAAACAAGGATTGCTCGCCGATTGATCGTTGTATCGGACACTTCGCACACTTTGCGCTCCACACCATCAACCGGCTTGATCGCTACAGCAAATCGATCAGCTCAGCCAAAGTGAGACCGGCATCGCGGATGATGCCGCGGACGAGTGGTTCCTTAATGGGTCTGGCCAGAGTGGATTGGCACAACCGTTCGGGCTTTGGTCTTAGGATTTCAGCGCAGGAAGCCTATCAGCCATACATCAGGCCGGGATGGAGACGGGAACACTGACCCTCCCATGCATGGAAGGGCCTTCCTCAGGAATCGGCTCCCCGTGGGCTATCAGACTTTCCAGGTACACCGCGATTGCTTCTTTGATGTTGCGTTCGGTTTCCTCGATGCTCTCCCCCTGCGTGTGACAGCCCGGCAATGCCGGCACATAAGCCACGAAGCCACCCTCTGCGGCTTGCTCGTAATAAACGGAGTACGAATAGGCTTGTTTGCTCTTACGCTTCATCTCTTACATTGTGAGGAACGGGACGCGACAACGGCGAACGCAGTACTCCCGCTCTTCCTCCCCCAACGCGTCCTCGGAGGCCAAGGCGTCCCCGGCGCCAACAGCCGCATCCGCATCGGCGTCATCGGCGTCGGCTACCGCAGCAATCTTCTAATCGACCAGCTCCCACCCGAAGCCGAGTCTCGTCGCCGTCGCCGGCTGCAACGTCAAACGCGCTGAAGACTCCGCCCTCGAATAAAAGGACATTGACGGCGTCATCATAGGCACTAACACCAGCGTGTCCTCCCCTGTATCACGCCTGTCAGTCCGGCAAGGACGTCTACGCCGAAAATCCGTTCGCAAACACAACCGCATCCTCCAGGTCGGCAGCCAGCAGCGTACCATCGCGATGAATCAGGTGGCCTGCGCATTCGTCCGCGACGACGGTTTGGGCAAGATCCACTTCGTGCAAGGCGTCAACTATCCCCCTCCAGGCAACAATAAAGACTGGCCCGAATCCCCCATGCCCCCGCGCTTCAACTGGGACCTTTGGCTCAATCAATGCGCCATGCGACCCTACAGCGCCAAGCTCCATAGCTCGCCCAACACGCCCGAATTCTGGGTCGGCGAGATGACCAACTGGGGCGCGCACGGCATCGGCCAAATCCAAATGGCCCTCGGCATGGACCTCACCGGCCCTGTCGAACGGCCTCCGCACCGATCCCGACGGCCTCATCAAGAACCTCCCTCCCAAGGAAGAAGTGGACAAATGGCAGCGCGCCCAGTGGCAGGCGCAGTTCCATATGCAGGAATGGCTCGATTGCATGCGCACCCGCAAACAGCCTTCCGCCGATATCGAAATCGGCCACCGCTCTACCACCATCTGCCAGCTCGCCAACCTCACCCGCGTCGTCAACCGCCGGCTCCGCTGGAACCCGGAAACCGAGAAGATCTTGGGCGACGAAGAAGCCGCGCGCCTGCTTGCCCGCACACGCCGCAAAGGTTACGAATTGCCCGTCTGATCCGCGCGCTATAGTAGCAGTCATGAGTGCGTTCCCAATTCCACGTATCACGCCGGAGGAGTACTTTGCGCTCGACGATGCCTCCGAACAACGGCTGGAATACCACGATGGTGAAGTCTTCCCTATCGCTGACGTCACGTTTGCACATTCCGTACTCCAGGCAAACTTGTTACGAGCCATTGGGAATCGCCTCGATGGCACTCCCTGTCGAGCCATCAGCACGATGCGCGTCCGCGTCAGCCCCACCAAATACGTTCAGCCGGACCTCATCGTTTTTTGCGGCAAGCCGGAATTGAACAAGCCCCCGGACAACAGCCTCACCAACCCCAAAGTCATTTGCGAAGTCCTCTCCCCTTCCAC
>JACQZR010000263.1 GCA_016213775.1 Acidobacteriota bacterium
TCCATCCTGTGAATTGCACGCCGCGCTCTGCACCGCATTCCCGCCGATCAATCCGCAGGACGGATCAATCAAACCAGGACGGCGCGTGTTCAGCGGCGAATATTCAAATGTCCCTTCCGGCCCGGATCCCACAATACGGGCGCCAGACTGTGCGCTTGCCACGTTCGACGGGAGAACAGATGCGGCAAACATGAGCAGACTGACCGACCAAAGACGACCTCTCATTTCCACCTCCAGAAACTCAGTTGGCCGACAGCCACAAAACGGCTGCCGGTGCCCTTAAGACAACATTACTCAATAGAAAATTCGCAACTACCGAACTTTCCGGAGCACAAATCGACACTAGTATAAGCCGATGGTTACAGAGTATACACTATTTTCTGGTTTGCTGCACGCCACCGGCAGACCGTTGCCGTTTGTTCAGTCGTATACTTCAGACACACCAAACGCCGCGGATCAACGAATACCGCGGACCACTACAGACTCTCCATATCGGCTCCTCAACAGATCAACTGTAGTCGCCAGTTTACGCAAAGCCCCATTTTCCCGTTTCGGCTCAGGAAAAAGGGAAAGCTGTGGCGAAGGTTGATATAACTTGCCGAGTGATAAGGCCATCGCCCGCACCCGCACCCGCCGTTGCCACGCCGACCGGAGCAGTGATGGGAGATACCCCTCAAAGTCGCATTCCAGGTCGGAGGGCGTGGGCGTGCGGATAGAAGAGGAAGACTCGTCGCGATCCGTGTATCGAAGCCATAGCGAGAGTTGCCTCGCTTCCATACGCGCCGATCGTAAGCGGGCCAATATTCGCTCCATCATCGACCGCAACAGGCAAAGCAGTTTCGGCTCCTCCCACTCCTCCTCCGGGAATTCCACCATCTCCCGCCATCGCGGCGCCTGCGCCTGGCGCGCACGCACCGGATCCTCATCCACACCCTGCGCCCGCCGCTGCCAGCGCAGCGCCTGCTTGCCGAGCGCCAGTTGCAGCGCATCCAAAGGCGCCCTCGCCAATCCCCCCAGTGTCCGAACCCCCGCCAACTCGAGCGTCTCACGAACATCCCCGCTAACGCCTTCCAGCCACGTCACCGGCAGCGGCGCGAGAAACGCGGCTTCCGTACCCGGCGCTACCGCAACACGCCCCGCGGGTTTCCGCAGCCGTGAGGCAATCCGCGCCACCGTCTTGTTTGTCCCTATGCCGGAAGAAAACGAAACGTGCAGCCAGCGGTTAGCGGTGCTCTGAATCCCCTCCACGACGCTTTCCACCGTCTTGCCATGCAGCGCCGATGTGCCCGTCAGATCGAGGTACGCCGCCCCAATCGCCACCGGCTCCACCAAAGGCGTCGCCTGTTCGCACAGACCGACAATCTGCTGGAAGAACTGCTCATAGAGATCGAAGTGACCCGGGACCACCACCAGCGGCGGACACGCACGCACCGCACGCCGCGTGGGCATCCCCGGCCGGAGTCCGTAACGGCGCGCTTCCGAACTGGCCGAGAGCACAATGCCGCGCTGCGCCGCCCCCACCACAACAGGACGGTTGCGCAAACGCCGGTCCGCCGCCTGCTCAATGGAGGCGAAAAACCGGTCCCCGTCCCAATGCACGACAGTACGCACGCTGATAGTGTAAACATATACACCATCGGGGTCAAGGTATCCTGAGATTTGCCTCTGCCGGTCATTGTCTCCATTCTTTAATCCACTTCGCGAAGCGCCTTCACGCTTGCTGACGCCGCTTTGCGCCTTAGAAGTGCGTCTATTTAAGGATGGCCCCAAGTGGATCTCAAAACCTTGGGTTGGAATGACTTCTTTTCTTCCTCGTTTGCCGCTGATGCCGGCCTCGCTCCCGGACGTGTCGCAAGCGAAAACCGCGGACATTTCTCAGTATGGACAGCCACCGGCGAATCCGAGGCGATTCTGCCCGGCAACGGAATGGACTACCCCGTCACCGGCGACTGGGTGGCCCTGGACCAGTCACGCGTGATTCGTGCGCTGTTGCCGCGGCGTACCAAAGTTTCACGCAAACGCGCCGGACGAACATGGCAGGAGCAGGTGCTGGCTGCGAACGTCGATGTCCTGTTTCTGGTAGCCGGTTTGGATGGCGACTACAATCCACGCCGCCTGGAACGGTATTTGATGGTGGCGCAGCAAAGCGGCGCACGGCCGGTTGTTGTGCTGAACAAATCGGATTTGTGCGATGACCCGCTGGCCAGGCTGCGCACGCTCGACACACTGGCGCCAGGAGTGGCCGTGGTTCTCACCTGTGCGCTCGACGGTCAGGCGGCCAGCCAGCTTCACCGCTTTGTCGAACCGGGCGAGACAGCCGTGTTGCTGGGTTCCTCCGGCGTGGGCAAATCGACACTGGTGAATAGCCTGCTGAACGATCAGCGGCAGACAGTGCATGCCGTGCGGGAATCCGACGGCCGCGGCATGCACACCACCTCAGGGCGGCAGTTGTTTCGGCTCCCGCAGGGATGGCTGCTGATAGACACACCGGGCCTGCGCGAGATCGAACCTTGGGCTTCGGCGGAAACGGCGGAGGCGGTGTTCGTCGATGTTCAGGAAGTTGCATTGCAATGCCGCTTTCGCGATTGCCGACATGCGGGTGAGCCGGGCTGCGCGGTGGCCGCCGCACTCGATCAGGGTGCTCTTGACCAGGCGCGCTTCGAGTCGTTTCGGAAACTGCGCCGCGAGATGGACCGGCTGGAACGTATGAGTGATCCCAACGCCGCGCGCAAGTACAAGAGCTGGCTGAAGAAAATACACAAAGCCAGGCGCTAAACGGTTGCGATAGTGAAGCGCGGGGAATGCTGACAACGAGATGCGAAACAGAGCCGCGCGGACGCATTCCAGGCGTGAGCGCCTCCGGTCCGCGAGGATCAGCCGAGAGTACAATGAAAGTCGGGAGTCATGACGATCCGGGCAAAGTTCGAGAACGGTGTGTTTCGCCCATTGCGAGAGGTGGCGATTGAGGAAGGCACCGTTGTTGACCTACATGTGCCTGACCCGCAGCCTGCTACCCACCTGCGTTCCATCGGGGAGTCGCCTTTCGCCGGGATGTGGAAGGATCGGACGGACATAGAAGACAGTGTGGATTACGTGAACTGCATCCGGCGCGGCGTTCGACGCTGATGCGCCGGCGGGAGTGCGGCGCTGGGCTATTTCGCAAGTAACCACGATGGAACTGATTGCGGGGGCGCGTGATAAGCGAGACCTTACCACTATCGATGAGTTTCTGTCGCGGTGCCGGGTAGCCAGGCTTACCGGGAGTATCGGATCGGCCGCCTACGCGCTATTGAAGAGCTACGCAAAGTCCCACGGGCTTCAGGTGTTTGATTCGCTGGTAGCGGCAACCGCGATGGAAGAGGGACTCACGCTTGTCAGCCGGAACCGCAAACATTACCAGATGATCGCCGGACTGGAACTGGAAGTTCCGGAGTATTACCAATAGCCCACCCGTGTTGTCCTGGACGCATTTTCCCGGCACCACCCACCGCAGGAGCATGCAGCTATACTCGTACCATCGCATTGCGTTACCGGAAATGGGCAATCGGCGCTGGAGTAGCCGCCCTGCTGGGCGTGGGAGTTGTGTACTACGCGGCGCTTACCGTTTTCCGGAAAATGGACCCGTATATCCGCGAGCAGGCGATCCTCTACCTCCGGGATCATTTCTCGGCCGACCTGGAGATTGCCTCGCTCGAAATCACGCTGCCCACAACATCCCGTTTGAAACTCTGGATGACGAAAGGCTCCGGCGCCGTTGCGTCGGTGAAGGGCCAGGGGATCAAACTGCGCAGGCAGGGGCGTCCCAGCGAGCCTCCCCTTGTGACGATGCGCGTGTTTTCCTTTCAAGCCGACCTCGGCCATCTGTTTGAACCGCTGAAGCGCATCCAATCGGTCACCATCGACGGGTTGGAAGTGAACGTACCGCCGAAAGGCGACCGGGCCTTCGGGCCTTCCAAACCCGCGCCGGCGGCTACTACCTCTGGTGACACGCCAAAGCCGCCCCCGCAAGTGATGTTTGAAGAGATCCGCGTCAACGACGCCCACCTGGTGCTCCACTCCAGGGATCCGAAGAAACGGCCCTTCGAATTCGCAATCGCCAGACTGTTTCTGCGATCCGTGCAGATGGGTAGGCCCATGCTGTACACGGCGAGTCTGGAGAATCCGCTTCCGCCGGGCCACGTAGAGAGTAATGGAACATTCGGGCCGTGGCGAAAGAACGACCCCGGCGCAACCGAACTTGCCGGCGTCTACACTTTCACCAAGGCCGACCTGAGTGTGTTCAAGACAATCGGCGGAATCCTGGAATCCACCGGCAAGTTCCAGGGCACGCTCGCCGAGATCCATGCAAAAGGCGAAGCCGTGGTGCCCGAGTTCTATCTCAAGATGTCCGGCAACCGCCTCCCTCTCCGCGCAAAATTCTCCGCGACGGTGGACGGGACCAACGGCAACACCGTGATCGAACCCGTGCAGGCGCGCTTGGCCAATAGCGCGTTCACCACATCAGGCAGCGTCATCAAACACGAGTACGCCGCACGCCGCGCCATCGATCTCCGCGTCAACATGCCCGCCGGACGAATCGAGGATTTCCTCCGGCTGGTCATGAAGGGCAACGACCCGCTGCTCACCGGCAAGCTTCACCTTCTGGCCAACATCGGCATTCCGCCGCTGGCGGGCAAGGTGGTCGAGAAACTGCGCCTCAAGGGAACGTTCGATATCACAGCCGGACTCTTCCTGAAATCGACGATTCAAAGCAAGATCGATGAATTAAGCCGCCGCGGTCAGGGTGATCCGAAAAACGAAGAAATCGACGAAGTGGTGTCCAACATGTCGGGCGAGTTCACCATGGCCGATCAACTGGCCAACTTCACGCGCCTTGCATTCGGCGTGCCCGGCGCCGACGTGAACCTCACCGGCAACTACGATCTGCTGCGCGAGGCAATTGACATGCGCGGAACATTGAAACTGAAGGCAACGGTCTCACAAACACAGTCTGGCTGGAAGCGCATCGTACTGAGACCCGCGGACCCATTCTTCAAAAAAGACGGTGCTGGGACGTTCCTCAAGATCCGCATCTCCGGCACGCGAACTGCTCCATCCTTTGGACTGGATCGCGGAAAGTAAACCAGTTCCCGATATACTGAACGGCATGCTGAGCCGTTGGACTCTCTACCCCGCAATCGCCATGTCCCTGGGCTGGGGACTTCGCGGTTACATCGGAGGCGGACCGTTGGGCGCCATGATTCCGGGCGCGATGGTGGCGCTGGTGCTCTGTCTCCTCCTCGAACGCGATGAGCCCGACGCCGCAGTCATCGCAGCCTTCGGCGCTGTCGGAGTCGGCTTCGGCGGCGAGATGACATATGGCCAAACCATCGGCCACAGTCTCAAGCCGGAAACCATGTGGTTCGGTCTCACCGGGCTCGGCCTGAAGGGCGCGATTTGGGGACTGCTGGGCGGGGCTGTCATCGGACTCGCGCTCGTGCGCCGCGTGTTCGCCACGCGCGACCTCTTCGTCGGCCTTGCGCTGATGGTGTGTGGCACCTGGATCGGCTGGAAGCTGATCAACGAGCCAAAGCTGATCTATTTTTCCAACCGCTATGACAGACCGCGTCCGGAGATTTGGGCGGGGCTGTTGATTGGCGCATTGCTGCTGTTGGGCTGGCTCGCCTGGCGCAGTACAAACCGCATCCCGCAGCGATTCGCGGCATTCGCCTGCGCCGGCGGAGGCATCGGGTTCTTCACCGGCGCCGCTATTCAGGTGATGGGTCGCAGTCACGGAACCGGCGTGTTCAACGACTGGTGGAAAGTGATGGAGTTCACCTTCGGCTTCTGCTTCGGGTGGTCGCTCGGATACTGCGCCTGGAAGTATCGCAACGAATTACGCGACCCGTGCCCTGCGCCGGAAGGATCACCGCTGCTGTGGATACCGCTGCTGGCCACCTGCGGTGCGATTCTCGCCGGCCTCCTACCGGGGCGCTTCGACTACATGGGCGCCGGGGCAGTGCTGCTGGCGCTGGCTGCCGTGTCTGCCACATCGTCCCGGCAAATCGCCATTTCGATGACATGCTGCGCCTTCGCCATCGACTTCATACGCAACAAGCCTCACCTTGACCCGCGCCCGCTTTCCGTCCTGGTGGGGGTGGCGACATTGTGCCTGATGTATTGGGTGTATCGCAAGCCCGGCGTACGGCCCATGTTCCTTCTGGTCACGGTGGCCGCGGTGGGAGTCTCCTACTGCAAGGCGTTCATCGCCGCAACCAAATACCCCGTGGCGGTGCAACTGATCTTCACGTTGCTTCTGCTGGCGACTTTGTGGATGTCGCGGCGCGCCAAGCCGGAGCTGGCTCCGTCCGCTGCCTAAGGCAACCGCATTCTGGCTCGGAAGCCGTTGCTGAGCCGCAAGCGGTCGGGCCAAACCGCAATACGCTAACTTCTGCAAGCAGGTACTAGTTGTCAATTGGCAGTCCGGCGAGTTTCATCAAGTGGCGTTGCAATCCGAACTTAAGTTTGCTCGAACCGTGTATTGGGATGGAAAGGCGAACACTAACTCCCGGCCTTGAGTAAACGTTGGTGGCTGCCATGGATCCGAAGCAGGGTCCAGCCCTTGGATTCGACCAGTTTGGCCAGTTCCTTGCCCGAGAGGGGTGTCACAGAGCCAGTTCGATCACCTGATCGTCCAACTGGAGCACAGGTTCCTCAACATCCGCGGAAAGGCACCCTTCGATGGCCTCGCGGACGTTGGCTTCGATCTCCTCCATGGTCTCGCCTTGGGTTGCGCAGCCGGGTATCGAAGGCACCTCCGCCCAGAACCCTCCCTCCTCGGCCTTGTGGACAATCACGCGGATTCTCATAGGTTCACTTTCAGTCTAGTCCAGATCACATTGCCCGGTCAGGTCGATCCCCGCGCTAGGACCCGGGAAGTGCCCAGCGTTTTGAGGAACCCTTGCGGAAGCTCCGCTTTCGCTCCCGCACCGAAGGGTCGAGCCCCAAAATGGAGCCATAGGCCGGAGTTGGCTTCGGCCGCTGCCTAAGGCATGCCCCGAAATCGGTAAGCACCTGCCGAGCGGCTCGATCCTCGGCCTGGTGGATACTCGAGTGCATCTCCAACCGAGACGCGGCGCGGCGTGGCTACCGCGCTTCGTAAGAAGCTGCGGGAACGATTCTCGTCGATACGGGTCCGCTGGTAGCCCTCTTCGATCCGCAGGACAAACAGCACGATCGGTGCCGCCAGCCCTGAAGAATATCCGTGAACCCATTCTCACCCCCCCCGTGCTCACCGAGGCGTTTCACATCCTCGGACCGGCTAGCATCTGCTCCGATCGTCTCAGGGACTTCGTGGAAGGCGGTGGGTTGTCCGTGTGGTTCCTTGATCGAGCATGGTTAACTCGATCCCTCGAACTCATGGAGCTTATACTCTGTTCATCCGATGGACCTCGCGGACGCATCGCTCGTTGCAGCCGCCGAAGCGCTGGGTACGCGGAGAGTCTTCACCATCGATCGCAAGGACTTCCAGACCGATCGCGTACGCCGGGGCAACGCCACTACCCGGTGGAGATCGTCTCATGACACTCGTGTGTCATTCTGCGGCGCTGGCCTTGACGGTTCAGCACGCGGAACGCAGCGTCCGCAGTCAGCGCCTTTCGGCGAGCGACGACACGAACGCCTCGATCTGGTCAAGGACTTCACGGGGATTACTGATGAGGAGGTGGTGTGTGCCTGACAGTTCCACCACACGCTCTCGTTCGGCAAATGTCTCGAACCATTCTTCATGATGTCGAACCCGTTCGCGCGTCAATTGGTACAGCTTCTCGAAGCGTTCGCGAAGGTCTGGATGATCCTTAGCTTCTCTGACGACGACGCTTTCCGGGAGCGGTCGTCTGTCGGAACTGCCCCTGCGGATCAGGTCATCCGCGGACTTTGGGACGGCATAAATGGATACAGCAGGCACACGGATACGTTCAGGATTGTACGGCTTGGCGAACGCAGCCCGCATCTCCTTTACCATCGCCTGAAGGATCGGCCGCTCCGGGCTAGACATGCCGCCGACGGTTCCGTCAGGGTTTATGACACAACGGGCTCGCACGTGTGCTTCGGGTCCGGCGCCGCCGTATTCCTCCAAATGCGACCGCAGAGCTGTGAAGGACGCCAAGTCATCTTTGTTGGGGCTGGGAGCAGAGGGCAGGGTTCGCGCCACAGCATGGAAGGCTTTGTCGTCAGAGTCGTCTCCACGATCAAAAGCAGCATCAACGTACACTAGCCCCGCGATTCGAGTCGGATAGCGAGCGCCCAAGAGGTGCATTTCCTCTCCAGCGAACGAATGGCCGACAACGACCGGCGTCTTCAGGCCGACCGCATCCATGACGCGCACGACGTCCTCGGCCAGTCGTGCGACTCCGTAGCCGGTGGCGGGCGCGGATGAGCCGGGATGCCCTCGTCGCGTGACGCCGGCGACGCGGTGCCGCTTGGCAAGTGTCGGCGCAAGATCGTCGAACACGTGCGCCGGGCACACGGAGAATCCTCACCATCGATCGTGCAACACCACGCCGTTGATCGAGAATTTGGGCCGTAATCGGCCCCCACGACAAGCTCGGGTGACGATCGAGTCAGCGCGGGGCACGCTGCTGTGCTCAATTCAAGAATAGCAGCCCGACTAGCCTTTAGTCTAATTCATTGATAACAAAACAGATATATTCCATGTTGAGTGGATCTGGACACTCGATTTTCCGGCCCGAATTCGGTTAGCCTGAGTGAGGCGTCGAAAGTTGGTCGCGCGGGAGTCGAAAACCGCCGCCTGCCACCGCCCTTGGAAGGGGATTTTCACACGTATGGCCACACCAGGGACACCTCTATCTTTCAGTGACGTGTTGCGGCTTCGCCCCGTGCGGCGCCTGTGGATCGCGCAGATTGTCAGCGTGTTCGGAGACTTCCTGGCGGTGTTCGCGATCATCGCGGTGGTGACGTTCAAGCTGCACGGTACGGCGACGCAGGTGGCGATGGTGCTGGTATCGTTTATGGCGCCGCTGGCCATCATCAGCCCGCTGGCCGGCGTCCTCGTCGATCGGTGGCACTTGAAGCGCACGATGATCGCAAGCGATCTGATCCGCGGCGTGCTGGTGCTTGCGCTGGTGTTCGTGCATGACCTGTACCTGATATACGCCATCCTGTTCACGATGAGCGTGGTCTCAGCCTTCTTCGTTCCGGCGCAATCGGTGGCGGTGCGCACGCTGGTCCCGATGACGGGCCTGATGGCAGTGAACGGATTGATGTCGCAGGCGCAGCAGGGGTCGCTCATCGTGGCCCCGAGCGTCGCCGGAGAGCTCGTGCACCTTGTCGGCGCCAACTCCTGTTTCCTCTTCGACAGCTTCAGTTTCTTCTTTTCGGCTGCGCTGGTAATGACGCTGACCATCGACCGGCCGGCCCGGCGCACGGAACCGAGCGCGGTACTGGATTCGATGCGGCAAGGATTCGGCTTCATCGTCGGGCACTCGACGATTTCGTTTGTGATTCTCTCGATGACAGCGGGGATGTTCGCGATGCGCTGCTTCGGCGCGCTGCTCTCGATCTACGTGCGCGACGTCCTGCACTCGACATCCGCCGTGTTCGGTGTGCTGAATACCCTGATCGGCATCGGCATGATCATCGGGACGCAGTTGCTCACGCGGTTTGCGCGCCACATCCCGCAGCAGAACCTGGTGGTGTACGGTCTCGGCGGAATGGGCATAGCGGTATTGACCACGGCGGCGTTCGGCACGATGGGATCGACCGCGGCCGGAATGCTCGGGTTGGGCCTCTGCGCGTCCGCGATTTTCATTATGGCGACAACGCTGATCCAGCATGAGACACCGCACGAACTGTTGGGACGAGTGATGAGCTGCCTGATGTCGCTGGTGGCCGGGTCGCAGGTGATCTCGATGGTCGTGGCTGGCCCGGTGGCAGAGAAGATTGGTATTCCGAACCTCTATTATGGAAGCGCTGCGATGCTGGCCGGAATCGGCGTCGTGGGGTACCTCAAGCTGCCGAAGGCGGAGCAGCCGAAATCGGCGAAGACGGCCTCCGCGCCCTAGGAACCCTTGTGGAAGCTCCGCATTCGCTTCCGCGCAGGCCGACGCATCGCTCGTTACAGCCACTGAAGTGCTCGGCACGCGGCGCACTGTGCCGCCTACAAGAAGCAGCAAACCAATGAGGCAAGTCCAAGGCTACAAATCGCCCCTCTGCCGCCCTGTGCGGTGGGCTTCAGCGAGGACGTCTCGACGCGAGCCGTCACAAGTATCAGAAACTTCGATTGTGGGGCTCGGCTTTAGCCGGCGCGGAACTTTAGTTCCGCCTAGGGGTTCATCTTCATCCATCGGGGCGACCGGCCGCTTTCCTTCAAAGGCCGGTCATGTGGGGTTCATCCGTGGCCATAGGTTAGCACTCGCGGCAAAGGTGTCTCCGTGTGGCCACCCCAGTCCCAATTGCGGACACTGCCCACCACCCTCCACTCCGAGGAATCAGTAGTTTGCCGCTGGCCACCAACATGCCACAACACCTCGCAATGGACCGTCTCTGGTTGGAACTCAAAATCGCCTGGCGCCGTCTCACCTCGCGGCCCGGCTTCACCACAACGGCAATTCTGTCTCTAGGCTTCGGAATCGGCGCCAACACCGTGTTCTTCAGCCTGTTGAACTCCACGCTTCTCCGCCCACTCCCGGTGGAAAAGCCCGAGGAACTGCTGGCCGCCGTGGACCCGCGCTACGGCGCACCCGTGGTTTCCAACCCCAACATTCGCGACATGCGCGAGCGCACCGGCGGGTTCTTCCGCTACTTCCTGGGCTACCGCATTCTCGGCATGAACGGCAGCGTCGCTCCGGGCAAGAACTTTCGCATCTGGGGCTACGGGGTCACCGGTGATTACTTCGAGGGGCTCGGCGTCACGCCCGCGCTCGGCCGCGTGCTCACCATGGACGACGACCGCAAGAAGGGCGCGCATCCCGTCGCGGTATTGACCGATCTCGGCTGGCGGCGGCACTTCAACTCCGACCCCAATGCGGTGGGAAGAACGCTTAAGCTCAACGGGTTCCCCTTCACGGTTGTCGGTGTCACACGTCCGTCGTTCACGGGTACCGAACGGTTCTACGCGCCGGAGGTTTTTACCTCCTGGCGCATGCTCGATCAGACCGAGATCGGCAATTCCGGTTACGACGGCAGCCGCGACTCCCAAAACACTTTCGTCATCGCGCGTTTAAAACAAGGCGTCACCTCCGCGCAGGCGCAGGCCGCGCTGGACGGCGTCACCGCGGAACTTGCCAAAGCCTATCCGAACGAGAACGAAGGGCTAAGGCTGAAACTCACGGAACCGGGCTGGGCAGGTGATTACCTCCGTGGCACCGTCATCGGATTCAACACCGTCCTGATGGGCGTGGCCGGCGCGCTCCTCCTGGTGGTCTGCGTGAACCTCGCCAATCTGCTCCTGGCGCAAGCCGCCGAACGCCGCAGGGAAATGGGTATCCGGCTTGCCATCGGCGCGGGCAGGATGCAATTGATCCGCCAACTGCTCCTCGAATCCCTGCTCGTCGGAGCGCTTGGCGGCGCGCTGGGCATGCTGATCGCCTGGTGGTGTGTCGACGGCATCTCCGGCGTGCGGCTTCCCGTGGCTTTCTCCATCGACACGCACATCGCGCTCGACGGCAATGTTGCCCTCTTCTCCGTTGCGGCTACCATCCTGGCCAGCGTCCTGTTCGGCCTTGTACCGGCGTGGCAGGCCACACGCACCGACCTTGCCTCGGCCATCAAGAACGACGCCGCCGACCGCCGCGGCCGCCGCTGGCCATTGCGCGACCTGCTCGTAGGCGCACAGATTGCCCTGTCCGTCCTGCTCATCGTTTGCTCTGCGTTGATGCTCAAAAGCCTCACCCGCGCCATGAGTCTCAACCTCGGCTTTGAGCCGAAAGGCGCTGCCAGCCTCGGCTTCGACCTCTCCGCCCAGGGCTACAACAACGACAAGGGCAAACAGTTCCAGCGCGAGCTGATGCGCAAGGTTCGCGAAGTGCCCGGTGTCCGGCACGCATCCTTCGCCAGCAGCATTCCGCTCGACATAGACATGTCGAACAACGAGGTCTGGGAAACCGGCCAGCCGCAACCGCCGGCTTCCAGGATCACCACTGCCCAGGTCTACTCGATCTCTCGCGACTTCTTCAAAGTGATGCGGACGCATTTCCTCGCGGGCCGTGAATTTGAGGAACGGGACACGAGTGATTCGCCGCGCGTCATCATCGTTAACAAGACATTCACCTCCAAAATTCTTAAATTGAAGCAGCCCGAACTGGCCGTGGGCAAGCGCGTCCAAACCAGCGGACGCACGCACGAGATCATCGGTGTGGTGGAAGACGGAAAGTACTTCGGTCTCTCGGAAGCGCCGAAATCCGTCATGTTCCCATCGGCTGACCAGAGCTACACATCGCAGACCCGCGTCGTGTGGAGGACTGCCGGCGCGGACACACAGGAATCGCTCTCCCGTGTGCGCCAGTTGGTGCTGGAGATGAATCCCGAAATGACCATCGTCGACGCCGAGAGTCTCGAACAGCATATGAATCTGCCGCTGCTTCCCGCCCGCCTCGCCGCAGGCGCGATGAGCGTGTTCGGCATCGTGACGATGCTGCTGGCGGCAGTGGGAATCTACGGAGTGACGGCCTTCTCCGTATCGCGGCGGACGCGGGAAATCGGCATCCGCATGGCCATCGGCGCCGAGCCGCGGCAGATCTCCCGTATGATCCTGGCGCGGGCCGGAGTGCTGATTCTGCTCGCCGTGTTTGCCGGGGCGGGTCTGTCGATGTTCGGCTCACGCCTTCTCGCGCCTATCCTGATCGGCGTCGACCCGCTCGATGTCGCCGCGCATTCTGAGGGCATCCTGGTGATGGCAGTCACCGCCCTAACAGCGTGTTTCATGCCCGCCCGGCGGGCTGCCCGTCTCGACCCCGCGAAATCACTACGCAGCGAGTGACGGGTATATCCTGTTAGGTGAGAAATCACCTATGAGCCAGCAACCCTTCACCCGGCGCAACGCGTTGCGAGCCGCCGCCGTTTACACGCTTGCCGAAAGCGCCGCGCCTACACAGGCCTACTCCGCCAACGATACTCTCGGCTTCGGCTTCATCGGCATTGGTATCCGGGGCATGTTCCTCTACGAGGAATTCGGTAAGAGCGCCGGAGTGAAGCGCCTCATCGCCGCCGACGTCTACGACGGGCACCTCACCCGCGCCAAGGAGTTGGACAGCGCGGTCGAGACCACCCGCGATTACCGCCGCGTGCTCGACCGCAAGGACGTGGACGTGGTGGTGATCGCAACGCCGGATCACTGGCACAGGAAGATGGCGCTCGAAGCACTGGAGGCCGGCAAGCACGTCTATCTCGAAAAGCCCATGTGCTGGAGCATCGAGCAGTGCACCGAAGTGGCCAAGGCCGTCGAGAAGAGCAAGAAGAAGATGCAGATCGGCAGTGGCGCGGGAACGTCCGCGCTCGCAGTCAAGGCCCGCGAGATCTTGCAGGCGGGCGCGCTGGGCAAGGTCAACATGATCCGCATGGCCAACCACCGCAACAATCCCGAAGGCGCGTGGGTCTATGCCATCCCGCCCGATGCTTCGCCCAGGACAATCGACTGGGAGCGCTTTCTCGGCCCGGCCCCAAAACGAGATTTCGATCCGAAGATCTTTTTCCGTTGGCGCTGCTGGTGGGAATACTCCGGCGGCGTCGCCACCGATCTGTTCGTCCACATGTTGACGCAGTTGCATTCGGTGATGCATACGGCGCCGCCCAAGTCCGTTGTCGCGCAGGGTAGCATCAGCCGCTGGCTTGACGGCCGCACCGTTCCCGATGTTTTCAACGCCGTCTACGAGTATCCCAATGGCATCGTGGCCGACCTCTATGTGAACCTCGGCAACTCGTCCGGCACACGCGGCATGACCATCATGGGCAGCGATGGAACACTGGAACTCACCCAGGGCGGAATGACGCTGTATGAAGAGCCAAGGCGTCCGGACGTGCAGCGCTACGCCGTCGGCTCATGGCCGGAAGCAATGCGCCGCGACTATTTCCTTTCCAAAGGCTTCACCGCCGAGGGCCGTCCGAAGTCGCCGCTGCCGCAGGCCAAAAAGCCCGTCGAGATCAAAGTGGAGCGCGGCATGTCGCATCAGGAAGCCTTCCTGCAAGCCTTGCGCGAAGGGAAGGGAATTCGCGAGAACCACTGGGCTGGCGCTGCCGCGGCGGGCGCGGCTCACCTCGCCAATCTCTCGTATCAGAAAGGCCGCCGCATGAGTTGGGAATGGCGGGAAGGTCTGGTGAAAGAAGCCTAACGCTTGCGCCACAAAGCGGGCAGCAATTTCTCATGCACGAGGTGCCGCCACGTTCCCCAATCGTGGCCGCCATCTCCGCCAACATAGAGCTCGTGCGGGATGCTGTGCGCCTTTAATGCCGCGGCCAGCGCCTTGCTGCGGTCTGCTACGGAGCCGCGTGGTCCGGTGGCCGAACCCGTGTTCAACGGAGCTTCCTCGTACGTTCCGTAGCCGATCAACAGATAGTCCACCTTGCTCCGGGTATCAGCCGCGTTCAGGAACGCCGCCACCGATTTTTCGGCATCGAGATCGCCGGCGCTCAGGACGCCGAATGACGAGAACAGATCGACGCACGGGAAGCCCACCAGTTCCGTTTGCCGCCCGCCCATCGACAACCCGGATATGGCCCGTGAGCGCCGGTCCGAACGCACGCTGTAGTGCCGCTCCACGAACGGGATCACCTGGGTCCGCAGTTCCTTCTCAAACAGCGGGAACGAATCCTGGATGTGCCGCGGGTGGCTGCGATGCATTATCTGATTGTTCGGCATGGCGATGATCATCGGCGTTGCCTTCCCCTCGGCGATCAGGTTGTCGAGGATGAAGTTCACGCGGCCATACAGAAACCATCCGGACGCTAGCTCGCCGCTGCCGCCCAGCAAATACAGCACCGGATAGCGTTTGCCACGGTCATAGGATGGCGGTGTGTAGATCCACATCTCCCGCTCGCCGTTGGTGACCGTGGATGTGTAGACGTGCCGTGTCACAGCTCCATGCGCGACGCGGCGGGCGTCGTAGTAAGCGGGACCATCGCCCGGGATGATGACTTCGCTGAACGGCGGCTGATTGCCGAAGCCAGCCACCGTGTTCGACGGATCGGCCACGCTCACACCGTCAATCAGCAGCTTGTACACATAAATATTCGGCTTCACTGGACCTACCTTCAAGGTCCACATGCCATCCGCCTGTTTCTCGAACGGCTGCGGGCGGTTCTTGCCCAACGCCAATGTGAACGGCCCGGTGGCGAGGGCCACCTGACGTGCCTCCGGCGCCTTAACGCGAAACGTGACCGTGCGGTCATCGTGAACCTCCGGAGAAACGGCTGCTGCCCCGAACGGGGCCAGATTCTCGGTGTTCTTATGGGGATTCCAATCGAAGTTGACGTTGGCTTGTTGCGCCGGAGCGAGGGTTGCGAGTAGCAGGAATAACGTGGACCTGGTCGGCATGGACCTATTGAAACACGAAGGACCCGCCGATGCTCACTTGGCATTGCGGCGGGCCCAACCGGTTAAAGCAAGAAGTCGTCTACTGGATGCAGAGCTGGTTCCTGGTGACGTAAGTGTTCGTCTTCCAGGTGTTGGTTCCGCACGCGTTGTTGCCGTCAAAGAGGTCGAACTGTCCGTTCGCCTTGGCCTCATTGCTCTTCATCTCGTTCTCCTGCGAACCGGCATCCACGCGGATCCCGTTCGCGGCGTTCGATTCCAGCTTGTTGTTCTTCACGATGTTGTCGCGCGAGCCAGACGCCAGGTTGATCCCGCTGTAACCGCTGCCGGTGACCACGTTGTTTTTGATGCTGTTGTCGCGCGAGTTCTGCAGATAGATCGCACCCGGAAAGGCGGACCCGTTGGGTACCGAGTAGCCCGTGACTTCGTTGTGCATGATCTCGTTGTCGGCGGCGTTGAAGAGGGCCACGCCCATCGCGTTGTTGACGAACTTCATGTTCTTCACCTGCGAACTGGTCTTCACTGGAACCCCTCCGGGCACGCACAACGACACTCCCACGCCGTAATTGGAAATCGTCCCGTTCTTCACTTGAATACCCTTCGCAACTACGCACGCAGGACCCCAGGCTGTGATGATGGCGGCACCCTGTGTCACGCCGGACTTGGTGATGCTGAAGCCTTGCATATCGAAAACGACGCCGTCAGCAGTGATGCGCGCCGCAATGCTGGGGCAGTTGAGATCGGTGGTCAGCACGTATTCACCGCCCGGAACGTTCATGTGCACGTCGCAGGAATTGACCGGAATCGGCGCTGCTTGAGAGACCACCGCGGTGGCTCCCGCGATCAACATGGCCGTAAGGAAATTGTTCATTGTGTTTTTCTTTCTCCTCCTGTACTGCCATGCGCAAATCGCCGGCTGTTTCTTCTCATGCGGCCGGAGAAATTTCTTCCATCCGCCACCAGACGATATACTGGAAATTCTCTCCACTCGATACAATGACCCAACTCAACAAGTACAGTTCCCGCGTTACGCAGCCGAAGTCTCAAGGTGCATCCCAGGCGATGCTCTACGCCACCGGCATGACCGAAGCGGACATGGACAAACCGCAGGTCGGCATCGCCAGCGTCTGGTATGAAGGCAACCCCTGCAACATGCACCTGCTCTCGCTTGCCGCGAAAGTGAAGGAAGGAGTCGCGCAGGCGGGAATGGTTCCGATGCGCTTCAACACCATCGGCGTCAGCGACGGCATTTCGATGGGCACCGACGGCATGAGCTACTCGCTGCAGTCGCGCGACCTCATTGCCGATTCCATTGAGACGATCATGGGCGGGCAATGGTATGACTCCTGCGTCACCATCCCTGGCTGCGATAAGAACATGCCGGGCTGCATCATCGCCCTGGGCCGCTTGAATCGTCCCGGTCTCATGGTGTATGGCGGGACCATTCGCGCGGGCTGTACGGACACAGAGAAGAAGCTCGACGTTGTGTCCGCGTTCCAGAGTTACGGCCAGTTCCTCGCCGGGTCCATTAATGAAGATAAGCGCCGCGAGATCGTTCGCAGCTCCTGCCCCGGCGCCGGCGCCTGCGGCGGTATGTACACCGCCAACACGATGGCGTCCGCAATTGAAGTGCTCGGCATGAGCCTGCCGTACAGTTCGTCAACGCCGGCAGAGGATGATCAAAAGCTGGCTGAATGCGTGCAGGCCGGGCACGCCGTGCGCCGATTGCTGGAATTGGATATCAAGCCGCGCGACATCATGACCCGGGATGCGTTCGAGAACGCAATGGTGCTGGTGACCGTGCTTGGCGGATCGACCAATGCCGTTCTGCACCTGATCGCCATGGCGCGCTCGGTGGGCATCAACCTCACCATCGACGATTTCCAGAAGGTTGCGGATCGCACGCCGATGCTGGCCGATTTCAAGCCGAGCGGCAAGTTCGTGATGGAGGATTTGCACCAGGTGGGCGGCACTCCGGCAGTGATCAAATATCTGATCGAGAACGGCCGGCTCAAGGCCGACTGCATGACGGTGACGGGCAAGACGCTGTGGGAGAACGTGAAGGATTTGCCCGGCCTCGCCAAGGGGCAGGAGATCGTGCAGCCTTTCTCCGCGCCCATCAAGGCGGAAGGCCATATCCAGATCCTGCGAGGCAATCTCGCTCCCGATGGCGCGGTGGCCAAGATCACCGGCAAGGAAGGACTCGTGTTCTCCGGACCGGCCCGTGTCTACGATTCCGAAGAGGATATGCTGCACGGACTCGAGCGCAAGGAAATCGGCAAGGGCGACGTGATCGTCATCCGCTACGAAGGGCCCAAGGGCGGACCCGGCATGCCTGAGATGCTGACGCCAACTTCGGCCATCATGGGAGCAGGGCTTGGCAAGGATGTCGCCCTTCTCACGGACGGCCGCTTCTCGGGCGGATCGCACGGCTTCATCGTCGGCCATATCACTCCGGAGGCGCAGGAAGGTGGGCCGATTGGTCTCGTCCGCGCCGGCGACCGCATCACCATTGACGCGGAGCGCAATCTGCTCCTTGTGGATGCGAGCGACGAAGAGATGGCGCGGCGCAAGTCGGAATGGAGGATGCCACCGTACAAGTCCACGCGTGGCACACTCGCCAAATACATCCGCCTGGTGAAGAGCGCCAGCGAAGGCTGCGTGACCGACGAATAGTCAGGCGACATCGTCATAGCGGGCACTGATCATTCTTCGTAATTCTCGCATACGGCCTAAGGGCGAACCGCCAGCACGGCACGTTCGCGCGGTAGTGTTCATAGGCTGCGCTGAAGCGGAGGGCAAGGTCCGCCTCCTCCACCGGTCGCGCGATCCACTGCCACAGCGCTCCACCGGCGGCGACGTACACAATCAGAACCCAGGAGCCGTACACCAGCGCAACGCCTAGCCCTTGCGCCAGCCCCGCGATTGCCATCGGGTTGCGGGTCCACCGGTATGGCCCTTCGATAATGAAGCGCCGCGCGGTGTCGAGCGGGAGCGGTGTTCCTTCGCCGTACCATGCCATCGTGAAGCCGCTCCAGAGTCCCAACACGCTTGCCGCCGCGAACACTATCCAGCCCACAACAGGCCATGCGGTGATCCCCGGCAATTCCAGCGCGCGCTCGCCGCGGACGATGAAGTAGGGCACGATCGCCAACGCGGTGCCCCACAGGAAGGCGGTCTGCATCAGTGTCTTGACGAGGTTCCAGGAACGCGATGCGGGCCGCGCCACTCGAATCCAGCTCATCGTGCGTGCTCCATCCACCAGCAGGCGTAAGGCAGCAGGACGAGCGAAGGCATCATTGCCGCGGCCGCCAACCATGCCTCGCCGGTCAACATCCACTGCAACAGGACGTACATCGCCGCATAACAAGCGCCGCCGGTGTGCAGCCACAAAGCCGGCCGAGCCCATGCCGCTCCACGTGCGATGCCGGTGGCCGCCGCCAGCCCGGCGCCGATGAAGAAGACGGCATCGGCCAAGGCGAACGACAACAGGGCAGAATCGGGAGTAGCGGAGGGAAGGAACCAGTCGCGTGTCCAGGGGGCTGCGAACAACGCGATCCACCAGGGCACCGCAATGGCGGCGTTGCAACCCACAGCGGCTGCCAACCATGTACTTCGCATCTATCGCCGTCCTCCTATCGAATGCTACGCTGAATGAAACGTGTACGTAAACTTATACGACCTCGACCCGGGCTCGGAGTGCCCGGAAATCGCCCGGATGATTGTTGAGATTCCGAAGAACTCCGCTAACAAATATGAGTTTGACAGTAAGGTGGGACTGTTCCGCATGGACCGCGCTCTCTATTCGCCACTGCACTATCCAGGCGATTATGGCTTCATTCCCGGCACTCTCGCCGAAGACAACGATCCCATGGATGTCCTCACTCTGGTTAGCGAGCCGAGCTTCACCGGATGCATGATGGAAGTCCGTCCGGTCGGCATTCTGAACATGGAAGACAACGACGAAGGGGACCAGAAAGTGCTGGCGGTTCCGCGGAAGAATCCGCGCTACGATGAGATCCACACGATGGACCAGATCTTCCCGCACGTGCGGCGCGAGATCGAGCATTTCTTCACCATCTACAAGGAACTCGAAGGCCGCGTGACGCGCATGAAAGGCTGGGGTGGACCGGCCGAAGCGCGCCGTGCCATCATGGAAAGCCGTAGCCGCTACCTCGAAAGCAAAGCCCCGGCAGCGGATTGAATTTCGCCGCGCGCTGTAAAGGAATCCCGGCGGGCGCGTAATCCGTGTCAGGCACACACACATGCTGAATAACCTGAACAAACCACTTCTCGGAATCGTGCTAGGCGCGGTTCTCGGCTTCTTTGACGGACTCACGGCGTGGTTCACGCCGGAGGTGCGTCCCTACATTCAAGGGATACTGATCGGGTCCACCTTCAAGGGGGTCCTTACCGGCGTGGTTGCCGGATTCGTTGCCCGCAAATTCCAATCACTCGCGATTGGGATCGGCGCGGGTCTCGCGGTGGGGTTGCTGCTGAGCTACCTTGTGGCGGCGATGCCCTCGGAAACCGGTCAGCATTACTATCTCGAAATCATGCTGCCGGGCGCTATCCTGGGGGCGGTGGTTGGCTTTGCCACGCAACGGTACGGCAGTGCGCCGAGGACCGCGTAGCAGGCTACACTTTGGGCTTGCCGCCTGCGCCGCTCAGAGTGAGGAACAGATCCACCATGTCCTTGGGGACGTCAGCATTGATCTTGACGGTTCGGTCGGCGTTCTCCACCTTGATCCCATCGAAGAATCGCAGGAACTCGGGACGATCGCTGGGTGTGCTTAAGCGGCCGAAGCCGATCAGTCCCCGCAACAGATCGTGCAACTGCTTGGCATCCTCGGGCTTCAAACACTGACCGGAAGCAGTCAGGTAGACCCCCTCTTTGACGTCCACGGTCAAGGTGAAGGCTTCCAAGCGGGAGAACACCTGGAGGAGGTTAGCTAGGTTCCCCGTATCGGGCAACTTCACGGGAGAAAAGCCGCCCACCGCCACTGCCCAAATCTGCTTCTCGTCGGGCAGTTTTGCGACGCGGTTGAGAACGGCGCGTTTCTTCTGGTCGTCGCCCGCCTGCCCTTGCACCAACTGCTGCACCAGATCCAGCCTGCCGGCGATGGCCAGTTTGTTACCCACGAAGCAGACGGCGTTTTGATCGGCGGTCGCCATCAACGTATACTTGCCGGCCGCCACGCGGCGCGCGCCTTTTTCCTCGAGCAGCTTTTCCAGATTCGCCGGATCGGCCAGATCCACGCGCGCGATGGCCACCACCTCCTTGCCCGTGGAGGCGACGACAATCTCCCGCAGATCTTTCCGCGGATCGAGATGGGTCTGCCGCACGAAATCATCCAGCGCCGTGATCTTCTGCTGCTTCTCCAACCTCTGAAAGAGCGGAGTGTTCTTGAGCGTTTCCATGCGGACGCCGGTAAGAATCACGGTGTCGTTCGGGATCAACTTCTCAAGCGATGCTTCGAGAACAACCCCTTTCCCGCCGTCGGTCTTGCAACTCACCAGGGTGAGCAGGATGACGACACTGACCGCGGCGGTTCTCATTTAGAAATCTCTCTTCTCAAATATATGGATGGCTGCAACCAGCACAATGGTTCCAAAAGCCGCCGAGGTCCACACGGGCGTGAACGATTCCACGTGCTTGTCCATCACGAAATCGAGGGTGATCTTGCCGATATCATAAACCTTCGGCAAGGCGTGGTACATCGCCTTCCAGAGGAAACGCGTAAACTCGCCGCTCAGTAGATTGGCGATCTTGGACTGGGCCAGTATCGGGCTGATGATCATAATACCCACGGGGATCATGACCGCCAGCGCGGTGCTTTCCAGCAGCACTCCGATCAGCACCACCAAGGCGAGAAGCACGGCGAACAGGAACATCGTGGAGGGTATGGCAACGAGGAACTCCGGGTGCCAGATACCGGTTTTCAATGCGAGGATCAACCACACGCCCAACACCAGGTACGCCACGTTGAGCCCGACAATCAGCACATTGCCCAGGTAGCGGCCAAGCAGCAGATGCCTGCGGCTCACCGGTTTGGAAAGAAGCAATTCGATCCGGCCCGGTTCGAGCACGCTGGGGATCAGACCCGCTGAGGCGAATACTGCCAGGAACATTCCCCAAGTGTAGAGGAAGGTCGCGATGCCAGCCTCGGTCTGTTTCACCAGGCGCGCGAGGTTTATCTCGTTTCCGGTTTGCATTCCGAACAGGGAGATGGTGGCCATTGCGCCCTGCACAATGTCGATGCGCATCAGGAACAGGAAGAACAGGATCATCAGCGTGGACAGGACAAAAAGACCCCAGAATATTTTGCGGGCGAATGCTTCGCGGAAAGTGTCCACTACGATGGCCCTGGTGCGGATAAGCTTGGTGCGGATGAGCATGCCTTCAGACATTGGCGGAACCTCCTTCCACGCTGCGGATGAAGATGTCTTCCAATGTGCTCACGGTGGGCGCCAGCGCTTCGATCTCCACCTGCTCGCGGCGGAGCATGTCGATCGCCAGATTCACCGCCGCCCGATCGGCATACTGCAGATCCACAACGCCGTCGCGCGGCGTGCATGCCGAGGCGGACGCGCTTACCGCCGCGTGCAGATTGCCGGGCATCGCTGCGGGAACCGTGAGACGGTATCCCTTGCCGGCGGTCAGCTCGCGCACCTTGCCCTGCAAAGCCACGCGGCCTTTGTTGAGAATCGCAACGTCGCGGCAGAATGCTTCCACTTCAACCAATAGGTGCGAATTGAGAAAAATCGTGACACCGCGCTCTTCGAGCGATTGCAGGATGTCGCGAATGTGGCGGCGGCCCACCGGGTCTACACCATCGCTGGGCTCATCCAGGATGAGCAGTGCCGGGTCGTGCATCAATGCCTGTGCCAGTCCCACCCGCTGCAGCATGCCTTTGGAATACTTGCGCAGCCGCACGTCGCCCCATTCCGCGAGGCCCACTAATTCCAGCAACTCGGGGATGCGTTTCCGGCGCGGCTTGCTGTCCATGCCCGACAACGCGGCGTAGAAATCGAGCATTGCGTAGCCGGTCAGGTAGGTTGGGAAACGATGGTTCTCGGGTAAATAACCGATGGGGATACGGGAAGAGGGGATACGGGCGTCGCTGCCAAAGATCCGTGCTTCGCCAGTTGTCGGATGCACGGCTGAGAGCAGCATCTTCACGAACGTGGTCTTGCCCGCGCCGTTGGGGCCGAGCAAACCAAACGTGGTTCCGCGCTCCACTTGCAGCGTGACATCGTTGACTGCATGCACCTCCTTACCGCTCCAACGGGACCGGTAAAGCTTGCCTAACGACCGTGTCTCAATAGCGAACACACTCATCCCTCTATGCAATACGCAAAAGTCACTATCGATTGTTCCCTTGCGATGCGGGCTGAGTCTTACTGTTCTGTTCGGCTCTCGCTTTCCGGTATTTCTCTGTCTTCTCGCTGGACTCGCTCCAAGCGGGCTCGGTGGTGGAGTTTGCCAGCATCCACAAACCGCCGGCAATCGACCGGCTCACCTTCGCCATGTTGTCGTAATCAATCTTCTCCCAGTGATCGCCCAGACCGTGGTAGTCAGGGAATTCAAAGGCAACACAGAAGGTGTGCGAAGGTATGCCTGCCCGGGCCAGCGCGAGATTGTCGCTGCGCGCGTAAAAGGCTTCGGAGTTCTTCTCGTGTTTCTCGAAAATCACCCCGTCGACCTTGCCCGCCTGATTGAACGCCGGAACCATTGTTGTGTAATCGAAGCCGGTCACCCAGACCTTGCCTTTGTGTTCGCCGTCATCATCGTCGGTGCGGCCCATGTGTTCAAGATTGATATCCGCCACGGTCTTTGCCAGCGGAAACACCGGATTGCGGCCGTAGTATTCCGAACCCAACAGCCCGCGCTCCTCGCCGAAGAGAGCGACAAAGACGATAGTCCGCCGCGGCCGTAGTTTGTGCGATGCGAATGCGTTGGCGATTTCCAGCACTGAGGCGATCCCGCTGGCATCGTCGTTAGCGCCATTGAAAATCGAATCGCCGTTTTCCGCTGCGCCCATTCCGACGTGATCGTAATGCGCGGTGACCAGGATGTAGGTGTCTTTGAGTTCCGGATCCGATCCCGGCAGGACGCCGATCACGTTGCGCAGCAACGCGGGCGATTCCACCGCGGGGGGAACCTTCAACGTCAGGAAGCCGGTGGTTACGCCGTCGGGTAACGCGCTCATCATGGCGTGCAGCTCCGAGGAATACACCGAGACGGGGAAGGGGAGCCGGAAGCCACGTCCGGACGCGCTGGATTGCTGCGGATCAGTCAATCTGGGGGAAGCGCCGGTTCCGCGATCGCCCTTGCGGACGACAACAGAAGCGGACACTTTCAAGCGCTGCAGTTGCGTACGCAGGTCGTTCTGCTGTTGCATGCGACCCATGGAGCGCCGGCCCTGCGGCTGATCGCCCGCGAGAATCAAGGCCACGTGCCCCTCCAGTGACCCGTCGGCGAGCTTCTTCAAATCTTCCGCAGCTTCGAAGCGCGTCTTAAAAACGCGGGCGTCGTGAAGAGCGAGGGCGTCCTGACTCTGCACGCCGAAGCGGGTGCCGTCGAGCTCGATGGCTGTGCCCGCGATCACCAGCCGGAACCGCGCATCCTCCACCGGGATCCGGGACTGCTTCCAATTCGCCAACTGATAGTAGGAGTCCCAACCGGGCGGCATGTCCAGCGCGGCCGCGCGAAACCGGGAGGCAATGTATTCGGCCGCGATGTCGAGCCCGCGAGATGGCGTCGCGCGTCCTTCCAGTAGATCGGAGGCAAGGAAGGAAACGTGCCCTTTCATTGGTCCAGCCTGTATTTGCGCGATTGCCTGCTGGATGCTAGCGGACGACGTGCGTGCCACCGGCGGCTCGGCGTAAACCGCAACGAGACTCAGACACACCGCAACCAGACATATCGCACGACGGCGCAGCACGGGAAGGCGAGACCAAGAAGGCATCTTACTATTCTACTTGGCCTGTCGAATGCGGAAGAGGTGCTTGTCGCCGCGGACATAGATGGAGTCGCCGTCGAGTGCGAGCGACGCGAATACGCCCTCGCCAAGAGGGTTGGTCCGCAGTATCCCGTGCTCGGGGCCGGCTCGCAGCACGTAGGTTTCGCCCTCTTGCGTGGTGAGGAAAATCTTGCCGTCAAACGCCACTGGAGACGCGGTTAGCTTAGCTGGCTTCGGTAGCCGTTTGCCTTCATAGATCAGCTTACCCGTGGCCGCTTCCAGGCACGACATCAGCCCTCCGTCAGTTACCAGATACACATGCCCCTCATAGTAAATCGGCGACGGGACATAGGCGGTCCCCTTCTCGTACTTCCAGGCGACCCGCTCTTTCGCCGCCGGATCGACATGCATTGCGTACAGCTTCTTCACCGGGTGGTAGGAATTGGGAAAGACCAGTCCTCCGCCGCTCACCGGACTCGCCGCGGCGTAACCCTCAATACCCGGCCCGGTCCACAATTCCTGGCCGGTTTTCGGATCGTAGGCGATCACGTTCTCGGTGGCCGCGGTGATCACGATGTCGCGGTCTCCATGCCGCGCGACAACCGGCGTGTTCCAGGTCACCGAAGCCTTACGCTTCGTCTTCCACACGATCTCGCCATTGGCGGGCGACACGCCGTAGAGAAACGATTTGTCCCCGTTGTCCTCATCAGCCTGGAGGATGATGTTGCCGCCGGCCAGCACCGGGGATGTTCCCGCGCCGAGGCCCACTTTCGCAATGCCGCCAAGCGATGTCTTCCAAAGCAACTTGCCGGTCAGGTCCAGGGCGTACAATCCCTGGGATTCGAAATAGAAGAAGAGCCGCTTGCCGTCGCTCAATGGAGTTGGCGAGGCGAACGTGTTGAAGATGTGCCGGCCATCGTAAACGCCTCCTTCATAGAGCGCTCGCTCCCAAGCCACTTTGCCGCTCTGGGCATCCACGCAGATGGCTTTCAGTGTCACCGTCACATCATCGGCGGTGGTTTGCGGATGTACAAAGGGTTTGCCGTCCAGCACATGGTCCGGCGCCTTTCGTCCAGCGATCTTCGCACCCTCCAGCGACGTGGTGACACAGACCTTCCCAGCCACCACAATCGGGGAGGAGTAGCCGCGTCCGGCGATTGGGGTCCTCCAGGCGATGTTGGTGGAATCGGACCATTCCACGGGAAGGCCCTTGGAGGAGGAGGTGCCGTTGCCGCCGGGGCCGCGGAAGCCCATCCATTCGGCGGGCAGCAGCAGCACGGAAAGCAAGCTCAGCAGTGCCAATCGCATAATTCAGGATAGACGTACGCCGGCGGCAATTGTCACTTCTGTGTCACAACGCGCATGCTATCCTAGACGCCACGGGGCGCGAGTGGTGACTAGTCCTTCTATCCGCGGCCCGCGACCGTTTTCCATGAACCGAAGGAGGTCTTTCCCATGAGTGCACCCGCACCGGCACAATTGCGCGCCGTCGCCCAATTTCTTCAAGTTTTCGAGTCGGAGCACAAGACGACGATGAACGTCCTGCGCGCCATCCCCGAAGGCCGCAATGCCTACCGCCCGCACGAAAAGAGCATGACTTTAGGCGAACTGGCATTCCATGTTGCCTACTCCCCGCTGGGCATCGCGAAGGCGATGAAGGCCCAGAGTTTCGCAGAGTACAAGCCACCCGAAGCTCCGGCCGACAACGCAGCGCTTCTGGCCGGCGCCGAAGTCTGGCAAAAGGAAGCTTGCGAGTTGCTGTCCACTTTTACTGAAGAGGATATGGCAGGCGCGGTTCCACTGCCCAACGGTAGCGCCTTCCCGAATGCGATGTTCTTTTGGATGAACCTGTATCACATGGTTCATCACCGCGGCCAGTTGTCGGTCTATTTGCGGCTGGTGGGCGGCAAGGTACCGTCCATCTACGGCCCGTCGGCTGACGATAACCCGTTCGCGGCTGCGTAAGCTCCGCTGTTGTCGAGAGTGCGCGTCCGGCGCGAAACGCGCACTCTCGAAAAAATAAGACCAGCCGCGTTCACCAGTACAGCTTCAGGCCTAATTGCATACGCCGCGGCTCATTGAGTTGGCTGTTCACGAGGCCGAAGTTCACGTCCTGCACATTGGTGCTTCCGGGATTCGGCCGGAAACGATTAAACAGGTTGAACATCTCCCAGCGGAAGTCGATGCGGATAGACTCCCGAATCGGGAAAGTCTTGGCGAGCGAGTAATTCTCGTTGAGGTTGAACGGTTGCCGCGCTTTGGAGTTGTGACGAGTTGCGTTCCCGGCGCGATCGTTCGGTTGGTCGATCACTGCAGTCGCCGGATTCGTGTCGAGAACAAACTGTGACGCGGGACTGAAGAATCGGTCACTCCCGCGCCAGTTCGCATTGGAATAGCTGGCGATCCAATTCTCGTAGGTCGTGATGTGGGCTGGGTTGCGGCCGTTGAACAGTACCGCGCCGAGGTTGCCGCTGTTATTGAGAGACAACGGGTACCCGCTGGCGTAGAAGTGACTGCCAGCCAGACGCCATCCGCCCAGCACCCACGTCGCAGGCCCTCCGGTGAGCCACCGCTTACCCTTGCCCAACGGCAATTCGTAGATGTAGGTTGCCTTGAGGTTGTGCGTGAGGTCGAACTCGCCAATCGACTTCTCCAGTCGCCTGTTGTAGTGATCAACCGTTGCGTTGTCGGGGTTGTATCCGTCGGCATCGGTGATCAATTTCGAGAACACGTAGGAACCCTGGAATGTCAGTCCGGCGGAGAACCTCTTATCGGCCTTGAGGATCACCGCGTGGTAGCTGGAGTGGCCACTCTTGTCACCGGTCCCGGAGGCTGTGTCGACGTTCTGATATTGCGGGAAAGGACGTAGCGCCTGCGCCACGCTCACGGCTGTCTGGGAGCAGGTGGTGCTGAAGTCGCAGAAGATATTGGCATACGGCACGCGAATCCCCGCTGCCACCGCGGCAGGCGAAGTGACTGGACTCGCAAGCAACGCGCGGCCATACCGCTCCATAGCGGAGAACGGCACCTGGTTGATGCGTTTCAAGCCCGCCACCAGATGCGCGCCGATTGTGGCGCTGTAATTGGCTTCCAGTACCCATGAACTCCCCATCTGCCGCTGCACCGACAGCGTCCACTGATAGTTCTCCGGCAGGCGGACCGATTCTCCGTCCCAATAGGCTGTACTGCGGCCATTGGAAAAGCTGGGATCGATCACCGGCGGCTTCACGTAAGGCGGGAGTCCTTCGTCATAGAGGAAGATAGGATTGATCCCATCCAGGCTGCGCTGGTCCGTGAATGGCAGGATCGCGCCCTCAAAGTGCGTGCTACCCGTGATGGTCTTGGCCACGCCGAAACTGCGGCCGGCGCTGGCTCGAATCACAGTCTTCTGGTCCATCGAGTAAGCAAGCCCGAATCGTGGCCCCCATCCCGCGTACCAACCTGGAGTGATCGAGCGAGCGTTTTCGCGGCCCGGACCGAAGCCCGCGAACTTCAACGCACCCGGAAGGTTGCCTGCGCGAGGATTGGGTTTGGCTGGGTCGAAATCGCTCCACTTGTCCAACTGCTCTGTCGGCGGCAAAGTGAACTCGTAGCGCAGGCCGAAATTCAAAGTCAGCCTCGGTGTGATTTTCCAATCGTCCTGGACATACCAGGCGTGACTCTTCCACTGCTGTCCGACGAAACGGTCGTTCTCCGTTCCACCCTGGTGGCCCTGTCCCAGAAGGAACGACGCGAATCCGTTGCCGCCTCCCACGGCGAGGTTGTTGTTTCCCGGGATGCTCGTGGAGAGCCGGTCGCCTCGCACCAGCCCGCCTATGGTCTGCTGCCCGAAACCGTTGTAGTGGATGCGCTCCCACAAGTAGCCCACTTTGAGCGTGTGCTTGTTGCGGATAATTGTGAGGTCGTCGCCGAAGGAGAACACGAAGTTCTCCGAGCCGTCGTAGGCCCGGGCGACCCACGTGCTGTAATCGGAGAACTCGGCAATCAGGAGGTTGCGATTGCAGTCCCACGCGCCTTTCAGGCAAATCCCCTTGTCGGCCCACTTGCCGTCCAGTGTGAGCGCATCGTGTCTCTCTTTCCAGAAATTCACTCCGCCAAACGCGTGGTTCACCACCGTCGGTCTTATCACTCTGTCGTACACGCCGCGATAGACGTGGCTTCGCTGGCTGTCAATCCGATTATTGTTCAGCAGACTCGGCAAGCCCGGGAAACCGTCGGCGCCGGGCGTACGATCGTGATTTCCGTAATTGTACAGAAAGCTCAAGCGATCGTTGGTTCCGATATTGTGATCGCCTTTGAGGCTCCACTTGGTCCACGGATCGAGTGCCGTCCCAGAGCTGTTGATATAGTTGTTGCGGACATACGCGCTCGTGCCCGGGGCGGCGCCGTTATTGGGCTTCAGGAAACCCTGCACTAGGTTGACGTAGTTCTTGGAAAGATTCGCAAAACGGGCCTGCGGGATCACGTTGTTCGGGAACGCGTCTCGCAGAAATCCGCCGGCCGGATTGGGGCGGATGGTGGACGGATCGTAGATGGGCAGCCGGACGCCATTGTTGTCCACCCAGTTGCGGAAGTCCCCGGTGTACATCTCAGACGTGGGAACGCTGAATTGGCCGCTGCTGGCCCCCACCCGGTTGCGGAACCACTCCGCCGAGCCAAACCAGAAACTCCTGTTCTTGCCGTTATACAGTTTCGGAATCAATACAGGTCCACCGCCGGAAAAGCCGAAATCGTGCTGCTTGTATTTCCCCTTTCGATCTTCAAAGAACCGCCGCGAATCGAGCGCATCGTTCCGCAGAAACTCATACGCCGTGCCATGGAATTCATTCGTGCCGGACTTCGAGGAAAACGTGATCATCCCGCCCTGGCCGCGTCCGAACTCCGCCTTGAACCCATTAGTCTCCACTGCGAATTCGGTGATGGCATCCACCGAAGGCGTGTTGACGTTGGCCCACTGCACCGAATTGAAGCGGCCGGTCAAGACCGACACGCCGTCCAGTGTCGCGCCGTAGGAACCACCCTGGCCCCCGCCGATGTTGAAGTTGTCGTCATTGGGTTGATTGGCTTGCGGAGTGATCAGTGCGAGATCGAAGGCCCCCCGCATTGCGCCGCCGACCACGAGCGGCAACTCGTCGACCATTTTGTTCGCTACGGAGGAGGATACTTTCGCCGTGGAGGTTTGTAGCAATTCCACCGCCGCGCTGACTTGCACGGATTCTGATGTGGCGCCGATTTCCATCAGCGCATTCACCGTAATACTGCTTCCAGCCGATACGATGATGTCGGTACGGACGGCGGTCTTGAACCCCTGCCTTTCGACACGGAGCTGATAGGTTCCGACAGGCAGGGCCGGAATAGTGAAGTCGCCCGTGCTTGTTGTTGTTGTGGAGAAAACGACGTTGGTGGAGACGTTGACGACGATTACGCGCGCACTGGGAACGCCGGCGCCGCTTTGATCGGTGACTAGCCCGTTGATGATTCCGCGATCAGTCTGGCCCCAGGCCATCATTGCCGCGAAACAGAGAATGAGAATTAGACGCTCGAAACGAAGAACCATCTAACATACCCCCTTGTCCTGATGGGCTCTCGCCCATTGCTGAGGAGGTTATCACGAGTCTGACGGCCTTGCCAACTGAGTGTTGCATGGGCCCGCAGCGGCACCTTGCTGACGTTCGTATCGGATTCACTTGCCGCGCCGGCGGATCACACCCAACGTGAGCAAACCGAGCCCCGTTAAGGCGAGCGAGGCCGGTTCCGGAGTGGCAACCGCATCGCCGCGCACGGCGATCGTAAGGCTGGGATATGAGCCCCACGTGGAAGCCGGCGCGTAGTTTGTGTTTGCGAACTGCGCGGCAGTCAGACCGGTGCTATTGAAAGCGCTGACGATCACATGCCAGGTACCAGGGGCCAACGTTGCGCCGCTGAAAAGCGTCACAGAGTCGCCCGGATACTGCGGTAAATTGAGGCTTGCCGATGCCAGTTCGCTGCCGGGTAGCGTCCCTGGTCCAACGTGCTGCGTGAGCCATGCGGTGACCGTATCCGGTTGCCCAATCGCCCATAGTCTGGCTCGTATCGTCACGTTCTCATAGGTGATGGTCGAGTTCCAACTCACAGACAAGTACTGGTTCGTCTGTCCTCCGATGGCGGGCGAACCAGGAATCCCCTCATTCACCGACAGAATAATCGCACCTTGCGACAAATTTGCGCACAGCAGTCACACGCCCGTCCAAAGAATCCTCTTCATCCTTCACTCCGTGCCACCATGGACTCCGGATCGTGGCAACGCAGGCGATGTGGATACAAGCATGTGACGCGTTGGTGTGATGTCACGGCCTCGGCGTGATTCTCACTGTGCAATATTGTCAGCGGCCCGGGCGCCGAATCCGTCTTGCCTCCACTGACGCGCCCTCGCTCCAACGGCTATAATTCCTCTTCAGGCTGAGTCATATTGGGCCGCGGATTTGCCCGCCCTCAGTGGGCTCCGCCAGACAGAGGCCAGATCATTCTCCGCATCACGGAAAGGAATTATTCATGCGTAAGAAAGTTACTGTCGTAGGCGCGGGCAACGTTGGCGCCAGTTGCGCCCTCTGGCTCGCCGCCAAGGAAATTGCCGACATCGTTGTCGTCGACATCGTTGAAGGCGTCCCCCAAGGCAAAGGCCTTGACCTCCTCCAATCCGGCCCCGTTGAGGGTTTCGATTGTCAAATCACCGGAGCCAACGACTACGCCCCCACCGAAAACTCCGACGTCGTCGTCATCACAGCAGGCTTCCCCCGCAAGCCCGGCATGTCCCGTGACGACTTGCTCATGGCCAACTACGACATCGTCAAGAACGCCACCGAACAGGTCGCCAAACACTCCCCCAACGCCATCCTTATCATCGTCACTAACCCGCTCGACGCCATGTGTTGGACCGCCAAGCATGTCTCCGGCTTCCCCAGGAACCGCGTCATCGGCATGGCCGGCATCCTCGACACCGCCCGCTACCGCACCTTCCTCGCCACTGAACTCGGCGTCTCCGTCGAATCCATCCAGGCACTCGTCCTCGGCGGCCATGGCGATACCATGGTCCCGCTCATCCGCCTCACCTCCGTCTCGGGCATCCCGCTCACCGAACTGCTCCCCAAGGAGCGCATCGATGCCATCGTCGACCGCACCCGCAACGGCGGCGCCGAAATCGTCAAATACCTCAAGACCGGCAGCGCCTACTACGCTCCCGCCGCCTCCGCCATCGAGATGGTCGAGTCCATCCTCAAAGATAAAAAGAAAGTTTTACCTTGCGCCGCTTATTTGGAGGGCGAGTACGGGTATAATGGCCTCTTTGTTGGTGTGCCGGTGAAATTGGGCGCCTCCGGGATTGAGAAGATCTACGAGGTGCAACTGACCTCGGAGGAAAAGGCCATGCTTGACAAGTCCGCAGCCGCGGTCCAGGACCTCATCACCGTCATCCAACAGAAAACAGCGAACTAATCTACCGGGCCGCGACCGTGAGGGAGCGGTTGTCCGTAGTGAGTAGCAGTTGAAAAACAGGAGAGTGCTATGACTCAGGAAATGGTCCAGATCGTTTGCGGTATTCTTGCTCTCGCGTGCGTCGCCATCGTTATCATGCGCCGTAAGAATAAAAAGAAGACCGGCGGCGACGACGACTTCTAGAAACTTCCCCCGCGCCGTACTCCCCATAAGTCCGGCGCGGATCCCCAAAACCAACTTGATCCCTGGAGACATCCCGCATGGCATCGCAACCGAAGCGGCCTAAGCCTGCCGCCCCGGATGACCCTGCCTCCCAGCACGGTCCGAAACTCGACGAGCGCTACACCTGCTTCAAACTCATGCTCGCCGAGTCTGCTATTCACCGGTGGGGCATTTACGCGCTCGAGAACATCCCTGCGCGCCGCAAAATCATCGAATACACCGGCGAAAGAATCTCCCGCCGTGAAACCAAACGCCGCGACTCGCGAAAACTCCACTACCTCTTCACCCTCGACAAGTACTGGACCATCGACGGCGCCATCGGCGGTTCCGGCGCCGAATACATCAACCACTCCTGCGAGCCCAACGTCCGCGCCACTGTCCTCAAGGGCCACATTCTTTACTACAGCATTCGCACGATCAGGAAGGGTGAAGAGCTCACCATCGACTACAACTTCCCCAAGGACGTCGAACGCGTCGAATGCAAATGCGGTACCAGGGTCTGCCGCGGCACCATCAACCTCAAATAGCCCTTGACACCGGCGGCGCCTTCCCATAACATGTCGTCATGCGACATGTCGCCGACGCACTATCCGAATCCGTCCTCCTCATCCTCATGAGCCTCGCCTCGGAACCCCGCCACGGCTACGCCATCCTCAAAGACATCGAAGCCATCACCGAAGGCCGCGTCAAAATGTCCACCGGCACCTTGTTCGGCGCCCTCAACCGCATGCTCACCGGCGGCTGGATCCGCCGCGCCAAATCCGATGACACCTCGCGCGACAAGCAGCACTACGAACTCACCGCCAAGGGGACCGAAGTCCTCGAAATGGAAGTCGCCCGGATGCGCCTCCTCGCCCGCCGTGCGACCGCCCGCATGTCTCCCCGCCGCGCCTAAGAGGTAAAACCATGCACAACCTCTACTGGTATCTTCTCAGCCTCTTGCCGCCCTCCTTCCGCCGCCCTTTCGAAGCCTCCGGCGCCTCCATCCAAATCGATGAGGAAATGTACGGTATCCATCTCGCCATCGCTGCCGATGCGCGCGCGCAAGGCCGCCTGCCATACCTCCTCTTCTGCATCCGCGAACTCGCCGGCCTCATCGCCGAAGCCTTCACGCAGCGCACGTTCCTTCCCCGCCGCGTCCTCTGGCTCCCCAGTGGCGCGCTGCTCGGCCTCATCGCGGCATGCCTCATCGTCCTCGCCGTTGGCCCCGAGACGTTCACCTCCACGGCGACCCTCCAATGGACGCAGCCCCTGCTGCTGCGGCAGACGGTTCCACCTCGCCGTCCCGCCCCGGTGGAAGTGATCGAGCGCGCGAGAGGCGACGAACTGTATACGAGCCTCATCGCCACGCACAATCTCTATCCGCGCGAGCGCGAAACCTTGCCTGCCGATGCCCTCATACGCCGCATGCGCTCCAACTTGACCGTCGAGGGGTACACCATTCGCTTCCGCTACACCAACCGCGACAAAGCGCAAGCAGTCGTGCAAAATGTCGTGAACCACATCCTGAAAACGCAAACCGATCTCGCCGGAGATGCTCTCGCCTCGACAGTGGACGCTCTTGGCGCGCGGCGCGCTCAGGCAAAAACCGTTTGGGCCAATGTCCGCGCCACCCGCCAGCCGCAACGGGAAATCGACGCTGCCCGCGCGCAACTCGAGACCATGACGCGAGATTACTTTCAGGCGCTCCTGCAACAACGCGCACTGCGGGCCGACCCCGCTGGACTCGACAGTCTCGATCCCGCAACCCTCCCCGTAAGGCCCGACATTTCGCACATCGAGATCTATGGCTACGGCTTTCTCATCGGATCGCTGGCAGGCCTGCTCGTTTCCCTCATCGGGCCCTACGCAACGCGCAGCCCCGCCCTCGCCAAGGGAGGCCGCGCATGAAACGAGCCGCTCTTCTCGTGCTCACCATGATGCTCGGATGCATAGTGGCTACATATTTCTACCCGCCGGACTCGCGCTACACTTCCGTCTCCGAAATACGCGCCGTTAACGCCGCTGCCCGAACCGTCCTCGGCCGGGACTTCCTCGCCCGCATGATCCGCGATCTGCGGCTGTACGAGGACAAACTCGCCGTCATGCCAATGGAGGACCTCCTGGATGCGTGCAAAAAGAACGACATCAGGATCTCGTCCTCAAAGACGGCGTCAGGACAGAGCTTGTACATCGTCAGTTTCTCCTATCCGGATCGCCACCTCGCGCAGCGTGCCGCGCAACGCATCGCCACCGCCCTCGTCGAGCAATATCGTATTGCTGCGGAAACCCGATCGACGCAGCTCGCCGCCACTTTCGCGCAGTTTGCTGATCGTGCCGCCGTCGAGATCCGCCAACTCGAGGACCGCCTCGCCGCCACACCGCATTCCAACCAGTCCGGCCGCCTCCGCGTTGCCGCTGATCTCGAACTAGCGCGCCACCAGTTACAGCGCTTGCGCGATGTACGGGCACAGGCAATCGCGGAAGTGGAGATCATACGCACCGCCTCGCTACCCAGCAACGCCATCGCGTGGAAATCGCCGATGCTCGTTTGGGGCGCAGCCGCTGGACTGGCGTTAGGACTCCTCATCCTCGCCATTCCGTTTCTGCGCCGCGTCACGTTTCGTCAGGCAGCCATTGCCTTTGCTTGTGGCGCAGCCGTCTGCCTGCTCACCTGGGCCGCGGTCTTTCATGGCGACTTCCACACGTATCATTCGACGTCCGTCATTGCGGCCATTCCGCCGGATCTGCCCGGCGATCTTCTGCCCTGGGATGCCACCGATCTTGCCGCGTCCCTCGCGGAAACCGAGACACGGATCCTCAGCAGGACATCTTTGAGCAACACCATCAACTCGCAGTGGCTCTATTTCAAGCAGAGGGCCAGGCAACCTATGCAGGTGGTGGTGGACACCATGCGCGGCCACCTGCGGGTGAGCAAAATCGAATCCGTTGCGCAGGGCCCCTATTCTCACGCGAGACGGATTGACCTGCGCTATCCCGGTGCTCCCCGAACCAACGCGCGCGACAGTGCACAGAAAGCAACGGCCGAGATCACCACTCAATTCCTCACACACCACTCTGGCTTGCAGTACGCACAAGCGCACGCCACCCTCCGCTTCGTCGAATCCGAAACCGAACGCGCTGCCCGCGAATGGTCCGCCGCCCTCCACTCTCCCGACCCCGACCGCGAGGCCACCGCCGTCGAAGCCGCCCTCGCTCGCAAACGCTACATCGCCCTCCGCGAATCCAGCGCCAAGCTGAACCTCGTGCTCGGACCCAAAGCAGATGTCCGCCCCGGCCCCAGCCTGGGAATCGTCGAGCCCGCAAACCTCCCTCCCGACACGGGACGCATGGACTACTCCATCATCGCCGCCGCCACCCTCGCCGCCATCATCGCAGCGCTCATCTGGAAACGCCCCCGCCCGGCCCTGATATCATCAACCCAGGGAGACGCCATTGATCTCGCATGATGCTCACTATCGAACTTCCCGACGAACAGGCTGCCCTGCTCAAAGCGCATGCTGAGGCGCGGGGCTTGACCATGGAAAACTGGTGCAAGAATAGACCCACATTTCGAAGAGAACGTTCGACACGTGGCGTAGCCTCCCAGGCTGCCGCGCGGCTTGCGCTTTGCGCCAAGACTCATCTCGGCGCTTCTTCCCGCCAGACGGCCTCGCAAGTCACCGCGAAGTTGTTTTTGCGTGGACCCTTAGAGTCCCAACCGTGACCACCACCCTCAACTTCCTCGAACACCTCGCCCTCACCTTCTGGTTCGGATCAATCCTCTTCTTCTCCTTCATCGTGGCCCCCACCCTCTTCCGCACACTCGATCCACCCGAAGCCGGCAAAGCCGTCCGCGCCATCTTCCCCCGCTATTACCTCGCCGGGATATTCTGCGGCCTCGCCCTAACTGCCGTCCATACCGCCCGCGGCGTCCTCTTCTACTGGGGCGGCATGACCATCCCCGCCATCTTCCTCTTTGTGCTCCTCACGCTCGCGAACCTCTACGCCCGCCAGGTGCTCACCCCCGCCATCAACAACGCCCGCGAAGCCGGCCCCTCCGCCAAACCGCAATTCGACAAACTCCACCGCCGCTCCGTCCTGCTCAACGCCTTCACTCTCCTTGGTGGACTGGTCTACTTGTACTGGGTCTCAGTCCGCGGCTTCTAACCTGATAAACTCGCCCTATGCTGGCGACTATCCTACTTACTGCAGCCACGACGATGCTCCCGGCACAGGAACCCCTCACCTGGACCACCGCTCAGGATCACGCAAACATGATGCAGCAGCTCGGCATCAAGGCTCTCCGCCCCGGCCCCAGCGGACGAGCCGCACCCGGTGCCCCTAACGCCGCCAACTACGATCCCGCCAAAGCCAACCCCTACCCCAGCCTCCCTGAAGCGCTCGTCCTCAAGAACGGCCGCAAGGTCACCAAGGCCGATCAATGGCGGAAACAGCGCCGCCCGGAAATCATCGAGGACTTCGAGCGCGAAGTTATCGGCCGCGTCCCCCGCAACGTCCCCAAAGTAACTTGGACAGTCACAGACAAAACCACCACCACGCTGGCCGGACTCGCTGTCGAAGCCAAAAAACTCACCGGCCACGTCGACAACTCCGCCTACCCTGTCATCAACGTCGACATCCAGATGACCCTCGTCACCCCCGCCGCAGCCAAAGGCCCCGTCCCCGTCCTCATGATGTTCGGACAGCCTACCTTCCCTCCCGCGCTCCCGCCGAATTTCCCCAACCGTCCCGCGCCGGCAGACCCGCCCTCGCAGCAGCAGCTCATCGCCGCCGGTTGGGGCTACGCAGCCATCAGCCCGGCCAGCATCCAGGCCGATAACGGTGCCGGACTTACTCGTGGCATCATCGGTCTCGTCAACAAGGGACAAGCCCGCAAGCCCGATGATTGGGGCTCTCTCCGCGCCTGGGGCTGGGGTGCATCCCGCGGTCTCGACTACCTCGAAACCGACCCCGCCGTCGACAAAACCAAAGTGGGTATCGAAGGCGTTTCCCGCTACGGCAAAGCCGCTCTGGTTACGATGGCATTCGACACCCGCTTCGCCATGGTGCTGGTCGGCTCTTCCGGCGAAGGCGGCGCTAAACTCCACCGCCGCAACTTCGGCGAGGCAGTGGAAAACCTTACCGCCTCCGGCGAGTATCACTGGATGGCCGGCAACTTCCTCAAGTACGGAACCGCCGAATCCACCTTCGGCGCAAAGACCGCCGCCGACATCCCCGTCGACGCTCACCAGTTGATCGCACTCTGCGCCCCGCGCCTGACATTCATCAGTTACGGAATCCCCGAAAAAGGCGACGCCAACTGGCTCGATCAGCAAGGCAGCTATATGGCCACAGTCGCCGCAGGCCCCGTCTTCCGTCTCTTGGGCGCGCGCGACATCGGTGACACCAACCACTACAACAACGCCAAAATGCCCCCAGTCAACACCGGCCTCCTCGAAGGCCACCTCGCCTGGCGTCAACACGACGGCGGCCACGAAGACCGCTCCAACATGAAGCACTTCATCGCCTGGGCCAACCGCATGTTGAAGCTCCCCCATTCCTCCAACTGAGGGCTCGTCCGTTCTTATCAGTGTCGCTCCGAAAATCTGCCGCCCTGTGGGGTGGGCTTCAGCGATCAGAAACTTGCGTTGTGGGGCTCGGCTTTAGCCGGCGCGGAACTTCAGTTCCGCCTGGGGACGCGGAATCAGTCCCGCCTCGGCTAGTCCATTCTCATGCCTCGGGGCGACCGGTCTCAACGGGCCGGTCGTGAGGTTCATCACTGTTGCTCCGAAAATGCGCACAAAGCTGTTGACACCACGGGATGGTCGCTCTGAACTCAGAACCGTCTTCTTTGCGTCTTCCTTGGCGTCTTTTCGTGAAACCGCCACGCCCCAAGCCCGTTCTGCATTCGACCCTGTCGCGTACTCCAATCGGGGTGATCGGTCCCAACGGGCCGGTCGTGATGGGTTCATCTGTGCCCATCAGTCCCATTTTCCGTTTGCCCACTACTTCACTCCCGGATCCCCCGTCGCCGCCGGCGCATGATCCGTCGCCGCCCTCGCCCCCAACACCTCCTCCAATACCGGCCGCAGCGCATCCGCCCAAATCTGATACCCCTTCACCGACAGATGCAGCCGGTCCACCGTCACCCCTTCCAACAACCGCCCCTCCGCATCCGCCAGCTTTCCATTGATATTCAAATACCGCACGCGCTTCCCATCCGCCATCCGCGCGATCCGTTCATTGATCCTGTCGATCACCCCCGCCACCGCTGTCCCACGATCGTTCCGCGGCAGTATCCCCATCACGATCACCACCGCCCCCGGAGCCTTCTCCTTCATCACCCCCAACACCGCCTCCACTCCGCGGCTCACCTCCTCCACCTTCGCGTCCGCTCTGTCCGCCGCCAACGCGCCCCCGATATTGTTCGTTCCTCCCAGCAGCACAATCGCCTTCGGATTCACCCCGTCCAACTCTCCGTTCTCCAGCCGCCACAGGATATGCTCAATCGAATCCGCCCCCCACCCAAAATTACCGGCGTTCCACCCGAAGAAATTCTCCTTCCAGTTCGCATAGAACGCCGCGTACTGCGCGTCGCTAGTCCCCCATCGCCGCGTAATCGAATCCCCCGCGAAGTACAAATCAATCCCACCCTGCCGGGCCTTGTTCAGCAGTTGCTCATGCGCCACCGCCGAATTCCGGTCCCTTCGCGGCACCCCCTGCCCCTGTCCCATCGCCGCCACCACGGCCATCATTGCACCAGCCAATAAAATCCGCACACGTCGAAGATACAACATCCGAAGCCACGGTATATAATCACCCGAGGGGTGAAACCACATGTCTCGTAGATCCGTCTTCCTCATGCTGCTGGCCCTTGCCGCCTCCACCGCGCACGCCCAGGAATCCCGCGCCACCATCATCGGCAAAGCCACGGATCCTTCCGGCGCTGTCATCGCTGGAGCCAACGTCCGCGCCACCAACAACGCCACCAACGCCACAGTCGAATCCGTCACCAACTCCACCGGCGCTTTCGACATGCCCTACCTCCTCCCCGGCGTTTACACCATCACCGTCGAAATGCGCGGCTTCAAAAAATCCGTCCGCGAAGAAGTCCAGCTCCGCATCGGCGACCGCATGACCCTCGACTTCGTCCTCGCCCTCGGCGACGTCACCGAATCCGTCAAAGTCACAAGCGAGACCCCGCTGCTGGAAGCCGCCTCCGCCGACATGGGCCTCGTCATGGAGCAGCGCCGCGTACAGGAACTCCCCGTCGTCGGCGGCAATCCCTTCTACCTCACCCGCCTTACCGCCGGCGTTCTCTCCAGCGGTGGACGCAGCGCCGGAAACCCGATGGACAACGGCGGTGCAACCGGCATCATCGTCAACGGCACCCGCTCCAACTCGAGCGAAGCTACCGTCGATGGCTCGCCCGTCATGGCAAATCGCAACGCCTCGTTCTCTCCTCCCCAAGACCTCGTCCAGGAATTCAAAGTCAACACCGCCACCTACGACGCCTCCATCGGTCACGCCGCCGGCGCAATGACCAACGTCTCCATGAAGTCCGGCACCAACGCCATCCACGGCACCGCCTTCATCGACCGTTCCACCACCCGCGCCATCCCCTGGTTCACCAATCGCTTCCTCGCCGATCCGCGCAACGTCCTCACTCCCGAGCAACGCGCCGCTGCCGTCCCCAGTTGGCTCCATCGCCGCGGCGGCAATACAATGACCGGCCCCGTCTGGATCCCAAAAATCTACAACGGCAAAAACAAAACCTTCTGGACCTTCGGCTTTGAAGATCTGCTCATCCAGCGCAACCTCTCCTTCACAGGCACCGTCCCAACCGACGCCCAGCGCACCGGCGATTTCTCCGCCCTCCTCCGCCTCGGCGCAGCCTACCAGATCTACGACCCCTTCACCACTGCTCCGGCCCCCAACAACCGCTTCTCCCGCCTCCCTCTCGCCGGCAACATTGTTCCAGCAAGCCGCCTCGATCCCGTCGGCTCCAAAATCGTCACCTACTATCCCAAAGCCAACCAGCCCGGTCAGAACGCCGAGGATCGAAACAACTACTTCATCACTCAGGCCATCAACCGCGAAAACTATCTCTTCACCAACCGCGTCGATCACAACTTCTCGTCCAGAAACCGCTTCTTCTTCCGCTGGTACAACCAGCAGCACGACAACGATTCCAACCGGCTCCTCAACCTCACCAACATCGAACGCGTCGACCGTACCGCATGGGGCGCTGTCATCGACGACGTGCACGTCTTCAGTCCCACGCTCCTCCTCAACGTCCGCTACGGGATCAACTTCGAAAACAACACCAACTCCACCGGCAGCCAGGGATTCGATCTGACGACTCTCGGTTTCCCGCAATCCCTCGTCACCAACATCATCAACAAACTCGGCCCCAACGGCATTTCTTTCCCCGATATCCAGGTGGATAGCAACGCCTACACCGAACTGGCCTCGTACCGCTCCAGCACCAACTCCGCAAACTACTCCACCGCCGCCGCAACCGTCACCAAAATCTCCGGCAAGCACAACACTCGCTACGGCGTCGAATACCGGCTCCAGCGCGAAACTGCCTTCAACTACGGCAACGTGGCCCCACAACTTGTCTTTGCCCCCACCTATACGCGCGGCCCTCTCGACAACTCCCCCGTCGCGGCCATCGGCCAGGGACTCGCATCCATGCTGCTCGGTATCGCCAGCGGCGGCACCGTCAACAACAACGCCTCCAGCGCGCAGCAATCTTCCTATTGGGGCCTCTACGTCCAGAACGATTGGCGCCTCACCAACAAGCTCACCATCAACCTCGGCGTGCGCTACGAGTACGAAGTGCCCACCACCGAACGCTACAACCGTACCATCCGCAACTTCGATTTCTCCACCGCCAACCCCGTCTCCGCGCAGGCCCTCGCCAACTACACCCGCAACCCCATCTCGCAAGTGCCCGCGTCTTCTTTTACCACCATCGGTGGCCTCCTCTTCGCCGGAGTCGGCGGACTCCCCTCGGCCACCTGGAACGCCGACAGGAACAACTTCTCCCCGCGCATCGGCTTCGCTTATCAGCTCGATCAGAAGACGGTCTTCCGCGGCGGCTATGGCATCTTCTACGATGTCCTCGGCGTCGATCGCACTGACGTCAATCAGGGCGGTTTCAACCAGCCCACCAACCTCATCCCCACTCTCGACAACGGGCGCACCTACATCGCCACCCTCCGCAATCCCTTCCCCAACGGCATCGACTCCGCGCCCGGCTCTTCCGGCGGCCTCACCACATTTCTGGGCCGTGGCGTCACATTCTTCAACGAAAAACCACTCAACCCTTATCACCAGCGCTGGTCTGCTTCCATCCAGCGGCAACTCCCCCAGCGCATCGTCCTCGAAGCCTCCTACGTCGGCAATCGGGGCACAAAACTCCCCATCACTCGCGAGCTCAACCCCATCCCGCGCCAGTATCTCTCCACTTCACCCGTGCGCGATCAGCCCGTCATCGACCTCCTCTCCCGCCAGGTCCCCAACCCCTTCTCCGGCATCGCCGCCTTCTCCGGCACCGGACTCGCCAATCAAAACGTTGCGCTCTCCCAACTGCTCCGTCCCTATCCGCATTTCACCAGCATTCAAGCCACCATGCCGGCCGGTTACTCCTATTACCACTCCTTGCAACTCGGCGGGGAAAAGCGCATGAGCGGCGGCCTCAGCTTCCAACTGAGCTGGACGTACTCCAAGTTCATGGAAGCCACAACCTATCGCAACGAGACCGACGACCGTCCCGACAAAGTGATCTCCAACCAGGACTACACCCACCGCTTCGTCCTCAGCACCATCTATGAACTCCCCATTGGCCGTGGCAGAAAATGGTTCTCGCAAATGCCCTTCATCACCGATGCCTTCCTCGGTGGCTGGCAACTGCAGGGCTGGTATGAAGGACAGACCGGCGACGCCCTCGGCTTCGGCAACGCCATCTTCAATGGCGACCTCCATAACATCGAAATCGCCAAGGAAAACCGCCGCGCCGAACGCTGGTTCAACGTGGATGCCGGCTTCAACCGCACCGCCGCGCAAGTCCTCGCCAACAACCTTCAGGGCCTCAGCCCCCGTTTCAACGGCGTCCGCTCCGACGGCATCAACAACTTCGATCTCTCGCTCTTCAAGAACGTGCGATTCAAGGAGCGCTACACCATCCAGTTCCGCCTGGAAAACTTCAATGCCCTGAACCACGTCCAGTTCGACGCCCCCAACGTGAATCCCGTCAATGCCGCCTTCGGCTCCGTCACCGCCGAAAAAGGCCACGGCCAGCGCCAGATCACCATGGGCCTCAAGTTCCTCTTTTGAGGCGGATGCCCTCGTTCGCGGCCGACGGCTTGGTCGTCCTTTGTCACCGTATTGCGCGAAGCTGATTAAGTGCCCGGTAGTTTTCGGGAGGAATCATCGCCGCCGCCCACAACATTGGGCTGCGACTGAGTCCCGGCGGCAACAGACCGGCCATGACGCCGGTGGAATGGCCGGCACAACTTGGTCTCGGTGCTGGCGGCTCGGCCAGATGACGGTCCTGACTCTCAGGCTGCGGACTCCGAACAAGGCGAGGATGTCGCCGAGCAGAAGAATCCGTGTTCATCGGGTTTAGTTAGTTAGTCAAGGAATGGTCAAGATGTGGGCTGATAACACGCCGGTCACTGCAACGGCAGGTTGTGGAGCACCCAAAGCTCCTTGGTGCTCTGGTATGCCGAAAAGAGGAGTCTCTTGCCGTCGGGATTGAGGCTGGGAGCCCCCGCGCCTTGCATGTGGAGGCCCATCGATTGCGGCACGCCGCCTTCCACCGGCGCCCAGTACAACTCCCGCTCCACTGCCCACCATTCTCCCGGCTTGTCGCTTCGACTGTACATCAGGCGCTTGCTGTCGGGGGTCCAACTATGGAACATGAGGTCATCCCCTGGCGCCAGCATCCGCAGCGGGCCGCCGGATGCGGAAAGCACCAGGATGCCAGACTCTTTGCCGCCCTCGAGTTTCCCGCGGAGCGCCAGCCAGCGGCCGTCGGGGGAGACGGATGGGTGGGTCGCCCATTCGCCGGCGTCGATCAACAGGTCCGTTTCACGGGCCGTCGCGATGTCGTAACGGTAGATCCGCCTCTTCCTTGGGCTTGGGTCAGCAGTGTAGGGCGTCCGGGAGGAAACGTAGACCGTTTTACAGTCCGGCGAGGTCCCCCACTGAAGGGGATCTCGAAGTCCCTTGACCGATACGTCGGGCGGTAACGCGTCACCGCTCTGTGCGTCGAAGATTCGAACCTGCCACGGCTGCGCTGTTCCAAACGATAGTAGTCCCTCACCATTGCCGCACCAATGCAGAAATGGAAAAGCGGCCCAGCGGATCGGGTCGGCGACCACTGTCTCTTTGCCGTTCGGATGGTGAATCACCAGCCGGGATATCTTATCGCGCAAGGAATGATATGCGAACGAGTCCCCGGATGGCGACCACGACGGCCCCCAATTGTGCCCCACGTATGTTTCCACCAAGCGTGCGGGCGGGCCTTGCACCCGCAACGTTTGCGGATCGACGGCGGCCTGGTACACGCCGTGTGCGACATGGCTCACGGCATAGAAGAACGACCCGTCGCGGCTGATCCCTTTGGGGTCGTAACCGTCCGCGCCTGGCTTCACCAGAATTGGGGCGCCGGCGGCCTGACCGTCTCGAAACCGGACCATCCAGATGGCGTCCTTTCCGCTGCGATCGCTCAAGAAAACAAACCTGTTTCCATCGGGGACCCACATCGGTTTCCGATCCGCGCCTGCTCCCGTGACCACGGCAGTTTCATTACCGGTTTGTGTATCCAGGGCAAAGATGTCCCAATCGGGACGATCCCACACGGCTTGTCTGGAGTAGACCACCCAACGCCCATCCGGGGAGTAGCCGGCTACGTCGAAATCCGGGTAACCGCCGCCTGGATTGATTCGCGTAAAGCGGCGGAGCACGCGCGCTTCACCGCTTCCCAGCTCTATCGCCGCCATGCCCCACCAGAAAGATCCGGACACTGCGCCGTATCCGGTCGCCAGGATGCTCTTCCCATCCGGGGACCAGTCCCGGATTCTGACTGTACCGTTCCTGTTGTACGGCACAGCGCGCATGCCGCTGCCATCCACGTTGATCACCCGCAATTCCGTTTGGCCGGAATCTGGCTGCCACACATAGGCGATCTGTTTGCCATCGCGGGAGGGGATAGGAGTGTTGTAGCCACGAGCTTCAGCAGACCGGGTATTCGTTCCTTCGTTCGTCAACCGTCTGACCGCTCCGGTGTGCAGGTCGCGCACGGCGACGTCGCCGGTCTCCGGATCGAAATAGGGAACCAGTCTGCCGTCCTGCGTGATGCGGTCGCCAAGGCCGAGGTTGTTACTCTTCACGATCAACTGCGCCACCATGCTCTTGGCGCCAGTCGCGCCATGCTCCAAGGCCGCCAGCTTGGCACGCGCCTCCGCCACCGCTTCCTTCTGATCGGCAAACTCACGCACCACACGCTCATACGCCTTGCGCGCTTCCGCATCGCCCAGCTTGTCGTAACACTGGCCCATGCGCACCAGCGCCTTCGCCGCCACTGCCCGGTCGCTCAACTGCGCAGCCTTGCGGTAGAGAGTGATCGCTCCTTTGAGATCTCCGGCGACGACCTCTTTGTTGACCGCGGCTTCAAACTGCAATTCGGCGCGAGTGGGCTTCTCGGCCGCCAGCGCCACCAGCGCCATCATGGATGCTCCCAACAACAGCTTGCTCATTCCGAACCTCCGCGATCAGAATACGGGACGCTCGTTTGCCACTCATCGCGAATCCGTGTGATTTTCATCTGCACGGGCATTTTTCTTCATCCGTCGAAGCGGTAGCCGATGCCGCGCACGCTCACCACGTAGCGGGGTTCCTCCGGCGTTGCCTCCACCTTCCGCCGGAGGTGCATGATGTGGTTGTCGATGACGCGGTCGGTCGGAGAGCTTGCCGTTCCCCATACCTGGTCCAGCAACTGCTCCCGGGTGAGCGTGCGACCGCGGCTGCGGATGAACACCGATAGCAGTTTCAGCTCGATCGGTGTAACCTCGATGAGGCTGCCGCCGCGCCGCACCTCCGATCGCGCGAAGTTCACCTCCATGTCGCCGAAGTGGCAGGTCTCAGGATCTCCGTTTGCCGTACGCCGCAACATGGCCTTGATGCGCGCCCGCAATTCCACCGGGCTGAACGGCTTGGTGACGTAATCGTCCGCGCCCAGTTCGAGGCCCAACACCTTCTCCGCCTCATGCGCCTTGGCGGTGAGTATGATAATGGGGACGCGGTTGCCGGCGCGGCGCAGTTCCCGGCACACGGTAAGTCCGTCCTTGCCGGGCAGCATCAGGTCGAGGAGGATCAGGTCGAACGAAGCCTCCGCCGCGCGCCTCGCGGCGGTTTCGCCGTCTGCGGCCACCTCGACATCGTACCCCTCGAGACGGAGATCGCTCTTCAAGCCGAGCGCAATCGAGGGCTCGTCTTCCACTACAAGGATTCTCGCCATATCAAATCGCCATTTCACTCCACTGCAGGCAGGAGTACGCTGAAGACGCTGCCCTCGCCCGGGACACTTTCAACCGCGATCGCGCCGTGGTGTGCGGCCACGATTTGTTCCGCAATGGCCAGACCGATCCCGGCGCCGCGGATACTGCGCGACTTGGCCCCTGCACCGCGCACGAACTTCTCAAAGATCTGCTTCTGTTCCGCGGGGGGAATCCCTATGCCGCTGTCACGAATTCGAATTACCGCCCGGCATCCCTCGCGCGCCAGCCCGACCCAAACGTGGCGGCACTCGGGCGAGTACTTTACGGCATTCTCGAGCAAGTTCCACAGCACGCACGTGAGGGCTGCCCGGTCGCAGCGCACGCGCGGCCGCTGTGTATCTCCGTTGTCCAACTCGATCTGGTACTGCCGGGCATCGGCGCTCTTGCGAAACTCGGCGACCACGGTTGCCAGCAACTCCGCCGCGTCGAGAGTCTCCATGCGGAACTCGATCGCGCCCGCTTCCATGCGCCCGAAACTCAACAGCCCTTCCACAAGTCGATGCAGCCGCTCGCTTTCGGCGGCCATGGCGCGGTAGAACTCCCCGCGCTCCTGGTCATCGCGGGCACGACCGCTGACCAGCATTTCACTCAACTGCCGCAGCGCGGTGATGGGCGTGCGGAACTCGTGCGAGATGGAGGCAACGAAGTCCGATTGGAGCTTGCCCACTTCCAGCTCGCGGGCGGCTGCGCGCCCGATGAAGTAGACTCCGGCGAGAACGAGCAGAACCAACGTGAGGAGTGCCGTCAGCATCAGGCGGTTGCGAGCTGGCAACGCGCCTGAGCCTACGGGTACCGAAGCGTGGAGGGTCCAGGGCAGATGCGTGGCAGCGGCGAGGCGGACGGTCTGCGGGACGGTGGCTTGCGCGGCTGCTCCGGCCACAATGCGCCCTTCGGGATCGGACAGCGCGATACGTACACCCAGCCGTGCGTTCAGCCAGTTCGCTTCGATGTGACGCCGGCCGAGGGCTGCGACCGCCGTCCGTTCCACTCCGGTTCGCCATACCAGCAGGATGGGGGTGTTCTCGTGCCAGACGATGCGGCGGCCTCCGCCACCGGCGCCGCGGTTCGCCCAAGCCTCTTCAGCGGCGACAGCGAGGGCTACGGTTTCGGGCGGATCGGGGGGCGTCGCCGTGCCCGCCCGGCCGCAGGCTTCGTTGCGATAGAACGCGTACGCGCGGCGGCTCAGCGGCCATTTGCCGGAGCGCAAGCCTTCACACAACGCCGCACCTTCTCGTTGGAGAGAATCGCGGTCGGACCGCGCCTCAAAGATGAGGATCCGGCCCTCGCCAGCGGCGATTTCGGCCGGAATCCCCAGGACGGGAAGCGACCGGAATTGCGCCAGATCCCGGTAGGCGGCGAGCGAGGTGTCAGGGTCGCCGCTTTTCCACAGACAGCGCGCCAGCCGCAACTGCGCTTCGGCGCGGACCGCGCGATCCGCATGGCGGGTCAGTGGCCGCAGCACCGCAATGGCATCACGGAGAGTCTCGCGCCGGAACTCGAGCGCATCGGCCTCGGCAAAGAGTGCCAATACGGCGGAAGGCGGCCGCGCGGCGTCCGGCACAAAGAGCAGGCGGCGCTCGGGGTAGACGTCCATGCCGCTCGCACCGAGTACGAGAAGCACGCTGCCGGCCGTCAGCCTATTGGCGAATGCCCCGGCCGCCACCGTAAGATCGGAGTTTAATGCCGCGCTCAGTGCCGTGAGCCGCTCCTCGGTGCGGGAGAGTTGCTGCTGTAACGAAGCGACGGCAAGATCGGCGGCGTCGTCGCACTGCTCTCGAAGGCGCTGCCCGGCCAGCGCGCGGTCCTGGCGCAACAACTGGACGCCCATCCATACCATCGCGGCGACCAGCACCAGAACCGTGGCGAAGAACGTTGGCAAAAGATGCCTTTTGGGCTGCGGGGCCATGCGGGAGTATTCCCATGCCGATTATAGTGTCGTTTACGTCTTGTTCCTATCCCGTTTCTGTGTGTTTTTGGTCGCGGCGATGCGGATGCGAGGGTTCTAAAGCACTACTCATGCGAGGTTTTGACGGCGACAGTAAACGAAGCGCGTCAACCGCCCCCGCCAAGGATCCGGTCGAGCACGGCAACCAGCAGGGGCAGGTCCTCCCGTACGATCCGCCAGATGATCGTGTGGTCCACGTCGTCGTAAGCATGAATCAGGCGGTTTCTCAAGCCGCTCATCGCCGCCCACGGCACGTCGGGATGACGCCCCTGTTCCTCGCGTGGGACGCGGTTTGCCGCCTCACCAATGATCTCCAGCAGGCGTGTCAACGCCAGTGCAAATGTCCGGTCAGTGTCCAACTCCTCGCGCGATCGTGATTGCACCATCCGAATCGCCTCAGCAGCGTGATCTCTCATCTGCCGTAATGCAACGGCCGGATCACGCAGCGGCATACAATAGTTCGGCGCCTGACAAAGCAGTCGCGCGGATATGACGGCTCAGGAAGTCCTTGGTGTGCAGGTCTGCTTTGCGGCCCATCAAGGTTGTGAGCTCTGCCTCGAAGGTGAAGAAGGCCAGACCAGGCTCGTGTCCGGGCGTGAATTCGACTAGGACATCAATGTCGCTTGCAGGGCCAAAGTCATCACGCAAAACACTGCCGAACAAGAACAATCGTTGGACGTGGTACCGGCGGCACAACTTCGCCAAGTGCACAGGGTCGGCATGTACCCGCTGCATAATAACGCTTTCCACAGCTTCTATTATGCAACTCCGGCGAGTCGGATCTGAATGGAACGCACCAATCCCTGACGCTACAACTCCAACAGCCTCTTCAGAATCGTCTCTACTTTGCGGAGAGTCGAGATTGGCAACCTGCCGATTCGGCCCCCTGCGCGGAAGCGGCGGATGTCTGCCTTGCCAATCTGATCGCACTCGATGCGGCTCGGCTTGGTCAGGCCTCCTTCACCGGCAGGAACGTCCACATGAATTCGCAACGGCGGGCTCGATCTGGAAATCGGGACGTTCGTCGCGGACCTCGTTTCCGATTGACGGTGAAAAGTCTACCCACCACACCTCTCCGCGACGCGGCCGTGGGGTTGAAGCCGGGTGCGCAGGCTTCACGGCCTCGCCTTTATCCCGTCGGACGAAGTGCCCGCATAGCGGTCCCGCTCGGCGCGCTCCTCGGGGTGGGACGCGAGGTAGGCCTGTGCCTCCTCTTCGAATCCTTCCCAAAATACTCTGTGTTCGAGTTGGTCGAGCGCCCGATCAATTACCTCCTGCTGGCTGGTGGCCTTCAATTCCGTAGCCAGAGCCGCCACACGCTTTCTGTTGGACGGCGAGACGCGGACGGAACTCCCGGATAAGCGATCCATGTCTCTAGCTTAAAGCATGCATTTGATGCACGCATCGGCTGCAATGCTGCTTGTCAAGGCAAGCCATTGGAATTGGTTCGATGCGCAGTTAGTGACAGAATGGTGGCTGCTCACGCGCCGGGCGCAGATCCGCCCGCTTCAGCCAGTTCATCAGGAATAACGCAGCCACGACGAACAACGGTCCGGCGATCAACGCCTGATCCGGCAGCCTGAGATGAGTCTGCGTATTGGCCCAGATCAGGTGCAGCACCGCCATTGCGGAATAAGTCACCGCGCCAACCCACTCCCAACGCCACGCGACAGCGAGAATGGCGAATAGGACAAAAACCGGAATGAGGTGCATGAAGAGTGCGGCCAGAATCCGCCAGAAGCTTTGATTCCCCTGGAAAACATCAAGAGCGAAGATGCTCGCAAACAGTCCGAATGCGATGCATAGAAGCCTTGGCGCCCAGAAGAGCGCCTTTCTTGCAGGTGCGGTCATGCTGGTACCCTGCTGTCATTCTATACCGGTCACCGAAGGCCTGCAAAAGAATACAGAGTACCAGCACAGGGTGAGTGGATCTACTTAGTGGTCTTCGGGAGGAAATTCTCCAACGCCCAGTTTTCACCCGCGGATCCCCCGTCGCTCACCGCCACGTATATTAGCTGTCGGCCGCTCGGATGTACACGCAGTGCCCGAAAACCCTGAGGAAACCGCACCAGTCCATCCGCCGACGCCGAGAGACCGATCGGCTGCGGCTCTCCACCCTCTACCAGCACTCTCATGATTTTGCTTGAATTAAGCATGTTAATTCTGTCAAATGGACCGAATATTATATATCGTCCATCGGGTGTCCACGTGATCTCTGCGCCCTGATATCCCGCACCCCGGTACACCTCTCGCCTTGGACCACCGGTGGCAGGCATCAGTTCGATCACCAGCTCTTTTCCATCGGGGCGGGATATCGCCAGTTGATTGCCATCTTGGGATAGTGAGGCTAACAAGCCTCGCCCCACCGCCAATTCGCGCTCCTGTCCCGTTTCGATGTCCCAAGCAACCACATGGTTTCTAGCTCCCATCCTGTTCAGAATGATGGTCCGCCCGTCCGGTGAGAAGCCGCTCGGCACACCCATCACTTCACCCGCTGGGCGTGGGAGCGGAGACGATGTTCCATTGGCCATATCCACTCTGTAGAGCCCTCTTCCGTCCTTGGAGTGCACTGCCAGAACAAGTGCCGACCGTCCATCCGGAAACGCACACGCCCACTCTAGCTCGGAGATGCTGCCCGCCATGGAGAGAACTCTTTCTTCGCCCGACTCAACGGCCTGAAGCATCCAGACCGGGGTCGATCTCTCGCTCTGAGCTTGGTAAACAAGCCACCGCCCATCCCCGGAGAATGACGGACTCCCGGATGCCCCCCCTTTCCGCGCGACGAACGACGACGCCCCTGCCACTTTCCCTGAGTCGGGATCGTACATAACGCGCAGAAGCTGTTTTATCCCACCTCTTGCCAGATGGTAGTAGTAAGTGCCGTCGCGGGTGATGGGTCCCGTAGGCCAAGCCGTGGTGTGTCCTGCCGCCATCGCGCCCAGACCGGTCTTCAACAGTTCGGGAAACCCCGACGGCTTTCCACCGGCGATTCGGAGTAGCCAAAGGTCGACGTTCATTCCTGGCGCCCTCCGGTCGCTCAAGAACACGACTCCAGTGCCGTCCGGCATCCAGAGAGGACATGCCATGTACGATTGCCCGTCGAATACAAGCGTCTCGCTCCTGTCCTCGATCCGCAGGAGCCAAAGTTGATCCCCGGCGGGATCCTGGCGCGCCCTCTTTAGAAAGACGACGCTCCGTCCGTCAGGCGAGAGTTGCGGGTATACGAACTGCTTGCCCTCCCATAGAATCGTGGCTACACCGTCGCTTGCGGAGACGGTCATAAGACGGCTCCGATCCTGGGCTGACACCGTCAGCACGACTCTCTTGCTGTCCGGGAGCCACTGCGGTGAATGCGCTCGCCAGTCCTTCTCCGCCTTCCAAAGCAGGCGTTCACCAAACCCATCCACGCCAACGATGTACAATTCGCGGACTCCTTCTCTCCCCCGAAGGAAGGCCACTTGCCGGCCGTCTGGAGACACCGTGGCGCCATACCAGACGTCCGTCGCGATTCGCTGGACTCGACCGGACTGCATGTCGCGCAGGTCAACGTCGCCGTTTATTGCGTATCGGAGCAGGAAACGGCCATCCGCTGACGGGCTCACCCAGCCGTCTAACCAACTGTCTTTCCCAATTATGCGTGTAGTCGGTCCCGACGCCGTCTTCCCGATCACCGCCAGCCGCGCCCGCGCCACGTCCACTGACTCCTTCTGATCGGCGAACTCCCGCACCACGCGCTCAAACGCCTTACGCGCTTCCGCATCACCCAGTTTGTCGTGACATTCTCCAATCCTCACTAGAGCCTGCGCGGCGAGCTTGCGATCGCCCGCATGCTCCTTCACCACACGCTCATAGAACTTGATCGCGCCGCGGTAATCGCCCTCCGCGCGCTCCTTGGCAAGACCTTTTTCAAACACGCTATTCGCTCGCTCCGCGGCCAATAGCGGCGCCGCAAAAGCAAGGACGCCCAGCACCAGCACATGAATCCGTTTCATGGAACTTTCTCCTTTCCGAACGCTTCCACGCGTCCAGAATGCCGGAAAGGTGCGCGGCAGTTGTCACGGAACGCTTGCGCAATTGTCAAATCTTTATGAATCGCCTTCACGGCGTCCACCTGTACCCGATACCGTGCACCGTAATCAAATGGCGCGGGTTCTTCGGATCGCGTTCCACTTTGGAGCGGAGATGGAACACATGAGTGTCCACGGTGCGCGTAGTGGGATAGTTCTCCAACCCCCACACTTCGTCCAGAAGCTCCTCTCTGCTCATCACGTCATCCGGCCGTGACACAAGCAGCCGGAGCAGTTGAAACTCCTTACGCGTCAGATCGAGCACATGCTCTCCTCTGCGCGCCTCGTACGTGCGGAAGTCGATGTGAACATCGTCGTAGCGCAGTTCATCGGGAGATGTGTTCGGCGGTTTGGCGCGGCGCAGCAGGGCGCGGACACGCGCGCTCAGTTCGCGAACGGAGAAGGGCTTCGTCAGATAATCGTCCGCCCCGAGATCCAAACCCACCACCCGGTCCGCCTCCTCGCCGCGTGCCGTCAACATCAGGATCAGCGTCGCCGCCCCATCCGATCGCAGCTTGCGGCATACGTCATAACCGCTCATGCGCGGCAGCATCAGGTCGAGGATGATGAGGTCGGGGTTCTGCTCTTTCGCCAGCCTGTAGCCCGATTCGCCATCTGCCGCCGTCAGCACTTCGTAGGACTCAAAGCGAAAACCGTCGGCAAGCGCCCGCAGCAGCCCGGGCTCGTCTTCGACAATGAGAAGCCGGCTCATGCACCCTCCGCAATGGGTAGAAGAATGGAAAACACGCTGCCATCGCCGGGCTTGCTTTCCACGGTCACGTTGCCTCCATGGGCCTGAACGACATGTGCCACCAGCGTCAACCCCAAGCCTGCGCCGGGCACATTGCCACCCAAAGCAGGCGAACGGTAGAAGCGTTCGAATACCTTGACCTGTTCTTCCGCTGCAATGCCCACCCCGTGGTCCTGTACGCGAATGACCGCCCGCGCGCCCTGGCGAATCACATTCACCTCGATCTCGCGCCGGTCCCCGGAGTATTTCATCGCATTGGTCAGCAGGTTCGTCACCGCTTGTTCCAGCGCCAGGCGGTCGCCCTGTACCGGCGGCACACGATCCACATTCATGCACAGTGCAAATCCACCCTGCACCAATGGATACTCCAGTGCACGCGCCGCGGACCGCACAATCTCCTCGATCGCCACCGGTTGGAAGCGGTATGTCTTCTTGCCTTGCTCGATCCGCGAGAAGTCGAGCACGCCGTCGACAAGGCGGGTGAGCCGCTCGCTTTCACCGACGATCGTCTTCAGATATTCCGAGGTGGCTTGTCCGCCTTCGACGCGTCCCATCTCCATCAGCTCCGCGCAGGCGCGAATCGTGGACACTGGCGTTTTCAGCTCATGCGAGACGCTGGAGACAAATTGTGCGCGGAGCGCGTTGAGCCTCGCCTCGCGCCGGGCGTCCCGGCTCATCAGCCAGGCGCTGAACGCGGTGACGGAAACCACCAGCATGAGCACGGCGAGATAGAACTCTCTCGAACGGCTGTTGGTGCGGAGCGCGGGCGGCATTGCCGCGAGGCGCAGTCCAGGCAAATTCTCGCCCAGCGTTTCGCCCGCCGCGGAGTCAAGCGCCCATCGGAATCCTTCCGCGAGCTTGATGGAGTCGAGCAACGGCTTCGCCCGCACCGCGATCAGCAGGCGGCTGGGGTCGCGGGGCTTTCCCGTCATGCCCACCAGCCACGGCGATTTCCCAAACAGCACCCACAGGGAATCCGCGCCGGTGTGCCCAAAACGAGGAACCTCCGCGGCAAGGTGTCCGATCTCCTCCATCTCCTCGGCACGTGCCGCGGCCATTCGACGCATTACCGCATCCGCCGGAAGGCGATCCAGCAATTCCAGAATCAGGTAGGCGGCCGGCGCGGAGAGCCCTGGTGTTTCGAGTGCCTGTGAGAGGCACCGGACGATCTCGCGGCGTTCTTCGGCCGAAGCGCCTTCCACCAGACGCCTTGCGGCGTAAAGCGCGAACGGAACGCCGTATTCATCGGCCGCGCGCATCGACAGCATGCGGCGATTGAGCGCGCGGGCCGCGTTCTGCTGACCTTCCTTTTGCAGGCCGAGCGCGCGTTGGAGCACCGCCTCGGCCTGCCGCGCTTCGGCCCTCACTTGGTTGCCGCTCTCCTCCCACGGGAGAACCAGAGTTCCACCAACCACCCTCGCCACGAACGCCACGGCGCCATCGCGCGGCAAGTCCCGCCCCGCGGCGGCTTGCAGCTTGATGCTCTCGAGTTTTGTGGTTAGTTCTTGCCGGATCAGACCTGCGGCACGCCGGCTCTCTTCGAACGTGCGCTTCTCCGCCAGTTCCTCCTCTTGACGCATGGAGCGGATCCCGAGTGCAACCAGCACGACAGAAGGCACAATCACCGCGCCAACGAACAACAAGGTCTGGCGGAGCCGCAAGGTACCCACGGTGCCCTTATTGTAGGGCAACCACCGGACGGAGTTGTCAGGAGAATGTGAAGCGGCCGGCGCTCTCCCGACTCGCGACCCTCTGCTCAGCGGTCCCGAGCCGAGAACCGCCATCGGTAAAGTCAGCGGCCACTACCGGCGCAAATCCTGGCTTCGGCCCGGCTTTCCAAGCAAGGGCCAGCCCATCCAGTTCCGCCTGGTCAACTTTAACGCCCTCAACCACACCCAGTTGGCCAGTCAATAAGTACCCATCTCCTATCTGAGCCTTCGCCCCCGCCGAAAGCGATATCCTATTTATTGGAGCATCCGCATGTTTCCTACGGACATCAATCTCCTGAAAGAAACACCCCCTTGGGAGTGGCCACCAGCCGCCAAAAACATCATTGCCGGCACTCTCAAGGACAAGTCTCAACCCGAAGCCGACCGCGCTCTCGCGGCGACCTTTGCGGGTGAGCTCGTCGTCATGGATGATGACCTCGCTGACTTGCTCCTCGCTTCCCTCAATGACCCCTCGGACCCCCTCGAAGTGCGCTCCGCCGCTGCTATCGCCTTCGGCCCGGCCCTCGAAGTCATCGAAACCGACGGCTTCGACGAAGACCCTTACTCCGAGCCCCCCGTCACCAAACCCGTCTTCGAGCGGATACAGCAGGCACTGCGCGCCATCCACGATGACTCCACCCTCTCAACCGAACTTCGCCGCCGCGCCCTCGAAGCCTCCGTCCGGCAGGAACAGGAATGGCACCCATCCGCAATCCGCGCCGCCCTCAAGTCTGCCGATGAACTCTGGCAGGTCACCGCTGTATTCTGCATGCGCTACGTCCCCGGTTTCGAGGAGGAGATCCTCACCTCACTCAACAGCACCAATACAAAGATCCTGGCCGAAGCTGTCCTCTCCGCCGGCCAGCGCGCGATCCAGGAGGCTTGGCCGCGGATCTCCGCTCTCCTCTCAAGCAAGAAGACAGACCGCCATGTTCTCCTTTCCGCCATTTCCGCCGCCGCCTACATGGAGAATGAGGACGTCGGCGAACTGCTCGAGGCGTTCAGTCAATCCAGCGACGCAGAAATCGCCGAAGTCGCCGAAGAGGCCTTGGAAGAACACGAAATGTTCGGCGCGATCCCCGGCGAAGACGCAGACTTCGACGAAGACGACGCGCCCCTTTCCAATAACGGGCACGGTCCGAAAAAGTCGCTATAGTCCGCTGGACCCATAACCCGTCAACTGCTCCGAAAATGCGCACAAGCTGTTGGCACCACGGGATAGTCGCTCTGAACTCAAAAACGTCTTCTTGGCGTCTTTGCGTGAAACCATCCACGCCCCATGCCGGCTCTGCATTCGACCCTGTCACGTAATCCAGTGGCTAGTGATTCCGTCGAATCAGCCGCCCGTACAACCCTACCAGCTCGGCGATTCCCAGTTGCTCCGCCCGCAACCGCGCCTCCGGCATCTCCCCGATCGCCGGATACGCACCGCCCAGGTTATTCCGCAGATTCTTCCGCTTCTGTTGAAAGCACAACCCGGCGAATCGCAGAAACCCGGCCGTATCCGCCACCACTGGTACCGCCCGCGGCGTCAGTTTCACCACCGCCGATTCCACCTTCGGGGGCGGCTGAAACGCCTTCGCGGACACCGGGAACAGCAGCTTCACATCGGCCAGCACCTGCGTTCGCACTGACAGGTACCCGTAATCCCTCGACCCGGGCCCTGCCACCAGCCGCTCAGCCACTTCCTTCTGGATCAGAAAAACGGCATGCCGCAGCAGCGCCCCCAGCGCCAGCGTTTTTTCCAATATCGGGGAAGTAATGTAATAAGGAAGGTTCCCGCAGATCGCCACCGGCCCCCACTGCCCCAGGTCCACGTTAAGCACATCCGCGCGGACTAACTCCAGAGCAGGGAAGTCCACTACAAGCCGATCCCCCAGAGCATCATCCAATTCAATGGCGATCAGGCGCGGCACCGCGCCCAACAGGTATTTGGTGAGCGCCCCGCGCCCCGGGCCGATCTCGATCACCGCTCCGCCCGCCGGTTCGCACACTGCTCGCGCGATGCGCTCCAAAACCGATGTTCTTACCAGGAAGTGCTGCCCGAGCCGTTGCCCCAAACCTTAGCCCTTCACGTCGATCTCGCTGCGGCGGAAGGTCAACCGGATCTTGCCCAGGATCGGCTGTCCGAAGGACAAAGCCGGATTAAACCGGGCAAACAGGAGTGTATTCTCAATCTGGCTGCGCAATGCTGGGGAGGGCGTTTCCAATGGAAGTCTGTAGTCGATTACTTGCCCCTGCTCATCGAGCGATACCTCCACCACCACCACTTCGTCGTTGCTGATGCCGAACGGAGACCAGCTCTTCAAAGTCGGCTGCTGATAGAAAGCCGTCGGAACGTCGTTCACCGTCGCACGTGCAATCACCGGATAGGTCGGCACTAGCATGCTGAACAGCACCAGCGCCGAAACCAGACCGCCTGCGAAGGGAATCGCCAGCGGACGCATCAGGTTCTCCAGCCGCAGCTTCCATGCCGACCACGCGAAATCGAGCGCGTACCGCTTCTTCTGCTGGCTTCGCCGTGCCGACAACTCCCGGTTCGCCAGTAAGTGCAGGCTAGCCGTCAGGTGCGCCGGCGGTACCTTGGCGGGCAGCGCCTTCACCATCCGCTTGGTGCGCGACAACTGTTCGTTACTGCGGGCACAATTCTCACATTCGCGCAGATGCACCGCCACTTCCCGGCGTTCGGCGTGTGCCAGAACACCATCGGCGTATGCGGAGAGCATGCCTTCCGTGCGCCGGCATGCCGTGTTTGCGGTAAGGGGTCGCATGACTATTCTGCCGTTCGCGGGCTCCATCTCGGGGCTGGAGTGGCCTCGAGATGTGAGGTTAGCGCCTTGCGCAGGCTGTCACGCCCACGCAAGATGCGGGATTTCACGGTTCCGAGCGAGACATCCAACACATCGGCGATCTCGTCGTAGCTCATTTCTTCCATATCGCGCAGGATGACCGCCGCGCGAAACACCGACGGTATCTCCGTCAGTGACTGTTCCACCAATGCTCGCGTTTCCTGGTTGGCAACCTGTTCAAACGCCGAGCGGCAAGGATCACTCAAGACTTCGCTCAAGTTCAGCGATCCTTCTTCTTCCACTTCCAATCCGATCTCCTTTTTCCGGTGCCGGCTGAACCACCGCCGCTGATTGTATGCCTCGTTCACTGCGATTCGGTAGATCCACGTCTTCAGGCTGCTGTTCCCGCGGAACGCACCCACGTTGCGAAATACCTTTAGAAAGACTTCCTGCACCACGTCATTACAATCGGCGGGATCGTCCATCAAGCGATACACCAGGTTGTACACCGGTTGCTGATAACGCTGGATCAGCGCCTCGTAGGCCGCCTCGTTACCTGTTTTCAGGCCATCCAAAAGCCAAACAGAGTCCAGGGCCGATGCCTGATCCAGGCACTGGTCCACCGGAATGCTCGCGGTTGTATGCGTCACGGAGCGCCTCTAGTTCCGATTGTACACCTGATACCATAGACACCGGCTGGCCGCGGAAGTTCCAATTCCTCAAAGAATATATTGAGTTTCTTCGCGCTGTAAAGCTTGCGTTAAGAAAATCAAGACTCTCCCCCTCCGCGAATCCCAGGCGTCCAAGCCGGCGTCTGTTCCTCTATGCAAATGAGGACGCACAATTCTTCAACCAACCGCCGCCAGTTTCTGCAAGCGATGGGAATCGGCGGGCTGTTCTTCACCACCCGCGGCGCCTTCGCCGAAGCACTGACCCTGACACCCTCGCAGACGATCGGCCCATACTACCCGGATCGCATGCCGCTTGATTTGGACAACGATCTGCTCGTGATCAACGACAACATCACGCCCGCTGTTGGTGACATTTCCTGGATTAGTGGACGAGTTCTCGACCGCACCGGGCAGGCTGTACGCGGTGCTCTGGTCGAGATTTGGCAGGCGGACAACAACGGCGCCTACATCCACTCGCGCAGTCCAAGCGCAAATCGCGACGCGAATTTCCAGGGGTATGGCAAGTTCCTCACTGGCTCTACGGGCGAGTATCTCTTTCGAACAGTGAGGCCCGGTCTCTATCCTGGACGTACCCGTCACGTTCACATGGCTGTCTCGCCTCCCGGACAGAGCCGGTTGATCACCCAACTCTACGTACTTGGTGACTCTCGCAATGCCGCCGATGGCGTATTAAATGGCATTCGCGACGAGGCCCAGCGAGCTTCCGTAGTTGTACCGTGGAGCGCCGTCCCCGGATCTGCCGTCGGCGAGCTGTCGGCGAACTTCGACATCGTCCTCGGATTCACACCTGTCGAGAACCCTGACGCATCGAAACCCACGATGGTGTCGATGGTGAATGCAGCCACACTGAATCCCGGGGCAGCGGCTGGATCATGGATGACCGTGTTCGGCACGGGCCTTGAGTCTGTCAATGTCCTCATTGACAACAAACCTATGCCGGTGCTGAAGTCGACGCCGGCACAAGTGACGGTGCAGACGCCCCCGGATGCAGTGGGCATCGTAGACGTCACGGTAACAAACGACGCGGGTGCTTCCGCCGCTGGTACGGTCAACATCCAACCATTGATGCCGGGATTCTTCCTGACGGAACAGGACTACGTGCTCCAGCCGGACCCGCCTCTTCAGCCTGGCGCCGAGGTGGTGCTCCTCGGAACAGGCTTTGGACCCACCGTTCCGGAAGACGCCGGCCAGTTACTGAATCGCGTAAAGGTACAGATTGACACCACCATTGCCGATGCAACATTTGCTGGTTTATCCGACACCGGTGTCCAGCAGTTCAAACTGATTGTGCCTGACCTGCCTGATGGAGATCACTCGGTTTCGGCAGAGGTCGCAGGAGTGCGAACCGCGAAGATCGGCCGGCTGCGCATTCAGCGTTCGTAATGTCCGTATCCGGCTTCGCCTCAGACGCTATCATGAAAGCTCATGCGTTTTTTGCTTCCCCTCCTTGTGTTCGCGCTCGTCTCCGGGACCGCCCGCGCCGAGATCCGCAAGCTGTCCATCCTGCACACAAATGATCTTCATGCGCGATTGCTGCCCGATGAACGCAAGCAGGGAGGCTTTGCCTACGTCGCCGGCGTACTCCGTTCCGAGCGCGCCGGCTGCACCAGTTGCATCCACCTGGTAGCCGGCGACCTCGTGCAAGGCTCTCCGGTCTCTACCATCTTCAAAGGCACCCCCGTCTTCGAGTTCGGCAACAAGTTCAACATCGATGCCTTCACCCTCGGCAACCACGAGTTCGACTACACCTACACCCAAATCCCCATCTTCCTGAAGAAGGCCAAATTCCCCATCGTTTCCTCCAACGTCGTCGACTCTTCCGGCAAGACGCTCGTCAAACCCTACCGTATCCTCAAAGTGAACGGCCTCCGCGTCGGCGTGATCGGAGCCATGCTCGGCGACCTCACCACCGCCTACGTCAAACCTGGCGCGGCCGGTCCTTACAAGGTGACTCCAGTCGTCGAAACCGTAACCCGCTACGCCAAAGAACTGCGCCCCCAGGTGGATGTCGTGGTCGTCCTCGGCCATATCCATGGCAAGGAGGAAGGCTCGGCGATCCTTCGCGAAGTGCCGGACGTCAATGTCGTCGTCCAAGGCCATGATCATGCCGGCATCAAGGAACTGGAAGTCGTCGATGGCCGCGTCCTCGTAAACGGCCGCGCGTATGGCGTCGAAGTCGGACGCCTCAATCTCGAAGTCGACACCGCCACAAAGAAGCTCGCCAGGTGGGAGTGGAAGCGCATCCCCATCGACTCCACGCAGATCAAGCCCGCCCCAGACGTCGCCAAACTCGTGCAGAAGTGGGAAGGCAAAGTCGCCAAAGTCGTCGATCGCGAAATCGGCGAATCCAAACGCGACATGACCCAGGACGACCTCAAGCCCGTCCTCGAAGCCGGCCTCCGCGAAATCATGGGCACCGACCTCGCCTACCTCAACCGGGGCGGCATCCGCGCCCGCCTCGCCAAAGGTAAAATCCTCGAACGCCACATCTGGAACATCATGCCGTTCGACAATGACATCATGACCGGCAAGATCAAAGGCTCGCAGCTATCCCCGCCGTTGCGGGGCAACCTCACCATCGATCCCAACCGTGAGTACACCATCGCCATGCCCGACTTCGCCGCGCTCAACGAAGCCTCCCGCAAGACGCTCGGCACCCAAAACATCCAGTTCACCAACACCGGCAAAGACCTCCGCACCGCCCTCGTCGAATGGGTGCGCAATAAGAAGGTTCTGGAGTAATGACTCAGCGCGACCTTACCTTCTATTACACCTTTACCACCGCCATCGGTCTCGCGATTGACTCCCTCCGCGCCCACAAGTTGCGCACCTTCCTCACCCTGCTCGGTGTCATCATCGGCGTGATGAGCGTTGTGCTCGTTGGCGCCGCCATCGACGGCCTCGGCAACTATTCCGAAGCCACCACCTCGAAGGTCTTCGGCAGCGACAGCTACCTCATAGCGCAGTTGGTTCAGTTGGGCAGGCTCTCACGAACCGAGCGCGCAGCCAAGCTCCGCTACAACCGCCGCATCCGCATGGAGGAGGTCAGCTACCTGCGTCAGACCACAGGCGATCGCGTTTACTACAGCCCCTACACACAACGTGTGGATGATGTAAAGCGCGGCGAAACCACACTGGAAGCCGCCACGATTCTCGGTGTCTCCTCCACCCTGCCGGAGATTCGCGAAGTGTCGCTCACCGATGGCCGCTTCTTTACCGAAACCGAAGAGCAGAACCGCGCCCCCGTTGCCGTCGTCGGCGACGAAATCCGCTCCGTCCTCTTCCCCGACACGACGCCCATCGGAAAGACCATCAAACTCCGCGGCGTCGAATTCCGCATTGTCGGCACCCAGGAGAAACTCGGCTCCAGCGGCGGCCGGACCCAGCAGGACAATCCGGTCTACATCCCCGCGCCTGTCTATTTCAAGATCTACGGCGGCGACCGCAACGGCTTCGCCGTCTTTGGCAAAGCACGCCCCGAAACCGGCCTCGCCATGGACGACGCGCTCGACCTTTCCCGCGTCGCTCTCCGTACCCGCTTCCACGCCAAGCCCGGCGCCGCCGACAACTTTGAAGTGCTCACGCCCGATTCCATCCGCGCCTTTGTCGAGAACATCCTTAAGCTGGTATCGGCGATTGTCGTTCCCGTGACTGCCATTTCACTCGTAGTTGGCGGCATCGTCATCATGAACATCATGCTCGTCAGCGTCTCTGAACGCACGCGCGAGATCGGCATCCGCAAGTCCCTTGGCGCGCGTAGCGGCGACATCCTCCTCCAGTTCCTCATCGAGGCCGTGATGATGTCGGCCTGCGGCGGAATTATCGGGCTGGCGCTCGGTTGGGGTATCACCACCGTCGGTTCGCGAATCGTTGAAGTGAAGCTCGAGATCACCATGCTCTACGCGCTGCTCGCCATTGTCGTATCCAGCGTCGTCGGCATCCTTTCCGGCTGGTATCCCGCGCAGCGTGCCGCCAGACTGGATCCCGTCGTCGCTCTGAGAGCGGAGACCTGATCGATGCGCATTCAACCCGGCGAAAGCATCTCCATCGCTCTCGATTCCGTCTGGAAGAACCGCTTCCGGTCCGGCCTCACCATCCTGGGCATCGTCATCGGCATCACCACCGTGGTCACCGTATCGAGCCTGCTCACGGGCCTCCAGAAAGGCATCGTGACCTTCTTTGAGGAGTTCGGCCCCAACAACATCTTCGTCAACCGCTACTCCGGCGATCCCGCCCAGCGTCCCAGACAAACCGAGCTCCGCCGCAAGCCTCTCCTCATCTCCTATGCCGATTCTATCCGGCGCTTCTCCCCCTCGGTGAAGGATATCGGCATGCAGCTTTTTATTCCGCAGTTGCTCGGCAACCAACCACTGGTGGCGAAGGTGCCGGGCTATGAATCGGACCGCGTCAACATCGTCGCCTATACCGCGAATTTCTTCGACATCACGCCGCGCGATCTGCGCTCGGGCCGCGTCTATTCGCAGGAGGAGGCCGAGCGCGGCGCAAAGGTCGCGGTCATTGGACCCAGCCTCGCCGAGGTCCTCTTCCCCGACGGTAGCTCGCTCGGCAAAAGTATTGTCGTCGGCGGCGCGGAATACTACGTGATCGGCGTCTTTGCCCCTGCCAAAGGCGGCTTTTTCGGTGAGAACCAACTCGACTACGTGATGGCCATCCCCTTCGAGACAGCGCGCATGCGCTATCCCCAGTTGGAGAATCTCTTCTTCACGGTGCGCGCCAAGGACGGCCTGCGCGATCAGGCGCTCGAAGAGACTCGCGTCGTGCTACGCCGCTTGCGCCACGTTCCAGGCGACAAGCCCGACGACTTCTCCATTACCACCGCCGACCAGATCATCAAAAGCTTCAACCAGATCACCTCCGCCATCCTGATCGGGTCGATTGCTCTGTCGGGACTTGGGCTGCTGGTAGGCGGCATCGGCGTCATGAACATCATGCTCGTCAGTGTCACCGAACGCACCCGCGAGATCGGCATTCGCAAAGCGATCGGCGCCCGCAAGGGCGACATCATCTTCCAGTTCCTCACTGAGGCCGTCACCCTCACCGGCGCCGGCGGCATCGTCGGCATTGTGCTGTCCGTCTGCGTCACCCTGCTCATCAGTGTGCTTGTGCCGAGCCTGCCTTCCGAAGTGCCGATGTGGGCCGTCGCCGCCGGCTTCGGAACCAGCGTCAGCGTCGGCATCTTCTTTGGCGTGTGGCCCGCCGTGAAGGCCGCTAAGCTCGACCCCGTGGAGGCGCTGCGCTACGAATGAGCCCGTGGCTCCGTGATCCCAACTTGGCTGTGGCGGCGCTGCTCGCCGGCATCCTGATCGGCTCGGTGGAATTTTTGCGCCCTGGATGGGTGCTTCCCGGCGTTACGGGTGGGACCCTCATCATGCTGGGCATCGCCGGCCTTTCCACGCAATCGCTGCAGCCGTTCGGCCTGCTTCTGCTCCTCACCGCGATCGCCCTAATGCTCGCCGACGCGATGGGCCACTGGAATGGTTGGGGTGTCGGCCTCGCCGCCTCGCTCGCCGTCGTCGCCGTCCGCATTCTGGTCTCGACCCGCGTCTCTTGGACTGTGGCCCTGCTCGGCGGCCTCACCCTGCTCGCCACCTGGCGGATCCTGCAATTCGCGGTGCAGGCGAAGGCGAATAAAGCGTTGTCTGTGATTCAGACAGTAGATTAGCGCGTTCCGGCAGGTAGCTTCCCTCCATCTGGGTGAACTGGTCGGAACGCGCTGCTGGCGCGTGCTCGACGCCTCCATGCGCCGCTCTACCAGGCTGGAGCACTCCACTCCCAGAAAA
>JACQZR010000265.1 GCA_016213775.1 Acidobacteriota bacterium
CGGATCACTCCATCTCACTCCAGTTCAGCTACATGTCGAACGAGCAATTCACATGGTGAACTCCTTTCAGTTCACAAGATCAGATAGGCTTGGCTTGGTGAGCCAAGCTTGGTGAGTCAGGCTTAGCCTGGTGTACCAAAAGCGCAAATGGAAGACGCAAAAACGCCATAAGACAGTGGGAGCGGTCAGGAGACGGTGAGCGCGTCGCCTTCCACGGCTTCTAGCGGTGAGGGTAGGGAGAATCTTGCTTTTGCTGAGGCGCGGTGGACGGTGTGTTCGAGCGGTTTGCCGTTGAGCGTCACCGAGGATTTGGCGTTGCGGGTGGTGGGGGTGGTGATGGCCTGCAACGGGAGAGTGCCCGCAAAAATGCGCAGCGTGGTTTTGGCGGCGGATTGCTCGAATTTGCCCCAGGCTGTTGCGGTGAGCCAGATGGATTGGAAGTTCGGGGCCTTCCAGCGGGGGAGGAGTTCGGCGGATTTGGTTGCGCCGTCGTAGCGGAAGCCGCTGAGGGCAAGGACTCCGGACCATGCAGCCATGGCGCGGGCGTAGTGGTGGCCGCATTCGGGCTCGTTCCACGGGTTGCGGCGTTCGCCATCGTAGCGGAGGCGGATGTTTTCGAAGCATTCGACGCCTTCTCGCACCATGCCTGCGTAAAGCATGTGAGCGGCTGTGGAGTATTCGAATCCGGTCCAGGCCTCGGCGTAGTAGGGGAACGGGATGCGGAGGCGGGTACCTTTCGCGTAGTCGCAAATGATGAGGGCGGCTTCGTCGTTGACGACGAATGTGCGCTGGACGGAATCGTGATCGAGGAGGTCGCGCCTGTAGTTGTAGCGGTAGATGGATTCGAGGGTCTTGCGGAGGTTTTGTTCGTTGACGAGCGGACCGAGTCCGGCAACTTCGGCGAGGTACTGGCCCACGAGCTGATCGACGAGGCAGCCGTCGCCGACCTGGTATTCGGGGGTTTCGGTATTCTCCGAACCCATGGCGCTCATCATAGCCTTGTGGATTTGCGAGCGGGAGAAGCCACGGATCTTCTGGATGTAGTATTCGCCGTTGAAGAGGTTGGTGTCGATCCACTGACGGCCTTTGGTGAAGAGGCGGGCGCATTCGGCCGCCATGGCGGTATCGCCGACGGCGCGGGCCATTTGTTCGACGGCCCGGAGTCCGCCGAGATAGTAAATGCCGCATTGGGGATTGGGCCCGTAGAATTCGACGTCGTAGGTGTTGTGCTGAACGCCTTCCATGACGCCGTCGCGGTCGGCGTCCCAACTGCCCGGGCGCCAGCAGAATTCCATGGCGCGCTTGACGGAAGGGTAGATGGAACGGAGCCAGGGGAGGTCGCCGGAGAGCTGATAATCCAAGTAGGCGTGGAGGAGCTGGCCCATCTGGCCGTCAGCGGCGGCGAAGCCGAGACGCTCTTTGCCATCGGGCAGAAACTGGCGGAAGTGGAGGGCGCCATCGTCATCGGTGGAGTAGCCGAAGGCGGCTTTGCGGAGAGAGCGGGCGAAGGAGGGGAACAGGTAGGGTGTAGTGGTTTCGTAATTCCAGACGTGGGTGCAGTTGCCGAAGCAGCAGCCGCGATGGTCGTTGGAGCCTTCAAAGCCGTGGAACTCGCCGTCGGCGGTGCGGAAGCAGGTCTGGGTGGCGAGGGTGGAGAAGTTGGCGGAGGCGGCCTCTTTGATGGGGGCGGGAAGGGTGGTCTCGCGCACAGCGGCGGCGAACTGGCGCGTGGCTTTTTCCAGGCGTGGGAGGTTTTCGGCGGCGTATCTGGCGGCGGCCCAGGCGTCGGGGAAATGCGTGGAGTACCAGTTGCCGATGACGGTCTTCTCCTCACCTTTTGGGGCGCGCCAGCCGCAACGTTCGGGGGTGCGATTGGGGTAATGCCAGGCGAGCAGGAAGGTGTAACTCGCTTCAGCGCCCGCGGCAATCTCGCGCTGGAGGCAGAGGGAGCTCACCGGGCCGAGCTTGTCGGATTCGGGTCCGAGACGGCCGTCGGTGGTGAAGTCGTCCCAGAAGAGCATGGGGGAGTTCCACCAGCGGGATTGGGGCCAGCCGCGAAGGTAGGTGAGATCGCCCTGTTCGGCACCGGCGACGGCGAGGACGAAGCTGCCTTTGGTTTCGTGAATGGCGGCGAGTTTGGGGTTGTGTAGGAAGAGTCCGTGGAGTGCGGCGTCTTTTCGGAATTCTGCTTCGCGGGTATCAGGGCCGGGGCGCTGGGCTGCGCCGCCGCCGGGAGTAACGCGTCCGCACATGTTTTCGATAGACCAGGCGATGGAGACGGTGGCGCTGGCGGCGGTGGGGTTGCGGACCTTATAGCGGAGGATGGCGACCGGGAGTCCGCTGTCGTCGGCGTTGTGAGGGATGAATGGGGAGAAGGCATCGAGGGTGACTTTGACGGGGATGCGGGCGTCGCGGAAGGCGATGTGGGCGAGGGGGTATTCGCCGGTGAAGGTGGCGCCGTCCATGCGGCGGAGTCCGGGGGCGTTGTGGGAGCCGAGGCCGTTCTGCCCTTCGTAAGGTGGGAGGAAACGGGCTTCCAGGACCTTGGCGATGGGTTTGGCGCCTGAGGCGCTTTTTACCCAGATGGAAGGGAGCGCGTAGGTGGGAGATAGGCCTTTGTCGGGGCGATTGAAGATCTCCCAATCGCGGAATTGGCCGCGTCCGCCGAGACTGATGCTGCCGGCCGCGACACCTCCGAGAGGGAAGGCGATCATGGCGAGTTTGGAGGCGGTGAAGGTGCGGGGGTAGCGGACCCTTGCAGGTGCAGGGACGGGTGTGATGGATGGGGAGGTTGCGGTGGTTTGGGCGGCTGCGCCGGTGGCGGCGGTGATGTTGACGAGGAAGGAGCGGCGGTCGGTTGGCATGGTTGCGCAAGAGCACGTGAGGGGCCAAGCTGGTCTTATACGGACCTGATGGGCCATCAAAAGCCCAAATCTGGCGTCCCCATGAGTGGGGAGCAAGGCTGGCCTGGAAAGGCCAGCCGCGGCCAGGATTGGCCGCCCCACACGACGGCGGAATGTACAAACCCCAAAACTGCCTGCGCAACGAGCCTACGACAACCCCGCTTCGCGGAGGAATTTCGCGGCTTCCTCCGGCGGTGTCGGGTTGAGATAGAACCCGGTGCCCTATTCAAAACCCGCCACCTTGGTGAGTTTTGGGATGATCGTTGAAAGGCGGTTTCTCGAGCACGCGGTCAATTTGATTCACCTCCTTTCCCTGGTTGACTCGCGGCCGAACCGTGAGTCAGCCTCCAGTAATGTAGTGTGTTTCAGGAGCGAATTCCTCACTCCAGCTTGCTAGCGTAGAAGAGATCGCCACACCAACCCGGGAAACTGCGCGAACCCTCGATCCAAGGTCACCAGCGTCCGTGAAGCGGTCACCGCGAATGACGCCAGATAGGCATCGTTGAGCAGCTTAGGCGTGGCCGCCGGATAGTGCAGGAATCCTCTGAGGATCCGGTCGATTCCGTCCGGCTCCGGCAGGAATTCCACCCGCTCATCTTCAAACAGCTCCGAGACAACGTTCCACGCGACCGGAGTAGTGAGGGCTGAACCAGCGAGGACCGACCTGTTCGAGAGCAGCCGCACCAGCCCCAACTGCACCATTCTGGGCATGCCAGCTTGTGCCGGCTGCAGGTTGCGGTACCACGAACTGGCGAGACGGTGATGATCGTGGCTCGCGACAAGCAGTGCCAGCCAGACGTTCACGTCAGCCAAACATGGCTTCATCGATCTGCTCCGGCGTCAGGATTGCCACGCGCCGGTCAGTCGGGCCGTTGATGACTGGTGGGGACTTCCGATGTTTGCGGGGTTGAATCGCTTGTTGAATCGCCAGAATGAAGAACTGCTTCATCGACAGGCCTGCCAGCGCCGCGTGCGATTTGGCCTTCATCAGCAACTCATCCGGAAGCTCGATCGTCGTCCGCATATGTCACAATTATGGCATATTTGAGCTGGACTCGACCACAGCAGCGATTCCCCGTGGAAAGACCGATAGCCCCGAAGAGATTGAGCCCCAGGCGTCACTGCCGGAACGCCGGACAGGAGCGTCACGACAACCCGGCTTCGCGGAGGAATTTCGCGGCTTCCTCCGGTGGTGTCGGGTTGAGATAGAACCCGGTGCCCCATTCAAAACCCGCCACCTTGGTGAGTTTTGGGATGATCTCCAAATGCCAGTGGTAATGGAGCATGCTCGGCTCATGCAGCGGGGAGGTGTGGAGGATGAAGTTAAACGGCGGTTTCTCGAGCACGCGGTCGACTTTGCGGAACAAGGTCCGTAACACCCAAGCCAGATTCTCCACGGTTGGTGCGTCGGAGGTCTCGAAATGCGAAAAATGTTTTCGTGGGACAATCCAGGTTTCAAAGGGGAAACGCGGCGCATAGGGGCACAGGGCGAGGAAATGCTCGGTCTCCAGCACCACACGAGTGCCGCTTTCGGCGTCCTGGCGGATCATGTCGCAGTAGACGCAGCGCTCCTTGAAATCGTAGTAGCGCTTTGAGCCGTCAATCTCCTCCTGCACCTGGCGGGGCACCACCGGCAGAGCAATCAACTGCGAGTGGGAATGTTCGAGCGTGGCGCCGGCGGGCTCGCCGTGATTCTTGAAGAAGAGGATGTATTTGAACCGGATGTCGCGTTTGAGATCGAGCGTGCGGTCGCGAAAGGCCCACAACAGGCTTTCGATGTGTTTCTCGGAAAGAGTGGCGAGGGTGGCGTCGTGATCGGGGGTCTCGATGATCACTTCGTGCGCGCCAAGCCCGTCCATCTTGTCGTACATGCCCTCGCCGTGGCGTTCGAGGTTTCCTTCGACGCGCAGGACGGGGAACTTGTTGGGGACGACGCGGACGGACCATCCGGGGGTATTGCTACCGCCTCCGTGCCGGTAGGCCAACACCTCGGGGGGAGTTTTCATTTCGTTGCCGGGGCAGAATGGGCAGAAGCGGCCACCTTCGACGATGACGCTTTCGCGGGAAAAATCACTTGGACGCCGGACGCGATCGGTAGCGATGATGACCCAGCGCCCGGTGATCGGGTCTTTACGAAGCTCGGGCACTCAGATTCCTTCTTTGGCGACAGCCGCACGACTGACAACGTGCGCGGTGCAGACTCGCCATTATACCGCCCCGGACCTGTTCCGCTGAACCGTTCCCAAAATGGCAGCTCCAAATGCGGCGGCGTGAACAAAATTGAAACATCGGCTGGCGAAGGCCGTATTAATGAAATGAAGCATGCCTTCCGTACGCTCGGCCGCGAAAAGGCCTTTGCTGCCTTCGCGATACTGACACTTGCCTTGGGGATCGGCGGCGTCACGACGATCTTCAGCGTCGTGGATGGTGTCCTGCTCAAACCGCTTTCTTATCGTGAGCCGGGACGGCTGTATGCCGCGATGGTGTCGGCGCCGAAGCTCAGCCTGAGATACCCGCGATTGCCGGTGAACGGGTCGCATTTTCGTTCCTGGATGGATCAATGCCGGTCCTGTGAAAGCGGGGCGCTGCTGAATCCGGCGTCCTTCAATCTGACAGGGAACGGAGATCCGGAGCGAATCGAAGGAGCGCAATGCACATGGGGGCTGTTTCGTTTGTTGGGCGTGGAACCGCAGTTGGGCCGGACGTTTGTGGAAAGCGACGATCGGCCAGGTGCGAACCGCTTCATCGTCATCAGCGATTCGCTTTGGCGGCGCAAGTTTCATGGGGACAGGAATGCGGTAGGGCAGACGATGCGGATCAATGGCGAACCGCACGTGGTGGTGGGTGTGCTGCGGCCGGACTTTCGATTTCCGAGCGGCGAGCAGGCGGGACCGCTGAACCGCTTTCCCGCGCACGCGGACATTTTCAAGCCGATGGGGTTCGACTGGGCGAAGCTGTCGCGAGTGGGGCAATTCAATTTCGCGGCAGTGATCCGGTTGCGTGAGGGAATGAACCCGGTGACCGCGGAAGGAGAGATGACGGCGTCGATCGCCGATGCCGGGGAGCGAATGAAGATCCAACTGTTCGCACACCTGGTGCCGTTGCAGGAGCAGGTGACCGGAGCGTCGCGCGGGACGTTGACGATGCTGCTGGCGGCGGTTGGAGTGGTTCTGCTGATCGTGTGTGTGAACCTCGGGAATCTGATGCTGGTGCGAGCGAATGAACGGGGGCGCGATGCGGCGATTCGACGAGCGCTGGGCGCGGATGCCGGACACCTGTTGCGGCCTGTGCTGAGTGAGAGCCTGGTGATCGCACTCGCTGGCGGAGCCCTTGGGGTGCTGCTGGCGTATGCCGGTGTGCGGATGGTGGTGACGATGGCGCCGGTGAATCTTCCGAGGCTGGATGAGATCCATCTCAGCGTCACGACTCTGCTGTTTTCGTTCGGTGTTTCGGTGCTGTGCGGCGTGCTGTGCGGATTGTGGCCGGCGATTCGGGCCGCTGCGGCACAGCCGGCGGATGCACTCCGCGCGAGTTCGCGATCGACGACGGAGGGCCGGGGGAAACAGCGTTCGCGGGAGTGGCTGGTGGGGTTGGAGGTGGCTCTGAGCACGGTGCTGCTGCTGGTGGCGGCGCTACTGGGATTGAGCCTGTTCCGGGTAGCGAACGTCGAGCGCGGATACAGTCTCGATCATCTGCTTACCGCGGATGTGAATCTTCCACGGGCGCGTTATTCCACGGACGAACAGCGGGCGCAGTTTCATCAACGCGCGCTGGAGAAGTTGGAAGCGCTGCCGGGGGTGCGGTCTGCCGGGCTCATCAGCTCACTGCCTTTGAAGCCACAGATGTGGGGCGATACGATCAGCACGAAGGGCGACAACCGTTCCCGCGCGGAACGGCCGCCGGCGAATTACCGCTTTATCAGTGAACGCTATTTCGAGACCATGGGCATTGCGTTGCGGCAAGGACGGTTTCCTACGGCGGCGGACCGGTCGCGAAAAGTGGCGATCATTTCGGAGACGGCGGCGAGTACGCTTTGGCCGGGCGAGAACCCGATTGGCAAGGTGATTCGCAACGATCCGAATCCGGAGTGGGTGGAGGTGATCGGGGTGGTGGCAAATGTGCGTGCGGGAAGCCTGGAGAAACAGGATCCGATGATGGTGTACGTGCCGTATTGGGACGGGCAGTACTGGCAGGGCGCGGTCTGGGGCAATGCGACGTACGTGATGCGCACCTCGCAGGATCCGGCGACGCTGGCGGCGGCGCTGCGGGGGGCGATTCGGGAACTTGATCCGGAGCTGCCATTGGCGAATGTGCTCACGATGGAGGACATCGTGTCGGAGTCGGTGAGCGGGCGGAGGTTTCAGACATTGTTGGCGGGTATCTTTGCGGGGTCGGCACTGCTGCTGGCTTGCCTCGGGATTTATGGAGTGATTTCGTACAGTGTCGCCCGGCGAACAAATGAGATGGGGATCAGGATTGCGTTGGGAGCGCAGGCGGCGCAGGTGGCGCTGCTGGTGTTGCGGCAGGGAATGCGTCCTGTGATTGCTGGTTTGGTGGTGGGTGTGGTGGCTGCGCTGGCGGCCGGGCGGTGGATCAGTTCGTTTCTGTTTGGGACGGAGGCACGGGATCCGGCGGCGATTGCGGGGGTGATTGGGATGTTGGTGGTGGTGGCGGGGATGGCGTGTTGGATGCCGGCGTTGCGGGCGTCGCGGATCGACCCGACGACGGCGTTGCGGGATGAGTGATGTAAACTTACCGGAGCTTAGTTTCGAACGCGTCGCGGTGGAGCGTGATCCTCACCGGCTTTTCCAGAACAATACTCACGATGTCGAATCTCGTTTTATCCCAGTCCACACCGGCGCGGCGCGCATAGTCGTGTGCGGCGATCCGCAGCCGCCGCTGCTTTTCCTGACCGACCGCACGGTCGGGAGATCCAAAATCCTCGTTCGCCCTGGTCTTTACCTCGACGAAAGCCAAAACCGGCCCATCGTAGGCGATGAGGTCTACCTCGCCCGCAAGCGAACGGGTCGCATAGTTGCGGGCCACAACCACGTAGCCGTGGCTGCGCAGATAGCGATGAGCGAGGTCTTCGCCCCGGCGGCCCCAGGCCCGGTCAGGATGCCACAGCCGCAAGCGCGCGTGGTGGCGCAATCGATCGAACAGGGTGTAGAGCACACTTTCTCCTGCGATCCAGAAGCATGGCAAATACTCGATAAGCGGGCAGCGCCGCCATTCTAGTTCGAGCGTTCGAACTCAAACTCCAGCACTTTGCCCCGGACGACATAGCAAAGATAGTGTTCCCAGAACCGCCGGAACCGTGGAAATTGATTGACGAGGAATTCAAATCCGAGATACCTCCACAATGCTAGTAGCTTTACGTGGACATTAATCTCTCGAAATTTTACGGGAGAATAATATCCGAACCCGGCATCGTCCTCTCCGAAGTAGCGAAATGAGAAGCTGGTGAGGTGCCAGCGGTGGGTGGGATCGCAGAATGAGCTGAAATCGGTGTAGTGGGGGGTGGCCAGAATGACCCGGCCTCCCGGCTTGAGGAGGCGGTGGAACTCCTCCATCGTTTTGATGACATCGGCAACGTGCTCAATGACATGGATAGCCCGTACCTGGTGGAAGCTCTGGTCGCGGAAGGGGTAGGGGAAGCGGTCCAGGTCGCAGAGCACGTCCGCACGCCCGGCGGGGTTGCGGTCCACGCCAATGGCGCCGGGATACTTGTTGCGGCCGCAGCCGACGTCGAGAATGCGCACTTGTTCTATCTTACGGTGACGCCAGCGAGGATTGTGGTGCAGTAGGCGGCCAGGTCGGCCATTTCCTGGGAATAGAACTTCGGCCAGGCGATGCCTTTGGCGTTCGCCTGATTGACGATTGCCGGCGTGTGACGCCACAAGGCGTACAGCATGCCGGCGGAATCGAAGGGCTGCTTTCCGGTGAAGGACGTGTGACACCTGTGGCACTCCTTCTCCTCAAAGACGTCCTTACCCGTCAGCGGATTGCCTGGCTCGTCGAAGTATTGGGTGGTCCAGAGATAAGCGGTCAGGTCGGAGAGCTCCTGGCGGTTCAACATGGGCGGCAGCGTCATCATCATCGGTGCGTGATTCCAGAGGACGGATGCCATGTCGGTCAAGGTATGCTCGATGGGCAAACCCTGGGCTGCGATGCGGATGTTATGGCAGCCGACGCAGTTCTTCATTCCGAACAAAAGCGCGCCCCTGGCAGGGTCGCCCAATCGGAACTCCCAGGGCGGAGCCGAGGCGGGCCTTACGAACGCCAGCAGATGGCCCATTTCGGTGGCGGAGAGACTGGGCCAGTTCATGGTCTTGTGATCCATTGCGGCTTTCATATGGGGGGCGTGGCTCCACATGGCGTGGTACCACTCGATGCGGTTGGCGGCGGATTTCCACTGGGCGACGGGTGGCCCGGTTGTCTTCTCCCCGGCATGGCAGGTGTTGCAGAGTTTCTGGTAGAAGAGCTTTGCGCCTTTCCTGGGATCGGACGGCACTTCGAAATAGTCGTAAGAGGCGAAGTAGGCGAGGATGTCGTGCGACTGTTCGCGCTCGATCCTCGGGAATGGAGTTCCCGCCGCAGCGATGGCGTTGTACATTACAGGGGCGTGATTCCACATGGCGGCCACGAGGCGGGCGGGTGTGAGGCGGGTGCGAAGCAGCCTGGCGAGCGGGCCTTTTCCGGAATGGACCGCGAAATTGTGGCATCCGGCGCAGCGCAGCGATTGCACTAAAGCAGCCCCACGCGCGGCGTCGGCGAGGTCATCCGCGGGTAGCGTGCCGGGCGCAAGCATCATCAGCAGGAGGGTGCGCGAAGCGGCGGCCACATTATTCATTGTGGCATGGCTGGCGTGCAACGGCCAGCCGCGGCCAGGATTGGCCGCCCCACAAGACGGCGAATGTAGAAACTCCAGGGTGCTTAACAGTTTTGGGGAATGATGGCCGAACCGGCTCTTTAATCCAAACTCGCCCGCAGCCACTCCCCGACTGGCAAGGTCTGGGGAATAGTCAAGCCACCGAGGGTTGAAACGACCACCGTAAAAAACATTTGCA
>JACQZR010000266.1 GCA_016213775.1 Acidobacteriota bacterium
ACCTCATCCGTGCCCAGATCGCCGAAGTCCAGGTCTACGAGCGTCAGGACGACCCCAACATCGATCCGCTCGTCGATGACAAAAACGAAGCCAAACTGAAGCGCATTCGCCAGTTCTACCGGTCCAACTACACCGCTCGCGAGACCGCCATCAAACGTCTCTCCGAGGTCCAAACCGAAATCCGCGCACGCCTCCAGGCCTTTCCTCCCGACGCGGCCTCCACTACTCCGCTGTCGCAGCAGCACCCGCATAGCCTTTCGGTCCTCGCGCGTCTCCGCGACGTAGTAAAAGCAATGAAGGACACCGAGGCTTTTAAAGCAACCCTCGCCGCAAAGAACGAACCCAATTCTCCCGCAACCCCCGAGCAACAACAGCAAATCGCCGCTCTCCTCGCCGCTCTAAAAGCAAGAGTCGCGCAATCGGAAACGAAGCCAGACTCCTAATCGGTCCTGTTCGACACTTGGGGCGCCCCTGCGAAGGGCAACGACCCCGCCGATCCTTGACAACCGAATACCTCACAGGCTGCGGTCTGTCCGCAATCCCAAGGCGCCGCACCAATGTCAGTCCGGCGCCTTGTCCCCAGGATTCCGCACCTGACGACGATACAATGAAATACTTCCTATGATTGGACTCCTGCGCGGCCCGTTGCTCGAAAAGCACCCCAATGAAGTGATTGTCGATGCCCAGGGCGTCGGCTACCTGGTGACCATTCCTGTGTCCACATTCACCGCGTTGCCAGATGTCGGCACCGAGGTGAAGCTGCGCATTCATACACACGTGCGCGAGGACGCCATCGCCCTGTTTGGGTTTCTCACCGCCGATGAGAAGACGCTGTTCGAGCGGCTGATCGCGGTGAGCGGCATCGGGCCGAAGCTGGGGATCACGGTGTTGAGCGGGCTGCCGGTGGGCGATCTCGTGGGGGCGATCCGGGGCGGTAATGTACAGCAGTTGACGCGCGTTCCGGGCATTGGAAAAAAGACGGCAGAGCGTCTCGTACTGGAGCTGAGGGACAAGCTGGAATTTTTCGCTGGGAAGACGGCGGCGAGTCCGCAGACCGCGCCGGTGTCGCCGCTCAACGACGTGGAAGAGGACGTATTGAGCGCGCTGGCGAATCTTGGCTGCGCGAGGCCGGCGGCGGAAAATGCAGTGCGCAAGGTGCGTCAGGCCGGCGGCGCCGATACTTTTGAAGCACTGTTCCGCAAGGCTCTCGATCAGGTTCGCTAGAGGAAAGTCCATACTCTAGACACAGTACTGTTTCCTTTTTGCTCCGCATCTGATATATCATTGCTGGGACCAGAGGGGAGCTTAAATGATGCGCAACTGTCTGTTGTTTCTCGCGGGGAGTATTCTCGCACTGGCACAAACCACCGGAACCGCCACCTTGGTGGGCACGCTGACCGACTCAACCGGTGCAGTAGTTGCCGGAGCCAAAGTCACGGTGGTCAACATCGGAACATCTTTCACCTCGACAACGGTGACCAACAACGAAGGCTACTACTTCGTGCCGTACCTCAATCCTGGAACGTATCAACTCAGCATAGAAGCGGCTGGGTTCAAGCGTTACGTGCGCGACGGGGTAGCGCTGCGAACGAATGAATCTCCGCGCATCGACGTGATGCTCGAAGTCGGCGCGGTGAGCGATTCGATTCAGGTGACCGGCGCGCCTCCGCTGCTGGAAACCGAGACCTCGGTGTCGGGCGGTGTGCTGGGGGTCGACACGATCGTCAAGATCCCGGTACTGCAAAAGCTGGTGTTCCGGCTCACGCTATACCTGCCGGGAACGCAGGTGGTGAACGGGGTTCATGCGATGGGGCAGCGCGATCGCGCCATGGGATATGTGCTCGACGGGTTGAGCGCCAAGGAGCCGGTGCGCGGACCCAACAATTCCACCAACCAGGTGATCACCTCGACCACCGATGCGATGACCGAAGTCAAGCTCTTTACCACGGGGATGCCGGCCGAATTCGGCCACTCGTCCGGCGGGCAGCTCTCCGCCGTTTTCCGCTCGGGCACCAACCAGTTTCACGGCAGCGGGGAAGACCGCTTTGTCAACAAACAGTTGATGCATCGCAACTACTTCGACGTAGGGCGTCCTACTGGACCGTTTACCTATCACGAGATCACCGGAGTCGCATCCGGTCCGGTGTGGCTGCCGAAGCTGTACAACGGCAAGGACAAGACCTTCTTCCTATTCGGATACACGCGGCATCACGAGAATGGCGGTGAGAGCGTCCTGCGCGACGTGCCGAGTCCGGACATGCTCGCCGGCAACTTCAGCTTTGGTGGCGTGGGGCAAGCCATCTACGATCCATTGACGACGCGGCAGGAAGGGACAACATGGCTCCGCACGCCATTGCCCGGGAACATCGTCCCGCAGTCGCGGTTCGACACGGTAGCGAAGAATTTTTTGGCTCAAAATCCATTCACGGCCCAGAACCAGACCGGCACGATAGACCGCCTGGGGCCACATCAGAACTACGCAAACACGACCGCGTACAAATCCTTCCGCACGCGATTCGACATCAAGCTGGATCACCAGTTCTCTTCCGCGCACAAGATGTTTGGGCGCTACTCGCAATCTCACCACCGGGCTTTCTCCGACCGTTGGGCGCTGGAAATCAACTGGCGGTTGATCGACCCGAACACGGTACCCATTCCCATCGACCAGGAGAACGTCGTCGTCTCCGACATTTGGACGTTCAGCCCGACGATCGTCAATGAACTGCGGTTGGGCATGAACCGCCGCAAGTTCACCCGCGTTCCGGAAGCCAACGGGCAGGGATGGGCGAAGAAGCTCGGCATCCCCAATGTCGGCGATGACACGTTCCCGGGCTTCAGCATCACAACATATAACTACCGCATGCAACCCGGCGGGTATCAACAGGACGTAGGCGAGGATTTCACCTTCCAGGACAATTTCACGAAAGTGAGAGGAAAGCACACCCTCAAGTTTGGATATGAGCTGATCCGCACGCGCTACAACTCGCTCGCGCAGGCGTTGCCGTCAGGAACGTATACGATGGGCGGGACGGACGCGCCGTTTGTGGCGAACACCGGAAACAACTTCGCCGCGTTCCTGCTGGGCAGCGTCAGTTCCGCCACGTTCACGCGCGCGGTGGCGAGTTGGCTGCCACGCTGGTGGTCGCATGCCTTCTATGCTCAGACCGACTGGAAGCCGTTGCGCAACGTGACGGTAAACCTGGGCTTGCGCTGGAGCTACGAGTCGCCGTTTAGCACCAAGTACGGCCAGCAATCGCAATTCGATCCCACGGCGCGCGATCCGATCACCGGCCGCCTGGGCGCCATCGTGCACGGGAAGGGCCTGTTAGCCAGGAAGGATCTGAACAATTTCCAGCCACGCGTCGGGCTTGCCTGGACACTGACTCCAAAGCTCGTTTTTCGCGGCAATTTTGGGATGATCACTTCGGACCTGTTCACCAACGGACTGAACCAGAACTTCGAGGAATATCAGGCAACGGGCGTAGTGGCGCAGACGCCCGGCGATCCGCGCATCGCCTTCCTGCTATCGCAAGGTCCTCCCACGGTCAACTTCCCGGCTGCCTCCGACGGTTCGGTACCATTCGTGGGCTCGAACTACTCCGGACGCAACGCCTCCTGGTTTGATCCGAACATGCGGTCGCCTTACGTGATGAACTGGTCAGGCGGTCTGCAATACCAACTCACCAGCGACGTTCTGACCGAGGTTCAGTACCAAGGGTCGGCGGGCGTGAAGCTGCTGAACAACTGGGACTATAACGCGATTCCGCTCGACATATCGAGAGATCCGGCGGTGCTGCAACAGGTGTTCCAGGCGGCGCAGAACTACAAGCCTTACCCGCAGTTCGGCGCTATCCAGCATTACTCCAATTACGGCCACAACACCTATCACGGAGCGACGATCCGCGGCGAAAAGCGTTTTTCGCGCGGCTTCTTCCTGAACGGGTTCTACACCTTCTCGAAGACCATCAACAACACGGACGGCGACGGTGGAGCGAGCGGCATCACCTTTTACAACCGCAGTCTGGAAAAAGGCCGCGCCAACTACGACACAACGCACCGGTTCGTGAGCGTGTTCACCTCCCAGCTTCCGTTTGGCAAGGGCCGGAAGTACCTGCAACAGGGGTTTGCGAGTAGGATTTTCGGGGGCTGGGACTTCATGTACAGCCAGACGCTGCAGACGGGCGTACCCGTCACTATCGGCTTCAACGGCAGCCCGTTCAACTATCTGCCCGGCGCGCGCAGAGCGAATCAGGTATTGCCGAACGACCAGGCGAAGTTTGACGGATGGGCCATCGGCCCCAACCGGTTTCCGACGGCGGCGCAAAACCCGCTGTTGAATATCGACGCGTTCCGATACCCGGCCGCCTTCACGGCAGGGACCGTCGGGCGGAACACGATCACCGGCACGTGGATCAACTGGGTGCAAACATCGCTCTCCAAGGAATTCCCGATCAAGGAAAGAGCGAAATTCATCCTCCGCGTGGACGTGAACAATCCGTTCAAGACCCAGGCATTCGCCGATCCTGACGCTGTCTTCAACACGCAACCTCCCGTTGGGTCGAGAACCTTTGGACGGCACAGCACTACTCGAGGGAGCTTCAGTGATGTCGGCGGCAGGTTAAACACGCTGCTGGTGTTGCGCGTCGAGTGGTAGCGGCAGGCCTACTGTCCTTTCCGCTCGCCAATACAGCCCGCTCTGTATGCGCCCCGCCTGCGCTTCTCCCTACTCTTGAGAGAGGAGGTGGACCGATGGCGGACTTCTATCAGACTGGCGTTGTCACCACATTGCATCGCCTGACGGCGAATCACGTCGAACGGCTCGAAGCGGACCTGGAGAAGTTCTCACGCAACAAGCCGATTGGGCTTGTACTGCCGGCCCTCTACTCGGAGTTCGAGACGATGGCGATGCAGCGGATTGTGCCGCAACTGCGAAAGGTACGCTACCTGCAACGGATCGTTGTGGTGCTGGGGAGAGCGAACCTGGAGCAATATGAGAAAGCCCGGAGTTTCTTTGACGATTTCTACACTCCGGTCACCATGATCTGGGTGGACGGCGAGCGGATGCAGAACCTTCTGGCGATGCTCACCGAGCGGGGATTGTCGGCTGGCCCTGACGGCAAGGGACGATCCTGCTGGCTGGCCTATGGCTACCTGCTGGCGAAGCACGATTGCCAGATGATCGCGCTCCACGACTGCGACATCATCAACTATGAGAGACAAATGCTGGCGCGGTTGTGCTACGCCGTGGCTCACCCGCACCTGCCGTTCGATTTCTGCAAAGGCTACTACGCCCGCGTGACCGACCGCATGCACGGGCGCGTGACCCGCCTGTTCATGTCACCGTTGATTCGGGCAATGGAAGGAATGGCCCCGGCGAATCCGTTTCTGCGCTTTCTGGATAGCTTCCGGTACCCGTTGGCCGGTGAGTTCGCGATGGATATCGACCTTGCGAGAGTGAACCGGATTCCCGCTGACTGGGGCCTCGAGGTCGGCGTACTCGCCGAAGTGTTCCGCAACTGTACGGTCGCGAGAACGTGCCAGGTGGACCTGATGGACAACTACGAGCATAAGCACCAGTCGCTTTCCACCGACGATCCGACGAAAGGACTGGCGCGAATGGCTACCGACATCGCGAAATCGCTGTTCACGACATTGGCAGCCGAGGGTTTGGTCTTCACCGACGATCACTTCCGCACCCTGGAAGTGCGCTATGTGCGGATGGCGCAGGATTCGATCGCACGCTACTACGCCGATGCGATGCTGAACGGGCTGAAGTTCGACCGGCACTCCGAGGAGTTGGCGGTTTCGGTGTTCGCCAAGAGCCTGAGCGCGGCGGCAACGGATTTCATTCGAGACCCGCGCGGGCTACCGCTGATTCCGAATTGGAACCGGGTGTTGGCGGCGATGCCGGAGTTCTTCGAACTGCTGCAGGACGCCGTGGAGAAGGAGTCCCGGCCGCTGGCGCGTCGCAGCGCCTGAAGGAGAACCCATGGCAACGTCGCTGCCGGAAGAAGCCCGGCGGGCCGCGGATGTAATCCGGCGCGCCGACATCGTGATCGGCATTCCGAGCTACAACAACGAACGGACGATTGGTCATGTGGTGCGGGCCGCTTATGCCGGGCTTGCGAAGTACTTTCCGCAACTCACCGCCGTCGTGGTGAATTCAGACGGTGGGTCGACGGATGGCACACAGGAGGCCGTCCTGTCGGCGCGCGTGGAGGCAAACAGTCTGATGCTGCTATCTACGCCCCTGCTGGCTGCCCACCGGCTGACCTTCCCGTACCACGGAGTGCCGGGAAAAGGTAGCGCATTCCGGCTGGTGTTTCAAATGGCCGAGCAACTCGACGCCAAGGTCTGCGCGGTGGTGGACTCCGATCTGCGGTCGATTACGCCGGAGTGGATCGACCTGCTGATCAGGCCGGTGCTCTTTGCGGGTTTTGACTTTGTGGCGCCTTACTATCAGCGGCACAAGTACGACGGAACCATTACCAACAGCATTGTGTACCCGCTCACGCGGATGCTCTACGGAGTGTCCGTCCGGCAGCCCATCGGAGGCGAGTTTGGAGTGTCCGCGAGGCTGGTGAAGCGATACCTCGAACGTCAGGATTGGGAGACGGACGTGGCGCGGTTTGGGATCGACATCTGGATGACCACACTCGCTCTGGCTGAAGGATACCGCGTGTGTCAGAGTTTCCTGGGGGCGAAGCTGCATGATGCAAAAGACCCGGGGTCAGATCTGTCGGCGATGCTGCAACAGGTGGTGGGGAGTGTGTTCAACCTGATGGAAGAGTACTCGCCAGTGTGGCAGAAGGGGTCGGGGAGCACTCCCGCGGAGCTTTTTGGATTCCGGTTTGACGTTGGGCTGGATCCGATTCATGTGAATGTTCATCGCATGGAGGACGCGTTTCGGCGCGGCTGCGAAGAGTTGGGCGAGGTTTGGGAGACGGTGCTCGAGAAGAAGACGCTCTCTGCCGTGCGTGCTCTGGCCGCGGGATTGGGAAAGAACGGAAACGGGCTCCACCTCAGCGACGAGCTTTGGGCGGAGGTGGTGCTGGAGTTCGCATGTGCGTACCGGCGGCGGTCGCTCGCTCGAGGCATGATCCTGCGATCGCTGACGCCGCTTTACCTGGCGAGAGTTGCTTCCTTCGTTCGAGACACCGAGAATCTCGTCGCGTCCCAAGTCGAGGACAAGATCGAGCAGCTCTGCCTGACGTTTGAGACTTTCAAGCCGGGACTGATCGCGCGCTGGAACGGCAATTCCGGCCAGAGTGAGGCGAGTCCGGTGGAACTAGGCGCTGTGGTGTCCGCGACGAACGAATCGAAAATTGGAGGTGAGAAATGATTGAAGTCATGAAGAAGGTTCTGGAGAGCGCCGTCGACCGCCTCCAATTCCAAATCACCACGTATCTACCGTCACTGCTGGCCGCTCTGACCCTGGTGCTCGGAGCGTACCTGACGGCGCTTTTCGTGCGCTGGCTGATCTACAAAATCTTCAAAGGTCTGACCATTGACAAGTTCCTGCGGCAAAGCGGAGTGGCGTTCCTCGTGGACCCGTCGGGGCGGCTTCGGGCAACACGGCTGGCAGCCGAGAGCGCATACTGGTGCATCCTGTTAGGGGGTGTCCTGTTGGGGCTGAACGTCTTCGGCACCGATCTCACGACGCAGATCGTCCAGGGCTTTGTGTTCCTGCTTCCCAAACTCTTTGTCGCGGGGTTAATCCTGTTGGGCGGAACCTGGCTCGGCCATTATCTGGGACGCAGCATGCTCGTCTGGGCTGTGAACGAGAACTTTCCCACGCCGCGCCGGCTGGCGACGGTGGTCCGTATCCTCATCATGTTTGTGGCAGTGGTGGTGGCGGCGGACAGGCTGGACTTCGCCAAGCAGGTATTCCTGTCGGCGTTCATCATCATTGTGGGTGGCGTTGTTCTGGCCGGCGGGCTGGCGATCGGGCTCAGCGGAAATGGAGTGCGACGGTTCTTTGAGGAGAAGCGGGAGCAGTCGCGCGAGTCCAACGAGAGGTCGCTGTGGAGCCATCTGTGATACGCACCCTCATGGCCATCGAATTTCGCTACTTCACCACCACCGGCCGCCCCACATCCCCATCCATCTTCACCGGCAGCCGCCACACCCCTGTCCCTTCCCGATCAGTAAAATAAAGCCCCGATTCCGAAGGCCCATGTGTGTCCCCATCCGCCCACAGCGCATAGAACTCTGGATGCGCATTCACCGGCTTCCGCGCATACGTATGATTGAACCGCTCCGCACGAGTCAACTGCTTTACACGAGTCCAACGGCGCCCCGCATCCTTGCTCAACCACATCACCATGTCCCCGCCCGTCATGAACGGCTGCGGTCCCGGATCAGTCGGCGCAATGATCCGCCACGCCCCAGTCGCCTCCAGATACAACGACCCGAAATCATAATTGTGATCCGAAGTCGTCACCCCGCGAATATCCCAGCCCTTCCCATTCCACCGAGCCGTCTTCCATTCCTGAGGACCGCTCCCCGGTCCCGGCTCCCACCCCTTACTTGTCAAAAACAGAATTACCGGCCGTCCATCCAACCCGAACTCGACATTCTTCAAATACACCAGCTTCTTCTCTGCCGCGTAATCGTGAACCAAGGCCGGAGTCGCCACCTCGCGCAACGGCGGCGTCACTACGCGCCCATCCGCACTCTTCCACGTCCGCCCCAAATCCGAAGTCTCCAAGTAATAAAGATTGGTCCGCGCATTCAACCCCTGTGGCTTGGGATGATAATTGAACACTGTCGCCGTCCGCGCGCCATCATGCGCCGTGATCTGGTAATGCCCCAGATCCATCCGCGCCAACAACGAAGGCTCGCCCCACTGAACCCCATCCGCGCTCGTATTCCAGTACAAACTCCGCCCGCCATTCTCATACAGCGTGTGCAGAAAGAAGAACCCCTTCCGATCCACCCACCGCGGATGCCCATACGAGAAATTCGTAGTCTTCACCAAGGTCCACCCATCGATGTCATAGGGCCGATCGCTGCGCCAGACAAACGAATCCCGCGACGTTCCATGCGCATTCGAAAACACCCACAGATGCCCCGCCCCGTCCATCGCCAACACCGGGTTGTCGTGCGCATCCCCGGTCTTCTTGTTCACCAGAACCACCGGCCTCGGCACCGTCTTCGTCTTGTGATCGAAGTACGAAACCATGTGTAGCAGTTCCTGCTTCCCGGCCGTGCTGCCGCCGTAGCAGAAGAACGTCTTCCCTGCCTTCGCCGAATAAATCGCAATCGGCGACTGCTGCTGCGGATACGTCGCAAATCCGCCGCTGTATTTGTAGACGTACTTGTCCTTGGTCGGCTGATTGTAATACCAGATCCCCCGATAGCCGTTATCACGCGGCATCTGCTCGGCCATCGCCGCGCCCGCGAGCACCAACACCATCATCAATCGCATAGGCTCGCCTGAGTATAATCCAAGTCGGCATGCGCTCTGCCATCGATCTCTTCAACGCCGGCAAGTTCTTTGAAAGCCACGAAGCCTTCGAGGAAGAGTGGCGCACCGCAACCGGTCCCCGCCGCCTCTTCCTCCAGGCCTTGATCCATTTCGCTGTCGCCTGCCATCACTCACAACGCGCCAACACCATCGGCGCGCAACGTCAAATCCGCAAAGGACTCGTCAAACTCCAGCCCTACCTGCCCGCTTACGAAACCATCGACACCGGCCGCCTCTACTCCGGCTTCCTCCCATTCGTCGAGGCCCTCGAAGCAGGCACGCCCACCGGACCATTCCCCCTCATCCACTTGCTCGAATAAATCGCCGCACCGCATCCACCGCCAGCACCGCCGCGTGCTTCGATTCCGCCGACAGCCCGCCCACCGCCTCCTCGATCACCTCCGCCGTCACACCCGCCAACTCCGCCCGCGACCTCCCCTCCATCCACTCACTCAACGCGCTCCCCGTCGCAATCGACGCCGTACACCCGCGCGCCTTGTACCGCACCGCCTTCACCACATCCCGATCCCACAACACCGACACTCTCAGAATGTCCCCGCACACCGGATTCATCACCTCTACTGTCTGCGCGGGCGGCTCCAACTCCCCCGTATTGCGCGGGTTCTGAAAATGGTCCAGCAGCTTCTGTGAGTACATGCAATGTCCTACAATTGATACAAACGTGTCCGAGAGGCAGAGCTCTTACTTCCCCATCCTACGGCAGCGTGTGCGGCAACGCTCGTTTCGCGCCCTCTTTCTCTTCGTCACCTCGCGTTGCAATTCGCTCTGCCGCACCTGCTTCTACTTCGACAAACTCAACTCGCGCGACGACCTCACCTTCGCCCAACTGGAAAAAATCTCCGCCACCGCACCGCCGTTTGAAAAACTCTGGCTCAGCGGCGGCGAACCCTTCCTGCGCGAAGAACTCCCGGAAATCGTCGGCATGTTCGCGCGCAACAACGCCATCGCCAACGTCAACCTCCCCACCAACGGCCTCCTACCCGACAAGATCTTCCGTGCAGTCGACCGCATGCTCGCCGCGACACCCAACGTATCCATCGATCTCAACTTCTCCCTCGACGGTCTCGCCAACACGCATGACGCCATCCGCGGCGTGCCCAACAATTTCCGCCGCACGCTCGCCACTATTGAAGAAGCCGAACGCCGCTACAAAAGCGTCCGCCGCCTGCGCCGCAACGTCCTCACCGTGATCACCCGCGAGAACTACAACGAGATCGTTGAACTCGGCCTCCACCTTGCCGCGGAAGGCCGCATTGACGGCCAATACTTCGAAGTCGTCCGCGGCCAAACACCCGACGCTTCGCTCAAAAACCTCACGCAATCCGGCGTGGCCGCACTCCATCGTAGGCTGATGCCGTTCCATCGCCACTACGCGCGCAAACTCTTCGCCCATCTACCCGCGCCCGTCCGCCAGTTCGCCACCACCTACTACCTCGGCAATCTGCGCTTGCACTTCGATCTGCACGAACAGTGCCTCGAACAGCCGCGCAAATGGCCGATGCGATGCACCGCGGGCGAAACCACCATCGTCATCGACCACAACGGCAAGTTCCGATCCTGCGAGATGCGCGACATCGTTGGCGACCTTGCCGCATTCGACTACGATATCCGCGCTGCGCTCGCATCCACCGCCATGCGCGGCGAAATCGCCGCCATCGAAAGGGCCAACTGCTGGTGTACCCACAGTTGCTTCATTCAGGAAAGTTCCAAGTTCTCTCCCAGTGTGCAGTTGTTCCGCATCCCCTGGGCATGGCTGCGCCAGCGCTCGCAAGGCCTCGACGGCATCCCGCTGGAGCAGGTGGAACGATTCCGCGCACTGGAGGCTGTTTAGTGGCCCGCCCCTTCCGAATCCCAGTCGTCGCCGGTCTTATTGAACACAACGGTAAAGTCCTCATCTGCCAGCGCAAGTCCGGCACGCGTCACGGTCTCAAATGGGAATTCCCCGGCGGCAAACTGGAACCAGGTGAATCTCCGCAACGCGCCCTCGCCCGCGAACTGGAAGAAGAGCTCGGCATTCAAGCCAATGTGGGCCGCGAGTTGTTGCGTTACGAAGTCGCCTATCCCAAGCGCGCCACCATCCTCCTCATCTTCCTCCAGGTGGATTCCTTCGAAGGCCCGGTCGAAAATCGTGTTTTCGAAACCCTCCGCTGGGAGGATCGCCATAAACTCGCCGAATACGACTTCCTCGATGGCGACCTCGCATTCGTCACCCGGCTGACCTCCGGCTCACCTCCGCTATAATGCATAGTTCCCCATGGCGATCGACTGGTTCCCTCTCTGGCTCAGCCTCCGCGTCGCTTTCCTCTCCACAATCCTTGCCTGCGCCGTCGGCCTCTGGATCGCCTACTGGCTCGCCTTCCGCGAGTTCCGTTTTAGGGACACCATTGATGCCCTCGTCACCTTGCCGCTAGTGCTTCCTCCCACCGTGCTCGGCTACTACCTGCTCGTTCTTTTGGGCCGCAACAGCTTCATCGGAAAAGCATACGAAGCCGTCACCGGAGGCCCGCTCGTATTCACCTGGCAGGCCGCCGTCATCGCCGCTTTCATCCACTCCCTTCCGCTGCTCGTCAAATCCACACGATCGGCGCTGGAAGCGGTGAACCCCAACATTGCCCGTGCCGCACGCAGCCTCGGGTCCTCGGAATGGCGCCTTTTCTCGCGCATTATTCTTCCACTCTCCCTGCGGCCTGTTCTTGCCGCCGCCGCCATCGCATTCGCGCGCGCGCTCGGTGACTTTGGAGTCACCATCATGATCGCCGGCAACATCCCCGGCCGCACCCAAACCATCGCAGTCGCCATCTACGACGCCGTCGAATCCAACAACGGCGATCTCGCGCGGACTCTCGTTCTCGTCATCTCCGCCGTCGCTCTCTTCATTCTCTGGATCGCCAACCGGCTGGCCCCCAGGCAGACCACATGATCCTCGCGCGCATCAAAAAAGCATTCCCCCCCGGCAAGGATTCCGCCGCCTTCACCATCGATGCCGACTTCAGGACCGACGCCCCGGTGACGGTTCTATTCGGTGAAAGTGGCTCGGGCAAAACACTCACTCTCGATGCCATCGCCGGCTTCGTGCGCCCCGACGAAGGCCGCGTCATGATCAACGACGATCTGCTCTTCGATGGCGCCACCGGAGTCCACCTGCCCCCGCAAGCCCGCCGCTGCGGTTACGTTTTTCAGAACTACGCGCTCTTCCCCAACATGACCCTGCGTCAGAATCTCGAGTTCGCCGCCGAATTCCGCCCCAAGCTTGACCGTCACCGCAAGGTGAACGAGATGCTCGAACTGTTTCGCCTCGCCGACATCGCCGGCCGTAAACCCCACGAGCTTTCCGGGGGCCAGAAGCAGCGCTGCTCCATCGCGCGCGCGCTCCTCGCCGAACCACGTGTGCTGTTGCTGGACGAGCCCGCGCAGGGCCTCGACGCCACTCTCCGCGCCGAGCTCCATGTGGTTCTGCGCAAGGTCCGCGCGGCTTTCACAACGCCTATCGTGATGGTGACCCACGACCTCGATGAGGCCTTCGCCCTCGGAGACCGCATGTTCATCTATCAGGCCGGCAGGATTCTGCAACAGGGCACCCCCACAGAGATATTTGACAGGCCCGCATCACTCGCCGTCGCGCGCCAACTCGGAGTCTACAATCTGCTCGAAGCCGAAGTCCTCACTCTCGATCCCGGCCGCAACACCTCCACCTTGCGTTACGCCGATTTCGACCTCCAGGGTCCCTATCTGCCCGGCAAATTCAAGGGCGATCACGTGTGGGTCTGCGTCCGGCCGGAAGAGTTACGCCCCTCCGTTCGCACAGCCCGTCCCGGCATGGGTCAGGTGGCCGTCCAACTGGAGCGCGCCACCCCCCGGCCCGGCGCCATGCGGCTCGAGTTTGACCGCGACCTCGTGGCCGACATTAACCGTGACGACTATGAACGCAACCGTCATCTCAAGGACTGGATTCTCGACTTCCCCACCTCCTCGCTCCGCGTCCTGTAAAATCAACGGAACCTTTTTCTACTTGACTCGTACTCTCCTTTAGTTGAACTACAGGAGAGAGCAGGAAATGCCCGCTGACACCAAGGAAATCCTCCCCGGCACTCTGGATCTGATGGTCCTCAAGACATTGGACACGATGGGGCCCATGCATGGCTATGGCATCGCCCAGCGCATCGTGTCGATCTCCGAAGGCGTCCTCCAACTCAACCAGGGTTCGCTCTACCCGGCGCTGCTGCGCATGGAGCAACGCGGTTGGATCCGCAGCCAATACGGCACCTCCGAAAACAACCGTCAGGCCCGCTTCTACTCGCTCACCGCCGCGGGCCGGAAGCGCCTGACCGCCGAAACCGGAAACTGGATGCAGATGGTCGCCATCATGGGCCGCCTGCTGGCCGCAGACGAATAGAGATACCCCATGGACTCCCTGAACGAACTTCTCCAGCGCCTCACGGGCCTCTTCCTAAGCAAACAGGCCAACCGCCGGATTGCTGAGGAAACAGAATTCCATTTGCGCATGCTCCGGGACAAATACCGCGCCCAGGGACTCAGCGATCACGACGCCGCCATCGCCGCCCGCCGCGAGTTCGGTTCCACCGCTCGCATGCAGGAAGACTACCGCGCGCAAAGCTCGTTCGGCTGGATGGACACCCTTCGCGGCGACGTACTCTATGCGGTACGTACTCTTGGCAAAACACCGGGAATCACCGCGCTGATGATCCTCATGCTCGGCCTCGGCATCGGCGCCAACACCGCCATCTTCAGCTTCTTGAGCGAACTCCTGCTCCGCCCGCTCCCCTACCGCGATCCCGATCGCGTCGTCGTCGTCGGCCGCTGGCGCAACGGCACGATGTGGGCTACTTCGCCGCGCGACTTCGCGGCCTTGCGAGACAAAACGCAAACCCTCGAATCGGTCACCACCTCTTTCCTCTACCGCGGCGTCAATCTCGAAACCGCCGCTGAGCCGCGTCACGTTCCGTCCATCCACGTCACGCACGAATACTTCCGCACCATCGGCGTCGCGCCCCAACTCGGCCGCGCATTCCTGCCCGAAGAAGACAAGCCCGGCGGCCCACATGTCACCGTACTCAGCTACTCGCTCTGGACCGACGCCTACCAGTCCGACGCGAACATCCTCGGCCGTCAGGTGCGCATCAACGGCGCGCCGCACACTATTGTTGGCGTCCTCCCCGAAGCCTTCTCCGCGCGTGCGCGAGCCAAGCTCTACTTGCCGCTACAATCCACGTTGCGGGGCACCGACACCAACTACACCATCCTGGCGAGGCTCGCCCCCGGCGCAACGGCGGAACAGGCCTCGGCGGAAGTCGACTCGCTCTTCGCGGTCGTGGATGCCGAACGCGCGCAGAGAGCCACCAAGGGTCAACCATTCGTGCGAACGCCCGGCAGAGCCATCTCCGCGCAAGAGGACTCGGCGGGCGAGTTCCGCTCGCAGGTGTTGTTGCTCTTCGGCGCGGTAAGCGTGATGCTCTTTGTCGCCTGTCTGAACACCGCCAATCTGCTGCTGGCGCGCTCCGCAGCGCGTACCCGCGAGATCGCTATCCGATGCGCCCTCGGCGCCGGACGAGGCCGCATCACCCGCCAGTTGCTCACCGAAAGTCTGATGCTCTCCGTGCTCGGCGGCCTCTCGGGAATCGGCCTCGGACACCTCTTTATCACCGGACTGGCGCGCCTTTCGCCATACGATGTGCTGCGCCACGTCAGCCTCGATCAGCGCGCTCTCGTGTTCACCGCCGCGGTTTCCATCCTGGTGGGCCTGCTCTTTGGACTCGCCCCCGCGCTCCACGCCTTCCGGCTCGGCCTCGGCGAATCCCTGCAACAGAACGCCACCCGCGTCTCGGCCGGCCGCGGCACATTGATGAGCCGTCAGGTGCTCGTCATCGCGCAAGTAGCGCTGTGCACCATCCTGGTGGCGGGCGCGGGCCTGCTGGTACGAACCGTCCTCAACATCCGCTCCGTCAGCACGGGCTTTGATACCCGGAACCTGCTTGTGTCACCGATGGTGCTGAACGCGGACAAACTCGAATCCGTCCAGGCTCTGGTGAACTACTACGAACAGGCCTCGCGCCAGATGCGCGAGGTACCCGGCGTACTCGATGTCGCCTACACCAATCAGTTGCCTTACGAGGGACAGTTCAACCTTCCGATCGAATTGCCCGACACCGCCACACCTGACCGCACCATGAGCATGCAGTTCCGCATGCAAAGTCCCGACACCTTCCGTGTCCTCGGAATGAAAATCGTCCGCGGCCGCGACTTTGCGCAATCGGACACCACCGGTGCGCCGCAGATTGCCATCGTGAATGAAGCATTCGCGCGCCAGTTCTACCCGCAAGGCGATGTGCTCGGCAAGCGGATCACAATGAAGAACTACCTCAAGGTGCCCGACGTATTCACCATCGGCGGTGTGGTGACCGATGTTCGCGAGATGGGCCCCAAGCGGCCCGTTCCACCGGCCATCTACGTGGTCGCGGGCCAACTGCCGCTGACGGTCGTCAAAGGTGTGTTCTCGTTCGTCTCCACAAAGTGGATCGTCAAAGTGCAGCCGGGTGTCAACAACGTGATTCCGCAACTGCGGCGCGCCGCCGGCTCTCTCGATCCATCGCAGCCGTTTGTCGAATTCACTTCGATGGACACAGTCGTTGCCTCCTCCGCTCGGCTGGAACGGGTCCTGATGACACTGCTTGCTGCTTTCGCCGGACTGACACTTCTGATGGTCGCCGCCGGCATCTACGGCACAATGGCCTACATGGTCTCATTGCGCAAACAGGAGATCGGCATCCGCATGGCGCTCGGAGCGCGCCCGCGCGACGTCATGGCGATCATTGTCGCCAGCGGCGCACGCCAAGTGATCGCCGGCCTCATGATTGGTTTCGCCGTAGCGTGGTGGGCGACGAAATGGATGACCACTTTCCTCTTCCAACTCAAGGCAACTGACCCCGCCAACCTCGCCACCGCCGCCGCGATCCTGCTCCTCGCTGGAGTGCTCGCCTGCGCCGGACCCGCGCGTACCGCTCTGAAGCTTGCTCCCATCAAGACTCTGCGAATGGATTGAACGCCGTCGATCGTGCCACAATGAGCCCCATGAAACTGCTTCTGGCGCTGGTCGCCACCACCGGATCGATGGCCGCACAATCCGGACAAGCACTCACAGCCGCCCAAATCCTCGACCGCATCAGGGAACACGTCGGCGTCGAATGGCGCAAGGAGACCGTCGACACCATCAAATCCGGCGACCCCTCCACACACGTCACCGGCATCGCCACTACCATGTTTGCCACCTACGACGTTCTCAAGCGCGCCGCAGCAGAAGGCAAGAACCTTGTGATCGCCCACGAGCCCACCTTCTACAGCCACCAGGACCGTACCGAGTCCTTCGCCTCCGCCAACGATCCTGTCTACCTGGAGAAGGAAAAGTTCATCAAGGAGCACAACATGGTCGTCTTCCGGTTCCATGATCACTGGCATATGCGCCGGCCGGACGGCGTGCTGGAAGGCATGACCAAAGCGCTCGGCTGGCAGAAGTATCAGGACGCGTCCGCGCCTTCGATGTTCCGTCTCCCTGAATCGTCCCTGGAACTGCTGGCGGCGGGCATGCGCGACAAGCTTGGCGCTACCACCATGCGCGTGGTGGGCGAGCGCGGCATGAAGGTCACCAAGGTCGCCCTCTCGCCCGGCGCGGGCGGGTCAGCGGGACACTTGCGCATCCTTCGCCGCAGCGATGTCGAAGTGCTCGCCATCGGCGAAGTCCCGGAATGGGAGACCATCGCTTACGTTGCCGATGCCTCCGCCCAAGGACGCCGCAAAGCCCTCATCCTCATCGGGCACACGCCTTCTGAGCAAGCCGGGATGGAAAACTGCGCCCAGTGGTTGAAAGGCTTTATTCGCGAGGTTCCGGTTGGTTATGTTGCTGCCGCGGAGCCGTTTTGGAATCCTCGTTCGCGTTAGGCAAATACTTAATCAGCAACACCTCATTGCCGGCTTCGTTGTGAATCATCTCATCGACAAGATTCCGCGTCATCAGCAACCCGTAACCGCCCGGCCGCATCCCCATCTCCTCACGCACGCGGACATGTTCGATGGGCGACTCCTCCGGGTTTGCAACCGCGGCGTGCGCCAGTTTCTCAAACGAAAACCCCGGCCCCGGATCGCGCACATAGTAGTACAAGGCACGCGCGCTGCGGGCGAACGTCAGCGTCACTTTATTGCGCGGATCTGAGCCGCCGCCATGCTCGATGGCATTCAGCAGAATCTCGCGAAACGCCGTGGCGATCTCCAATTGCTCCGGCTCCCCCAACCCGGTTCCCATACCGTGAACAAAGGGAAGAATGCGATCCGCCGTTTCCAGTTTGCAGCGCAACCGCAACGATAGCCAGTCGGGCTTGGCTGAGAGGACCTCGATATCGTCGTCGCCCGCAGGGTTGTAGAGCGCCGTCTCGACCAGGTCCACCACCGACTGCAAAGTGAATGGCTGGGCGACATAAGAATATGCCCGCTCGCGGATGGCTCTCACAACACTCTCCGGCGTTGCCGAGCACGTCATCAGTATCACCCGCTTGCTCGGCTGCACCTGCACGATCGCCTCCAGCAGATCGGCATTGCTGATCACCAGATCGAAAGGCTCGCCGTTCATCTTCATCACAGCGTCGCCCGCGCTGTTCGCATGTTCGATGTGACGGCCGGGAGCAGCTAACGCCGCGGCGAGTTGTTCCTGAATTACGGGATCGAGATCGACAATCAGCAGCCGGTGGCGTTCACCCATATATCGCTAGTATCCCATCCGCACATAGGTCTTGCGCGAAAATAGAGGACTATGCCAATTGATGACCAGCGTTTCCGGATCGGGCTGGTGCAAATGACGTGCTCCACTCGTCCGGAAGAGAATCTGCACAAGGCCGTGGCACGAATCCGCGATGCCGCCGCGCAAGGCGCGCAGATCGTCTGTTTGCAGGAACTGTTCCGCTCGCAGTATTTCTGCCGCGAAGAGAATCACGAACTGTTCAATCTTGCCGAATCTATTCCGGGCCCTTCCACGGAAGCGATCGCCAAAGCTGCCAAAGACTGCGGAGTGGTTGTGATCGCATCGTTGTTTGAGCGGCGAGCGCCGGGGCTGTATCACAACACGGCGGCCGTTCTCGACGATGAGGGAAACCTCGCCGGCATCTACCGCAAGATGCACATTCCCGACGATCCGCTCTACTACGAGAAGTTCTACTTCACCCCGGGCGATCTGGGCTTCCTCAACTTCGACACACGCTTCGGACGCGTCGGCGTTCTCGTTTGCTGGGATCAGTGGTATCCGGAAGGCGCACGCGCCACCGCGCTGCTCGGCGCCAACGTCTTGTTCTATCCCACCGCCATCGGGTGGCACCCACAAGAAAAGTCGCAATACGGCGAGGCGCAGCTCGATGCCTGGCGCACCATCCAGCGTGCCCATGCGATTGCCAACGGCATTTACGTCGCTGCAGTCAATCGTGTGGGCTTTGAAGGCTCGCCCGAATCGGGCCTCGAATTCTGGGGGAACTCATTCGTCGCCGATCCGTTCGGCCGCGTCATCGCCCAGGCTTCGTCAGACAAGGAAGAGATCCTCGTCACCGAATGCAGTACGGCTCATTCGGAAGAGGTGCGCCGCAACTGGCCCTTCTTCCGCGATCGCCGCATTGACGCATACGCCCCTTTGCTGGAGCGCTGGCGGCGGTGATGAGACAGCAGGGCACTCCCAAATCGCTCGGCTATCGCATGCCCGCCGAGTGGGCTCCCCATGAAGCAACGTGGCTCGCCTGGCCCCATGAGAAATCCGACTGGCCCGGCAAGTTCGCACCAGTGCCGTGGGTTTACGGCGAGATGGTCCGATACCTTTCCCGCGTCGAGAAGGTGCGCATCATCGTTGCGGATGATAAGGCCGAACTGGCCGCGCGCACCGTGCTCGACAAGTCCGGCGCCACCATGGACCATGTGGAATTCTTCCAGTTCCCCACCGATCGCAGTTGGACGCGCGACTTCTGCCCGATCTTCCTCACCAATGGCGCCACGACGTCAATGACCCACTGGCGATTCAACGGCTGGGCGAAGTATGCCAATCATGAACGCGACGCGAGGATTCCGGCGCTGCTGCGACCCAAGCTACATATGGCGTACTTCAAACCGATGCTCGGCAAACGCCACATCGTGCTCGAGGGCGGCAGCATCGACGTTAATGGCAGCGGTTTGCTGATGACCACCGAGGAATGCCTGCTCAGCCCCATTCAGGCGCGTAATCCCGGACTCACCCGCCAGGAAATCGAAACCGTACTCTGTGAATGGTTCGGCGCGCACATCGTCATCTGGCTGAAGGATGGGATCGCCGGCGACGACACACACGGGCACATCGATGACCTGGCGCGGTTCGTGAATGAGACCACCGTCGTGGTGGCGAGCGAGGCCGATCGAAACGAGGACAACCACGGCATCCTGCGGGAGAATTGGAAGCTACTGAAGAAGACGCCGCTTGAAGTGGTGAAGCTGCCGATGCCGCGCCCGGTGTGGTTCGACGGCCAGCGCCTTCCGGCCAGCTACGCCAATTTCTACATCGCCAACGGCATCGTCCTTGCGCCCGTGTTCAACGATCCCGCGGATCGTATCGCTCTCAACACGCTGGCCCGCGTGATGCCGCAGCATGAAATTATCCCCATCTACTGCGGCGATCTCGTGCTCGGTTTGGGCACCATCCATTGCGCGACGCAACAGCAGCCCGCGGTGACACAAACATGATTCCACTTTCGAAAACCCCACTCGTCCCCATTCCACTCGACCCTTCCCTGCCCCCCATCTGGTGCAAACTGGAGTTCCTGAATCCATCGGGTTCCACCAAGGATCGCATCGCACGCTACATTCTTCAGAAGGCTTGGCGAACCGGCGCAATCGGCCACGGTTCTACTGTGATCGAGGCGTCATCCGGATCCACCAGCATTGCCATGGCGCTGGCCTGCGCTCAGTTGGGCATCCGCTTTGTGGCCGTCATGCCGGAGGGCGTTTCCAACGAGCGCGTGCTGATGATCCGCGCTTACGGCGGTGAGATCCGGCTCACTCCCAAGGAGGGCGGCATCCAGACCGCGATCGCGGAAACCGAAAGACTCGCCCGCGAGTGGAACGCCTTCCTGCCGAAGCAGTTCTCCAACCCCGACAATGCGGCTTCCCACCGCGTCGGCACTGCGTCTGAAGTGCTCGATCAGATTCCCGGCAACCGCGTCGACATGGTGGTAAGCGGTGTCGGCACCGGCGGCACGCTGGTCGGCCTGTATCAGGGATTCGCCGAAGCCGGCTGCCGCATCACACCCATCGCCGCCAGGCCCGTCGACATCATTCATCAGGGCGACATCGAATGTTGCAGCTACTCCGCGCGCATCCCCGGCGTTGTCGAGTGCGTGTCCACTATCTTCCGCGAGGGCGAATTGCCCGGACTGGACACCATCGAAGTGAAGGATATCGAAGCCCTCGAAATCACCCGTGAGTTGATCCGGCGTGGATTCCCCGTGGGACCAAGTTCCGGCCTGAATTACCGCGCCGCGCAGTTAGCCGCAATGAAGCGCCTGCCCGCGCAGCCAAATGTCGTGACGGTGCTGCCTGACCGCATGGAACGCTACTTCACCACCGAACTCTTCCGGCCCTACAGGTCGTAAAACACGACTCTTCGATTGCGACACCCTCGATCACATCGGCCCAACCGCAGCGCCTTGAAGAGCAGCGGTGATGTGGTCTTTGGTCAGTTGCGGATATGCGGCAAGGATCTCTTCAGCCGTCTCCCCAGCTCCCAACTTTTCGAGGATCAGGTAGACAGGAATGCGAGTGCCCTTGAGGCATGGCTTGCCCATCATGACATCGGGTCGAATTTCGATGTTTTGCGGCAGATCCATAGCTCAACCTTAGCAGTCATCTCGAGTTGGCTCAAAGGAGAGCGTCGCTGCTCCGTGACGGCGCCTATTTCTTCAAGCCGCCAACGAAGCTCCGAATTTCTTTCAGCACTTCCGATTCGTTTGACAGGAACACGTAGTGAGTCGCTCCCGGCACCCGAACAATGCGTGATAAAGGCGCCCCCTTTGCGAACGCCTTCGCGCAACCGTCTCTGGCAGGGGCTGCACCATTGGGCGGCGTGCCTTCCTTGGGCGCGGCATATATGGCGAGCGCGGGAGCCCGGATGCTCGTGTACCTTTGCGTCCCGGCTTGAATCGCGGCCTGCACCGTCTTAGGACTGGCCTTCTGCGGAGGCGCCGGCGGCAGCGAGCAGGACAGCGCCGCATCATCAATAGCGTAGGCGTGCGCGGCCTCGAGATACACCAGGCCGGCGACTTTCTCCGGATACCGCGATCCAATCGAACTCATCTCCTCCCCGGCAACGGAGTGCCCCGCCAGGACCGGACGGTTCAGCTTCAAGGCGTCGATCACTCGCAGAACGTCGTCCGCTAACCGATCCGCGGAATAACCTGAGAAGGGTCTGCTCGACGCCCCGAATCCACGCCTTGTGATTCCGTAAACGTGAAACTGGTGGATGAGCTTTGGCGCCAACCTGTCGAATATGTGCGCCGTGTTTCCCATACCCGCGAGAAGAACCAGCGGCGGACCGGAGCCGCCCCAATCGAGGACTTCCAGCCTGACGTCCTGATCCACCGTGACGAACTGATCGGTATGCGGAACCGGATCGCGCCACGCGGTATCCTTGGTCGCGCGATGCAGTTCCAGGGGAAGGGAGCCCCCCTGCGTCAATGTGCCCGTCATCGAGTTTCCGCCGGCGCTCAGTTTTCCTTCGTAAACGACCTTCATGGAGTCGACCGTGAACCTGAAATCGGAGCCTTCTAGCGACACCGAATTGGCCCGGTTACCCGATCCCCAGTCGGGCACATTCTCGCCAACTCGAATGATTCTGGCCTCCAGGCTGCCGTCAAGCTGCTTCGAAATGCGAATGATCATGCGCATTTCTCTTGCTTCCAGCGTCCCTTGCCAATCGCCTCTGATGTCCTGCGCGCAAAGCGCCCCAGTCACCAACAGCAACAGAGTGGTCACCCACAGAGTGTGCTTTGTCTTCAGATGCCGCATGGCTCCTCTCCTCACTCTCTATGACGCGACGGGAACCCGCTTATTTCAGGACGGCTGGATTTATTCTGAAAACGCTATTCAGTCCTCAATGCGATCAGCGGATCCACGCGCGCCGCACGGCTCGCCGGGATGTAACCGGCTATCAAAGTTGCCCCAAGGATGCCGGTCACAATCGCCGCGAAAGCAGCCGCATCAGTGGCGCCGGCTCCGAACAGCAAGCTGCGGAACACCTGCGTCGAAGCGAGGGCGAGGGGCACACCGATACAGATTCCGCATACTGTGAGAATCAGCGCGTCCTTCAGGACCATCCACACAACCTGGAGCTGCCTGGCGCCCAGCGCCATTCTCACGCCGATCTCGCCGGTCCGCTCCGAGACGGCGTAGGAGAGGCGTCCATACAGTCCAATGCAGGCGATCAGGAGCGCAAACCCGCCGAACCAGGAACATAGCGTGGAAACCATGCGTTCCCGGACCAGAGTCGCGTCCACACGGTCATCCAACGTATCGAGGTACCAGACGGGGACGTCACGCGCCGTTTCGCGGAGCTCACGCCGAACGGCGCCAGCGAGCATTGCGGGATCACCGGAGGTGCGGATGGCATACGATCCTGATCCGAAGGCAGGCTGGTAAACCATGGGTTCGGCGGGCTCGCGCAGGCTTCGATAACGGGCGTCCCTCACAATGCCGATGACCTCACTGTCGGTCCCAAAAACGTCAAGGTGCCGGCCGAGCGGGTTCCGGTCAGGGAAGAATCTCCGGGCCACAGTCTCGCTGATGATGGCCACCGGCCGGCGCTCCACGGCATCCTGTTCGCTAAACGGGCGACCCGACACAAGCGCAATCCCCATGGTCTCGAAGAAACGTGGACCCACTTGATTGATGCTGAAGTCGTTGGTCGTGACGTTGGCGCCTCCGAGCGGCACATCCGCAAAAGTGCTCACTGCCACCACTCCAGGAAGTGCCGCAAAGCGCTGGTGCAGTTCCCGGTGCAGGCGAAGCGCGTCTGGGCCCTTATAGTGGCCGGCGCTGAAGCTCAGCATCAGCAGGCCTTCCTTTCGGAAGCCCGCGTCCACCTGCTGAAGCTTACGCAGACTTCCCAGCAGCATGCCCGCCGAAACCAGCACGATCACACACAGAGCTACCTGGGAGACGATCAGCGCCGCGGACCATGCCCGTGAGCCGGTCTTCAGACGCGATCCATGCTGAGCGCCGATCGTGTCGTCCCGGATCACGCGCAACGCCGGAACGATGCCGAACAATACCCCCGTCAACAAACTCACCGCAGCGGTAAAGGCCAGCGTCCGCCAGTCGGGCGCAAGGTCCAGCGAGATCGGTGTCCGGCCACGGGACATTGACTGCACCACCAGCTTGCTCGCCACCTGTGCAATTCCGAAAGCGAAAAGGGCGCCCAGGCTGGACAGCAGCAGGCTCTCCGTCAGCATCTGCCGCAGGAGACGGCCGCGGCCTGCGCCCAGGGCGATTCGCATGTGAATCTCCTGACGCCGCCCGCTGGCCCGAGCGAGCAACAGGCTGGCAAGATTCATACACGCGATCAACAAAACCAGAGCGACCGCGCTCATCAGAATCCGCAGCGGAAGGGCGAACTGCATTCGCACGTCACCGAATCCGCTGCCCGCCGGGATGACTTCCAACCTCGGCGGCGGGCCTTTTATTTTGGGGTTTCGCGGCAAATTCGCGAACCGCACCGCAAGATCGGCTTGCACCTGTTCGATAGACAATCCGGGCCTTCGCCGGCCCAGCAGCCGCAACCAATAAACATCCGGATTTGTCAGCAACGGTCCACCCTGGCTTTTCAGCGGGACGATGATGTCGGCGGGTCTACCCGGTTCCAGCCCCGTAAATCCCCGCTGAGCAACACCCACAATCGTGAAAGGCCGGTCCTGTAAAGTGACCGTCTGTCCGATGGCATTCGGGTCGGCGCCGAACTGGCGCTGCCAGTAGCCGTAGCTCAACACCGCCACGGCATCCGCAGCCTGATCATCGGCTTCGGTAATCATTCGTCCGAGGGCGGAGGATATGCCAAGTAAAGAAGCACAGTTCCCACTGGCGAGCATCCCCTCGACGAACTGCGATTCTCCTGACGTTCTTGCGCGCAGGATCGAATGCCGGGACGCGCACAGCCCCGCAAGCGTCTCACTCGCTGCAAACGCTTCACGCTGCCGGTTGTTGAGCATCAGGGACTGCCGATCGCTGAAGTGCTGCGTGGCCAGCACCAGTTCCGCGGGCGACTTGAGCGGAAGCGGTCGAAAAAGTAGCGCGTCAAACACACTGAAGATAGCCGTATTGGCGCCGATGCCGAGTGCGAGAGATAGCACGGCCGTCGCAGTGAAACCCGGATTCCGGCGAAGCGTCCGAAGCCCATAACGGATGTCCTGAATCAGCGTATCCACAAGTGAGTACCTCCAGGAATCGAGCGTCTGTTCCGCCAGCAGTGACGGGTTGCCCACCTCGCGGCGAGCCCGCCCGCGTGCCTCCTCAGGTGGTACACCCGCTTCGATCAAGCGCTGCTCACGCATCGCGAGGTGGAACTCCAACTCTTCACTGGCTCTGGCATGCAGGCTGCGCCTGGCGAACAGAGCAGCCAGCCGAACCCGCACCTCAATCCAAAACTGATTGGGCATTATGGCACCAACGGGTCGATCACACGGTTGACCGCCTCCACCACCCGCCGCCAGTTTGAGATCTTCACTGTGACTTGCTTGCGTCCCCGCGGCGTGAGCTTGTAGAAACGGGCCCGGCGGTTGTTTTCGGAAACGCCCCAGGCCGACTCAATCAACCCCTGCGACTCGAGCCGGTGGAGGGCCGGATACAACGATCCCTCTTCCACATGCAAAGCGTCCGAGACTCCGTGAAGGTACTCGGCAATGCCAAATCCGTGCATTTGCCCGCGAGCCAGGCGGGACAGGATCAGCAGATCCAGCGTACCAACGGAATCTGCGCCGGGTTGTTGTGGGCGACCCATAGATTTTTGATATGAGTATGCATCGGCACAGGCGAGAAGTCAAGCGGGCTCGCCCCACAGCACACGGTTGAGGCCATACTTTGCAGTGCCAGCGCGGCGGCGGATAATGAGATTGAGGTTCTTCATGTCTCTCGAACAAGCGATTCTGGAAGCCGTCCGCGCGTTGCCGGCTGACAAACAGCAAGAAGTGCTGAACCATGCCGCCAAACTTCGTGACGAGGCAGGAAGGAAGAGACCCTTCAAGAGTGTCAGAGGCCTGTGGGCCGACCTGGGTATTTCGCTGTCGTCGGAGGAGATCGACGAGAATCAGCGGGACATGGGACGGAACTTCCCCAGGGAAGACATCTGATGCCTGCGGTTGTGGCAGATACACACACCATTGTCTGGTACCTGTCGGCTGACGACCGGCTATCGGCAAATGCGGCTGATGCCCTCGATGCCGCGACGGCTGCCGGGGAGCATATTCATGTGCCCTCGATTTGTCTCGTGGAACTAACCTATCTTGTCGAGAAGGGTCGTTTGCCTGTCGTGGCGCGTGATCGGTTGATCCGTGCATTGGATGACCCGGCATCTCCATTCTTATTAGCGCCACTCGACCGCATGGTCGCCGATGCCCTCGAATTGGTGAGCCGCTTAGAGGTTCCGGACCTGCCGGATCGAATTGTGGCAGCCACGGCGGTTGCTCTTCGAGCGGCCCTCATTAGTCGCGACAGGAAGATCCGGGCATCCCAAGTCCGTACGCTCTGGTAGCGAGCACCATTGCCGGGCCGAATCACGTCACTTTACCCAGTCGCGCGTCCCCCCGGCATGCGGCCGGGGCGGCGTGTGATTCTGCTTCAGCACTGCCGCCATGCGTGCGGCAACGGTGGGCTCCGCCGCCGACAGATCCGTCCTCTCAAACGGGTCCGTGGCAAGATCAAACAGCTCCAAAGGCCGGGCCGGCGATTCCTTCACCGCCTTCCAATTCCCTACGCGCGCCGCTTGCCGCAACGACCCCGGCGGCAATGTCGATGTCTTGAAGTCGAAGCCCCAGTTCTCCCAATACAGCGTCCGCTCGGGTGCGCGCGTCTCCTTGCCCAGAAACAGCGGCATCAGGTTCCGCCCATCCAGACCTACGGGTGCGCGCAACCCAGCCAGATCGAGAAATGTCGGGAACAGGTCGCAAAATGCCCACGGCGTCGCCGAGACCGAACCCGCCTTGATCCTCCCGGGCCACCGCGCAATCGCCGGAATGCGAATGCCGCCTTCATACATCGTCCCTTTGGCTCCGCGCAGCCCCGCCGTGCTGTTGAAGAACGAAGCGGAATGAGAACCTCCGGTGGGCGCTCCATTGTCGCTGGCGAAGAGCACCAGGGTGTTCTCCTCCAACCGCAGATCGCGAAGCAGCCCGAGCAGACGTCCCGCCATGTCATCGGCTCGCGTCACCATCGAGGCCATGTTTTTCTCCACCTCCGGCCATGGCTGTTTGGCGTACTCGCCCTGACCGGGAACCTCATAGGCGGCGTGCGGCAGCGTGTAGGTGGCATACAGGAAGAAAGGCGAATCCTTCCTGCGCCTCAGAAAGTCGTAGCTCCTCTCGGCGATCACGTCCGCGCTATACACCTTGCGCCCACCATCCCGGTTGTCCGGAATCTCGTGACGCTTGCCATTGTTCCAAAGAAAGTCCGTGTAGTAGTTGTGCGCGTGGATCTGATGGAGGTAGCCGAAGAACTCATCGAAGCCGTGCCGTTCCGGTGCCCCCGTAGTACCCGCATCGCCAAGGCCCCATTTCCCAAACCCCCCGGTCGCGTACCCCGCCTTCTTGAGGTGCGTGACAAAGGTGACATCCCCGGGTGCAATTGGAGCCGTACCCGCATTGGCTCGGATAGCGGCATGACCGTTATGCAAGCCCGTCATTAGCGAGCAGCGAGACGGCGCGCAAACCGTCCCGCCTGCATAGGCGCTTGTGAATCGCAAGCCTTCGCTACCTAGCCTGTCGATATTCGGTGTCTTGATCTTTGTTTGGCCAAAACAGCCAACATCGCCGACACCCAGATCATCAAGCAGCAGGAACACAACGTTTGGCAGGCGTTGCTGCGACCGCAGCACAGCGGGTGCGGCAGCGGCCTGCAAAAGCGCACGGCGAGGAATGCAGTTCATCCATTGCATTATACCGGCGTGCGGCACATCAAGAACCAGCGGTTACGCGGTCATTGTCGCCGCGGTTGCTACCTCGTCCGCGGATTCTTCACCTCCAACTGGCGGTTGCTGCAAATGCGACTTTAGCGACTCCGCGATCGCGGTGGAATCACCGGACCGCAGATTGGCGGCGAGATGCTTGTACTCCACTCCGGCTCCACCCCGCAGGCGCGCGCGGCGGACAAACAATGGCATGGAAACCTGCTCCAAAGTGCGAGACAGTACCGGATTTCCAGCCAATTCCCATACGCGCCCGTGAAAGCGCCGCTCGGCTTGGATAGCATCATAGGCGCCGTTGCGAGAGGATTGCTCCGCTTCATTAGCAAGCATTGCAATCTCCTCCATTTCATCAGGAGTCATCCGCTCCCGGGCTTCCAGAAACGCGACGGTTTCCAAAGCACATCGTACTGCCTGTCGTTGGTCTGCTTCGTCCGCCGCGAATGTCGTCACGTTGGTACTGCGATTTGGTGTACGCACAACAAGTCCGTACTGCTCGAGATGCGCCAGCGCTTCCCGAACCGTCGCCTGACTCACGTTGAGCGTCTTCGCAAGACCAAGCTCTCGCAATGTCTCTCCGGGTTTCAATTCGCCCCGGAAAATGGCATCACGTATCGTTTCAAAGACCTGCGCACTGAGTGACTCTGCACGAACAGGTTGAAAAGGCATCCTGAACCTCCTCTACCGGACCGAACCCCCATCCACTACTATAAACGAAATAAGGTGTACTCTCTAATACTGGACGATCATTTCATCTTTCAGTGATCGTTACCGCGGTCCGTAAACGGAACGATACTTTCGACTCCACCGGCAAAACCACCGGCTTGCCCCGAGTGGCTAAAACCACTCCTGTGCCGGCTGCGCCGCCGGAACCTGCGCCGATGGCAGCGCCTTTTCCGCCCCCAAAGATCGCCCCCAATGCCGCCCCGACCCCAGCGCCGATCGCGACTTTTTGTGCGTCCGATTTGCGCGTCTGCTCACCTTCCTTGTCCCATGCCTGTGTTTGAATCCCCACCTTTTGTCCATCGGAGGTGTGGATACGGGTGAGTTCGAGCGACAGATGTGAAACCCCCTTCACTCGACCCGCTTTCTCGGTATCAATCACGCGTCCCTCCACCCGAGCCCCGCGCTCTGCGATCGCAAACCCGTCTACGATTATCGGCTGATCCAATGTAGCTTCAAATGTCTGCCCGTCATGCACCGTCTCGGAACTCAACGTCTGCACCAGCCGCACGACTACAGGGGTTCCGGGCGCCAGCGTCACTCGATTCGGTTCGCGGGGCGCGGCCTGTGCCGGCGCGGGAGCAGGATTGGATGCCTGCTGCGGGATCGCCGCCGGTGCACTCGCCGCCGGTACACTCGAAGGCGTTGTATCGGGCGTCTGGGGAGACGGTTGTTGCGTGGCTTGTTCCTGCGATTTCGGCGGTGTCTTGCCTGATGCCGGTGTGGCGCGCTGCTGTGGCGCCCGCGCGAATGAAGATACCGGCGCCGGGTTGGTGGGTACCACCGCCGGACTTCCCGAGGGCTGCGGTTCCAGGGTCTTCTGCACCACCTCTTGCGGTGCGGGTTGCGAAGGCTGCTCCGAACCGCGGTTGGTCACCAGGAGGGCGATACTACCCGCCACCAGAGCCCCTCCAACGAATGCAATCAAGGGTTTCATGGACCAGACACCTCTCTATAGTCTATATGCGCGAGACGACTGTTAAGTTTCTTAAGTTTGAGTGGCGGACGCGCACGCACGCCCCAAGCTCCTGAAGACACAGCCCGGAATGGAGATGTGAAATAAATACACTTTCGACGGTATGGGAATATGCCATCGCTTGCGGATATCCTGGATGGCATACCACTCCAGAGGTGAGAAGCGCGCCGGTTGCTGATGCGATCCTCCAAAAGAGACGGCGCCGGCGCTTTTTTAATCACCTGACGTAGAGCGGCGCAAGCGAAACCGCTGCCAGGCCGCAGACAAACAGGACCAACATGAGCCCGAGCAAAGTGCGGACCTTGGCGTCAGCACCGGCAAACTCCTTCCAGTAGAACAGACCCCAAAGTGCGCTCACCAGCGTGGCCCCTTGTCCGAGGGCGTAGCTGACCGCTGGTCCCACCTGAACAGTCTTGGGTGCGCTCGCGGCCACGAAATTCGTAATCGCGCCAATGCTCCACAGCGCCCCGCCAATCAATCCGAGCAGGTGCTCCTTCCGTGTTCCCTTCCAGTACTCGCCGAAATCGACTGGCTTGCCGTGCAGCGGCAGATTCATGAAATAGATGTTGAAGATCCAGGTGGACAGCAGAACGCCGGCGCCAAAGCACACCGCCACCGAGTACGCTCCAAGCCCCACCTCGCCCACACGCGACATCTCCACCAGCGGGTAAAACGACCCCATCAGCACGCCGCTCAGAAGGCTGATGACGATGCCCTTGGTATGGCTCCTCGACTTCTTTCCCTGATTCGCGGCGACGCTCCTGCGGTGGGCCGAAAAGGCCATCGCATCGACGATGATCGCCGCCACCACCAGCAGGACACCCACCCCCAGCAGCGTGGGATTGCCTTGCGGATTGATAGTGTAGTTCCAGATCACGCCGATGACGAGGGCCAAGCCGATGCCGATCGGGAACGCAACCGCCATACCGGCAATGGCAATAGCGCCCACCAGCAGCATATTCGCCAGATTGAAGACAACGCCCGCCGTGAAGGCGTACGCCATGGCCCGCTTGCTCGCGATGGCGAGATTGTCTTGAAAGGTGAGTTCCGTTCCATACTGTCCAAAGGTGAAGGCCGCTATGATGGCGGTAAGAAGTACGCCGAAAGCGTAATCGAAGTAGAACAGTTCGAAACGCCATTTGCCGCCAGTCAGCTTGAACGTATTGGCCCACGAACCCCAGCACAGCATCGAAAGTAATGCCAGCGCTAAAGCCGCCCCGTAAGTAGTTGGGATAACCATAGTTGTGGAAAGTAGAGGTTACACCTAGGAACGGGTCGAGGTCAACCTTAGGTTATCCGTGGCAAAAACCGCCCTACGGAGCCACGCGCGTCAGCAAGCGGTTTTCGGATTTTTTCACAGACTCTGAGCGAGCGGTTACTCCATAAATGCAGTTATGTCCATCCGCCCCGGTACGGCGGGTCGACGAATTTCGCTCCGGTTTTCGATTTCAGGCCGCCGCTGGAGGTGTCCCATTCCAAACGCTCGCCCGGTAGCCGTTGCGCCAGACAGCCCAGCAGGAAAGCCTCAGTCACTGGCCGTTGTGCCACAAATCCAGCCTCCGGCGCAGGCCCGCCCTTACATGCCGCTACCCACTGATCTATTGCCCCGTCGCGTTCGCGTTCGCGCTCGCCGGCATTACGCTGCCGCCGCGGCGCGGTGTATTTCGCCTGTTCCGGATAAACCCGCGGGTTCTGGCCGTTGAAACCAGCCAATAGGATCCCTTTATCCCCTCTGTACAGTATGCCTTCTCCGCGCGGACGGAACAGCGATTGATCCTCCTCCTTGATACCGGCCGGCCGCGCGGGCATCAATCCGCCGTCGTACCAGGTAAGATGCACGGGTCCACGCCCACCCGCGGCGGGGAAATCCATATGCACGATGGATGCTGCGGGGTAGCTTTCCGAATGCGGCTCGCTCGACGAAGCTTCCACCACCGTCGGCGGTGTCAATCCAAGAATCTTGTAGATACCGGCAAAGCTGTAGCAGCCCATGTCGCCAAACGACCCGCACCCGAAATCAAACCACCCGCGCCACACAAACGGCAGGTACGCTTTGTGATACGGGCGTGCCGCGGCGGGCCCCAGCCACATGTCCCAATCCAGATTCTCCGGCACCGGCATCGCCTCCGCGGGACGCTCGACCCCTTGCGGCCAGAAGGGACGGCTCGACCAGTTGTGGACCTCCTTCACCTTGCCAATCGCCCCGTCGGCAATCCAGGCGGCAATCAGCTTTGTGGAATCGCTCGTCGGATTGTTCACCGGCAATGAGGTGGCCACTTTATTTTCGGCGGCGAGCGCCGCCATGCGCCGCGCTTCCCCGATAGAGTGTGCCATCGGCTTCTGCCCCAGCACATGCTTCTTTTTCCGCATCGCGGCCATTGCGATGGGCGCGTGCCAGTGATCGGGCGTGGCCACGTACACAGCGTCCAGGTCCGCCGTCTTGTCCAGCAGTTCACGGAAATCGGCGTAAGCGGCGCATCCTTTGTAAGCTGCGTTATTACGTGAGGCGTAATAGGCCTCCACCATCCGCTTCGCCGGCTCGCGTCCCCCCATCCCGAGGCTGGTGCGGAACGTCTGCGTCAGGTTCACTGATCCGGGCGATGCCAGATCCGTTCCCCATTGCTCGTACCCTTTGCCCAGCATTCGCCGGGCCGACGTGAGCAGCGCGTTGCTCCCATACTCCGCATAGTCCTTGCTGCCTTTGTTGACATCGCAGACAGCAATCACCTGCACATCGCTCCGCTCCAGCAGATCCATGGTCACGGCCATGCCCTGCCGGCCCATGCCAATGCTCGCCAGCGTGATCCTGTCCGAAGGCGGTGTGAACCCCATTCCAAGAACGTGGCGGGGCACGATGAGAAACGGCGCAGCCGCTGCGGCCAACTGGCGGCGCGTTACCGAAGTAGTCATGGCGGTCAGCCTTTCTTAAGCACCAACTCTTTTGAGCACAAGCCGGTCTACGATTGCTTTGGCTCCCAGTACCGTTTCCACTTCCTTGGCGAACAGTTCCTCCACCGGCATCTTCACTCCTCGCGCCGACCGCGGCGTTACCTCCAGCCCCCAATTGCCGCTGTAGCCCCCATCCAGCGCCGTCTTCACCAGCCGCTCGCA